>JAFAGA010000007.1 GCA_023423045.1 Bacillota bacterium | reverse complement strand
AAATATCATTCAGCGTATTCCTCGCCGGTGATCTCTTGGTACTGCTCCGCTGTGATCACTCCTACGACTACGGCATTCCGCACCCTGGAGATATTCCAAAGTTTCCGATCATAATAATCTTTTACTTTATCAAATGTCATAACTCTATCCCTCCCATCATGGCTAGATAATCCAGATCTGCGCGGAGCTGATCCATGCGGTTCTTCGCTTCATCTTCCATAGACAGATAAACCGTAATGTCCAAAATGCCATCTACGTTTTCCTCGACACCGTATCGGTTGCCCAACTGAGTGTAGCCCTCGTAAATCCCGCTAACAGCTCCCCCCTCGGTTACAATACTAATAGTGCTGAGATTTTCATAGGATAAATCCAATCTTAATGTTGGATAGTCTGGCACACCACAGACTGTAAAACTAATTTTTGCACCATCTTGAGATAGTGCAAAATCCTTTGCCTGATATTCTTTATTATTGGCAAGTCTTATTTTTTCCATAATATTTTATCCTTTCTTTAATAAAATAAGCCCTTCCTGAGGACTCTGATCAATAGTTTTTATCGAATATATGTTCAGAACTCTTGTTTGCTAAATGATAACAAAAAGAGCGCCTTTGCGCTCTATATTTTTTATATTAATCTTTTTTATTGTTTTTTCCAAACATATATCCAAGCGCTAATGTGATTACCGGAATAATTGTACCCCATAATCCAAGGTCAATGCTTTTCCCTGTGAAATAACTTATAAGTGAAAATACTGTAGCTATGACGATCAACGTCATGCAAAGAATAAATGTTATATATGTCGGAATTCTATCGCTATTATTTCCAAACATTTTATCAAAAACTCCTTTCTCTCCATTGCTTACGCCATATGAGCTTAATATCATTTTTTGTTGTTCCTCCGTCAGATTATTAAAGTTCGGTTTATCCAATATAACCAACAATGCATCAGTATTCAGTGAATTATTACCTTGCATACTTACACACCCCCTTCAAGAAAGAGCGTATAATTTACCCTTCTTATACCATCTTCCATTAATGAAACATACAGGTGCAAGTATAAAGCTCTATCCTCAACGGTGGCTATATTTAATGGAGTTGTAGTGTTTGTTCCGAATATATTTTTAAAATTAACACACGTAAATAGTACCTTATTATTTTCAACATCAACGTTGCGATTTATTGCTATCTTTCCGGATTCATCTTCAGTGAATATAATCTCAATCATAAAATCAAATGTTTCCGTTGTAGCATTGATCAACAAATTTGAATTTTTATCGAATAGTATAACAGTGTTACTATCAACAATCTCGTGATTTCCAGAATATAGCTTTGTTTTCATTAGCCCTTCCCCCTTTAAATATGTATGATTACATATTATACCATTATTTGACGGTAGGCAAGCAAATGTATTCCGGAATCAAGTTGCCACTTTCGAATATGGCGGAATAGCAAACGTTTGTTCTCTAAATGATAATTTTGGCGGTATTTTTAAGGGCACGACTGTATTATCAGATTTAGATTCCGCCCCTTATGGATTTAGTTGCGCCGGAGCCGGCACACCTAATAATCCGTTCGGATGGTGGACTACGGTTTTGACTATGTGCGGCAACGCTGATAATTATCGACAACAGATTGCATTTCCGTGGGCCCCCTCCGAGTTGCGCTTAGCATATAGAGCATATGATAATGGTTCGTGGAGCACGTGGCATTATGTAACATTGTCATGATAAAATAGCTATTTTTACAAAATTTATTATCTATAAAAAACAGTTGTATATATTGTATTACTAACATCAGCACCTTGAAAAAGTACCGTGTCAGCCTTGACAGATAATTGCGATATGTAATAGTATGCTATACCAAAATTTGCAGCTGATACATAATATCCAGCAATATAATAACCGCGATATGCTGTAGGTAGGGTATCCTTACAAGCCCTAAAAACATAGCTTTCGTCAGTGCTGCTACTATAAACAACTATTTCAATCTCACTATAATTTGTAGGTAATGTTATTGCTGTTTTGCCCTGTACGGCACTTAACTGTTTCCAAGTTAAATAGCTATTTTAAACAAGTGACAATCCGGATCCGGCCAATACCAATACATATACATGCATGCCATTGGCGACCGACGTGGTAATATTTACACCGTCAAAAGTTGCCGTTTTTGTAACGGTCAGCGCACTTGACGTTAGTATATCTCTGATACAAAATCTATCGATACCCGCAGACGCATATTGTGATACTACGTATAAGCCTACTGCATCAGCCGCGATATTGACGTTGCGCACCAATATCATTACATGTCCACCTACTGGCATCGATAGTTTTACAGTGCCAGCTACTCCGGTTGATTTTGTAAGTAATTTTAAAGCGCCTAAATTATCATTTAGTGCATCTAAATCACTTCTGATCGCTGCTCCCCTGCGGGCATCCCAGGCAAATCCAGCAACGTTTGTTACATCATTATTTGCAATGTTGGCAATATCAAGCTTGCCCAATATTGCCGCCCTAAACATTCTTATGGATTTTTGCAATTTACCGAATAATGTGGCATGATTTTCACCAGAAACTATGTCTTCTTCCACGGTTGCTTCTGGAAATGAAGTGGTACTATCTTTTGTATCGTCAGTTTTTTCGTTGATATACGCAAATATATCCATCTCCTTGCCTTGCGGATCATAGGTACTTTTCGTCATATCGCCCGCCCCGGTTCCGTCCGCTCCTTTCGGGCCAATTGGTCCTTCTGGCCCTATATCACCTTTATCCCCTTTTTCTCCTTTCTCCCCCTGCAACCCTCTTTCTCCGGTATCTCCTTTCGGTCCTTCTGGCCCCTGTTCTCCCATATCGCCTTTATCTCCCTTCGGGCCAATTGGTCCCTCTGGCCCTATATCACCTATATCGCCTTTTTCCCCTTTGTCTCCTTTCTCCCCCTGCAACCCTCTTTCTCCTGTATCTCCTTTCGGACCTTCTGGCCCCTGTTCTCCAACATCTCCTTTATCTCCTTTGGGGCCGGCTGGTCCTTCTGGACCGAAATCGCCCTTATCTCCTTTAAGCCCTTGCAACCCTCTTTCTCCGGTATCTCCCTTAGGTCCCGCAGGACCTTGCACTCCTGCATCTCCTTTATCCCCCTTCGAGCCTTTGGGACCAACAAACTCTCCATTTGCAAGTTTTTGATTTAGTAATGATGCTATCTCCTGCGCAGCCTGCCCTTTTTGGTTGGCATAATCACCTTGCTGCTTCGCATAAATTCCCTGGTTAACTACATCTTCAATTTTTACCAGCGCATTTAACAAAGAATTGTATTCCGGAAGGTTCTCTATCTGATCATCATTATGTACGTTTCCATCGATTTTTACGATAAACGTCGCAGTTGTGAATGTCCTGGAACCCTGTATTAATATAATCTCACATTGTCCGTCACCTGGTACATCCTGCATTACTTTTGTAAACTCAAACGGGATGCTGTTATTTGCAATAGCACCGCAATCATTTAATACCTGTACACCATCCGGCCGGCTCATCCTAATTTTTGCTGATGTACCAGATGGAATTGATAGTAAACCGCCACGGTCATTGATTATCGCTTCAAAAGGTATGGTTTCAATGCATCCCTTTTTGATAGAAATCCTTTTATTAGGCACATGATTGTCCGTATTAAGAATTATCTGAATCGGTTTAAGTCTCAGGTTGCTCATTTTCTTCATCTCCATTCTCACTATCATCACCGTTCTCATCAATAGATAATGGTGTATCTATGATGTGTGCAGCTGCTGCGATCAATTTGCAGTTTTCAAGCCCTGTAACTGTTAATCCATTGATTAATCTGGATAAATCAATGATTTGCTCCATGGTGTATACAACCGTTTTCATTTCATATCCTCCTTATATTTCTCCGTAGCCACGGAGCGCATTTAACAACTCATTTAATTTGCTTCTGACTTCCGATAAATCCGCAGAAGATGATGTATTGGAAACCGTCTTTTTTTGAGATCCGGAAGAACCAAAAAATCCAAGCGTAGAACCTGCTGGGCATAACCGTACATATTGGGACAAAACATGGAAAGAAGTTGCACCTATTTCAAGTCCATTTATGTATTGATAATTAGTCCCACCAATACGCAGATAGTTCGAAGAGCTACCCGTGTTCATAACCAGGTAATCATTCATTTTAATATACCTGATGCTTAGTGCACCCGATGTTATACTATCTGCATTAAGATTTATTACGTTGACTTTATTTGCATCAAGTGTCCCGGCTTGTATCATGGAAGCAGTGAGATTCAAAGCGCTTATCAAAGCAAAATTCAATATTCCACCTGATATTCTGTCTGCTCTCAGATACCCGGTTGTAATTTTTTCTGCTGATAATGTCCCTGTGATTATATTGGCTCCATTAATGGATGTGGATCCTGAAGCTGATAAATCATTGAATTTTACATAGCCGGTTAAACTAATTTGTGATGCAACCAAACTGATCGCTCTATCTGTTAAGGTAAAATCAGAGGAGGAAGAACCGCTTTTTACCAACCATGTGATTTTATTTGCCGTCTGCTCCACCCTTGACACATCTGTTTTTACTCCGTTGATTGATGTTGTCACACTGGAGGTAATGCTTGATGCACTCTGGCTTATAGCAGAATTCATTTGCGTTGTAGTGGAATAATTCGTGAATTTTGAATTAACCTCACTGCGGATCTGTGAGGCGGTTTGGCTGATAAGCGAGGAATTATTTGATATTTTCCCATCGAGAGATACTACAGAAGCCGATACTTCACTTCTGATTTCTGTTGCTGTCTGTGTAATCCTTGATGAGTTTTCAGTAATTTTCCCATCCAACGCCGTATAATTGGATTGCACCATAGCTGTTATGGCATCTGCTGTAATCCTCAATGAGGCAACTTGACTGCTCATATCTGCGTTAGTCCTGGATACTGTACCGCTGATCTCGGATGCTGTTTGACGGAATACCGATTGATACTTTGTCAGTAATCCATAGATACCATCACTGGCCCCATATATTTCATGGGTAAATTTGCTTACCAGCTCCTCATTGTCTCTTTTATACTCTGATCGATATTTATTAACTGTATTTCCCGTCTTTCTTATCGTCTCCGAATTGTCCGCAATAGCTTCCTTGATTTCTGCAATAGTCCCTTTCAGGTCCATTAATTTTTTGCCGATTTCAATCTGCATAAACTTTTTCGTCAGGCAATTCCATTTAAAAGCAGTTACCGAAGAAAGAAGATCCACTTTTATTTCCGGGTACTTTATGTGCACAATATCCCCAACCTCAATTATTCCCTCCAGATGTGCTTCGAGATTATAATTGATCTGGGGGTATTGATTTGCATCCAGATACGCTATCGCTTGGCTTCTTAAATTTCCAACTACAATAGCTTGATAGGAACTTTGTGCAATAGCTAGTTTTGCTTTTTCGGTAATTAAGTTTTCACGTGAGGCATTTAGCGCAGCGTTGGCATTACCTTTCTCTGTAAGCATATCTGCTATCTCGTTGCTTATCAAAGGGATTTGAGCCTCAATTACAGCCTTTTCTTTTAACTCTGCTTCGGATGATCCTAATTCGGATAATCTCCGCTGTAAATCAGCCTTTTCAGCCTGTATACTTGCTATGGATATATCATAAGCACTCATTTTAGCCTGAAGAGTGATTATGCTGCTCTCTAATCCGCTGACAATGGCTTCATCGTCTTCAATCTCCTCCTCCATTGCTTCAACCTGGCTAATCAAATTCTCCGGCAAATCAAATTCAATTGTCTTTTCATATACTTTAGGATAAGGACTTGCCACGGAAATATATCCTTCCGGTAGCCTAGTGTCATTGTAGCCAATGGGAATTAGCTTCGTTACAACATCATCCCAGTTTTCGGTTTTCTCGCAATTACTCATATTTTTTTTATGTGCAATCACTACTCCACGATCTGCAGGAGAGGGAGGAAACTGCTGATAGCATAATAATGCCTTTACGGATATGGCATCCCCAATCACAGGGTTATGTATCCGATATCCCTTCATTCCAGCAAGAGTGTCGACGATTATTACATTGTCCTGAATTAAAAAATCCGCATACCTAACTGATGCGGAAATTTCAATGTACTCTTCTTCATAATTCTTTGTTATAACCGCTCCTGATGGCTTTAATATTACCTCGCCATTGGTTGAGTAATTCGTATCATTTGCATTAAATACCTTTATCATAACCACCGACTCCTTACAATGGTTTTTACTTCGGTTACTGTTCCAGATCCGGTAAATGATATTTTATTTAACCCAGGAGAAAACACCGGAAATTGACCTGACATTATCCTGTTTTGCAGTACATCCCCTTTTTTTGCTTCCTGCTCCTCTCCATCCAGGGATATATATCCATTGATATTACTGATCCGGCATACTTCAACATTATTGATACTTACCACGATATACCCCGATCCATAAATAGTCATGAGGGGAAGACAATCAACATTCCCCTGATTTATTACTTCTCTCGCTGTTGTCTCCTCCTCTCCAAATGAGTATTTATACGGCTGTACCAAAAATGTGATATTCGCTTTTCGGTACCGTATTATCCTTTCATAATCAATTTGATTAAGGATAAAGGCATCATAATATTTATCTTCCTCATTGCTTAATATTAGTTTGCCTTCCCCTTCCAGCCAGTCAACTATTTCACTGAGATCTGTATTCTTAAATCCCACCGGTATCGTTTTTTCATATGCTTTATACCCAAGTGTCTCGACAACCGCACGATCCGCACCGTCTATTTCGATTAAATTATATCTTTTTGGAGGCTTAACAATAGGAGGAAGTTTCTCTATTATAAGCCCCATATCATCTGAGCATATTCCATTGAAAATAAAATTACTCAAGATACCCCTCCTATCGTTGTATCATTTTGTTTACGGTCTTTTCCACAATTGATCCGACTTTGTCTTTTTCAAGAATGACTTCTAGTTTTGTATTTTTTAATGCGGAAACAAATCGATCCTCCATCTCGGAATAATCAAAAGCAATTTGTGACGTGTTTTGTTGAAGCCTAAATTGATTACCAAATATATAATCCCTATCCCACAAATTTGATTTTACAAATTCCCTTTGGGCCGCTGAAAAACCGCCAGAAGAATCGAACACACTTTGACTGATATTCTTTTTTATTAATTCCTGGTTTGCTACTGCTTCATCATATTTCAATGCATTATTTACTTTAAATAATCTTAAATCCTCTTCATAGGTATCCTTGGCGCTTTGGATCGCATATGCCTTTTGCTTATCAATAATGTCTTTGGCATTCTCATGTCTTTCATCAAGGGATTCTCTTTCCAAATCATGAATTTCTCCCAATTCCTCCTTCTTTTTTTCTAAGCGATCGGCAATAGCTTTCTTTTCACTTTCTAAAGATAATTCAGCATTTTCTTCTTGTTGCTTTTTTTCCTCCTCTAAGGTTTCGATTTTCGCCTTATATGCTTCATTTATCGTGTCTTTTTGCTCTTCCAGTATATTTTTTTGTAAACCTCTTTCTGTCTTAAGCCTATCACGAGCAGTTTTTTCCTCAAAGTCTGCAAGCTCCTTTTGAGCATCTAGCCTCTCTTCGGCTGTTTTGGCGGCTTCTACCTTTAAGATCAATTCCGCCCGCTTCTCCGCTTCCTCACGCGATGCAATAGCCCTGTCCTCGGCCTCTGTCTGAGCATCAATGGCATCTATTTGGTCCTGTACTTCCTTGATCGCATTATATCGATCCTCGTCAGCTAACTTCATTTTTTTAAGATATTCTTCATTGATTAGTTCTAATTTCTTTTTATGCTTTTTCTCAAGAATTTTTAACTCTTCATCTGACGCTGCCTTAATAGCTTCGGTTTGCTCCTTCTGTGCTTTATCAAGAGCCTTTTTCTCTGCCTTTTGACTTTTTTCCAGAGCTTTTTCTGACTCCTTATAGGTATCCTTTATTGCATCTATTCTATTGCTCAGACCGTTCTCAAAATCCTTATTCTGTGAATCCAATGTTTCTTTGTACTTGGACAAAAAATTATCTAATGTCCTTGTAGCAGCAGACAAATCAGAATGCTGTCCTATATATCTTAGTGTTTCTTCATAGGATGATCCCAGATCTTCTATTGCCTTTTCTGCTTTCTGAGTTTCAACAATATTATTTCCGATTTTCTTATTAAGTTCTGTTGTCAGGTCAATCAATCTGCTCTTTTCCGATTGTTCTTTAAAGAAAGATAACTCCGATGCTGCACGATATTTTTCATTTAATACGTCCAAATCATTTTCCAGTACTTTCCTCTCTTCAAGTAAGGCATTTAGTTCTTTTTCTTTCGCATATTTGTTTAGCGCAATTTGAGGAAGCTGATCTTTTAATGCATTTACTGTACTTAGTTCTACATGGGCTTGCACTAATTTTTCTATCTCTTCGCGTTGTTTGCTTAACGCTCCCGTCTGTTCATCGATTGTTAAATTCATTTCAGGCATAGTCTTATTAATCTGTTCTACCAATGAAATCATTTGCTGTTTCGAAATATTAGATTTATTTTCTTGGTCACTAAGATCATATAGACTATCTACCAATTCTAATACTGCATTACTCTCATCCTTTATTGAGTTTAGTGATTTATTTCTATTCTCAATATCCTTCTGAATAGTTTCATTAATCTCTTTGTATGCATCCTTAAGTTTCTGAGTTTCATCATTTAACTTTTCAGTTTCATCCGAAGCCTCTTTTACGCTCTTTGCATAGGAGTATAGCGCAGTGCCTGCGCCTATTGCTATACTGGCGATCGCACCAATAACATTCGCTTTACTGGCTACGTTAAATGCTGTTTGAGCAACTGTGGCGGCTTCTGTTGCTGTTTTAAGTGTTTTATAAGCCTCTACTGCATATACCACTCCATCTGCCGCTTTTTTTGTGATTATGCCTGCGGTAATCCCTTTAATCCCCGCGGTAATTGCATCCGCATGATCAATTATCCAAATAAATCCGTCCACCATTGGTTCGATAGCATCTTTCGCAAAGTCAGCGATTTTATCATCTACTTCATCAATTTTGTTTGCAATTTTTTCAAATGCGTCCGTTACCTCCGGTGCTATGGCGGCCCCTATATTTCTTTTACTTATTTCTAACTGCTGATACAATCTTTGTAAGGCATCATCCGTTTCCCCCAGCTTATCCAGGGTTTCATTCGATAATACCGCTCCCATGTTACGCGCTTCCCGTGCAAATTCTGCTACACCGGCACTACCAATCTGGATTAGCGGATTCAGGTCCTGCGCAGATCGCCCCAAAAGAAGCATTGCTGTGGCATCCCTTTCTGTCTCGTTAGCCATCTGGCCCAGCGCATCTATAATTTCCCAATAGACAATATCCGATTTTCTTAGGGAACCGTCCATATTGGTAAACTCAACTTGCAGTTTTTTATACGCATTCACATAATCCTCAGTACCTTTTTGGGCACTATACATGGATTTTATTTGTTTTGCCATGCTTTTGGTTGTCGTTTCTAGGGAAACATCGGTTAATTCCTGCATATAATTCAATTCCTGAAGAGTATCCGTTGCAATTCCTGTTTGAGCTGACATAGTCAAAATATCATCCGCATAAGCAGCTGTATTTTTAACTAAGTCCACCAACTCCTCTGATACATTTTTGATGGAAGCTGCTAAAGCGGTAACCCCGGCAATAACTGCCGCACTTTTCAGATTTATCTTAAACTTCTCGCCTGCTTTTTCAGCTTCATTTCCCGCTGACTTTACTTCCTTTCCAAATCTATCTATGGAGGTTGCTGTCTGATCGGTTGACGCTTTCGCTTCCTTCAGATATTTTTCATTCTTACTAATTTCTTTATTCAGGTTGTTTAATTCTGCATAGGCTGTATTTAACTTAGCCTGCCATTCTTTGGCCTGGACCGAGTTCTCTCCATATTTTTTTGTCGTTTCATCTAATGCTCCTCTTAATACCTGGAGCTTTTTATTCTGCTCTTCCTGCTGTTTTAAATAAATTTCGTTTTTAGCCCTTAGTGCTTCTAAAGAATTGGCATTCCCCTCAAATTCAACACTGAGTGCTTTTAACTCTGTTTTGTAATAAGCAGTATTTTTTCCTGCCTCCAGTATAGCCTTTTTATATTCCGCTTCTCCCTCAAGTACTATTCTTGGCCCAATATTTGCTTTATTTTCTGCCATGGCTGACCTCCTATAATTTTAATAATGATTGTTCCTCTTCTTCTTTGATCCATCCGTTATAGGCCGCATGCTCATTATGCAGGGTGCGCAATTCTCTCACCGTCATGGCCCATACTTTTTCTTCCGGACGATTTAACACCACTGTACCGATATAAAATAAACGTTCAACATCTATAAATTCATGTTCACCATTTGGTTTTTCTTTGGCTTGATTTCCCTTGATTTCTTTGCTTTTTATTTGTTCGATATATGTATTCAGCAATAAGATGCTGTAGCTTTCAAGTTCATTTTCTTTGATTGCAATTATTTGCCCGGTCAAATACTTAATCAATAATTTAACCGCTGCCTCTCTCGTTTTATAATCAAAGAGCATTGAAATTACTTCAATCATAGGTAATTGCGTTTTATCCTGTATCTCATCGATTACTTCTAAAGAGTAGATCAGCTCATACCTATTATTATTTATTTCTATTACTGGTTTGTATGGTTTTAGGTATCTCATTTTACCTCCTAAAAAGGGAAGGAGCATATTTCACGCTCCCTCCCTTTATCCATGTTTTGTATTATACGGTAATTATATATTCATACACCGCTATCGCTGATGCATTCTTTCCTTCCTTTACCGCTATCGCTTTAATGGCACAGGATTCAGTAATATCAATCGGCGCGGTATACTGTGTCCCGTTCTGCGGCGAAGGTGTAGTTCCATTTTTGGTGTAATAGATGGTTTCTCCATCCCCTGCCGTCAAAATAATACCCTCTGCCTGTTCCTCCGTATACGTTCCACTTTCCAGGCTTGCTTCAGGTGTGGTACAGATATCAATGATATTTGCCTTGCTGTCAATCCAAGCCTGAGCAGCTGCTTCTGAATCATAGATCCTGCGCTCTCTCCAACGTTTATCCGGAAGTACACTGATTGTTCCATTGATTGTAGGTGTCTGGAATGAAATATTCTCACCAGAAGTTGTGGCTGTCTCTCCCGACTCTGAAAAAAGCACTTTATATATCCATATGGCGATATATTTCCTCACTCCGTCAACCATCTCATACTTAACCAATCCAACACCGACATAATTAGCTAAATCATTTGACTTATCAACGATATTTATTGATGTCTCTTCCGTTGTCACTTCATGGCCGAAAACCGTGCTGTATGCCGGTACGGGTAAGGTTGTGATACCAAGAGCAATATTTCCTTCCTTAAACTCCTTAACATATTCCGCAAGAATATTGTCACCATAGACAGGAGCCTCATTCTCGCTGATTGTAAGGTTAAGGCTTACCGCCTTTCCAAGCCGAAAACCGTTTGTATAGTTTCCTGTGGAAAGGTTTAACTTTGAAATTGTAGGGTATGCCAATCCGTAATATGCCATTTCTTATACCTCCGTTTCTTTTTCTGCCGGTGTAATATCAAGAAAATACTCTTTCCCGACAGCGAATAATTTTGAGGCTTCCGGGGTAAGCCCGATTGCATCCAAATTACCATATGGCTCATTTTGAAAGAATTGTTTATTTTCTTCACTTCTAACCGGCTCCAGATGGACATTTGACAATCCATCATCAAAGTCCGTTTTGTTTCTACACTTAAATCTACAACGCATATATTTTACCTCCGTTATAATTGTATTTATTTGCCTCTTCATTTATCGTTTTTTGCATCTCATCAATTGCCTTTTCTCTTGATTTATTAATCGCCGGTCGAACAAATGGAGCTTTACTGCGGACTGAAGATCCGCTTTCTATGGCTCTGGCCAGAAGTGCATTGGGCAAACCTCTTGGATATTTTCTGGATTTGTAACTTCCATATCCGTGCCATCCAACTTTTACATTCGTATTTCCCTCTTTGTCTACACCTGTAGGAGTAATGCCAAGGTTGTCTAACAAATCTTTTTTCTGACTTCTTGGTAGACCTTCAAATCTTTCGTTTTGTTTTAACTGCCTGAATTTTTCTTCCGGTATTTTATTTAGTTCATTTCGGATTGCATCCGCTACCGGCTGGGCTCCGACCATAACAATTTTTTTAGCTATTTCCGGCTCATCCATTCCAAAGCTTTCGAGTTGCTTCATGTACGCATCAATATCTGGTCCAATCTCCAACCTAGCCAATTTTATTCAATACCTCCCAACTCCACTCATAATGGATATATTCGGTTTCCTCTTCGTATTGTACTGATTCCAATCTCCAAGGTATCCCCGAACGATTCATTGCATCCTGGACTTGATCAAACAAAGGATCGAATTCTGTTTTCGTATATAAATCTAATGTTCCGGATAAGGTCTGTTCCTGCATGTGATTATCACCATGCATAGAGTCCGCCTGTCCATCCTCGGCCCATAAAATATACTGATCGCTTTTTGTTCCAGCAATGTAGTGGAATACTCTTCCGGGCAATATAGATTCGAATATTTCACTAAGTTTTTGCAAATTCATAGGTTGCCTCCAATCTTTCCAGTGACAAATCCATGCTTAAAGGAGCATCCCGGGGATACTGTATCTGCTTGATTTCATATTGTAGCCCATCAATCGGAATCACCGCATCCCCATTATTAATATTTGTTCGTTTTGGAGTACGGAGAAGACGGACTATTTTTGTGTTTGCCTGGGCCGCAGCAAAAAATCTGCTCATACCTACCGTACGCTCTTCATAATGCAAGTCAGCTTCCTTCAGCTCCAACTCTTTCTTGGGCAGGGCTCCGCTTTTTGAAGCGTTCTTGACCGCATATACCTTCATTATCCCATCATTGTATGTCTGTGTTTTTATCCTTATATGCCCCCACCTCCTGATTTATTTGTAGAGACAAAAGTTCAGAAAGATAATTGCTCTGAAATTCGCTTAAAGCATATGACCTCGCATATAGGCAGTAGTCAAAAAGCAACTCTCTTGGCTTATCCTCGACCGTATATTGCAATTCAGCCCCTGCTGTCCGGTCAAGATATTTCATGCCACGTAATATTATACCAGTCACCTTTTTATCCGTATGATCATCGGTCCATGTAATATCAAGATAGTCTTTTACATCTTCAAGCAATCCCTCCGGCAATTCTTTATTCTCTGTTGCCATACTTTCACCGCCTATAAAAATATGAGGCCTGCATTATACAGGCCTCGTCAATCATATTTCCCTACGATTAAGATTTTGTTACCGTGATTACATAGGTCTCGGTCTCCGTGCCGCTGATCACATTAATAGTGACAATGTTTTCACCGTTTTCCCACGTTGCAGCGGATCCATTGACAACAGGAGTAGAACCATTCAGAATTTCAATGGTTGCTTCCGAGTCCATCGCTGTAGCAGTTATGGTATTTGTTGCATTTGCCGTATCGGCTGTATAGATAAATACCGATTTGTTGAAGGAAGGAGACAACGCCAAGCTTCCAATCGATAAGCTGGCTAATCTTGCATCAAATCTCCCCAGTACACTGATCGATTCATTCGCAACATAAACCTGTTGAACATACGGCTGCAATCCAGAAATGTCAAGCAGCATAAAGGAATTATTGTCTTTCGGCTGCCCATGTCCATAGAATTTAGTAAGATAAATTCTTTCATCTTCAAGAAAATGATAGCTATCATCATAGTCAATCTTTCCGCTCTTTCCGGTCCCTGCTGCCATCATGTATCTCTTTGCAACGCCTATAATCGCTTCACCTTGTTTCATTTTTGCCGACTGAACTACTGTTGTCGGGAAGGGGAACACATTGTAGGAGTATGTACCGTCTACGGATCTAGGAGTAGTTGCCGGCATAATCTTTGTCAGATAATCTTTCGGGTTAACAACAAGGATTACACTATTTACCACCCTGGTATGTCCATTCTCAGTTTCTGCCAGCTTAACAAGGATATTGCCATAGGAAACAGGATCAAGAGCATTTAATACTACTTTATCCTTATCCTGATATCCAGTCACCGGATCAACTGATTTTGTCATATCCTTACGCATTCCGATGGGTTCATGGAGGTTTGGTGTTTGCCCTTTGCCGTTCAAAATGCCATCTTCTAATCCAAGATATAAAGCTTCACCTAAGATTGCTCTCACATACTTATCCATCCAAACCGGGCCAAGATCAAGCATCGCTTTGCATACCGGAATAAATGCAGATAATTTGTTCTGTTGTAGGTCGATTCTCTTAAATCCGGATGTCAGTTCCTTAATTATTTCTGCGCACAGCGGGGACCAGGTCGCCAGCTGCTCCGTATTTGCATTAAGAAGCCATTCGGTAACGGCTCCGGCATTTTGAAAATCAATAGCGTCCAACAGTGGATGTTCTGTTGTCAGGTCATCAAACACATCATCAATGATTGTTCTAGGCATTACAACATCCAGATTATCAAGCGCCTGCTGCGGGTTTTTTTGTCTCATCGCGGTAATGAGTGCATTATAATACTTATTTTCCTCTGATGTGAGCTGTCTACATCCGCGCTGTGCCAAAACATTTGCATCATTGCTCTGAATTGTCTGATCATATTCTGCCCGGATCGTTTCCTGTATGGAGTTGGCCAGATCATTGAATGCCTGGGAGTATGCACCCGCATCATTCTCTGTAATTGCCTTGCTCATTCTCGCAAGGATTTCGGTTCTCTCCTGCTGAATCACATCAAGGTTTCTCATTGCAAAAAATTGAAGATTGGTTTTAATTACATTTTTGTTTCTGTTCATAACTAATCATCCTTTCTTAATTGAATTAGCCGGTTATAAGTCCAGCCAAAAATTTTCTGATATCCTGATTCTCTTGTTCCGGTAAATTCGATTCTGGTGTATTATTTTCAGTTTCTTTTGGTGTTTCAACCGGCATCATCATAAATTCAATGACTTTTTTTCTCACACTTTGATTTGGGTTCTTGCTGTTATTATCATTGATTACAGAGGTTGCAAAGCCCATTTCCAGTGCATCCTGTGGACTAATCCATGACTCTTTATCAAGCAGTTCCTTTAATTCTTCCTCTGTGATGCTTACGTGATTCATGTAAGCATTGATGGAGGCCTGAGTTATTGTCTCCAGATCATCTGCTTGTTTCCTGAGTTCATTTGCATTTCCGGCAGTATAGGTCCATGCATTATGCACAAACAATAAAGAGGCAATTGACATAATTCTTTCATCTCCGGCCATAAAAATAACGCTTGCAATGGATGCTGCAAATCCATCACAAAACGTCTTAATTTTAGCCTTATGCCGTCTTAGCGAATTGTAAATCGCCAATCCCTCTGCTACTTCCCCTCCGTAACTATTGATATAAACATTGATAACATCTACATCCAGCCCTTCAATTTCCTTGGAAAGCGTATAACTTGATACATCGCTTTCCTGCCAAGTCCAGGACGTTATATCACCGTATATATCAATACTTGCTTCTCTGTCTTCCTGAACTAATAAGTAATATTTTTTCAGTTCTGTTCACTCCCTTCTATCGATTTCAAAAGCTCCTCGATTGATGTATAATTTTTTGTCATAAAATATTTGTTCGCCCACTCCTCATTGATTGGCTCCTGGCTCAATGCCTTACGGATATCATTAACGCAAAAGCATCCGCTAGAAATTAATTTATCAACTGCAGCTGTAATGCTGAACAAATCAATATGCTTGATTGTACAGGTATCAATTATAACCTTGGTACCTCTTAAAAACTCCTCTTTTCCAATTCTTTTTCGATTAATCTCCTCCTGAAGCATGTCCACCAATGGATCAACGCAGAATGTTAGAAGCTGTTCCACCGCACTGTCAACCCCTTGCACATCTCCTCTTAATAGCACCGGAGGGACATTAAGGGATTTTGCTGTAAAATCAGAAATATCATCAATCAAAGCCCGGATATCTCTGGTACTTTCATTCGAATAAGTTTTAGAACCAATTTCTTCAAACTTTTGCCCTTTTCCAAGAGAAATAATGGCATCACCTTTACTCATAAATTCCTTGAACTTATTCGTGATTAAATCATCAAATATTTTCCTCTCATCTGTTCCGGCAATCGGGAGTGTCTCATAATTAAATATTCCTTTGGTCCCTCGCGATTTTTGAAAAGCTTTCATGCTGTAAGTAATGAGTTTGACATAGCTTTCATACAGTAAATCTGTGACGTTCTTCATGTTTTTTTCGGATAATGTGAAATATAAAACTTCCGATTGCTTGAACGTTCTCTGAAAAACAAGATCACCGACAGTAACCTGCGTGAACACATCTTCAAAGAGTGCATAAGGTGTTTTTACAAAATCATCTGCAACAATTAACTGTCCGTTTTGCTCAATTATCAGGCATTCATTTTCCAGGTATAACTGAGATATCCACTTATGAATAAAGCCGGAGGAGTTTTGATTTTTATTCGGCTCAATATTCCATAGATAATATTCAGCAGCTTTCTTTTCTTCCCCTCTGATATATGTTTTGAATTCACATTTACTTACTGCATTTGCAATAATATTGACGGTACTCCAAAATGCTATTTCACGAATATGTATCTCGCTATAGTACTCCTCTATCTGGTTCCGGATGTCGGCTCCACTCAGCGATACCATTCCGCCGAGTTTTTTAGCAATCCAATTAATTAATCCCAATCTATCACCACCCTCCTATATTGTGATTACCGGCAAGTCATTATACTCGCTCTGTCCGGTTCCTAATGCATCTTCTATACACATCGAATGTACCAATGCCATGAACGGGTCTGTTTTTCTGCTCTTTCCTTCAATTTTAGCGTAATAGTAGTTTCCTGTATCAGTTCCCTGCTTCTTACCACTTACAACTAATTTGGTATTATTGGTTGCCCATCG
The DNA here is from genome assembly GCA_023423045.1 of Bacillota bacterium. Taxonomy (GTDB): domain Bacteria; phylum Bacillota; class Clostridia; order Lachnospirales; family Lachnospiraceae; genus Mobilitalea. The sequence goes on along the minus strand of JAFAGA010000007.1, from coordinate 17,434 downwards.
TAATGGAGGACAATCCCCCCATATAAAGTAATGATTAACAAAGCAACTATCAATAACCGGAACCACCTTCATAATGTCGGAAGGTCTGACCAGATAAACATTCTTCCTCTCCTTTGCATCAAACCCAACCTTTTTGAGTGCATCCGCTAATAATGCATATCTGTAATTATCCAATGCTAGTTTTTCGATATTGTAAAGCAACGCCATTTCTGCAATAAATTGCGCTATTAGATCCGGACTGATTTCTACATCGTCAACTAAGGTAATATGTTCATCTTCTGCCCACTGTTTCCATGGTATTTTTAATCTCGTGATATCTTTTGATTTCAGACACAACCAGGAATGATTGATATCTATTCTCATATTTCCATCTTTGAAATGAATATTAACAGAAGCAAAATCCGTTACCTTAACATAGTCGATTCCAACAACAGCCATTCTACCTTTGACTTCCGGAATAGGCTTGTTTGTAGCTTCAATATTGGACCAATCCGTTACGGCAATTTCTGCATTGCTCTTGGGCCAGTTCATCCGCTTTGTATAAAAGTCCCTCTCTATGCTTGGAGTATATTTCATTTTGATAAACTCGGCATTCATGATCTTCAGCAACTCTGGAAGATATTTAAGCGAGGGATTCGCCTTATGCCACATTTTAGGATCTAAGGCTTCCTCTTCGCTTTCGATGTGATAAAGCAGAGGAAGAAAGCCCAAGTCTTTAATAATGCCATTTAAGACATCCTTAGCAAGCTTCAATTTATCATCAAGTACCCCATCACGGATATGCCCGTTTGTGGTAATGTAAAAAATTCTTGAATGCTTGCGCTTACCAAAACCCGATGTAAATACACTGATCATGTCATAATTCTCATATTCATGTATTTCATCGAAGATCAGGCAGGCGGATCGTTTACCGTCTTTTGTCCTTGCATTTGAGGTATTATACTTTATGTACGATTTTGTAATAAGGTTGGTAATTATAACCTTTGTTTTATGGAAAAACCTTTTTAGTTTTTTCCAGTTCTTTTCTAAGACTTCGTAAATATCATTGAATGAAGTTTCGGACTGGTCCTGGCTGTTTGCAATAATATCAACGTTGTAACCTTTAATACCGTGATAATGAGTGGTAAGGTACCAGGCTACCGGAGATATGAATCCGTTCTTTCCATTACCTCTTCCCATTTCAATTAATATCTCATCAAATACTACAGTATCGCTGGATTTATAATAGCAATGGATTAGAGCAAATATAAAAAGCTCCCAGTCAAATAACTTTATTTCAAAGTATCTTTCTGTGAGCTCTACCGCTTTTACTATTTTTTCGTGATCAATAAATACATCCGGGTGATTAAGCTTCTCCTCAATTAAATCATGTGCCAATAATATATCGTTGTTTACAACAATTTCACCGCGCCGGCACCCATCAATGTAACTGTCGATGTAAGGGTGATAGTTTTTTTCTCTACATTTCCAAGTCAAAATCATTATCACCATCCTCAATAGATGGCTTTATGCCGAGAGCATCTAACAATTTCAACATCTGCCCATTAATCTTAACCAACTGATCCACACTATCGTTCTTTTTATATCCTGTTTGTCCACCGCCATTATTCCATTCCACTGATACACCACGATCTTTAATGTCATTGATCAGTTCTTTTTTAGTATCATACATATCCATGTAATCATTAATAAGGTCAAGGTAATGGCTTCCTATGGTGCCGTTCCTTTCAAGCTGATCCAGCAGATCCCTTTTTATTTCCTTCCTGGATATTTTCCCGTTTTTACTTGGCATCACCCCACCCCCTTTACATTTGATTTGCAGAATTTATCTTTTGTCTACCCCATAGCCGAGTAACGCCGTTTGAAATTAAAATGCGTTTTAAAATGACCGGGGGGATTATATTTCATTTACTTTTCTAACAAATGCTTTGTGATTATTAAATTCGATAGCTACATTATCTCCATTAGCCATCATGCCTTCCGCAAGCATTAGTGCAACCTTTACTGCATTGTTTTTTCTATCAGAAGGAAACGCAATATTCTTATACTTACTTCGGAGTTCTTCTTTCGTTCCCTTATTGATTGGCTTTAACATCCCTCTGCAATCGTTACACTTATGCCCATCCGAAGTGCGTTCCGGAAAAGCCATCATTTTTTTGCATTCCATGCATTGAAATAATATGTACCTCATACTTACCACCTTTCCTCTGTTAATGGTTCTTTCTTATTATGCCGAAGCCGTTCCGGATGGCACACTGTTTCGTGACACTCTTTGCATACAGGAATTAGGTTGATATACTCTTTTCCTTGAAACATATATGTTCTGCTTAATGCTAACATTGGATGCCTGCGAACATACTGCACGTGGTGAACATGATTAGCTTTCGAGTAAAATCCTCGCTTCTTGCATTCTTGACATTCATCCTTATAATCTTTCAGTACATCCTTCCGTAGCCTTCTCCATTGCTTCGAAACATAAAATTCTTCAAGCCTATTTTCAGCTATAAGCCCGCTTATCCACTTCCCACATTCTTCCAGTGTCAAATTCATTTTTTCCCCCTTTTTCCAGCTAACATGTTTAAATCGCTGTAAGCCCTTATTTATAAGGCAAAACAGACGCTTTTTATGCTGTTTTTTTCGTCATTCGAATTTGACATATCTTGTAATTGTGTATAATTCGTTTAAAAGAGTATCTTCTAATAAACCGCCAAAAATATATATCTGCTATTTGACAATTACTCAATGTGTCAAGTTGAACGGTATAAAAAATTAGATTATCGCCTGTTCTGGCGATTTTGATTATTCGATGATCCCTTTTTGAAAGAAAGCTTTTTCATCGTTGAATCCTGCGCATCCTGATTTATACCGATGTATCTTAGCGTAATTGATATGTCACTGTGATTTAAAATTCTTTGGATTGTTACTGCATCATGAGTCTGCTGATACATATGATACCCGAATGTTTTTCTGAGTGTATGCGTACCAATTGCATACAGATCAAATTTATCGGCAGCGTCCTGAAGAATGTTATATGCCTGCTGTCTGGTTATTGGATCATTTCTTCCCTTCCTTGATTTAAACATATATTCATAATCTTTCTTACCAGCAACATAATCTCTTAGTATCGGTTTTAACTCATCATTAATTGGGAACCGTCTTTCTTTATTGGTTTTCTTCTCCCTCATGATTATATAATCTCTATCCCTGATATCTCTGATCTTGAATTTCAAAATGTCTGATATGCGCAGTCCGGAATAGATACCAAATAAGAACATCACATAATCTCTTTCACTTTTTTCACGAAGATAATCCGCTATGTCAGTTATAAGATCTTTATCTCGGATCGGCTCCACCGTATTCATTCCATCACCACCAATACAAAAGCAGGACAGCAATCCAAACCATAATTTAGATTGCTGCCCTGCAAATATAATTTTTACTAATACTGATTATAACATAACTTACACGACAAAAACACGACATAAAACACGACATAAAACACGACATGACAAAATCGCTACATTCATTGATTTTACTTACTTTATTAATTTTTCTTCATAAGAAAATGATATAATTTTTTTAAATGAAAAAATTATCTTTTTCATACCGCATATCTTCTATGCGCATCCTTAATCACATAGTTGCTTAATCTGGCATAACACTGTAGAGTAGTCTGCACGGATGCATGTCCCAGTATCCTTTGTACATGCTCAGCTGGAGCCCCGTTATTAATCATGTTTGATGCCATGGTTCGGCGGAATTTATGCGGGTGTAATTTAGGTATACCATCATCGCATATCCTGTTTAGCATTGCCCTGATCCCAGATGTAGATATTCTCTCATGCGGCGCACGTAACCCCACAAATAAGGCCGGATTATCGTCCACCCTGCTCTCCAGATACCACATCAAATGGACCTTGGCCCGTCCATCCAAATATACAGGGCGCTCCTTACGGCCCTTACCGTACACGATACACTCACCGTTAATAAAGTCGATATCTGACCGATTAAGCTTAACCAGCTCACCTACTCTCATACCGGTGCTGGAAAGGATATTTACAATTGCTGCATCTCTCTCTTTATCACAGGAACACCGGATAACCTCGGCCTGCATATCATTGATAGTCTCTTTTACCCTTTGCTCTGTTTTTGCCGGTTTAATTTTAAGCATTGGATTTTTGATTATGTACTCCTCAGCTGTCAACCATTTAAATAGACTTTTGAGGTTACGAATACGATTATTAATAGTGACATCGCTATTTTTTCGCACTGTCTTACAATGGGCCAGATAAATCCTAATGTCGTTTACTGTGACATCTCGAAAGTTTTTATTGATGAAATCGAAAAATACCCGGTACTCACACTTATATGCCTCAATGGTCCCATCCGTCCGACCTTCAAGTTTTAATGTGGCCAGAAACAGATTGATCTTATCCGCATTATCATCCATGGCCGTTGCCACTGCTGTCTCCTCCTCAAATATCTGGAGTCTGCCAAGATGCATATACAGGGAGGATTTAAGCTGATCAATCCCATCCCTGGTTAAATGCTGCATTGATATTAAAATCTTAGTGATAATCTCATCTACATTAATTCTGACCATCTGTAAATCCCCCTTTGATTATTGTGTTTTGTTGCTACTAAATTTTAGTTTACATCATCAACCATCATAACAACCGCATGGAATATCACTGTCCTGATCGTACATGAGGCACATGCCTACCTGAGACTCTTCATACTCGATAAAGTTCTTCCATGCGTAGTTCCGGCCCAGCCCCTGGACTGTTATCAGGTTGTCCTTCGCATTTTCCTCAATCGCTGCGGCCCGGGCAAATAGCTCCGGATGAGTACGCTTTAATTCTATGATTTCAGGCTTTTTCATGCTTGGACAGAAGAAGCAGCTGCTTTTACCTGGAAGAGGAAGTCCTTCCCGCTGTATTATCGCAATGCAATCTTCCCTATACCACTCCCAATCAATAAGCGCATAAACCTTACTGTACTTCTTATCCTGGATATCATGAGCGTATGCACCTGTTCTGCGTCTTTCTTCTCCTGCATCATATCCTATATACTTCACTACTTTCTCGCCTGATTTCCATGCATCAATGCAAGGTTGATAATTGTTGCAAAACTTATCTTGAGGTCCGATTTTATACTTTAAAGAGCACTTTTTATACCCATAGGCGATACTAGGGAGAGAGTTTATCCTTAAGCATTCCTGCTCAAGCGTTAATATATTCCCGTCCTTATCGACATTTCTTACAATTGTTATTTCCGGGAGATTGCGCTCTCTAAGCCATGCATTGAAAATATCTATGTACTGGTATGTCTCCGGCCGTTCGGCTCCTGTATCTGCAAAGAGGATCAGGTCAATTGGTATGCTCTTGTGATACATTCCTATAATCATTGCGGTGCTATTGGTTCCACCGCCAAAGCTTACTATATTCAATATTTACCTCCTTCTTGATTCGTTAAATCCTATTTCGTATTCCTATACTATACCCAAGTTACCCTTTTTGATAAACATTCTTCATATATCTTCGGGTGACCATCTTCCTCAATTTCAAGTCCGTCTTCATTACCGGAAAATGTTGCGTCGCATTTCGGGCAACGACACACTGCAAATCTAATATCATAATCATACTGTAATTCATCATTCGTTACGTCGTGTCCATAAAACCAACTCTTACACTGTGGACACTGAATTGCAATATGCCTAATTGGCCTACTCTCATATTCAACTCTAACCTTCATGTTTCCTCTCTTTCTTCGTTAAATCCTAATTTACACGAATATCAATAATTTTTTTCTTTGCTGCTCCAACACTAGCTATAGTCATGTTTTGTATATCTAGTGGGATATTGTCAGTGTTGCCCTTATAGATATCTTCAAAGCCTTCTTCTTTTGATTTGTAGATAATAACTTTATCAAATATAACTTCTTTAATATCTTTAACGATCATACTCTCTCCTCCTGAGTTTTAGTTACTCTTTGCACATTCTGGACACAACCAGGTATCCGTTCCTTTCTGAATAAAGCCGAAGCTTTTAGCTGTTCGCTTAATCGCCTCTTTATTCTTTTCTGTAAGTTCGCCAGAATAATCCTCAACTACGCACTTACATTTATTACATTCAATCGTGTAATAAGTTATTTTCCGTAATCCCATCTTCCTACCTCGCTAAATCATAAAATTCACACCACTAACGCATGCCTCTTTTAAAGTCATAATCATCTACAAATTCATTGCCTGAATGCTTTTTTATAATTAAGCTTCTGCTAAGGCAATCTCCATCACGATGAATTACAATACGCTCTTTATTACAGGCATACCCTTGATTATGTTCGCATTCTACTCGATTACAAATCACTAAAGCCATACAGTTCCTCCTTTACAATTAGTTTCCATTGATAAATACAAACATTTGTTCTATAATCTTGCTATAATTATTTACCTTGAGGTGACCTGATGCAGCCAATATTTATTACTCCTGATGCCATAGCTACTAATATCCCTGCTGATACAATTGCTTATTACAGTGCGATCAGCGGCTTGCGGCCTATGTATATTGCGCTCAATGATATTACTTATCAGCTTGGCAATGCGACGCTTTGCACGCATGATATAATTGGCGGATTTACCACTAGGCTTTTTAAATGCCGTATTGAGGTAAAAGGTGTCAGCATCGACATTGTATTAATCTACCGGATCCGGGCTCATCAGTGGGCCATTATATCATGCAGTGATAGCTCATTTTTAGCTGGTATTGGTAATTACAGTATAGGGTACCCTACGGACTCGTTTTACCAGGTGCCTTATATTGCTCCTATTGATCGGCCATCCGGACATCCTACGGATATAATCACTACAGCTGCTATTGATGGCAAGTTGCGTATTGATTACATCCGGTATGAGGATATCCGGCAGGCAAAGCATACTCACAAGGTTGCTTTTAGCCATTTACGCAGAGCGGATGAGGCAACGGAAGTATATGATTGTGAATATATCAGTGATAACGTGCTAAGGTATGTTACTATTAATTTTGATGTGCGGAATCAGTTGTGGGTGTTGGGATAGGCTCCTTAATCCCATAATGGTCTTGTAAAAATATAGGATTGATCTTTGACGCTCCTTTTTGGTGTTCGGCTATGTATTTGCCGTAATGGCTCTGGCTGTCTGTGCGTTGCTCTGTTAATCCTCGCTTTTGTGGGTTATGTCGTTTCATCGGCTTCCCCCTTCCATGGTTCCGGCCGCATCTGCCATGCGATTGTTTCCCAGATGGACATATCTGTTTCTTTATCATTGGTATAAAATGCTTGTTTCCCATTTTCCATATATCCTGTAAATCCAACTATGCATTTGCGTTGTCTGAAGCTGTTTTGTACGGTAAGCAGATATGACTTTCCGCATTCCTCCGGTATTCGCTCGGTTACCGGTATCCATCCACCGGTTAATTGCTGCTGAAGGGCGGATTTAATTGTTTCTCCAATTTCACTATCAAACAATAAATCATCTGTGTTATCACTCATTAGATCATTTATAAAGCCTAAAGCCTTTTCTATCTCCTGCTTATTCATCCGCATCCTTACTTCCTCTACTTCTCCGAGTAAACAGCCACACTCCGGACAATAATCGTAATCTGTATTTGTAACGTCAAGTCCACAACAAGTAGTCTCAAAAGTATCATCATCCAAAAAGTGATATACTTTTTTAGGTAACTGCTTTTCCAATGCCATTATTGCCGCTTCCGCATTTCGGTTGGTGAGTACAATCCCCTCTTTATCAATCTTATCTTTATCGTACTTATGATACTCTTGTTGCCCCTTTATCGCTGCTAAAGCTCTAATGATATCACTCATTCCTGCCGCCTCCTTTCACTTATTTTGATAATCATTTATAGTCATTTGCCTGTGAGAAGCAAGTTTATAAATCCTGTTGCACCTCTTCATATGCTTGCATTCTCTCATCTTAGGGTTTTCTTCCCTCTGCCATGTATAAAATCCGACTGGATCCCAAAAATTACAACTATGACAAAATGCTTTTATTTCCGGGTTTATGTCTTCTGTTTTTCTCTTCGCCATTTTTTACCCCTCTCAAACTAAAGCATAATGGAAGCATCTTTCATTTGCTTTTCTATTCGTTGCAAATGCCGGGTTGAAACTCCAATTTTTTCAGCTGTTTCTTCCTGTGTCATAGTCATTATGATTCTATGAAAAAATACCTGCGACTCAATTCCTTCAAGTGATTTAAGTACCCTAAGAAGATTTCTCTTCTTGATCCTTAACTGTGTAATTTCAGATTTTAGGATTTCTATGCATTTGTGATCTTGATCAGCTAATCTAATGGCATCCTCTAAGCCAATATGGGCCACAGGTGTTGATGAAATAACGCGGGAATAATCCACTCCCATATTATCGTCTCCACTTGGACCGTCTACACCAGCCAGTTTATAGGCTTTTCGTATCGATTGCTGATGCACTCCTATTTTTTCTTTACGCATCAAAATCTGAAAATCTATTTCTTTGAATACTTTTCCATTTTGATATATAGTTGTTTCCATCATCATTAACACCCCCTTGATGTAGCACGTCCCATGTGTTATAATTACTAATGGTGAGTTAGTAATTTTATGGGAGGGCGTTAAGCCCTTTCTTTTTTTTATGTACCAACATCTATATCAATCTGAATTAATATTTGTGCCAACCTTCTGCCTCGTTTATCAGTATTTCTTCCTTTATTCCGATTGTGCCATTCAAAAACTCAAAGTATCTGAAACTTTCCTTAAACCCTTTTCTCTCTACAAGAACATTGTCAGGATAAAATCCAATTATTTTAACAACAATCTTATCTCCTCCATATCGCTCCGCATCGTTTAATTTCAACGTGACTTTTTGACCTATATGAAATTTACTTTTTACTATTTCCCTAATTTCTGCATGTTTCATAATATTCTCCTCATCAACCTCTGGCGGCATTCCACCGCCAGAGTAATGAATCTGTGATATGTCATAAATACCGTAAGCCGGTACCGGATAATAAAAGCTTAAGACAATACTATGATTTGACCATAGGACTCTAATTCATTTTTCAGATAAGCAGCAATCTGATCCATGGTTTCGTTTTTCCATGCTCCTCCGTCAGCCTCAAACAATGCACAGGTTACTCCACGCGGTGTATTGCTCATGCGGAAAACGAAACTACATTCCGGCTGTTCAATTTCGTGGAACGTCCGGTATGGCATCAGATTGACCGGATTCGGAACAACAACGTCGTCTTTGCTTGCAAGCCCTGTTTTTATCGTTGCTTTTTGAGTAATTCCATCATCCTTGTAATTTGCAATGGTTCCATCCTCTACATTGCCGGCTACCTGGAGGACAATCGCTTTATCATCGTTTTTCACAAACATCGACTGGATCATGATGATAAAGGATTCATGATCGATAAATTCATTAAATCGAATTTTAGGAATGTTTGCATTCACCTCGATCAGCTGTTCTCTTTTTCTATCACCGTCCAACTCTGATAAAAGTCTTACCTTGGTTGGGGATACTACATGGATAATCAAATTTCCTGCATCAGCAAGTAATCCGTCAACGTTTGATTTTATGTAATCGATAAGGCTGGTCAGTGTCGACATTTCCAGCGTTTCCGCTCTCAACTCCGTGTCAACACGGTATAATTCATCTCTCCGGCTGCAATAGGTATCATTGTTTATAAGCTCCTGCCTGGGCCTGTTTAAGCCTACAATGTATTCAAGTGCCTCTTTTATCATCTTTCTTTCTCCCTTCTTTTACGCTCTTAGAGGGCGTAACTCTCTGACATTGGCTGCATGATCTTCAACGTGCTCCTCTTCCTTTTCCTGAGGTTGCACGTCGTTGAAACTCATCTGACCAGAAATCTGTTTTCCATATTCCCGGATCTCAACTTCTCCGGTATCCAGATCCCTGCCCATGTATAACCCGGTTTCGATTGGCATTACAGGGGAGGTCTTGGTTATCACCGAAACTGTAATCTTTGCATCATCCCTCTGCTCATTCTGAGTAAATCCAATGGAAATGGTTATGCCTCTTTTGTTCTTGAAGCTTGTATTCGGGTCCTGCATATTCTGTATCACTTCATTCAACGCACGATTAAATTTTTCCTGAAGGACACCGCCAGCAAACAAATTCAAGTCCAGCTTTGCATTTTTCATATACAATTCTCCTTTCATAGATTTTTTATTGAAACGCTTAAAGCGTTTTCAAACGGTAGAAATGTTTAGGCTTAACTACATGCATGAAACGATATCCGATATTTTTTTATAATTTTCATCTCCAATCCCCGGAACCTCATGGATAATCCCTAAAAGCCTTTGTTTTGCCTCTTCGTTGGTGAAGATAGCGGAATACGGCAATTTATTCTTGTCGATGCCGTTCTGATAGCCTTGATCATATATCTCTTGAAATGCATCTACCAACTGTTCATCCGTCTTTTTTCTCAACTTGACAGCTAATGCATGTACTGCCTGCTGATTTTCATCTAATCTACATTTTCTCATTTTTCCCATGGATGCTTTAACACTCCCTTTCTATATTCCTTTATTATTCAGCTTGCGCTCCAGCTCTGCATAGTACTCGGCGCTATATGTACGTTGAGGAAATTGATTAAATTTATTCTGACTGGACTGAGGCTGTTTACTTTCCCCAGGAACATAATTCCCATCAAGGTAATCAATATATCCGCTATTAAAAAATGTTGACCCGTTTTGCTGCTTTCTCCATGTCTCTTTGTCAAGCTCCTCTTTATACCTCCTGATGGCTTCTGACATTTTGGGATACCCAATCTCAAATATCTTCTTTTTTGTGGCATCGGATATTTGTCCTTTGCCTTTTTTATTTGGATATAGGCTCCACAGCATTTCGAATAGATTTTCAATATCTTTTTTGCTGACAGTGCAATTTTTTTGCACAATGCTTTTATTATTTATATCTTTATCTATCTCTATCTCTTTCTCTTTCTCTGTGTTACTTGAGATTACACCAGTGTTACAACCTGTTACTTCATCGTTACATTGTAACAATGCTTTAGATTTATTTTCCCGGTAACGCCTTACTCTTTCGGCACTTTCGCTTTCCGAACCAATTAACCCCAATACGCATGGAAGCACATATTCATCTTCAATTGAGCTCTCGATAAGGTTCATTTTCTCAAGATAACTAACCGTTACCTGGACATTTTCCGGATCTTCATCAATCACAAGAGCAAGCTCTTCTTCAAAGCAACCTTCCACACCTTCGTAGTACAATCTTCCCTCAGTTTTTATGCTCAAAAGCTGCATTTTGAGATATATGATCACATACGTGTCACCACCAGCTAACCGCCGCAATTTTTTGATCACTTTATCATCAAAAAAATCTTCGTTTAGCTTGAGCCAATAATATTTTTTTGCCATATTTACCACCCGTTCTTTGCCTTAAAGATATTTGCTCATCTTATCTCTGATTGAAGTGTCTTTAGCAGGAATTTCGGTCTGCGTCTCCTGCTTCGCGTTGATTTCATCAAGGAAATTAATATCATTTTTCATTCGCTGCTGGGATGGACTCTTAAGATTTTTTGTAATGGTGTCCTTATGATCAATTACAATTTTGTGGATAATATCAAGGCGCTTTTGTGGATAATTTAGCCCAGACAGCATACACAATGTGGATGTATCGCTATAGGCTCTGTATGTATCAATGGGTATTCCACACACTTTCTGCAATTCTGGAATACAAATATCATCGGGACCTGACAGAGCAATATATTTGATCACCCGGTCATCTTCAATGGGTGCAAAAATATTCTTTCCAAAGGACGCAATTAATGCGGATGTACTTCCCTTTGTTTCGCTTAACGAGGATACAATCGCCATTCCATGGCTCTTTATCGTTTCCTCGACTTCAGCCTTATCAATATTGCCCTTAACTGACTTGTACTTATCTGGGATATCAAAATATCTAGTCAGCATATTTACAAAAATGGAATTCATCCGTAGCTTGTCCTGATGCCTTTCATTGTCCATGATAAAGCAGCTTGACATTCCCTGTATCTCGGTTAACTCGCAAAAACACTCATAAGCATTGATCTGTGATTTGAGACTTTCGCTCTGACTGGGAATTACGGTAACGGCGCCAACTGTCTTTTTTTGATCACAAAGCAGATCAATCAGCATCGGGCCGATACCGGAGCCGGTGCCGCCGCCGCTGGAGAATACTACGAAAAGGATATCCCGATTTATTTTTTCTGCTATTTCTTTACTCAGGGTATCATAGTTATCTACCACCAATTTTTTCGCCTTGTGCCGGTCCTTATTGCAGCCCTCGCCCCCGGGAATATGATACCGATGCTTCACATCACGCAACGTGTCCAGATCTTCCTTCGAGGTATTGACAAACAATACACTGTATCCCTTTTCCTCCAGCAGCCTGCCGATGTTGCCGCCTGCCTGTCCGATTGCTATAAAGCCAATCTTATTTTTCATCTTCCTTTGCCTCCTCCATTCTTTTGATACCTGTTTCTGTGATATAAAATGTTAGTGCTCTTCCTTCCTTCGCTCCGACTTTAATCATCCCTTCAGCGCACATATCCCTGAGCAGTTTATAAAATGTGTTTTCTTTGTATGGCAGATTGTCCATACAAAGGATATCCTTCACCGTCATGCCCCTGATTTTGCTAATTGCATTATGGGACTTAAGAATAGACAAAATAAGAAAGTTCGTTTTATTCAATCAACCCTCCCCCTTAACTCTGATTTAGTCTGATTTTCTCTGACTAACTCTGATTAACTCTGATTTAGTCTGATTAACTCTGATTTAGTCTGATTATATTCCAAGTAAATAATCCACCTGAAAATTAATCATTTCTTCGTGTAAATGCAAAAATTCAGTAAGTGCTTTTTCTTTGTCATAAGAATAATCGATCATGAAGTAATCTGTATTAAGTTGCCCTTCTATCTTATAAAAAATTTCCCCGAAACTATCCCGTTCAGGAAAGAGGGTAATTTTTTTACATGGCTTTTCTTCGCCCGCCCATGTTTTTACCGTATAGACATTATTTGCAATCATACACATCCCCTCTTGAACTGCCTATTAATATCTGCTAAAATATAAGCAGGATTATTTTAATAGATATTTGAGAAAAGGTTGTATCTGAGTTTGGACGCTTGATACAATCTTTTTTATGCAAATCTTAATTGTGGGCCTGTTCGATCAATCATCATGTTAGGCATCCGCTCGCCTACTTTCAAATATGGACAAGCTGCCAGACAAAGCTTCTCTGCCATTATCGGCACAACACTATTCCCAATACGGGCAACCTGCTCACTCTTCGGATATGGCTTCCCGTTCGGCATTTTGAAGCCAATTATGTAGTCCTTTGGAAAGCCCTGTCCTAATTTCAATTCCTCTGGCTCAAGCATACGGAGAAAAATATCAAGGATCGCATATTCATTTCCGAGGATGGTTATCAACGCAAACCGATCTTTTGTTACCACCGTGTGAAGGGGGCTGTTCACGGATTGTCCTAAGCCGCATCCGTAATACTCCATAATAAATTCCGATACCCATGTGCATTTTTGCGCTGTCTCTTCGTCAACTCCGCTGGCAATGAGCTGCTTATAATCGACTGCCATAACCGATACCTGACCAAAATGACCGGGGCTTGTGGTTATGGTGTGAATCGGCTCAAATAACGATTGGCCGCATCCGGTTTTATAAAATTTTGTGAGAAATGCGGCTACAAGCGCATATCTTGGAGATGTGTCAATTGTCATGATCGGTTCCTCCACCGATTGCCCTCTGACCTCATTTTTCGTGGTTTCGGAATGGTACTGGATGAGATATGGAGCCAGTTTATACTCATCTTCACTGTCTGTAGATGTTTCCATCTCGTTTACAATAGTAAGCAATCTAAGCATTTGCCGCGTTTCTTCGTCCTCCCCAAATCCTATTTTTTCAAGTCTTTCATCTATCGGCAGTAATTTAGGTTCAACCAGGCAATGTTCATTTTTCGTAACAACCGTTGACATTGGATCATCAACCGAACGGTTCCGCTCTTTTGAAAATCCGGTCTGCCCTATCTGCATTATGTAAGGAGTGCACATATAATGTCCATTTACTGATGTGATGGTGCTTATTGGCTCTTCCAAACTTTCGGGCTGATTATCAAATTTGTAATGTACTCCAAACGGAGCAACAACCGGACTAACCACTCCATACCCATGTTTTTGCGTAATCGTTGGCATTGGCTCATGAATACTCTGTCCTCTAAAGTTGTCCCCTCCATGATTAACCTGCACTATAAACGGCTCTTTACAGTTAAAAACGAACTTATCCAGCCCCATTGCAATACGCTTCATAGTCTTGTCGGCAAGCGGCTTTTTCCTGCCAAATATAGATTTCCCCAAATTACTAAAATCAATATACTGCGCTATTGGCTCCCACTTTTTCATGCCGTTCGTACCGTTCCGGTTATGCGTCTGCTCCGGCCATGTGATAGGCTTATCGTCACACCGGAATTGTGCGTACCAGCGCTTGCGTGTTGTGGGGGCTCCGAAGTCTGCCGCTACAAGTTCTCTGCTGTCAAAACGGTATCCAAGATTTTTCATGAGCCGGATAAACTTCTGATAATACTCGCCTTTCCTCTCTTTGATCGGCTTGTTATTTTCATCAAGCGGACCCCAATCCTGTATTTCCGCAACATTTTCCATCATGATTACTTCAGGAAGGTATCCGGTAACCTCTAAAATTTGTTTACACAGCCTATATGCCGACATGGGCAGAATGCGAAGTCCTCGCTTGATGGGTTTATCACCTTTTGCACGTGAATGGCTTGTACAGTCAGGAGAAGCCCATAACAATCTGACTCTCTGGCCCCATTTAAGATACTTTTTCAAATTGACTTTTAGAATATCTTCTGTAAGGTGCAATGTATCAGGGTGGTTAACCATGTGCATTGCTATGGCATTAGGATCATGGTTGATAGCAATATTAATAAACCTACCGAATGCCTTTTCCATTCCCACACTTGCCCCGCCTCCTCCGGCGAAAGCATCAATTATTACATCCTGCATTATTACCTCCGCTTATGTTTGTAAAAACAAACAAATCCATCATTTGAAACGACAATATTCTTATTGAGTTCCAGCCACATATCGCCATCAACTTCATATTCTCTGATAATCCTAAATCCCAAATATTTAAGATATTTCTTTAATTCTGAAAAATCTGCTATATAGAATTTAAGCTCTTCGATAAAATTACCCATGGCACCATTGGCTTGCTGCGTTTTTGCAACATATTCTATCTTCGCTCGTAGCATAGCATTATATAAACCTTCTTCATAACTTACTATGTAACTCATAAAATGCTTGTCCCTCCTTTCCTCTTTCGGGAAATATTACGTATAGCCATCCATAATCTTGCGATAGAGCGGGATCCTGATTTCTGGTGGAAGCTTCATGAGATTTTGAAATATCAGTTCGGCTTTTATTTGCGCTGCCACTTCCATGAATTCATCTGTAATTTCTTTTTCATCGGAATACACTATTTCAAATGTCTTCATTTAGCCACCTCCTCCTATATATGCTATGATTAATTGGTTGTACTTGTTTCCTTGATTTTATTGATATCATATCCTGTTCTGGCTTGTTGCCTTTTCGTTCTTCTTTCCTTATAATGTAAGTACAGGCCCCGCCAGGCTAAGTACAAATGAAAGGATATATCTTAATGCAAAGTGCAAAAATAACTTTTTCAGATGGTAGCACAATGAATGTAAGTGCCGCAGATCATCTAATACCAATCGTAAAATATGATCACAATGGTGAAACACTCACATCACAAGGCAAGGTGTATGAACTATGGTATCATGTACATGATGGACTTATCCCATCACTCACCGAACTACTATGTAAATGTGAATTTTTTAAACAAATTGACGAAACAAAGGTTTATAAAACTTCTTCCGTTGTAAGCATCGAGAATTTATGAATTATTTGCGGTCTGCTATATGCAGGCCGCTTTTTTCTTCTTCAATTAAACTTCTGATGTAAATTACGATATCGGATTTTTCAAATCCGCTTCCATCCCAGTACATCGTTTTTATCATGTGATTATATTTCTCTTCAAGGTCAGAATAGGTATTACAATCTTCCTTGAGCAAATCAATTATTTTATGCGCTGATTTCATTTTAGCCGAACGATAATCCGCTAATTCGTTGTATATTGCTTCCATACAATTCAAGATACAAACATCCTTCTTCCATCTATTCAACTCTCCTCGCCTCCTATCCTTTCCCGGCCCAGCCCGTAGGCTAGGCCGTTTTCTTTTCCTGTTCCTCTACCTTGAAAGCCATTCCCTCGCCAAAAGCAAGTAGTCTGTCCTTCTGCCGTTCATTGAGTTTAGGAATAATTCTTTCGAATGTCTTTAGAATTTTCATTTCCGCTTCTGTCATGAGCGATTACCTCCTTCTTTTTTTATCTTGTCTATGGTATGATTATATATGACTACGGTATGTTTGTCAATATATTTTTACTTTTTTCTTGACTCTGGTATCTTTTTTTGTTAATATTCATTATGGAAGGTGGTGATCATATGAATGAAAGACTAAAAGAATTAAGAAAGCATTTAGACATTAGCCAGGAAGAGTTAGGCTCTAGGCTCGGTGTTACAGGGCCAGCAATATCAAGGCTTGAGAAAGGTGAACGTAATATAACGGAACAAATGGTGCTTTCCATTGTTAGGGAATTTAATGTTAATGAATTGTGGTTTCGATTTGGTGACGGTGATATGTTTGACCAGATGAATCGAGATGAGAGATTGGCAGCATGGGCCGGATCGATGCTCAGCCCGAATAATACAAATATTTATATGAAAAAGTTTGTACATATGCTTAGTAAGCTTAATGAAGATGATTGGAAAGTCCTTGAGAAGATGGCTTTACTAATGGAAGAAGAAAATGAAAATGGCTAGGCAAATGCCTAGCCTATTATTGACTTTATAAATAGATATATCTTTTTTAGCATTGAAGGATTATCTATCGTGTCAATAAGTTCGATGATTAAGTTCCGGTAATCATCCATGTGGACACCCCCAGTAGTATGTACGCACGTTCAAAGGTAGCTAATGCCATTATACATCAGTCACAGTCGCAATACAAGAACATTTGTTCTTATTTTATATAAGATAATCCCTCTCAAATCTCCCCCTTCTTTTTATGGTTCATATGAATTTAAGTTTTTATATGTTAATTATATATCATTCTTCTGATGTTTTCATTGCTTTTGCTGATTTGTTGATTATTTCGCATCAAGGATACCGCCTACCAGCACATTTTGATATCATCAATTCGCAAGAATGATACCAGTAATATTTTTATTGATACCAGGCGTAGCACTTTATCCCATTAGCCTCTTAATGATT
>JAFAGA010000002.1 GCA_023423045.1 Bacillota bacterium | reverse complement strand
TTTGTTGCACTCAAGGTTGGCGCTGCCTACCACTGCATAAATTTCTGGTCATAATATTTGCTTTTTCAATGTTCAAAGGGTCATATTTTTTACATCAGTTTTTCATACCAAACTTTACACTACCTTTGCTTCCTTGCAAGATATAGGAAGTAGGGCACACCGATTACCGCAAATATTACACTGATGGGTGTCTCAAAGGGTTTGTTGATCAGCCGTCCCACCAAATCAGCCCCTACGGTAAGCAATGCTCCATAAAGCCCGGAAGCCGGAATAACATACCGGTAATCCACTCCTACCAGATATCGGACGATATGCGGAGTAATCAGCCCGATGAAGCCTACCGGACCGATCACAATGACCGATAAGCCGGTAAGAAGCAATACAATCAAAGTGGAAAATCCTTTCACTGTCCGGGTCTTTAACCCCAGCCCAATTGCAACCTCTTCTCCGAGGCTCATCAAGGTTACGGAGGGAGATAATATTACAGCTGCCACAACTCCTATCACAAAAAAAGGTGCCACTACAGCAAGTTCACTCCATTTTGCTCCTGCTGTACCGCCGGCTGTCCAATAAGCCAGCGCCTGGCCCAAGTTATACCGAATGGCTATATATTGACTAAAAGCACCGAACAGCATTGAGATGGAAATACCGGATAAAACCAGCCGCTGAGGTGTCATCCCACGCCTCCCCAGGGAAGCAATAAAATAGGTCATACCGGTCGCGATGGCTGCCCCCAGACAGGCAAACAGCATCATTTGACCGTATGTCCGGCTGGGCAGATATGCCATGCACAGCGCGATGGCAAAGGTTGCTCCCGAGCTGATGCCCATAAGGCCGGAATCCGCCAGTGGGTTACGAGTTGTCCCCTGCATGATTGCACCGCAGACGGCAAGGCTGCAGCCCACAATAATATCCGCCACCGTACGGGGAAGGCGAAGGGCTTGGATAATCTGATGCTCTGTCCGTGCAGGATCGAAGTGAAATACTGCTTCCCAAGCTGTCGTAAGCCGCATATCGGCAGCGCCGAAGGAAATTGACGCTGCCGACACAAGCACCAGCAAACAGCTCCCCACGATCAAATAGAAAGAAAAGCGTACTGCACTGCTTTTCAGTTGTTTAGAGAGGTTGCTTCGCATTAATAATGTTCCTTTCAAATTTTTTCATGGTCCGGTATCCCGGCTGCTTTCCCTAAGAAAATCCTGTCTTATTCGTTCTCTGTCAATGCCACAAGCTGGCCTAATAGGTAGTCCAGCTGGCCCGTTAGGCTGGCGACATCGGAATAATAAAACAATCCGCTCATGTTTCCCGGTACGGTAACCACTCTGCCTTCCCGTACAGCAGGGATAGTCTCCCATATGGGTGTTGTCTCGTACTCGGAGGGTGTATCTTCCGTAGCGTCATATGGACGGAACCAGATCATATAATCACCAAAATAATCCGCGGCTACCTCGTAGCTTAAGCCTCCACGGCCTTCCCCTGTTTCTTCAATCAACTGCTCCAATTTCTCAGGCTTTTGTAATTCCAGTGTCTCATAGATAAGAGTTCCTCCACGGGAGCCGGTTTCATAATACACTCCGTAGGAACCGGAGCCCCAATCTTCATTAATACTGAAGGTTTTATCCTTGAAGGCATCATCTTGCAGCTTCTCTTTGGCCTCTGCCAGCTTTGCCTCAAAATTTTTCACTGCTGCTTCTGCCTGAGCCGTATGTCCGGTAGCTTCTCCAATGATCTTAGCTCTCTCAAGGGAAGTAATATTACTCTCCGGTATCACCAGCACCGGAGCAATCTTATTAAATTTGCTGAAATCATCTTCACTGTATGTAATAATGAGATCCGGATCCAGCTTCATCACATCCTCCGGTTCCCAATTCTCAATCAAGGCCGCAGAGGCAAATTTATCATAGAAGGGCATTGCTTCATGTGCCCAGGCAAAATACCCCACTACATTGAGTTCCAATGCAAAGGCATCACCGATATACCAATTTACAACCACCCTCTGAGGATCGGATGGTACCTCAATATCACCCATAACCGTACTGACCGTACGGGTAGCAGCCTCCTCCGGTAAATCCTCTTTCGGTGCCTCCGTGATGGGAGCAGTGCTGCCGGAAGGCTCCTCCCCTTTATTGTTCTTATTGCTGCATCCTGCAGCTGTTAATACTGCAATAATGCATAAAGCAGCCATAATCATATTCCTGTTAAATATTTTCATCTTTTCCTCCATGTCATATATTAAACTATAAAACCGTCTGCGCGCTGCGGCATTTGGTTAGCCAAAACTAACCGCAAGAAAATATTAGCATAACGCCTTTTCTCTGTCAATCGGAGTAAACTTACACTTCGAAACCCGTCAAATGATTTGTTAAGTAAGAATGCCTTGATTTACAGGGCATGCAGATATTATTGCATATTATTCTATCTTCAGATCGGATTAGTCTTATCACATATTGGATTATAATTATATCTATAGATTAACTAGGAAATATGATATACTAACAGCAATACGAGTATGAGCAGACATGTAAATCTACGGCTGAAACAGTAAGAGAACTCAGAAATGTTAAAACAACCTTCGGATATAAGATAAGGAGATCTGTTATATGGCATACACACAGGAATATGAACTTGGATGGGGAGCATGGGCAAAAAGCTTTGGCTTCCCTGCGCGCTATCACAATCATTATGCCCATTATACCCTTCCTCCCGACTGGAAAAGCGGCTGGATTATTGAAGTTCATCCCACACCGGGTCTGTTCGCTGCCAGTGCATGGTTCACACCGGACCGGGCGCTGAACTATACCATGCACATTAACCGTCCCTGCTTATGGATTTTCTGTATTGACTGCGGTGACATCACGATTGCTCAAAAGGGAAAGCCAGCCTATAAGCTGAGCCCTTTTAACCGGCTGCTGATCAATCCCGGTTCTCCGCTGCGCATTACCATCCCCTCCGGCTCCCACGCCTGCTTTACAAGCGTCCTGATATTTGATGATTTTATTGAGACTTTTCTTACGAACAATCTCATCTCTTATCCCATCCGCATTAAGGACGCAAAGCTATGGAAGCCTCAGCACGTTGCCCATCCCAACATCATGATGATCCTCGAGCAGATACGCTGGGGAATACGAGGCAACAGGATACCTGCACCGGCCTATCTGTGCAAAGCAATTGAACTCCTTTGCCTGATTGCACATAATGCGGAGCAGGAAAAACATCTTCGCAGCCGCCGCCAGCATGTTACCTGGAATGATGAGATGAAACTATACCGTGTCAGCGAACGAATTGACAGGGATCCGCTCAATCCCCCGGGAATAGAAGAAATGTGCCGGTTGGCGGAAATGAGTGAAAGTAAGCTGAGGATTTCCTTCAAAAGTCTTTATGGTCTGACCATCTTCAATTATATTCGGGAGGCCGTAATGAAGCGTGCCATGCAGATGCTTGCCGATGATGAACTCAACATTAAGAATATCGCAGTATTATGCGGTTATGAAAATCCGGCGAAGTTCACAGCCGTATTTAAACAGATACACGGATTTACACCAAGTGATTTCCGAAAGGGCTTCGGACTCTAATTACTGCCGGCTGCTTACCTCCTCCTTACCTTAACAAAACGGCGCATCCGAAGATGCGCCGTCAACTGATTATTAAGAATTGTTTTGCCTGCATTCAGGACAAAGTCCCTCAAATATTGTGCGATGCTGCAGGGCGTAAAAGCCTGTTTCTTCCGAAAGTATTTTATCCAGTTCATTATGATATGGTATCGGTGCATCAATAAGCTTTCCGCATTTTGTGCATAACAAATGATAGTGCGCGTCCTGCCGCTTGTCAAAGCGCTCCGCACTGGGTACCTTGACTTGCCTGATCTCTCCGTTATCCGCCAACAGGTTCAAATTCCTGTAAACCGTACCCCGGCTGATTTTCGGGTCCAATTTCCGGACTTCGGCATAGATCTGGTCTGCAGAGGGATGATCCTGATGTGCCTGGACCACTTCCAGAATAAGTTTTCGCTGCTTGGTATTGCGTTGCTGTGTCATCGGAGGAGCTCCCTGTGATAATATTACATATCGCTGGATAAGGTGGCTTCGATCAAGCCGCTATGATCCAGCTGTGCCAACTCCTTAACCTTATCCCAGGAAAGGTCAAGGGCCTTTGTCAAACGCTCACCGTACTCCGGATCCGCCTTATAGCTGTGTACTGCATGACGGTACTTAATATTAACGGTAACCGGAGCCATATCGCCGGCCGTATTGTCAATTAATATCTGCTTCTTCTCTTCCGTAAGCAATCTCCAAAGATCTCCGCCGGCACGGAAGCAATCATCGGTGGGATCATCCTTGGGATCATAGCGCCACATAGCACCTTCCAGCTCAAGCGGAGGTTCGGCTACCTGGGGCTGTGCCGACCAGAAGCCCTCGGTGTTGGGACTGTAAGCAGGAATACCGCCGTAATTTCCATCCACACGCATGGCCCCGTCTCTATGGTATTCGTTTACTTCCACTTTGGCACGATTCACCGGAATGTGGTTGTGGTTGACACCAAGACGATACCGCTGCGCATCGCCATAGGCAAACAGGCGTCCCTGAAGGAAACGATCAGGAGAAAATCCAATCCCGGGCACCACATGAGCCGGAGTAAATGCGGACTGCTCCACCTCTGCAAAATAGTTTTCAGGGTTCCGGTTCAGTTCAAGCTCTCCCACTTCAATCAGCGGATATTCCGCATGTCTCCATATCTTTGTTATATCGAAGGGATTCTCATAATGGTTTTTGGCCTGTTCCTCCGTCATAATCTGCACATACATCGTCCACTTGGGATAATCTCCGCGCTCAATTGCTTCATAAAGGTCCTTGCCATGATATTCCCGGTCCATGCCATTGACTTTTGCGGCTTCCTCATTGGAGAAATTCTTAATTCCCTGTTTGGTTTTAAAATGGAATTTACACCACACACGCTCATTTTCCGCATTGTAGAAGCTGAAGGTATGCTCACCAAAGAAATGCATGTTCCGGAAAGAAGCGGGAATACCACGATCCGACATAACGATGGTAATCTGATGGAAGCATTCCGGCAGCATGGTCCAGAAATCCCAGTTATTTTGGGCCGAACGGCGTCCGGTGCGGGGATCACGCTTAACCGCACGGTTTAAGTCTGAAAAATTATGTACGTCACGAATAAAGAAGGTGGGGGTATTGTTCCCTACCAGATCCCAGTTTCCTTCCTCCGTATAGAATTTAACGGCTACACCGCGAATGTCCCGCTCACAGTCAGCAGCACCGCGTTCTCCTGCAACTGTGGAAAAGCGGAGGAACAGGTCGGTTACAGCACCCGGCTGCAGAACCTTTGCCTTGGTATACTGAGAGATATCATGCGTAACAGTAAATTGTCCATAGGCTCCCCAGCCCTTTGCATGCATACGCCGCTCGGGAATAACCTCTCGGTTAAAATGCGCCATCTTCTCCATAAGCCAAACATCCTGCATCACCACAGGGCCGCGGGGACCTGCGGTAATGGAATTCTCATTGTCGGCTACCGGAGCACCTACTTCGTTGGTCAGTTTCTTTCGATCTTCCATGTTCAATCTCCTTTCATTTGAATTGCTGTTGGAACAGATTACAAATATCTATCTATATGCCCTAACCGATATCGGCGGCATTGAGATCTCAGATTGCAAGGAACGTAAGTACAATCCATATATATGCACAGGTCTTGGGAAACATTAGCATGCCCAGCTTTGAGGATTTATTAACCCACAGAACCACCGGCAGGTAAAACAAAAAGCTAAGTAAAACAGCAAGCCAGATCCATTGCAGCTCCAAAAGACTGGTTCGGTAGATCCAGAAAACCATGATCTCTACCGTTCCCAGCAGGAAAAATGGAGTATTACGATATATTCCCCAATTGAGGGGCTGCTTTCTATCATTCCATCGATTCTGAGGAAAGAAGCAGAGTATGATGCGCAGCGCCGCAAGGATATATACGGCTATTGTCCAGGTTATACCGATTCCCGGAAAGCACAGCATCCTGCCGATACTCCACAGAAACAGATAGAATACGGTCATTGAAATCGAGGTGATAAACTTACCAAAGCCCAAGGCCCGCTGCAGCCTCTCCTCGCCTCCTTTTAATACAACAATAATGCGGGGAAGCAGATGGAACGCGTCACCACATACCAGGATCAATGCCATGATCCCTGCAAGTATCTGCGGTGCCGACCCGGCATGGGATAGTATCCATATCCCAATAATGCCAACCACACAGAGATATGCAATATCAAAAACCACCTCAAAATATCCAAATACTCTTTTGCTCTTCATAAAACCTCCACTGTGCATCAGCTTATGCCTTTCCTGTTCTTCTCCCCTGTTCTCTTCGGGTTCTTCGGAAACCAGCCTTTCCTCACCCTTTCCTTTTGCTCTTTCAGCTCCTTGATACTCCAAAGGCAGGAAAAGCCCACAATAGAAAGTGCGGAAGATACTATGACGTGGGAGATAAGAACAGATCCTATGCAGCATAGCAAGCCTGCTGCCAAAAATACAGACCAAACCTTATCCGAAAAATAATATTCACATTTAATTACAATGGGATGAAATATACCGATGACAAAAAAGACAATTAAACCGATGAATATACCTGACCAGTGCATTATATCTCCTTCCTCTTTTGTATGCTTATTAGTACCTATTACTAATAGTAAGTTAAATGCTGGAATTTGTCAAGATAGTAAACGCAAGTTGAGATATAAAAATTATGGACAGAAACTAGAAAAGTTCTGTCCATAATTTTTATATCTCTTCCTATACATTACCAAAATCTTTCCAATTACTATGCATAATTCTTTCCGGTTCAAAAGAGAAATGGCACAAGACCGATTTATTCGGCTCAATATTGGTTAAGGTAGTGTCATATAATTGCTCTATCCCATTCTCTTTCAGCTTATTTGCCATAGGATAAAAATTCCTCTCCATCCTCAAGGCTCTTCCAAATAAAGCTTTGTTCCTCTATTATCATATAACAATTCGTACTATTTTCCTTCGGTATGGATACGGAGCCGGGATTCATATATACATAATTCTCATATTCGGCACATTTGGGAATATGGGTGTGTCCGTGCAGCAGAATATCCCCTTTCTGTATCGGCGGCAGATTATCCTCATTATATTTGTGTCCATGGGTTGCATAGATTGTATTTCCTCCAATTGAAACAAGGGCGTAATCCGCCATAATCGGAAATTCAAGCACCATCTGGTCGACTTCCGTATCACAATTACCGCGCACGCATAGCAGCTTGTCCTTCATTCCATTCAGCATGGCGATTACCTCCTTAGGTGCATAGTCCCTTGGAAGATCATTGCGCGGTCCATGGTATAAAATATCTCCAAGCAAAATCAGTCTGTCTGCTTTTTCCCTCAGGAAGGCCTCGATCATAAGCCTGCAATAATACGAAGAACCGTGGATGTCTGATACTATCATTAATTTCATATCTTCTGCCTCTTTTCTTATTCCTCTATCATTTTTTATCCATTTGCCAGTTATTTTTCCGGCTGTTTTGCCGATTATTTTGTAATATATTTCTTTCCTGCACTGAAGCCCTTTCCCCTGACCTCACTTACGTGGCTGATCATAACAAAAGCTTCTTCATCTATCGCACGTATTAATTTTTCAACCTTACTCAATTCACGGCTTGATACAATCGTCAGTATAATCTCTGTCTCTCTCTCCAGAAAGCCCGTCCTTCCATATAACAGCGTCACTCCGCGATCGACCTCCGTAAGAATGGCTTCTTTGATCCTGGCATGCTTATCGCTGATCACCTCCACCTGAATCTTACGGCTGCCCAGCATAAGCAGCTTATCGATCACCACAGTGTATATAATTACTAAGACAAGCCCATATAGAATTTTCTCCCTGTCATTAAAGACTGCCTGCAGTATAAGTATGATGCAATCGGCGATATATAAGCCAATTGAAACAGGGATGCGAAAAAACTTGTTCAGTATTAAAGGAGGTATGTCCATCCCTCCGGTACTCGCTCCCGCCCTTATCACCAATGCGATGGCTGCTCCGATGCAAAGTCCTCCAAAAAGGGTGCATAAAAACAAATCATCCGTCAGCACATAATCACCGACTGCCTTTTGCATCAATTCCAATGCAACCGGATAACAGAAGGTGCTGACCAATGTGGTAAATGCAAATTTTCTTCCAAGAACTGCAAATCCCAGCATA
The DNA here is from genome assembly GCA_023423045.1 of Bacillota bacterium. Classification (GTDB taxonomy): domain Bacteria; phylum Bacillota; class Clostridia; order Lachnospirales; family Lachnospiraceae; genus Mobilitalea. The sequence goes on along the minus strand of JAFAGA010000002.1, from coordinate 38,054 downwards.
AACATGACCAGGTTAAAACCAAATACAAAATAGGACACCGGCAGCCCCAGATATTGCTGCACAAACAGCCCAATCCCAGTCGTACCGCCGGTAATCAGCCTCAGCGGCATAATAAAGAGTACCACACCGGATGCATAAAGAAGATTTCCCAAAATGACCGTCAACAATTCAAATAGCATTCTTTTCTGTTTCATACCCATTCTCCATGAACAATATGTCTCATTCCAGATTTATTTTATAAAGGGCATCCTTCACCCTCACTCTCCACACCATGTGATGACTTCCTTCACCCCAGTAATTTCTTAAATAATACTCCGGTTCTCCGAATTTCCCGCACCATATTTTCTGAGCTATCCTATACCCGCTGTCAAAGCAAACCTCTTCGATTCCCCGGCTATTCAACGCATTAAATATATGATGCAGAAGCAGGGAGGATATTCCTTTTTTCTGATACTTTGGATGTACAAAAACCGTTCCTATTTCATATAAATCTTTCATCTCATCATTGGTGCACCGTTTCAGAAGTTCATTGGATAATCCATATTCTATGGACCCAATAATTTCATGGTTAAATTCCGCTATCAGGAAAAATCTATCCCTTCCATCCGTATCGAAATATTGATTTATGCATCGTCTTTTATCTTGAAGCTCTTCTTCCAGCAATTCTGCTAAATCACCGATGCCGTTTATCTCAAAGGTATCCTTTAATACAATTTGAAAAAAGGCATAAATCGAATACAGTTCCTCTGTTCCGGGTGTTCTAATTATTACTTCTTCCTTATTCATAGTCTCAAATCCCTCTTCTGTTTTCCAACTTTCTTCCATGTTTTAAACAATCATCTTGTCCATATCCATCGAAGCGTCGGCAGATACCATTATATATCAGACGCAGTTCCTATGGCAAATGGTTTCCTGTATAAAAATCAATATACTCGTTACCGCTTGGCCGGCCGCATTCTAACATTCACATAAGTTATTTTCTTTAATATATTATATATCATATCACCAATATTTTGGAGGACATTTTTATGTGCACGGCAATGACTTTGCAGTCCCAGTCCAGGGAACAATTCTTTGGACGAACCATGGATTTTTCACATGATATTATCCCTCAGCTTTATATCGTCCCCAGCGCCTACCAATGGAACAACAGCTTCAACAATAAACCACTCAGAGACTCTTATCGGTTTATTGGACTTGGTCAGGAACTTGACGGAATGCTGGGTTTTTTTGATGGCGTCAATGAGGAAGGATTTGCAGCAGCAGTTCTGTATTTTGCCGGATATGCCCGGTATGATGCAAAGCCGGCCGGCAGAGCTGCCGAGCCGATTGCATCCATTGATTTTCTCCATTATATCCTGGGCAGATGTGCCTCTGTGAAAGAATTATCCGAGCTGATTCATCAAATCAATATTATAGGTATTCCGGATCCGGTCACCAACACCGTCGCGCCGTTACACTGGATTGCTACCGACAGAAGCGGTGCCTGCGTCGTGATTGAACCGACGGAGAGAGGCCTGGAAATGATCAACAATCCTATGGGTGTTATGGCCAATAGCCCTAATTTCCAATGGCATATGACGAATTTGAGAAACTATATGGGAGTTGCCCCGACACAAACCGAGGAAGTCTTCTGGGATAAGATACGATTAACCCCTTTTGGCCAGGCCGGAGGAACCTGCCCCCTGCCGGGCGGCTTTACCTCTCCGGAACGCTTTGTGCGGACCGCTTACTTAAAAGCACACTTGCCGCAGCCAAAGGATAGCATGGAAGCAATTGCGGCATGCTTTCATATCATGGAAAGTGTCTCCATCCCAAAGGGTGCGGTAATAAGCAGCCGGAACACTTATGATTATACAAAATATACTGCATTTATTAATACAAACACCTGTGAATACTTCTTTAAAACTTATGACAGCATATCAGTTACAACAGCCGGGCTCTGGAATACGTAATTGGAGCATATAAACTGCATTTTTTGTTTAAAACAGCTTTATGATATCAAATTCTGCATTTATAATTGTCCACAACGGTGCATAATAAATCATGATATTCCATATCCCACTGCCTCCAAGTCCATATTCCATAATTAATTTGTTCAGGGCGTCTATACTTCTTACATCAACGAACCAGACAATATGCTGAAGAGGCAGTTCGATACCAAATTGCATATAATAATAAAACGGTGTTTGAGAGTTTTCATCAAATTCGATAACAGCTCCTGTCTGATACGCTAAATCAAGAGCAGAATTAATTGTAAGGGAATTAACGGACGAACTGCCTGGTATAAATGGCAGCTGCCAATCATAGCCTAAGGTTGGTTTTCCAATGATTATCTTATCCGGAGGAATGCTGGCCGTAACATAGTTTATCAAAGCTCTTATATGCTCAATATTACTTACAGGAGCAGGAGGTGTATCAATGGTTCCCCAGTTCAAATGTATGAATACCACACCGTTTACATATGTAGTTATTTTTAAATAATCTATATTTTCAAAGGTTGCTGCCCTGTCTTCTTCCTCTGCAAAATAGTTAATTGTAATAAATAATTGCAATTGTTCCTCCTGCAGCCGGCTTGCTACTTTCTGAATAAAATTCTGATAAAGCAGCTGGTTATCTTCCGTCAAATTGTTTAAGACCAGATTAGCCCCCATGTATCCCTTATTTTTCATGATCTCAAGAAAGGTAGCGATAACTCTGTCCTGGTATTCTTCATTCAACAGTATTCTATAGGTTAATTCAATATTGGGCGTGCCCTGCCTGTTTACTGTCGTCACCATCAGCAGCGGCAATGTTCCATATGCTTTTGTAACAGTCACAATTTCAGTATCGTCATGAAAGTTTTCTATTGCTCCGCCCTCTTGAATCGTATAGTTGAAAATAGATAGATAAGTTAAATAAGGCAAAGTCTTAATCAGTGTTTCCTGCCGGATGAACGGATAGGCAAAGCCATTTGTAATTATGCTCCGTTTGGTATCATAACTTATGGTCAAAGTATCACCGGAATACAGGAATTCTCTCACTGAAAGAAATTGATTATTCCTTATAATTTGCATAACAGGCACATCATACATGCTTGCTATACTCTGCAATGTATCTCCTTGCTGTACAATATGGGTGAGTTTCGGATGAACAATGATTAATGCTTGCCCAACTACTAAATTATAGGGAGGTGCCACTCCATTATCAAATGCCAGCTTTTCAACAGAAATATGATACCGTTCGGCTATGCTGTATATGTTGTCTCCTGGTTGAACCACATATATCTCCATCTATATCCCCAATATATATTATTGCTATAATATATGTGTACTGCTGCCAAATGTTTATTTTTTAAGCACATTTATATAAACTGGCAGTAATCCGCATTCCATGCTATAGGGGCTTCCTATGATACACTGATATATTTTGCTGTAATAGATTCTTTGCATGAAAGCAAATCCTCCGGCTTTCCTTCAAACAGGATTTGTCCTCCCCGAACTCCTCCGTCGACACCTATATCCACGATCCAGTCAGCGTTTCGCATCACGTCCATATTATGCTCAATGACAACCACCGTATTTCCCTTGTCCACCAGCCGGTCAATAATTGCAAGAATACCTGTAATATCCGACATATGAAGCCCTGTGGTAGGCTCGTCCATAATATAGATATTTCCTTTTTTATTTAACTCCTTCGCCAGCTTCAGCCTCTGGCATTCTCCGCCCGAAAGTGTGTTGAGAGGCTGCCCCAGGGTCATATAATGAAGTCCCACATCCACCAGGTGACCTAATTGCTTCCGTATGCTCTTTTCCTCAAAAAATTCAACTGCTTCCGCTACGGTCATTGCCAGTATATCCGCAATGGTTTTACCCTTCAGCCTGTACTGATATACTTCCTGCTTAAAGCGCCTGCCTTCACAATCTTCACAAACCAGCTCAACCGAGTCCATAAAGGACAATTCTGTCTTAATGACCCCTCTCCCTTTACATGCTTCACAGGCACCCTCTGAATTATAGCTAAAAAGTCCGGCACTGACCTTGTTTGCATCTGCAAATAATTTGCGGATATCATCCATAATACCTGCGTAGGTGGCCGGATTGGAACGGCTGTTTGCATTGACGGCCGATTGGTCTATCAGGATTGCATCCGGATATTCTTTCGCAAAAACACCATTGATCAGGGTGCTTTTCCCGGACCCGGCGACTCCGGTGATCACAGTAAAAATACCCTTTGGAATGCGCAGACTTACATTCTTCAAATTATGCAGGGAACTTCTGGAGGTTTCATAGTATTCTCTGCTTTCTCTTGGCTTGGCCTTAAAGGGAAGTTTTTTTCCGATATGTCTTCCGGTTAACGTGTCGGACTGTAATAACTCCGTATAACCGCCTTCAAACATGATATTCCCGCCGTCCATGCCGGCCTTCGGCCCAACATCAATAATATGGTCGGCTACTTTAATCACATCGGGATCGTGTTCCACCACAATCACCGTATTTCCTTTATCACGCAGCTTTACCAACAGGTCATTTAACCGGTGTACATCCCTTGGATGCAGCCCGATGCTTGGTTCATCGAAAATATACATTACATCAACCAAACTGCCGGTCAAATGCCTCACCATTTTAACACGCTGGGATTCACCGCCGGATAAGGTAGAGGTTTCCCGGTCCAGACTAATATAATCCAGTCCGATACCGATTAAATCTCCCAGCCGTTCACAGAGGCTTGCCACCGTCGGCGCAACCTCCTTATAATCTATTTTTTGAATGAGCGCCAGCAAATCATTCACCTGCATTGCCGTCATCTCCGCGATATTGTATCCCAGGATTTTGCAGGCCAGCACTTCGGGATTATACCTTGAACCATGGCAATCATAGCACTTCATTTCGGTTAGGAAAGGCGCTATCTTCTTCTGTGTTGTCTGGGACATCTCATTATCCGTTTTGATGTACTGGCGGTTGAAACGCACCACAATTCCCTCATAGGTTGAAGATATTCCGTCGACCAGCAGAGAATCCAATTTTTCCGGCTGACCGAATATTAATTTGTCATATTCCTCCTCCGTATAATCTTTAATGGGTTTGTCATTGTCAAAAAATCCGCTTCCGGCGTACTGCTTCCACTGCCAGGTTCCAACGGAATAACCAGGCATCAATATTGCGCCTTCATTCAGTGACTTTTCCCGGTCAATCGCTTTATTGACATCCAGTGTCACAAGTCGCCCGATGCCTTCGCAGGTCTTACACATACCATGGGGATCGTTAAATGAGAAGTTCCATGCCGGTCCGATATGAGGGCTGCCGATCCTTGAAAATAGCAATCGAATTAAAGGGTTAATATCAGTAATCGTACCCAGAGTAGAGCGGGAGTTGCCGCCGATCCGGCTTTGGTCAACAACAATCGGCATTGACAAATGCTCAATTGAGTCTGCATCCGGATGGCCGTATTTGGGTAAAAAGCCTTGAATGAATTTGCTGAAATTTTCATTCAATTGCCTGCTGGCCTCCTGCGCAATGGTATCAAAAACGACTGATGATTTGCCGGAGCCTGAAACACCTGTAAAAATCGTAATTTTTCTTTTTGGGATTTTTAAACTGATATTTTTTAAATTATTTTCTCTTGCACCTGTAATAATAATGTATTCCTGTTCCATGCTGTGCCTCCTATATAAAATTCATCCTGGTATAGAGATATGCTATATTACAGGGCCAAGCATAAAGGCTCCGGCCTGCAAAAGCTGGCTCCATCCATTTGCTTTCACCAACTCCTCTCCCGGCACCAGCATGGGCACAACGGCCTGAATCGCCGGCGTATGGAATACACCTGCAACGGCACGGACACCAAGCACAACACAGACCAGCCAATAGGGAGGTGACCACACCAGGAAGGAAAGCGCGAACAAGGCCGCTACAAGGCCGGTGAACATATCAGCGCAGATAATCACTGTTTTCCGCCTCCACCGGTCAATCCAAACACCGGCAAACGGTCCCAGCAACAGCTGAGGTAAAAAGGCAAAAAGCCCGGCCAGCGACATCATGATCGGGGAAGTGGTTTCACTCGCCAGCCACCAGATTAGAGAAAACTGTACCGCACTGCTCCCGATTAGAGAAATAGTCTGCCCCGCCACGATGGTAAAAAATCGCCTTTTCCATTCTGTTTCCTGAATTTTATCAGATTCCATATCGAATACTCCTTTTCTATATTTCTATCTTTATTATATAACATTAATGCAATAATGGAGGATTTTGCGCTCCATCAGCCTATTATATTGCAAAAACCTTAGAGTAGTATTGTAATGTATAATGAATGTAATTATAATATATAAAGATAGAATTCTAATGTATGAAACATACAGAAGGGAATGTGAATGGATATGGCGATACGGCCTGTTGATATTGCAAGAAGATTAAAGGTGAGCACAACGATGCTCCGGCATTATGAAATGTTCGGGATGATTCCCGCGGTTATGCGCTCCTCCAACGGCTACCGGATCTATACCGCCGAGCATATCGCTTACTTCATTTGCATCAGGGAAATGATGCATGGTTTTACTTTATCGGAGATTGGCAAAATCCTGAAACCGGTTCTGGAAAGGCAGATCGACGAAGCGCTTTGGATGGCCAATAAAGCCCAGGCTGCCCTTCAAAACGACAAATATGTTTGTGAACAGATCAAGCAGCGCTTTATGCATAAAAAGAAAGCCTCCGCACCAAAGGAATATTCTATCGATGCCATAAGCAAAGCTACCGGAATTCTTCCCTCTACCATACGATATTGGGATAAGATCGGGCTTATATCCGCAGACCGCTGTACCGCAAATAACTATAGAGCCTTTACGCAGTCCCATGTCGATGAAATCCTGATGCTTCAAGCTCTCAAGCTCTCTATGCGGGCACGGGGCGAGAAGTATGCCGTAGAACAAATCCGCAAAGAAATGCAGAAATTTAACTTTGACGATACGGAAAAAATCTCCGCCATTGTCGCCAGCATAGAAAGTCATTTAGTGCTGTTAAACAGGGCACAGATTCGCAGCATCTGTGCCCTGTATCATCTATGTACCCAGGTTGAACGGAACGAATATGAGGGGTGGTGACCGCAGATATGATGATCAGAGCTCCTTACGGTGCTGAAGATGAATGCCTATATGCCCAATTCCTAAAATTACTACCGAAATTAAAAGCCATACCACTTTCCCATAGATACCCAGAAGAAAAAAAGCAGCGACAGGAAGGGTGGCACCGGCTACAGGCACGCCGAAAAAGCTGCTGTAAAAGTCGCCCAACGTTCTTTGACTTCTGAAATATCTGATCCACCAGCACTCATACAGGAGCATAAGTCCCCCTGCGGCAATCAGCCATAGGCTCCATGTCGTCCATGGACGCAGATTAAAGTCTGAAAAAATCAGTACCGTGCAGGTAACAAGGGCCTGGCCAACACGCTCAAAAAATAATAAGATCTTGTTCTCGCATTGAAAATTGTAATCCTCTGGCTGATGTCTTGTCCATATAAGATTAGGAATTATCAGCATCAATAAGAAAATCAACCCGATATATGAAAAGCCTAAATGCCCCATTATTGTATCCTCCTACACTTCTTTCCTTAATTTTCAGATATGCCCATATGCTAACTGACGAACCACTATTTAAATATTACATATTTGTTACACATATGTTACAATCTTATTGTTCCTAAGAGATAGCAATCTTCAAAAGGAGGCAAACAATATGTGTTTTAAATTCAGCTCATGTAATTTCAGCGATTTATTAAATCAGATTTTAAAATATTGTAATTATAGTTCTTGTAACTAAAGCTCTTGCAACTAAGTTTTTTTAGGCCTGTCCATGCGGATGGGCCTTTTTTATGGCATAGGAAAATTGGTGCCATACGTCTTCTCTCCCTGATGTTACTATGCTTCGTTTTCTATATAGGACAGAACTTGCTTTACAAATTTCCCGCTCTGCCTGATGAACTGATCCGTGTCTATATTATCATTATTTAACGTCTTGTGAATGAACAGTCCGTCACTTGCCAGCAGAACCAGCCAGGTAATATATTCCGCAGGAAGCTTCGCATTCCGTTCGCTGATCTTTTTTGATATTAAATTTGCAAAATCCGCATACCGCTGCATCAGCTTGGAGCGGATTTCCTCATTGCCAAGCATGGCATCATAAAAAAAGTGCAGGCGCAATCCCGCATTCGCCACATCACGTTCCAAAACATACTGCACAAGACGATGTATCGAGGTATCCTTTTCCGGATTTTCCGTCCACGCAATAAAATCATCCCACTGCTGCTTCAGATATTTATCGGTCAGATCAAACAAAATATCATTTTTGCTTTTATAATGATAATAAAGTGTTCCTTTTGAGATGCCGGCATTTGCAGCGATTTGGGCAAATGTTATTTCCGACAGCTTCTGTGTTTCCAGCAATTGCTCTATTGCATTCAGGATTAAATCCTTGACATTATCTTTTCTAGGAGCAGCCATATAATCTCTCTTTCCCTCTTTAGAATTAAATTGAAATCATGGTTTATTTGAAATATTATAATCTTTTTTCTTCCATTTGTCCAATCGTTCCGGTGCAGCCCGCAGCTTCCAATCATGTGTCTTACGTCCTGTGTGTGAGGGGGCATTATATTCCCCGACTGGCAACCTCGGAACTTTGGCTTTGGCCAAGAAACATTAGGAACAAATTGACATATTTTAATATTAGTGGTAATATAAAGAAAAAAGAGTCGGTCACGTGTACGACTTAGAAAGAAGTGAGGGAATGCTCAGAGAACGCTTCGAGCGGAAACTGAATCAAAGACTTGAGAATTGCTTTCCCGGAAAGGTATCTGCAAAGGTAGAGGAGGATTGCATTCGGGTCATTGGACAGTTGGAACATTGGGAGGATATTGTAAAAGCATGCCGCATGTGTGTCGGCAAAGACAGGCGGTTGCATGTAGTGAACGACATTCAGCTTATGGATACGGATATCCCCGCCATGAGAGTTCCAAAGGAAGTTTCAACGGAACTGGAGGGCATGGGGCCGGATGTCCTGATTATCGGCGGCGGTATCTCAGGAGCCAGTATCGCACGGGAATTATCCAAATGGAAGCTGGATATTTTACTGGTAGAAAAAGAAGGGGATCTTGCCATGCAAGCATCCGGGCGAAACGATGGGGAAGTGCATCCGGGAGTCGACTTGAGCAAGGGAAGCTTAAAACAACACTATGTATTGCCGGGCAATCAACTCTTCGACCGGATATGTGAGGAGCTGGATGTCCCATTTAAGAGAAGGGGACAATATGCCTGCTTCAAACAAAAATATTACTACCCTCTCGTAGCGGCTTATGCCTGGCATAGAAGAAATATCTGCGGTGTAAGAGATACAAAAGTCATCGGTAAAAAGGAATTAAGAAAACGGGAGCCGGAATTAAACGATGAATTTGAATTTGCCTTACATAATCCAAGCGCAGGCTGTGTCAGTCCCTACGCACTGACAATTGCATACGCTGAGAATGCAGTGCAAAACGGCGCAAGGGTTTCCCTGAATACCGCTGTTTTAGGTATGGAGGTAACAGGCCATCGGATTGAAAGCGTGAAGACAAATAAAGGAACTGTTTATCCCAGGCTCGTGATTAACGCAGCCGGAACTTTTGCAGAGGACGTCGCCGCAATGGCAAAGGACCGGTTTTATTCAATCCACCCAAGGAAAGGTACAAATTCCATCCTGGACAAAAAAGCATCCCACCTGGTAAACTCCATTGCATCCATTAAACTAATCACCCGCAGTAAAACTCATACCAAGGGGGGAGGCATTCTAAGAACCGTAGATGAAAATTTACTTGTGGGGCCCAATGCAATCGAAACCTATGAAAAAGAGAACTTTGCAACGGAAAACAACAGTATTAAGGAAGTATTTGCAAAGCAGAAATTAACGGCAAAAGGATTATCCGAACGTGATATTATTACATATTTTACGGGAGTCCGGGCAGCAACCTTTGAAGAAGATTTTGTGATTGAAAAGGGAAGAAAAACAAAAAATCTCATCCACTGTGCGGGCATTCAGTCTCCCGGATTAACAACCGCACCGGCAGTTGCCCTGGATGTGGAAGCAATGGCTATTGAAGAGCTATCAAAAACACAGGCGGTTATAAAGAATGACTCCTTCCATTCAAGACGGAAGGGCATCCCGGTGTTAAGAGGTATGTCTAATGAGGAGCGTACCAAAGTAATCCAAAACAATCCGGATTATGGAATAATTATATGCCGCTGTGAAGAAATCAGTAAAGGTGAGATTATTGATGCGCTCAACTCTCCCATTCCGGTGCCGACCATAGACGGTATCAAGAAACGGGTCCGGCCGGGAATGGGCCGATGTCAGGGAGGCTTTTGCATGCCGCTGGTAGCTCAGATTATAAGTGAGCATGAAAATCTATCCCTTCAGAAAGTTAAAAAATCCGGGGAAGCTGCCTATATTACTCTGGGAGAGACAAAGGGGGGAACCGGGTGTTAAGCTATGATGTAATTGTAATCGGCGGAGGGCCTGCGGGCCTGGCTGCTGCCATCTCCGCAGACAGGGAAGGCGCACGTGTTTTATTGATTGAACGCGAAGCAAGGCTTGGAGGTATATTAAAACAGTGTATTCATGACGGCTTTGGCTTACTTCGGTTTCAGGAAAAGCTCTCCGGCCCGGAATATGCACAGCGTTTTATCAATGAGTTCCGTCAAAGAGGAATTGCTTTTCATATCCTGACTTATGTTACCGCTATTGAACCCCTTGAACACAGCTACCGAATCCGTGTGGTAAACACAGACGGTGTGGTTGAATATACTGCGACGTCCATTGTCCTGGCAACCGGCTGCAGGGAAAGGACCTCGAAGCAGGTTTTTATTCACGGAACAAGGCCCGCGGGCGTATTTACAGCCGGAACAGCCCAGTACTATACCAACATTCTGGGCCAGCTGCCCACCAGAAAATGTGTTATTTTAGGAAGCGGCGATATCGGACTGATTATGGCAAGGAGACTTACGTTGGAGGGAGCAAAGGTGTGCGGAGTATACGAGGCAAAACCTACGCCCTCCGGACTTACAAGGAATATTATGCAGTGCCTTAATGATTTTGAAATTCCTCTGTTTTTATCCTATACGGTGACCAGGCTTTTTGGGGAAGATCGGTTGCAGGCAGTGGAAATCATGAAGGTGGACGAGTCGATGGCACCCATTCCCGGCACGGAAGAAATCGTGGAATGCGATGCATTGATTCTGTCGGTGGGTCTGCTTCCGGAAAATGAGCTGGCAGAAAGTCTGAAGGTCCGGATCGATCCAAGAACGAAAGGTCCTGTATGTGACGACGATTTTATGACCAGTATACCGGGCATTTTTACCTGCGGGAATGCACTTCATGTCAATGATTTAGTGGATTATGTATCTGAAAGCGGGGAACTGGCAGGAAAGGCGGCGGCTAATTATTGTTATGAACCAAAGGAAGCTGCCGAATTTCAGGTGAGCAGCGATTTTCTCTATTTTGTACCGCAGCGGCTCCATATTCCTCCGGCTGACACCCCTGCCACTTTCTATTTCAGAAGCAGCCAGGTATTGAAGAAAGCAACCTTAACCATATCCGTCAACCAAAAACAAATTTTCCAAAAGAAATATGCCTATTTAAAGCCTCCGGAAATGGAAACGATCAGGCTGGATATGAGCCGGCTTCATTTGACCAAAGATGACACTCTGAGCGTGGAAGTGAAAGGAGAAAAGGGATGAAAGAGCTTATCTGTATTGTCTGCCCCAACAGCTGCTCCATGATGATCGAAGAAATAGGGGATACAATCAAGGTATCCGGGAACCTGTGTAAGCGTGGAGAAGAATTTGCCATAAATGAGATGACCCATCCCATGCGGACCCTCTGTTCTACGGTTAAAACCTGTTTTCCCAAGGCACCCGTGCTTCCTGTCCGGGTATCGCAGGAGATACCAAAGGATAAGATCCCTGACGTTATGAGAGAAATTAACAAGGTAGTGGTAACAGAACCTGTTTCCATCGGGGCTGTCATTATTGAAAATGTATTGGGATTAGGCGTTAATCTTATAGCAACAAGCAGTCTGTTAAAGGAACAATGAGAGGCAAGGAGAGGGCATAGATGAAGAATCCATTGATATTAACCTTTGATCTGGGGACCCAGAGTATGCGGGGAATGCTGGTGAATAAACAGGGGCAGATCGTGTCCATGGTTCAGCATAAGTATGGGGCTCCGTATTATTCCAGGAATCCGGGGTGGGCAGAACAAAAGCCCGAATTTTATTTTGATACCTTATGCTCCATATCCACTCAACTAAAATCAAAAAGTCCAAATGGTTATGATGATGTAATTGGGGTAACACTGACTGCCATTCGGGACTCCTCGGTATGTCTGGATGAGAATAATGATCCTTTGCGGGATGTCATATTGTGGCTGGACAGCCGGGAGGCAAACCGTGTCAAAGCTTTTAAGTGGTGGATTAAAGCCGCAATGAAGCTAATCGGAATGGAGGCCACCTTAATTAAGCAATATAAGGTTTCCGTCGCAAACTGGATTATGGAAAATGAACCGGAGCTCTGGGTAAGAACCCGCAAGTTTGTGATGCTGCCCACCTACCTAAATTATAAAATGACCGGACAGTTAAGGGATTGTCCGGCCAATATGATCGGTCATATTCCCTTTGACTACAAAAAAATGAGCTGGCAGTCAGAAAAAAATATAAAGCGCTGTATGTGCGATATACCTAAGCCTCAGCTATGTGAGCTGGTTCAGACGGAAGAAACCATAGGCCTGATTACGCAACAGATGGAAGCATTATCCGGAATACCCAAGGGGCTTCCCCTGATTGCAACCGGCTCTGATAAAGGCTGTGAGACCCTGGGATTATCGGTGATCCACGAGGACCAGGCCGCACTCTCCTTCGGGACAACGGCGACGGTCCAGTTTGCAACAAGGAAATATTTTGAGCCAAAGCGTTTTCTTCCGGCGTATCCCGGAGTACCCAGGGGAATGTACAATCCGGAAATTGAAATTTTTCGCGGCTACTGGCTGATTTCCTGGTTTAAGCATGAATTTGCCATGAAGGAATGTGTGGAAGCACAGCAACGAGGCTGTGATCCCGAGAAGATTCTGAACGAACGGCTCCGGGAAGTTCCGCCCGGGTGCGACGGATTGGTTTTACAGCCTTTTTGGACACCGGGAATTGTCACTCCCAATGCAAAGGGGGCGATTATCGGCTTCTCGGATGTTCATACTAGAATTCATATTTACAGAGCGATTATCGAAGGAATCGGATTTGCTCTGATGGACGGAATGTACAGCATGGAACGCCGGTCGGGACAAAGGATTAGAGAAATCTATGTGGCAGGCGGCGGATCCCAAAGCGATGAAATCTGTCAGATTACCGCCAATATGTTCGGGCTTCCGGTGATACGGATTCAAACCCATGAGGCTTCCGGACTGGGAGCTTCCGTTGCAGGCTTTGTAGCATTGGGCGAGTTTAAAAGCTATGAGGAGGCAATTTCCCATATGGTACATATTAAGGATAGGTTTTATCCTGATATGGAAGAACATTGTACCTATGAAAAGCTTTATAAATATGTGTACAAGCGAATCTATCCGCGGCTGTTGCCGCTCTATATAAAAATAAAACATTTGACAAGGAGAGAAGCCGTATGAGCAAGCCATATAAAGGATTTGAACCAAACTGGGTGAAAGAAGCCGCTCCGGGCAACAGCTACCGCTCCATCTTTCGCTGGGGCGACCCTAATTATGTGAAATATCCAAAAGAGACCTTGTATAAGATGATGAAAGAAACCTTTAAGATGAAGGATGAGGATTTCAGACAATACACCGGCGATATCGGTATGGACAAAGTACAGCTTGGTATTCCCTGCGGTTTGGAACAGATACATATCGAGGCATTAAAGAATATCGCAGGCGGCGGGTTTGTAACCACAGAGGATTATCCGCGCCTCGCGGTTGCTTACGGAAAGACCGGCTATGACGCTTTACGGCTTCGTGAAAGACGGGTTGACTGTGTGCCGGATGTTGTTGTTTATCCGGATACCACCGAGCAGATCGAACAAATTGTGGAGTACAGCACCAGGCATAATATTCCCCTCTATGTCTACGGCGGAGGCAGCAGTGTCACAAGAGGGGTGGAGCCGGTGAAGGGCGGCATATCGCTGGATATGAGGCTTCGGTATAACAAGGCGCTCTCCTTTAACGAAATTGACCAAACCATTACGGTTCAGACAGGAATGTCCGGTCCCCAATTGGAAGCCGCTTTAAATCAGGCGCCTGCCCTGTATGGTGCCAAGAGAGCCTATACCTGCGGACATTTTCCCCAGTCCTTTGAATACAGCAGTGTCGGAGGATGGGTGGTAACCAGGGGGGCCGGTCAAAACAGCACCTATTACGGCTGCATCTCCGATCTTGTTATGGGACAAAAATACGCCACTCCCATCGGAACAATCCAGACCAGTCACTACCCAAGAGAAGCCACCGGTCCTGACTTAAACCAGATTATGATGGGCGGGGAAGGTGCTTTTGGTGTTTTGACAGAGGTAACCTTAAAAGTCTTCCGCTATATGCCTGAAAATAGAAAGAGATTTTCTTTTATCTTTAAGAATTGGGAAACAGCCATGGAGGCCGCCAGAGAAATGATGCAGTGTGAGGCAGGATATTCTTCCGTTTTTCGTTTATCCGACCCGGAGGAAACAAGCTTAATGCTTCGTCTGTACAATGTGGACGAAACTCCTTTACAAAAAGTCTTTGATCTGCGGGGATACAAAGACATGGAACGCTGTCTGTTCCTTGGCTTCACAGACGGTGAGAAAGGGTTTTCCAAAAACGTAGCCAGGAATATGAAACGGATTGCAAAACAGTACGGCGGTATGAGCTTAACCTCTTATGTAACAAAGAGTTGGGAAAAAGGCCGTTTTACTGACCCCTACCTCAGGGATGCCCTGATGGATTTCGGCGTTATAACCGACACCCTGGAATGCAGCGTGAACTGGTCCAATATGGCACAGGTGCACAGGGATGTCCGGGAAGTCTGCCACAAGCTGCCGGGCACCATCGTAACCACTCATATGTCTCATTGCTATCCCCAGGGAGCAAACCTCTACTTCATCTTTATTACCAGGATGAATGATGCGGAAAGCTTTAAGGCATATCACAGCAGTATTCTTGACGCTATTCAAAAATCCGGTGCAAGCATGAGCCATCATCATGGAATCGGAAAAATGTTTGCTCCCTGGCTGGAAGGCCAGATCGGCAGAAAGGAATATGGAGTGTTTAAGGCTCTTAAGAATTATTTTGATCCCGGATATAATATGAATCCGGGTGGAACCCTGGGACTGGATTTAAAGGAAGAAGAAAAAAGATTTTTAAAACCATAAGAAACCCGTAATGTAACAGGAATTGTCTTCAGGCCTTCCAAGATAGAATCTAAGAAGGCCTGATTTCATTTTATTTTGAAGCAACCGCTTCGTAGGTAATTTCCTCATGCGGATTGGAAGGATATTGCCCAAATTTATAACCTGATGAAATGACAATATCTTTAAATCCTGTGCTTTCAAGTATTAATTTGAACTCTTCCACTCCGTACCACCGCAACGGGAAATATTCCAATTCGGTTTGTACAAGCACACCCTCACGCCACCTCTCATAGCGCCCGTGGGATACCGTATACTGATTTATATAATCAACCTCCACAACTTTACTTTCTAACGTAATGACATCTCCATTGGAGCATGTCCAGCTTCTTGCAGAAACAATACCCATCGAAATATCTGTTTGCAGCGACAGATCTACAATCAACCTTCCGCCATTCGCCAGATGCTTATGAAAATTTTGTAATGCTTTTATTGAATCTTCTCTTTTATGCAGCAAAAGGAAGGTTCCCGCAGGTATTATAATTGCAGCATACTTTGAATCTTGCGAAAATGTCTCCATCTTTGCTTCAAAAAGCCTGGGTTTCAAATCTCTTTTCTTGCAATGGTTACTGCAAATCTGCAGCATGTCTTTTGAACTGTCAAACCCATCCACCTCCAAGCCTTCCTCCAGAAGCGGAATTAATATACGGCCGGTTCCGGTTGCAGGCTCAAGTATCGGCCCGGTACAAGACTTTAATCTCTCCTTGTAATATTCCACATCTCCAAAAGAATGACCAATCGGCTTATCCATATCATATACTTCCGAAGATAATCTGCCATAATAACTCAACATCTTTTATCCCCTTTCTTCCAATTCAAATAAGTAAGAAATGACTTCTACACTTTTTTGGATACGCTTTTTCATGAACTAATTACAGGAACCTTTACTTCCGCAAATTTCATAATTTCATGTCCGTATCCCAGTATCTTTAACCCGTACGGTTACTTTATTATAACAGCGAACTTCCCTAAAAGATGTTCCAGTTTTGCTAAATTAATCTATTCCAGATATAATGGAAGCCATTTCATCCGAAGACAACATTGCGTCCTTTGCTCCCGGATCACCACATTTAAATTTATTATGCTATATCTATGGTTGGTATTTATTGTGATGCATGTTGTTGTATCCGGTGTAATCTCAATTAGGAGCGAATTCAAATCAACGTACAGTTAATCCGCAATCTTGCAAATTTTTACTTAAGCAAGTATACTATAGCATATAGAAATCTGCAGGGGATGGTTATGGATTATATCAATATAAGAAAGGACACCGTGAAGCCGACCACGGCAGGCGAAAAGGGAGCGTGAAATCCAATGGGGAGATTGAATGAACATGATTTATTTTCTGTACTGGAGCATTTTCCTGTTCCGATGGAGGTGTTCGACCAGGATGGTTTTTCCCTGTTCGTCAATCAGGCGTTTGTGGACTTCTTCCGTATACCGGCAGGAGAAATTGTGGGAAAATTCAATATTCTGCAAGACTCATTCCTTAATCATAAGCTCGGTTTGGCAGATTATTTGCGGCGTGTATTCGCCGGTGAGCTTCTGTCCTTTTATGACATGAGGGTTCCTGCCGAGGAAATTACCAACCGATATAAAGGCGGAAAAAGCGAGCTTGCGGAAAATGAAATCTATCAGGACATCACTTGTTTTCCCATCCGGGAAGAAAACGGCTCGGTTGCGTATGTGATCGCACTATTTATGATGAAACGCATCTATCAAGCCCGGCTGGACGCTATGAAAGCAAAGGCCTATATTGATGTACATTGGCTTGATGATTTCGACCAGGACAAAATTGCCGGGGCTGCCGGTCTAAGTCCCGATCATCTGGTGCGCTTGTTCAAAAGATTTACCGGTATCACGCCCTACCGCTATTATGAGGAGCGCAAAATCGAAAAAATCAAGGAAGCCTTGCATGATACAAAATGCACTGTCCGCGAGGCGTTTGCCTCGTGCGGGACAGATTACAGCGGCCGGTTTGCTGATGTGTTTAAACGCAGGGTTGGGAGTACACCGACGGAATACAGAAATCATTTGCCGGTACATCCGCAGAAAAAGATATCCGGCATGGTTCCCATGTGTAAAACTGAGAGCCAGCTTTTTCAAATCGCCGGTATTTTTCCTGTCCCCATGCAAATATTCAAGCAGAACGGCGATATTATTTTCATCAACGAAGCTGTTCTGAGCGCCTGGAATGTAGGGGACCCCTCCCTGATTCTCGGAAAATACAATTTGATCAGAGACCCTTTGGTGAATGAACAGTTTGGATTGCGTGAGCAGATCCGCAAGACATTCGAGGGAGAGGTCGTTCTGATATCGGATATCCGGCTCCCTTTGGAGCGCTTCTGGGAATGGTATAGTTCCCGGAGTGCCGATTATGATACCGAGGCGATTTATACCGATATTCTGAATTTTACTGTCACTGTAGAGGACGTGAAGTCAGCCTATGTTGTCAGCATTTTCCTGACAAGCAGATTGTATCAGGGCAGGTCGGAGGTCACAAAAACAAAAGAGTATCTTGAAAATCACTGGCGCGAGAGCTTTGATGCCGACAAGCTTGCACAGACCATCGGCTTAAGCCCGTCGCATCTTGCGCGTCTGTTCAAAAAACAAACCGGAATGACGCTGTACAGCTATTATCAGGATGTTAAAATAGCCCGGCTGAAGGCTGCACTGCGGGATCAAAATCTAAGCGTTGCCGAAGCCTTCCTCTCCTGCGGCTTTGCGTATCCCGACAATTTCACGCGCTTCTTTAAGAATAAAGTAGGCATGACCCCATTGGAGTATAGAAAAATGGAGAAAGAATCAAAATAGCAAAGAACGGTTGGGCCCTTGCGTCAATGTGGATGCAGGGCCTTTTTTGTATGCTTATATTTGTAAAAAACTGAGCGCTCAATCCGCTTTCAGACGCTTGCCCAGACGGAAGAGGACCCTTTACCCCTGCTGAATCTTTTTCCCTGTCCGGTCGCCATGTTTAAGATGGGCGGCTATTTGCACAGGGTAAATCACACGCTCATGGAAAACACCGATCTTCGGGAGGAAGATGTTCTAGAAGGAACCGTCAACTTTCTTGCCCGCGTTACAAATGAAAACTTCGCCATGCTGGAGGCTGTTGAAGGAGTATTTTACAGGAAAACCGCGCTTTTGAGCAAGCTCTCCTATCCGCTGGAGCTGTTCTGTAAAAGTTGGAGTTACCCGGTCCGCGACGATTATCACAGCGCTCTCTTCTTCCCTCTTCCAAGCGGGGACGAGGACATCCGGTACGGCATAGTCATGCTGATGAAATGAGAAAAAATCTGTACAAGGAAAATGAAGGGAGGTCATGTAATGAAAAAGGGATTTGCCGTCTTGCTCACCGCGCTGCTGCTATTTTGCCTTGCCGCATGTGCTCAAACTGCCGGAGTCAGCTCCGACAGCGGAAAGCGGGAGGAGCAGACCTCAACCGTCTTTCCCGGAGCTTCGATCCCGGATAGGGCGGAGGAAGTCCCCTCGGGGCAATCCGCCTCAGATAACGCCAGGAAAAACAGCCTGTACGATCCCAGTATCTTTGTAATCGAAGCCTCGGGAAGCTGGCGGCAGGAATTGGCGCCCGACTATTATGCCGACTATGAATGCGAGCTGTACCTTGATAAGTTTGATGCGAACGACAACCGCTCGGCCTCAGGACTTTATACCGGAGTCTTCTGGATGAAAACCACGTTGGACACGGAGGATTATCTCAAGGAGTTTTTGAAGAATGTACCGGTGGAGATGGACTTTGAGGCAGGCGGTGAAGGCATCTGTGACAACCTGACCATGCACCTGCTGGACGGCTATGAACGTGATCCTTTCGGCGACTATACTACCCCTGACGAACAAAGCGGCATTCAGCCGGAAAAGGAATCCCTCGCCGGGGAGGGGGGCTTTATCGCTGTGGGCAAGCAGACCTATCTGGACATACAGGCCCGGGGCGCCGGAGGGGAACAGCTTTCACATCAGGGCAGTCAAACCGATGATACGGAGATTCGCTATGTCATTCACATTGAGCCGGACCCGGCGCATACGTCCACGGAACGAAAGGTCACCATTCATTTGAGCGGCGCCGGGGGCATGGGCGCAACCCTCGAGGGCGTGTGGCGCCGGCTGCCCGGTTACCGGGACGATATGCAAAAATATGCTAACGAGGGAAAATCGGCTGAGATGTTGGAGAAACATCTCAAGTAAGGCTTTCTCATCATTTTTAAGGAGGTAATTATCATGGCAGAACAAAAAGAAAATTTTGAAAACAAAGAGCAGGAAATCATTTATTCATCCGAGGATATCCAAAAGAACAAAACAATGGCGGGCCTTGCCTATCTGCTATTTTTCCTTCCGCTGATTGCCTGCCCCGAATCGGGATTTGCAAGGTTTCATGCCAATCAGGCGCTGGTGCTCCTGATTGTGGGTATCGCGGGAAATGTGATTCTTGGAATCATCCCGATAATTGGCTGGATACTGATGCCCTTTTTCGGCATTGGCGTTCTAATCTTGGGAATTATGGGGCTTGTAAACGGATTTGGAGGCAAAGCAAAGCGGCTGCCCCTCATCGGCAAGTTTACTATTATAAAATAACGGAGGTGTGTATGAAATTTCAACTTTCAAGGATTTTCCCCCTCTTGCTGGTGTTGCTTTTCATGACCGCCTGCAGGCAGGACATTGAAAAAATAAGTATGGACGAAAAAGTATCAGAGTCTTTGTCTGAAACGCAAAATATTTCCTCTATTCCCAATCCCTTTTTGGAAAAGGGCTGGCCGGGCGACCTCGCTCCCGCCGAGCTGCCCGAATATACATCAGGGACAGTTACTGCTTCGGCGATGGACAGCGAGGGTGTGTTGACCATCAAGGTCACTGATACGAACAAACCCGATCTTGATGTCTACTTGGGCAAGCTGCAAAGCGCCGGATGGATCGTGACCTCTGATCATACCGAAGCCGAAGCGGTGCTTGGCCTCTGTTCGGTGACTTTCGCTTTGCAAGGGGCGGACGATACCGTCCTGCAGATCGATGTGTATATCGAGGAAGCCGGGAGCTGGCCCGCTGATGAAATCCCGCCCGATGTGCCCGAGCCCGGGAAGGGTGTTTTGGTGAGCACGGTTGAGATTTTGTCATCAGTGGAAAACATGTGGTACTTTAACTACACTTATGACGGTATTGACGAGGCCGCCGCTGAGGCGTACATGAACAGCCTGACCGAAAAGGGCTGGAGCGGCGACGCTTACCAGATGTATAAATCCTTCGAGTGGAAAGGTAAGTACTATGAAGCTACCATAGAGATCTATGAAACGGTGGAGACCCGGACCACCTTCACGTGCAACTTTTATCTGAGTGCCTCCGAGCCGGCCTCAGAAGATCTGGCAAAACAGCCGGCCGGTACGGATGCTTCGGTCCTGGGCTCGTGGATGCTTGGGATGCTGTCGGGCGGGCAGTTCAGCACCGACACGGGAAAATATGAGGGCGGCGCGTCCGGTATGGGGCAAATATACACTTTCAAGCCGGATGGAACTTATACGGCACTGGTCATCTTTGGCGATACCCTTTGGTTCACGGGCAATTACAGCGCCGAAGACGATGTGCTGACCCTGACCGGCCGGACCGTCGAGGAAAGCCAGGATGGCGGGAATAGCTGGGGCGCACCGGAAACCCTGCCTGACGCCTCGGCTCACTTTGTCCTTGGAGCCGACGATAAGGGGACCTATCTGCTGCTCGGCGAGGAGGGTGTAACGCCGCCTCTTGAGGACAAGAAAAACGCGATGATATACAGGCTGAAGGATTGATACCCAAGTAATGAAAGGAGATAAGCATTATGAAAACTTGTTTTGCAAGCAAAAGGATCGCAGCCTTCCTGCTGGCAATCTGTATGACGCTATCCATGCTGCCCATGGCGGTGAGCGCCGAGGAAAATCCTCCGGATGTGAGCCAAGAGCCGGTGGAGTTGGAAATGCCTTTTGAAATGGAAACGGAAGGAGTGCCGTCATCCGGCGCAGACCTGTTGGAGTTGGGTCCGACGGGGGGTGACATCGGGCCGCTGGACATCGGCATCGACGATATCTGCGCCATCGGCGAAACGGGCTATGCATCGCTTACCGATGCCCTCGAGCATGTGGCGGACGGAGATACCATCGTCCTGCTGACAACCATCATCCACAATGATCCGGTCACGATTGCGGATATGAACATCACCTTCGACACCGAGGAGGGGGCGCTGACCATCGAGACGGCTTCGAACACGGGCCCCGCGCTGACGGTGACAAACGGCTCGGTCACGGTGCAAGGCAACGGATACCTCGACGTCAAGGGAAAGGCAGGGGGTGTGCGCGCCAATAAGGCCACCGTCACCGTGCGGTATGCAACGTCTTCCGCCGGCACCGGCGCATACGCCGAGAACGGCGGAGTCATCACCGTGCTGGGCGACGCAAAGGGATACGCCCTCGGCGCCTACGCTTTCGGCACAGGCAGCACCATTATGGTGGAGGACGACGCCATATCCACGGGGGGCTTCACCAATGCGGTAGAGGCCGTGGCCGGCGGGCATGTTCAAGCCAAGAACGCCATTGCCGAAGGCGTCAACAGTTACGGTGTGGCAGTGACCGGGCCCAACGCCACGGTTGTGATCACCCGGAACGCGACGGGCATGCAAGGCGGCGTGTGGGCGCAGGGCTCCGGCAGTACAATCACGGTGGGCGGTGACGTCACTGCCAACGGAGGAGGAGGCATCGGCGCCTGGGCCAACACCGGAGCCAAGATCACCATCGATGGAACCATCACGGCCGAGAACTACGTCAAAGTCGGTACCAACACCAAAACGGCCGCCGACAAAACCACGCCCACATCCCTGATCGGCTACGACACCTATACCGACGGCACCAGCACCGTCTGGTTAAAAGAGACTGCACCGGCGACGGATGTCTGCCAAATCGGCGCTGTCGGCTATCCCTCACTGAGTTTGGCACTGACGGCGGTGACGAGCGGGCAGACAATCAAGCTGCTGCAGGATATCGAGCATACCACGCAAATTACAATCGACAGCAAAACCGTCAGCTTTGACTTGAACGGCAAAAAGCTCAACGTCATAACGAATGACACCTACGGCCTTCGTGCGCAAAATGGCGGTAAGGTATATCTTTCCGATTCGGGCACAGGCACGGGCGAATTCAATGTCACCGGTCAATATGGCGGTTTAGGAGTGTATGGCACAGTCGATGCAGTCAGCGAAGCATCCGTAACAAACGCCACCGGAGTACGCTGCGGCGTGGACGCATCCGGGGGCGTTGCCACCGTATATGGCGATGTCACCGCCACGGGCCACAGCAATGACGACGAATGGGGCGTCAAGGCGGCGCAGGGAAGCACCGTCACCGTGCACGGCGACGCGGTCGGGCACGATTTTGGTGTCAGCGCGGACAGGAGTACGGTTACGGTATACGCTGACGCCAACGGCGGAACCGGCGCAAACAGTACCGGTGTCAAGGCGGAATACGAAAGCACCGTGACTGTTAAAGGAGATGCGAAGGGCGGCAGGCAAGGCGTTTCGGTCGGAGCCAAATGCATGGTAGTGATCGAAGGCAGCGCCATCTGCACCGGAAATTCCTTTGGAACCGTATACGGCGTCTTTCTTAACACCGGCACCGGCCCCTCGTCAACACTGACAGTTCACGGCGATGTGACGGCTGACGGCGACAATGCGTACGGAGCTGTCGCAAAAAGCTCTTGGACCGGGGCGGTTGCACAGATTACCATAGATGGCAGCATTCAGGCTGCAAAATATATTATGGTCGGGGATACGGAAAAAGCCTTTGGAAGCGGTATCGACAGCCTTAGCAAAGCAGGCTACAAAGAATACGCCGATACCCGCAACACCATATGGGTGAAGGATACGACGGCGGATGTCTGCCAAATCGGCTCCACCGGCTACTCCTCGCTGGGCTTGGCCCTGGCCGCGGTGAAAGACGGTGAAACCATCAAACTGCTGCAAAACATTACGCACACTTCTCCCGTCTTGATTGACAGCACGAACATTACCATAGACCTATCCGACGGCTCACTGACCATCGACACATGGGACAACATCGATCACTACGCACTGACAGTGAAAGACTGCACCGTCACCACCATCGGAGATGGCTTTCTGGATGTTAAGGGATATTACCGCGGCGTCAGCGCCGACAGCGGCACCGTTACGGTGCGAAAGGCCGAATCCAGAGGCAACGGTGTTTATGCGGAAAACGGCGGAACTATCACAGTCCTGGAAGTTGCCAAAGGTTACTCTGCGGGGGCCTACGCGCAGGATGCGGGCAGTAAAATCATTGTCAAGGATGCGGAAATCTCCAACGGGATGAACGGGGCCGCAGTCTGGGCTCATAACGGTGCGATCATTGAGGCGGAGAGTGCTCTGGCGCAGGGCGTTGGAAGCATTGGAGCGGCCGCCAACAACGCAACTATTGAGATCAGCCGCGACGCCTCCGGCGCATTCCGGGGTGTCCGGGCCGCAAATGCGGGCATAATCGCTGTGAGCGGCAATGTCCGGGCCGGTATGGATGGCAGGATTGGCGCAGAGGCTCTTTCCGGTGGGCAGATCACCATCGATGGGACAGTGACGGCGGAAAGCTATGTCAAGGTGGGGGTTTTCACCAAAACCGCCGGTGAAACCACGCCGACCACCAAACCCGGCTACAGCACCTATCATGACAGCCTCACCTCCAGTACCGTCTGGGTGAAGGATACCGCTTCCCCAACACCTCTTGATACTCCCACCGGTCTTGTCTGGGACACCGCGACGGCGGGCACAGTCAAGGCGAAATGGGTTGCGGTGGCAGGCGCGCAAAGATATGCGGTGCGCCTTTACAAATCGGGTGTATATCAGGGATTATTAGAGACAAATGCGACAAATTTACATCTCACCTCATATCTCCGAAGCTTCGGTACGGGAACCTACACCTTTACAGTAAAAGCGCTCGCCCCCAGCGGGAGCGTTGATTATACAGACAGCTTGGTGGCGACAAGCGCCCCTTATGCCTACACTGCTCCCGTCTGCCAAATCGGCTCCACCGGCTACGCCACACTGGGCGCGGCCATCACCGACGCCCTGAACGCAGGGGGTGCAACGACCATCACACTGCTTCAAAACATCAATGAAGCCGCTCCGATCACGGTGGACAGTGCGGATATCACATTCGCGCTGGACAGCTTCGATCTGACCATCGACACTAGCGCCGCGCCTGGCTCCACTGCGCTGACGGTGCAAAACGGCGGAAAAGTGAGCTGCTCCGGCAGCGGTAAACTGAATGTCGAAGGCTCACAACGCGGCGTAAGAGCGGTAGCCGGAAGCGAAATCCATATCAGCGGCAGTGTTACCGCAGGACAATATGGCATATCCACCTCCGGCGGCTCCGGCAACCCCAGGATAACCGTAGACGGCAACGTCACTGCAACAGGTCAGGGCGTGGGCGCTTCAGGTGAGGTGGAAGCAGTCAGCGCAGGCGGCAACGCCACCGTCGTAATCGGCGGTAATGTCACAGCGAACCGTACAGTGGAAACTCAGGTCGTTACCGGCATTTATTCCAACGGAAGCACGGTTACCGTCGGCAGAAATGTGACGACACAGGGCAGCGGCCTCAATGTCCAAAACGATGGCCATGTCACCATCGATGGTATGTTGAACTTCAACCCGACCGGTTCCGGCTCTCAATCGTATATCAAGCTGGGGTTCCCTGCCGCCATCAAAACCGCAGACGACTTTGAACTCATCAGCAGCAGGCCCGGATATAAGGAGTACAAAAACGGCGCGAATATTGTTTGGGTGAAGGGCTCCGAACAGCTGGGCAAGCCCACAGGTCTTGCCTGGGATACCTCTGCAGGCGAGCTCAAGGCGACATGGAGCGCCGTACCAAACGCCGACCAATACAAGGTGGAATATTACAAAGATGGCACGAAACTTGGCATGTCAACCATTGTCAGCTCTCCAAGCACCTCTACCGAGGATATCAAAGGCAACCTTCTGGCCTCCGGTGCGGGCAGCTATACCTTTACCGTACAGGCGACAGCCGCTGCTGGCAGCGGTTATATTGACAGCGATGTTTCCTCTCAGAGCGGTTCCTATTCCAATACGCCCGGCGGGACGAACTACATCGTAACGGTGAGCGGCAGTCACGCAGGTATTACCGGCGCGGGAAACTATACGCAGGGAACGACGGTCACCATCCACGCGGGAAACCGAAGCGGCTACAGCTTTGTGGGATGGACTTCATCCGACGTGGCGATTACAAATGCCGACAACAAGGATGCCAGCTTCGTTATGCCGGGTAAGGCCGTCACCGTGACCGCCAATTGGAGTTATAACAGCGGAGGCGTCAGCAACGGCGGCGGTTATACGTCCGAACCCCCGAAGGATACCATCACCGCCGACAAACTGCCCAATATGCCGACCGTGGCAAAAATCAGCGTTTCCGGCATGGCGAAGAACAGTGTTCTCTCATCCACCATCACAGAGCAGATGGCAGAGGGAGCGATCAAGGCAGCTCAGGATGCGGCGAAGAAGTCCGGCAAGGCAGCAGACGGCATTGCTGTGGATTTTAACGTCACAGGCAGCGGCAATAATGCCAGCTTGAACATCACCATTGACGCAGGTGCTATTGACCGCCTGAAAGAAGCAGGCGTAAAGTTTATTAAAATCGGCTCTGCTGTGCTGGATGTTACCCTTGACACATCAGCCATTGCTGAACTTGATAAGCAGTCAACCGGCACGGTTACGGTCTCGGCCAAGATGCAGACCAAACTGTCCAAGGCAGCAAAGGCACTGATCGGCTCCCGCCCGGTATGGGACATCACCGTGCATTATCAGAAAAACGGTAAAACCAAATATATTTCCAGTTTCGGCAGGGGTACGGTTACACTGGGTATTGCCTACAAAGCTGCATCCAACGAAAACACCGGCAGCCTGCTCGGCGTGTATGTCGATAAAGACGGCAAGCCGAAGCTGCTCACCAACTCCAGCTACGCGGGCGGCAGACTGATTTTTAGCAGGAACAGCCTGTCAACCTACGGCGTAGGTTACAAACCCCTCGCCCCGGCATTCACCGATACCAGGAATCATTGGGCAAAGGACAATATTGATTTTGTTGTCAGCCGCAGCCTCATCAGCGGAATCAGCACAACTACCTTTGCACCCAACACCGCTATCACCTGCGCCGACTTCCTCATGGCACTGGGCAGGCTCTCCGGCGCGGATGTAAGCAGCTATAAAGCCAGCAGTTTTACCGACGTGAAGGCCACCGATCCTGCCATGCCCTATATTGAGTGGGCGGTTAAAGCTAAGATCGTGCAGGGTATCGGAGGCGGCAAATTCGGTCCTGCGCTCTCCATCAGCCGTCAGGATATGGCGGTTATGATGCAGAACTATGTCAAAGCCACCGGCTGCAAACTGCCTGTGTCCGTTGCGGCAGTCACATTCTCAGACAGCACAAAAATTGCCGCCTACGCAAAAGAAGCGGCGAAAGCCCTCCAGCAGGCGGGCATCATGCAAGGCAGGGGAAATAACACCTTTGACCCGCAGGGCAATGCTACCCGTGCTGAGGCATCCTCCATCCTGCGCCGCTTCGTGGAACTTGTCATTGACGAAAGCACGGCACGTGGATGGGTGCAGAACGACGCCGGACAGTGGCAGTACCTCGATGAAAACGGCAAGCCCATCATCGGCTGGCTTGTGACCGAAAACAGCAAATACCATTACTACTTCGGCAAAGACGGCATCATGACCGCCGGAAAATGGCTCCAGATCGACGGTAACTGGTACTACTTCTACGCCGACGGCGCTCTTGCCAAAAACATCAAAGTGGATGGCTATGAGGTGGACGAAAACGGCGTGAGAAAAACGAAATAACTACTGATTTTGAGAAAAGCACAGGGAGTCAAATTATCGGCTCTCTGTGCTTTAACATTTCGTATTCAGTGTGTTTCTCCAAGCTTCTCCTTCTTATGCCGTTTCTCCCGGGACATGGAATGTCCCAGTATTTTTTTATACACCTTATAAAGATAGTGCCAGTCCGAGTACCCGACCTTCTCTGCAATCTCATAGATCTTTAGATCCGTATAGATATATAGGCTGCGTGCCTTTTCCACCCGCAGCCTGGTAATGTAGTCAATAAAATTAACGCCTGTTCCTTCCTTAAATACCTTGCTGTAATAATTTTTACTGACACCGATATAATCTGCCACGGATTGCAGGGAGAGGTTTTTATCGCCCAGATTTTCCTTGATATACTCCATGGATACGGATAATTCCCTCTTGAGCAAGGCACTTTGGCTAAAATCACTGGCATAATGCACCCTGACCTGATCCAGCTCTTCCTTATCCGCTTCGAAGGATGCCTCCCGGTACAGCTTTGATACATCTTTCATATACTTTCCGAAATTGCTTATTCCTACCGCAAAATCAATCCTATAATATTCCTCCATGAATTCCGTCGATTTAGCAATTGCCTGATCGATCCGGAACAGGAATTGCTTTTCCCCCGAATTGTCACTATTCCATGCAAGAACAATGTATTCGTTAAAGCTGAGACTGATAATTTCATAATCCGGCACTGTCTCCAATGCTTCATTAATCACATTGCATATGGAGGCCTTCATAAGGTATCTGTCATTTTCAAATATTTCCGCCATGCTTGAAGATGATTTCATTATCTTGAAGACCATAACCACCGCATCCTCCATGGTAAAAGGAAGCTGGAATTCCATCATTTTCTGTTCAAAAAGCTCTTCTTCCATTTTCCGCCCGC
This sequence comes from Bacillota bacterium, assembly GCA_023423045.1. GTDB lineage: Bacteria > Bacillota > Clostridia > Lachnospirales > Lachnospiraceae > Mobilitalea. The sequence continues at coordinate 9,833 of JAFAGA010000002.1, read as the reverse complement.
TTAGCAGATCGAATAAAAATGCTTCTTTTTCCTTCCTTTTATTATAATCACTCTTTGGCTGTACTTTTTCCTTCTTTTGAAGCTCCTTTTCTTTCTGCTTTCCAGCCGCTTTTCGGACAGAATCGATAATATCATCCTCCAGCATCGTGGGCTTGAACAGATAATCACAGGCACCAAGCTTCATCGCCTGCCTTACAAGCTCAAATTCATTGTAGCTGCTCAAAATGATGACCTCCAGGTCAATTTCCAGCCGGCGGACTTCTGCCAGCAGCTCCAGCCCGTTCATTTCCGGCATTCTAATGTCGGTGAGCAGGACATCGATCCGTTCTCCCTCCAGTATCTCCAAGGCCTCCCTGGCGCTGGAAGCGCACAATACCTGAATACTATAATCCTCCCAGGGGATTGTCTCTGCAATCGCTTCTCTGGAATATGCCTCATCATCAACGATCAGTATCTTCTGCAACCGTCTCCACCCTCTCTCTTATGACCGGTATCTCAACGGACACACAGGTGCCGATATCAACCTTGCTTTCCAGGGTCACCCTGTATTCCTCACCGTAATTCAGCCGGAGCCTGTTCTGGATATTATGAAGTCCTACCCCGGTTAATTTATCCATGCTGTCATAGGAAAAGCCTTTTCCATTGTCACTGATTTGAAGCTGTATCCGCGTTTTTAGGAACCTTCCCCGTATCAGAATTTCATTGCCGGTGCTGCGGTCCGCAAAACCGTGCAGCATTGCATTTTCTACAATGGGCTGCAGGAGCATTTTTAATATTTTACATTCCTTAAGCTCATGATCCAGCTCAAATCTGATATTGGCATTGCTTTTACAGCGCACCTGCTGGATATAAACATAGTCCTCGATAAACTTAATCTCCTCCGGAATCAGTACGGGCTGGTCAATATTTTTACAGCTATATTCCAGCATATTGACCAGAGCTACAATCATCCTTACGATATCCTTGGCTCCCTGGCGGATTGCCATCCACTTGATGGTATTCAGGGTATTATAGAGAAAATGGGAATTGATTTGTGCATTTAATGCCGTCAATTCCATCGTAATCCTTTCATTTTCCTTCTTGATATTTTCCTTCATCAGCTTCTCGACTTCAGCCACCATAATATTAAAGCTGTCCGCCAGTACCGCCAGATCCCGGTCCTCGATCCTCTCCACCTTCGTATTGAAGTTCCCGTGTCCGACCCGCTTCATACTCTTAATGATCTTCAGAACCGGCTTGGTAACGCTGTGTGACAGGCTTACTGCGAGCAAGATGGCGGCAACCAAACAGGTCACGGCAAATAAGAACCAGATGCTGCGGGCCTTGGCTAATTCCTCCTTCAGCATGGTTTCACTGTTCACCTGGATAATCCTCCAGTCCGTTCCCCGGATATCGGAAGTGCGGATGGTCCGTTCCCAGTCTTCGACATAGGAGTATCCGCTGACTTTTTGATAGCTGTCCCGGTAATGATCCCGGTCGGAAGGAAAATCCTCTATATTTTTTCCTGCCCGCTTTTCCTCGGGGCTGTAGATTATATTTCCCTTTCCGTCAACAATATAGGCAAAATCCTGATCCGTCATGGTCATGGAGCTCATTGCCTTTTTGATGGTATTATAATTGATATCAATCTGCACCAATCCGATCATGCTGTTGACATTGACGGTGTTTAGATAAGTCACAAGACTCACAACCAGCGTAGAGCTGCTGCCGGAATTTAAATACCGGTAGTCCGCCTTATGGGTGGGTATGGTCACGGAACTGCCCTCCTGGCTTCTGTCTATTTTTACCCAATCAAGCTTCAGGAATTTTTCCCTGTTCCACTCTGTATTGGAGGTATAGAAATTATTTTCAAAACCGATCAGGTAGAAATTATCAATAGAATCATTGGCAATCCTGATATTGCTTAGCTGTGCTTCCAGCTCCCGTTTTAACATCAGCCTCTGATACAGATTCATACCGGGGTAATCGTTGAGGGAGCCGGAGGCCACCGCCAGACCCAGCACCTGATTGGAGGCCACCTTGCTTTGCTCCATAATATTATTCATCCGGGAGGTCATCTGATCCAGCAGGTTTATCTGGTAGATCTGAATCTTTTCCTGATAGAATTCTTCCATGTTTTTATAGAAGAGAAAGGTCAGAATCAGCCCCGGCACAATGGACATAAAGATGATCGCCACGGTAAAACGAAATCTCAGTGACGTATTTTTCATCGGCCGAATGCTTTTTATCCATTTTATCAGAACCATTCCTTTCCCTCCTGAATACGATATTAACTCTGTTTTTGGAAAAACTCATCTATTCTCTTCGCAAATTTCTGCAATTCCATCGTAACACATTGCAGCGTATCGGGATACTCCGACTTTAACCGACAGCATACCTCATCATAATCACAATATGCATCCGGATAACGGTCGGAGGTTGTCAGCCTGACCAGCTTGCCTCCCTGATACTCCAGGATGCAGTTAAAATATAATTCCCCTTGATTAGTTAACCATAGCAGGAACGCTCCGTTTTCCGCATTCGGATCAATTAACTGCTTCAAATATTCCAGATAACACCTCGTTCGCTTCCTTCTTGTATAAATTTGAATGCCCTCAGTCTGCTCCTGCATCCGATACAGGTAAATCAGGTAATCATCAATATCCATGGAATAGACGGAAGAAGCCTGTACCCGGGTATAGTAGCGTTCCAGTCCCGGCAGGGTATATACCCGGATTTCTTCTATCTGTTCGTATTTGAGAAATATTTTTTCAGGTATGAGCTCACCGGAGTCTAAAAACTCTCCCAGAGCAACCCTTTGTTGACGGGAGGTAATCCCCTTGAACTTTCCCGTATCCGTCTTCAAGATGTGAAGAATCTCTTTTTCCGGATTCAGGTACGAAAGAATGACGCCCAGATGGGTCCAGGTCTCCGGCTTTAAATAGTCCATATGAATGCTACTGTTTATCATCTGCTTGCTCCTCCATCTCCGCTTTCCATATACTGACCGCATGCGGCGGCACCTGGGCCGTCAGCATATTGTTATTGTTACTTCCCTTCCCCCGCCAGACACTTCGCAAGCTTCGATTCTCCCGATAATGGAGCCTTATGGTCTTCTCCCGGCTGGAATGATTTGCCACGAACAGAAGATGATCCCGACCGGAGGGATGATAGTGTACGGCAATCTCCACTTCTGCTTCTTCACTGGGATATTCATCCTCACAGGTGTCTTCCCCGCCGGTATATTTTTCTTCACAAATGTATTCCTTCTGCGGCTTCAGATGTTCAAAATCAAGCAGGCCGGGATCAGGCAGCAGTGTTATACCGTAATCAGCCTTCCCTTTTTGCTTCTCCCGATCCGATGTCTCCTCCAGAGCTTCCTTTACTACAGTACACTCCCTGAAATCTCGGTCCAGATACGGCACATATGGTCCGAGGAATACTCTCTTTCCTTCGCACCTCGAAAAACGAACCAGCCTTTCCTGCATTTCTCTGTCCATAAAATCGTAGCAGGAAACAAAAATCACATCATAATCCCGGTATCGTTCTTCCTGCAGATACCGGTCGGAATAGTTGAACTCATAATGCTGTCCATTCAATACCTCCGCAACCTGATCCACCCACGCTTCCTTAGCATAATGGCTGTCATCCCGGTCCATATGAAGTCCAAGATCCGTATCTGGAGTGAACAGCCCGGCGGGGATATCCGGTCCTGTAATAAAGCAGTTGGAAGAGAGCTGGTTTAAATCCAGAATGGAATACAGTGCCTTCAGCCTGCCCATATCATAGTTCTTTAGAATTAATATCTTGGGCCTTCTTCGGTATTGATGGATCTTTTCCTCCTTCAGCATCCGCAGCATTTCCCGGAACATCCGGTAGAAATTCTCCCGCACTCTTCCGTCAGCCGTCACCGGGCACCCGGTCCAACGGTCTCTTTCCACCAGCATATAAAAGCTGATTGCCTTTAATCCGTTCATAAAGGAATAAAGATAGCCGTATTCCTCTTCCTCCGGTGTCAGCAGACAATTCCGGTCAAACCAGGAGCCTGAGCCAAACTCCGGAACAAAGGGCAGTCTGCTGCTGCCGGCCAGATATCGTATTCTCTCCTGCAGCATTGCCTTGTCTTTTGGCTCCTGATAGGCGTCAATCCCGGCTACGCTGAGTCCCTCCAGCTCTTCATCGCGCGCAACAGATATAGGGGTGTAATTCTGATAAGCGCAGTTATGAAAAATGGGCAGCTTCAAGTCAAGTTTATTCAATATTGCGATCATACGCTTTAATGCGTAAAGAATCTGATATTCCTTATATTCCACCCAATCAAAATAATAGGGCAGCTCCTCCTTTTTCTCTCCCTGAAAGCCATGGGGAGCAGCCACACTTTCAAAATCCGGATAATCGGAACAGTAGCTTTCATTCAGCTTCCCTACCGTTTGATATCTTTCCTTCAGAAAATGACGGTACAGCCTGAGGGAAGCATCCGAATAGTCCATGATATAAGGCCGGTCCCGGAAAAAATTACAGGTCTCATTATCTGCCTGTACTGCAATAATACACCCCTTCTCTCCGATATGCTTATGCAATACCGGAACGAGCCTCCTAAAGTACTCTTCCGTCTTCTCATAGAGCACTTCACTGGCATAAGAGGGGATCGGAAACTGTTTTGTTACATAGGGATACACAACGGTAGTACCCCAGGGGTTCTTTGCCTGAATCCGCTCATCGTGAAGAATCCATTCCGGATAACCGAACAAGGTCAGCTCGGCATTAATATGAGGTCCCGGCCTTACAATGACGGACAGCCCTTTTTCTTCACACAGGTACAGAAATCCGTCCAGGTCTTTCCTATCGTCAAGCTCTCCAAAATCATATCTGCCCTCCTGATATTCATGGACGGACCAGGGGATATAGGTTTCGATGATTTCAAAGCCCATACCGCAGATTTCATCCAGCACCCTGCTCCAATTTTCTCTATCAATTCTCCAATAATGTACGGCTCCGCAATATAAAGGTTTCTCCATCCCCTTTATCTCTATTCCGTTCTCTGTAAACTTCATCCTGTTCCTCCTTCTCTTCCTTTCCTGAGTTACGATTCACCGTCTTTATCACACTATGATTATTCTCCCGCATCAGCCCTTGACTGCGCCTGCCGTCATTCCCTGAACCACCTGCTTCTGAAACATCAGATACATAATCACGACCGGAACGATGGAAATCACAAAGCCGGAGCAGAGCAGGCCGTATCTTGTCACATAGGAGCCTTTTAAGGCTGAGATGCCCATGGACAGGGTTCTCTTCATGGGATCCGATATCAGGACGAGTCCCAGCAGCAGATCATTCCAGCAGTTTAAAAAGGCCAGCGTGGCTACGGTTGCCATTCCCGGTTTTGCTATGGGGAAGATAACCCGGAAGAAGATGCCCGCCTGACCGCAGCCGTCAATGGTGGCCGCCTCATCCAGCTCTCTCGGGATCCGATCCATAAAGCCCTTCATGATGTACAGGCTGAAGGAGATATTCGTTGCAATATACACAAGCACCAGGCTGACCAGGTTATCCTGCAGATGCAGGTGCTTGAATATGATAACGGAAGGGATCAGCATGGCATGGATCGGAATCATGATTCCCAGAGAAAGATAGACGGACAGGAAGGTACTCTTATGAACCCTGGTCAGTATATAGCTTCCCATAGCAGTAATTACCACCAGAAGGATCACGGAACTCAGACTGACCATCAGGCTGTTAAAAAAGCTGGTTCCAACCCGGGCACCGTTCCACGCCTGTGTGTAATTGCTCCAAAGGATCTCCTTCGGCAGACCAAAGGAATTGCTGTAGATATCGTTGTTGTCCTTCAAGGAGGACAGCAGCACCCAGAGGAATGGATACAGGGATACGGCCGCCCCTGCGGTCAGAAATAAATATTTTATGATTGATGTTATCTTACTCTTTAATGACTTATTACGAAACTTTCCCATTGCACACTCCTTAATCATCGCTTCTCATTTTGGTCAGCATGTTGAATATCACGGTTATCATCAGTGAGACTGCAATAATCCCTATGGTGATTGCACTGCCCATACCGAAATCAGAATTCACAAAAGCAGTTTTATACATGAATACGCCCAAGTAGGCGGACCGTACGCCCGGTCCTCCGCCGGTCATGATCCAGGAGTGGTCAAAGGATTTTAAAGAGCCTGTGACACTCAGCAGAATGCAGATAAAGGTAAACTCTGTTATCTGCGGAAGAATTACATGGAAAAACGCATTGATCCTTCCCGCCCCGTCAATCTGGGCACTCTCAATCAGCTCCTCCGGAATGGACTGAAGCGCACCCAGGAAGATGGTGACATACAGACCGATATATTGCCAAACCTGGGGTGCCATAACCGCATAGAGCAATGTGTTCGCGTCCGACAACCAGTTTTTTTGCAGACTCCCCAGACCAATTGTTTTCAAAATATGATTAAAAATACCGATTTCACTGTTATAAAACAGGGTGAACATTAAGCCGATTGCAACCGGTGCGATTACAACGGGAAGGAAATAGATTGTGCGGTATATCTTCATTCCTTTCGTTTTGCTGTAAAGCAGGTAAGCCAAAATAAGTCCCATAGGGATCTGTACCACCAAGGTAACAACCACCAGCTTCATGGTATTCATGAATACAAGCCAGAAATCCTTGTTCGCAAATAATTCTTTATAGTTCTGAAGCCCGATCCATACCTTTTGTGTTACTCCGTTCCAATCCGTTGTGCTGTAATACAAAGACAACAGCATCGGTATAAAAACAAATACCGTATATACAAGAAACACAGGTGCCAAAAACAAAACCGGTATCTGTAATTTATTTAATTTATTTTTCACTGTAACGATCCTTTCTTAAGAGAAGGCTGTCTCAAATGATCGTAAGCTCAAGACAGCCTTTTTAACTAAGATGCTATTTTACATGATGCGAATATCAGAATTGCCTCTTCGGTGCCTTTGACACTCAGATTATTTTATAGCTATCATCTGTCCAGATCTGCCTGCACCTTATCTACAAACTCCTGGGGTGTGATACCGTTGATAAACAGCTCATCCAGGCTGGAGTCCATTGTCGTAATGGCGGAGGCTTTTGGCATAGTCGTGAAATGCACCTGGGTCAGAGTCTTGTCCTGGCTGAAATTCATCATCTTTTGGTAGATGACCTTCTGGCTTGATAAATCCACCTCAATGTTCTTTGCAGGAATCATGCCGCTCTTGGTTAATTCAACGGATAATTCATCGGAAGCAAGGAAGTCGCAAACCTTGAGCAATGCCTCATGCTTTGCCTGGTCCTCATAGGATTTTTTGTTGATGGCAAAACCATAGACCGTAAAGCCTGTCATCATGCCCGCGGGATCAACACCGGCATCCGGCAGCATGGGAACCGGAATGATTTCGCTTAGGTTCTGGATATCCTCCGGAATGGATTCAAACATCCAGGGATAGGTGTAGGTCATAGCGGCCTTTTTGTCCGTGTACAGCTGAAGGCTGGCAGCCCATCCGCCGTTTGCAACCGTATCCGCCGGGAACATTTTGTTATCGATCATATCCTTTATGTTGTTGGCGACCTTAAGGGCATTCTCCGTGGCGAACTTTTTTGTCGTGGCCAGATTCTGAATCTCCTCGGCTGCGCCGGAATACTGGTTGTATAATTCGCTGAAGAAGAACTCGGAAGGGGTTCCGCCGCTGCTGCCGATTGCGATGGGGATGATGCCGTTGTCATTAAATACCTGGGACACTTCCTTTAGCTCCTCATAGGTCTTCGGAAGTTGCAGACCGTACTGGTCGAATAAGTCCTGATTGGCCAAAAATACGCCCCTGGTGGACTCAATGGGAACACCGTAGGTCTTGCCGTCCGCCGAGGTATAATATGCAAAGGAAGCCGAATTAAAGTCATCACGCTTTACCGCAGTACTGTCATTAAAGTAAGTATCCACATCCGCCAGCAGGCCCGCTTCTACCATATCATTCATCATGGAGCCGCCCCAATAGGTGAATGCGTCCGGCAGGTCGCCGGATGCTGTCTGGACCTTAATCTTCGTCTTATAGTCTTCCGTGCTGTAGGTTTCAAGCTTAATCTCCATGGTATCCTTATTCTCTTCCTGGAATTTCTGGAAGGCAGGATAGAAATAATCGTACTTGGAGTCTCCCTCTCCCCAGTTGGTCGCAATTGTGATGGCAACCTTTTTTCCCGAAGGCTTGTTATCGGAGCCTGAGGTACCGGATGAGTCCGATGTATTGGACGGCTTTTCTGTGTTTGATGAATCGGGAGCTTTCGCTGAGCATCCCACAAGTCCCAGACACAGGGATATGGATAATCCCACCGCTAATACCTTTTTAAAATTTTTCATATCGTTCCTCCTATTTTTGTGTACTTCATGTACTTGGTAAGGAATATGATTTGCGCAAATCATTTTAATGTATCGGTACGGAACCTTTACAAGTCTGATTATAGGTTATAACGGGCAAAATAAAAATAAGAATAATTTATTGAAAATGTTATAATAAATTATTCTTATTATATGATTAAGAGCTGATGATTAAAAGGATGGTGCCAAGATAAATGAGCTGGCGCAAATTATTTAATCCGTTCAATTTTTTGTTTCAGCCGCTTCGTCCCGGAAGACAAATTTGGTATTGCACCTATAGCCGCGGCAAAAATTACGCTGGGAAGACTGCACCGTCCAGCAATAAGGGCAGCATATTCCACCTTTTGGACGTGTTTCAAATACAATCTCCTCATGCGAAGCGATCGGTTCCTTTGCAAGCTCCAGAAGACGATTTTGATAGTCTTTTTTGAGGCTGTTCAGTCTCTCCCGGTATTTACTATCTTTACTTTCCTTAGTGCGCAGAACCTGTTCATATATCATATTTAAAGCGATTCCGGCGGCAACTAACACCCCTCCGATAAAAGTTGACTCTGTATATTCACTCTTTACAAATATATCAATTACAATTCCCGTAAACACTTGACCGACAAAAGTCAAAAGCGTCAATCGAAATGCTGCCACTCTGGGAACTGTTATATTGCATAAAAATACTGCGGAGACACCAAGAACCCCTCCCAGATATATCCACGGACCAGGCAAAGGCCCATGGAAGCTTGAAATGATACTGTTTTTTTCAAGGACGGCTGCAATTGCAACTGCAATTGGAAGCCCTATGACATGGTTTATGAAGGAACTCTGAAGTTCACCGGCATATTGCGATAGCCTGGCATTTACTGTCCGTGAAAGAACCACCGTAATTCCTGCGCAGATGGAGAGCAAAACAGCATATAGTGCCGTATCCACTGAAGCATCCAGCATTACAAGAATGCCGGTAAAGGAAAAAACAAGGCCGGTAATGGATGACTTCCTAAATGGATGCTTTTTCATTCCGAAAAGGCCCAGGCTGTCAATAAACAGCGAGATAACAGTCTGACCAAACAGTCCCAAAGCTACGATACTGGTCAGACTGATTTTCCCATATGCAAAATTATTAAAAACCGTCGTTATAACACCGATTGCCCCGCCCAGATATAACCAGATAGGCAGCCCCTTCTTCAGGGCAATTCTTTTCTTAGTCAACCTGCAAAGCAGTCATTTAAAAAAGCAACATCTTAATAAATTAGAGAGCTATGGCATAAACAATATGCCCTTGGATGCATGCTTATGCTTGAAATTTGAAGCAGGTGAAACCATTTTACAGGAAGGGGACCCGATTATATACCTCCCTATTTAGTCAAGTGTTTTTTCCTTTAAAATCAAGGAATTTATAGTTTCATATCTCAGATGAATGAGCCTCAGTCATGGATATTTCTCTGTATCAGGTACGAGAATAGTGGTGTTAGGGTA
>JAFAGA010000095.1 GCA_023423045.1 Bacillota bacterium | reverse complement strand
TTTGTTGCACTCAAGGTTGGCGCTGCCTACCACTGCATAAATTTCTGGTCATAATATTTGCTTTTTCAATGTTCAAAGGGTCATATTTTTTACATCAGTTTTTCATACCAAACTTTACACTACCTTTTTGTTAAGCCATACTTTACGGCTTTCATGCAATCTAATTGTAGTATGTTTTCCGAAGCGCTGGTATGGAGAAGCTTTATAAAAATATGTGCTGCAAATTGCTGATTTTTGAAGCGGGATAAAAAGTATAATTAGAGCACATATTCATATAATTCAGGTCCTGAATCATTTGAATATGTGCTGTGAAAGAGAGGTATCCACTATCGAAGAAGCAAATTCAGACGGGACTGCAAACGGGAAAAAAGAACAGAGGACTCCGGGAAAATGATAATTCAAGAAATAAGAGGATTTGTGAAACCAGAGAACATGAAGGAACAAGAAAATCACTCTGCCAGTGCGGTTACCTCCCGGATTGCAGCCTCAAGAGGTGTTTCACTTCGGTATTTTTCAAGGACCTCCTCCCAGGCCTGTTCGGCGTCCTTCTTGCCCATGATGGTTTGGATCATGTCGTCCTTGATCTCCTGATAGGTGGGAAGAAGAAGTTTGGAAGGGGTGCTCAGGAAGGTTATCCTGTTATCGTAGTGAACCGGTGTCGTGTAGTTGCGATACCAATTCATCAGCTGGGTGGCATAATCCAAATTCTCTTCTCCATATATTTTTACAGCATAAGGCGCTTTCTCAAAAAACTCCTGCTGATTCCAGCTTACCAGGGTGGAAAGAACCTCAATGGAAGGATTCTTTTTCATCCACTGGTCATCCTCCTCCGGATAGAATAATGCCTTGGCCTCCCCGGACAAAAGATAATCAAAAAGTTCCAATATCTTATTCATCTTCTCGTCGCTGACACCGGAGCTGAAATATATTTCGGACCAGTGAAGGCTGGAGGAAAAGGAATACCGGTTTCCATCCTCCGCAGCCCAGGGTTTTATGACCGCCAGCTTATCCAGGCTCATATCCTCAGGGTTAGCCTCATTCCAGTATTTCTTCACCAGGTTAAAATACTGGCAGCACAGGGCTCCGCTCTTTCCCTCGATAAAAAGAGAGAAAGCCTCCTGTATCGTGCGATAAGGGAACTGTTGATCCAGCAGTCCGCTGTCATAAAGCTCCTTGGTATATGCCAGCGCCTTACCGGCCCTTTTGGAAGCATAAACCGGCAGCCACTGCCCTTCCTCCTGCATCCAGCCTCGCTCAATATTGGATAACTCGGGAAATACACTAAGATACAGCGCTTCCAGCGTATTCATGTTCTCTGTGGCCAGACCGATGGTATTCTTTTTACCGTCACCATCAAAATCCGATTCCGTAAATGCTCTAAGCGCTTCTTTGAATTCCTCGTCATTTTGCGGCAGATCCAGCCCCAATTCCTTCAGCCAGTCTTTGCGTATCACGATACAGCGGTCCAGCGCCCACAGGCTCTCTTCCGGATAGGTCATGCGGGGAACGAAATAGAGCTTACCGTCATTCTCTTTGAAATTCTGGATGTATTCAGAAGCCATGTATTTCTCCAAATTGGGATAATCCTTCAGATCCGCCGGGAGCGGGCGGATGATCCCCTGGGAGAGCCAGGCGGAGTAGGTAGCCGAGCCTATGATATCATGGACGATCACATCCGGGAGGTTTTCGGAGGCTGCCATTTTCTGATACTCTTGGGTCCAGTTGGTGTAGTTTACGTTTACCGGATTCAGTGTAATATCAAATTTATCCTCTATGGAGGATAAGACTTCATCCCTGGCCAGCTTCTCTCCAATATCCCACATTCCGATACTGATGGATATCCTTTCTTTCTCCGCAGTAATCTCTTTGGTATCTTCCGTTTCGGATAATCCGTTGAGATAGGCCGCACGGTTTCGCAATAAATACGCGATGATAATCAGACAGAGGACCGCCGTAAGGAGCAAACCCCATATTAATATGTTTTTCCTGTACCGGTTCATTGCCGTTTCCTCCCCTGATTTTGAATACTGCTTTTTTATACGAGCAAACTCGTTGTACGGATGTTTTTTCGCTGTACGGATGTTTTTCTCGCTGTACGGGTGTTTTTCTTGCAGTGTGAGTGCTTTTCTTGCTGTGCAAGTGATTTTCTTGCACTATTCACCTACGCTTTTATTATATAATAATTTTCACGATATTCAATATGCCTTCCATTTAGTTAAATATGTCCTCTCATTATATATTTCTCTGTTTCTTCCCCATCCCATAGCCTGTCTTTATATAATGCTGCAATTACGCAAAATCCCTTGATTTTATAGGATTTTCCCTCCTATAATAGAGCTGATTAAATATTTGAAATGAGGTGTTACTTATGCTGTATATATCTGAAACTGCAAAACCGTACCAAGATGGAATTATGGAACTGCTGTCCGACTTTCCGCTGAGGGATATCGGCGCTGATATTACCCTGAAGACACAGCTTAAACCGGATGCCGCTCTGACCGTTTCCTTTGATGGCTCGGAGGCACTCATCTGCGGCAGGGAGACAATCCATATTTATCTTGGCTTCATGCTCCTTCTCCAGAAACTGCATCATACCCCCGGTCCACAGCCCTTCGCTATAAAACGGGATATTTACTTTGACTCCCTCGGGGTCATGCTGGACTGCTCCAGGAATGCGGTCCTGACCGTTGCTTCGATCAAGAAGTATATCCGCTTTTTGGCCTGTGCCGGAATGAATGTATTGATGCTTTATACCGAAGACACCTATGAAGTGGAAAATTATCCGTATTTCGGAGCCTATCGGGGCAGATTTACAAAGGCGGAGTTAAAGGAATGCGATGATTATGCTGCTTTATATGGCATTGAGGTAATACCCTGCATTCAGACTCTGGCTCATCTTAGATGTGCGCTTCGCTGGAGCGCTATGGCAAAACTGAGGGACACAGAGGATATCCTGTATGTGGAGGACCCTGAAGTGGTCCGGTTTCTTAAGGATATTATCTCCTCCGCCTGCGAACCGTTCCGCAGCAAACGCATCCATCTGGGAATGGATGAGGCACATTATCTGGGCCTTGGCAGGTATCTGCATGAGAATGGGTTCAAAAACCGGGAAGAACTGATGATGACTCATCTGGGAAGGGTACAGTCCATCTGTGATGAGCTGCAGCTGGAAACGATTATGTGGAGCGATATGTTCTTCCGGATGAACTCCCCTACCGGTGACTATTATGACATGCCTGACGACCTGGATCTCAGTCATGTGACCCTGCCTTCCAGACAGCTTCACCTGACCTACTGGGACTACTATCATGAGGAAACCACTTTCTACGAAAAATACCTGAGGCTGCACAGGCAGATGGACACGGGCTGCTGGTTTGCCGGAGGAGGCTGGATCTGGAACGGTCTGGTGCCCAACTACACCAAGGCCTTTGCTATTACGGAGGCCGGATTAAGCGCATGCAAAAAAATAGGAATAAAAAATGCACTTTGTACCATGTGGCAGGATGCCGGTGCGGAGACCCCTCATTTTAGCGGCCTTCCTTCGGTTTTGTATTTTGCTGAGCTGGGATACTCCCGCTGCTTTGATAAGGAGGAGTTCCGGGAAAGACTGAATTTTCTGACCGGCATCCCCTTTGAAGCCTATTTGCTCATAGACCGGCTGGATTCTCATCCGAAGGCAGTCAAAAATCTTGATGCGGCAAATCCCTCGAAATACTGCCTCTACCAGGATCCTCTGGTTGCTCTCTTTGATGAACAGATTAAGGAACTATGTCTTGACAGCTACTATAGAGCTCTGTCGGACAGCTTAAAGCCTTATACATCCAAGGAGCGTCCGCTGATCAATTATTATTATACGCTGGCAGAGGTGCTTTCCATCAAGGCTATGCTGGGTAACAGAATTTATAATGCTTATCATGCCAAGGACAGGGAGGCCCTGGAGACTATTATTACACAGGATATCCCCGTCTGCATTTCCCTCCTGGGGACCTTGAAGGATGCCAGGGAGGAGCTGTGGTTCACGGAAAATAAGCCCTTTGGCTTTGAGGTGATTGATCTTCGCTTTGGGGGAGTAATAACAAGGCTGGCCTCCGCAGGGAAAAGAATAAAACAATATCTGGAGGACAAAGTTACTGTTATCGACGAACTGGAGGAGCCACGGCTGTTATTTGCCCCCGATTCGGCGGGAGAACTTCCAGCCTGTAATTTCTGGGAGAAGATTGTGACGGCGGGAAATGCGGCCGGCGTATAGGCTCCTCCTTCGTTTGTTTTGGTTCTCTATACAGACAGGAAGGATTATGCTAAACTTATTGTATCGCAAGCTTTGTTGATGACGAAAGCTTAAGGAATGGAGGACGGATATGATAAAAAACTTCAGACAGTTAAGGCTATTTACTCAAATTATCATACTTGCGCTGGTCACCATTCTCATATTTACCTGCTTCCTGATGCTTTATGCCAATACGACACAAAAAATCTACGAAAACAAGAGTACGGAATATACCAGTGAAATCAGCTATCAACTGGAAGAAACCATAGTTTCCAACTATTCCTTCCTGTCCAAGATCATACAATTTATCTCCTATCATGTGGATGTCCAAAACTTCCTGCTGGATTCCGCTGATGAAGAGAAATACCCTTATTACCGGCAGATGATCACCAATCTTACCAGCATTATGACGCTGAATCCGCATATTTTGGATATCATCATCCGGGATAACTATAACAACCGGTACTCACTGATTGACATGGATTATGAGCTTCCCGACCAATATGACGACATAAATTCCATTGGGCTGAGCTCCCTGCTGTACAACAAGCCGCTGGACAGCAGTTATTTTGTCATACATTACCCAATCAACTCCATCAGCACCTACCTTAAGGTAAATGAAAAGATTGGCGATGTATATCTGGTATTGAACGATACCGCCTTTCTGGATCAGAGCGACCATAATTATAATAAAACCAGCTCGGAATTCTATCTGATGGACAGCTCAAACCAGATCTTCTGGACCAATACCAACGGCCCGCTCCCCTCCCTGTCCGATCTGACCGAGGGAGAATACCGGATGACGCAGGTGGAAGGCTGCGGCCTGACCATCGTATCCCTGATCAAGCAGGAGGATGCCATCTATGGCCCTCTGGGGACCCAAAATTATTATCTCCTGCTTTTTCTTCTGATTACCGTTATCGTGCTCATTCTCTGGGTGGTGCTGATTATTAACATTATCTCACCGTTGAATCAGTTGGTGAATTTCATCTCCTGTTTAAAGCAGGGAGACCTGGGGGATCTGAAACAACAGGTATCTCTGGAGGGCTACCGTGAGATTACCATAGTCGCCAAGGAAACCAATGAGATGCTGGAGCAGATTGATTCCCTGACCCATACCCTCTTAACAGCCAACAAGCACCTCTATAAACAGGAGATTGAAAAGAAACAGGCAGAATTAAACCATCTCCGCAGCCAGATCAACCCCCATTTTCTGTATAATACTCTGGAATGCATCAAAGGGATTGCGGCGGAGCAAAAACAGCCGGAAATTGTGGCTGCAGCCAAATCCCTGGCCACGATCTTCAAATACAGTGTCAAGGGGGATGGCAATGTGTCCTTCCGGGATGAGGTTAAGATTGTAAAGAATTATATCAGCATACAGAAAATGCGCTTTGAGGATCGCTTTCATGTGGAATATGATATTAATCCCAATTGCTATGATTTTATTGTTCCAAAGATGATTCTTCAGCCGCTGATTGAAAATGCAATTGTCCACGGAATTGAAGGGAGCTTTGAAGACTCCAGGCTTCTGCTCTCTGCTGATCACACGGATCAGGCCATGATCATCAAGGTAAATAATACGGGGCTCCCTATTGAGAGCGGGAAGCTGCAGGAAATCAGGGATTCCCTTGCCGGGCATTCTTCTGTATTCAATCAGAATGCATCCCATGGAATCGGGATCTGCAACGTAAATGAACGGATCAAATTATTATATGGGAAGGAATACGGCTTGTCGGTGGAAAGTAATGCCGCGGAGGGTACCACCTTTATTATAACCCTGCCTGCCAGCGTTCAGGAAAGGAGTAACTTATGAGCTATCATGTTGTGTTAGTGGATGACGAAAAAATGGTACTGAACAGTCTGGCCTTGGCTTTTGATTGGAGTTCTACTGAATTTGAAGTGATTGCCACCTTCCAGAACAGCCGGGAGGCTTTGGAACAGATTCTTATCCTGAAGCCGGATGTTGTATTTACGGATATCCGTATGCCTGGAATGGACGGGTTGCAGCTGATGGAGGCAGTCCATAAGGTGCAGCCTCAGATTAAGTTCGTAATCATCAGCGGTCATGAGGAATTTTCCTATGCCAAGAGAGCACTGTCTCTGGGGGCGGTTAATTATTGTCTGAAGCCCTTGGAGGACGAAGAGATTCTGTCTCTGCTCAAACAAATAGGAACTGCTTTGGAGGAGGAAGAATTCTATTTTAATACCCTCTTCCACTCCATGCTTTACAATCCAACCTCCGCTAACACCGCCCGATTCACCGGATATCTTACCAAAACCAAAAACTGTTCCGAGAATATTACCCTTGCCGCAAGTATCCGGGACATCAGCTACGAGCTGGAGGGATATGTCCATTATTACAAAATTCATTATGAATTGGATACCTATATCTATATTGTTGAGGACAATGATTTTCTGACCGGCATTGGTTTTCGCCAGCGTATCAAGCAGATGTTTTTGCGGGATCGGATACAGAATTACTGTTACATGCCTTCCGAATTGAACGAGAACTTCTCCGGGGATGTGCAGAAGCTGCTGGATTGCATCTATTCCTGTTATCTTCGCCCGATTGATATTACAAAGGCCTCCTTTATGGTTCCTTCCCGAGAACCGAATTCGGATTATGTGAATCTCATTATCGCGGAAGCCAGCAAAAACAATTCCAGGAATGTGATTTCCCTGCTGAAAAATTATGCGACCCTCTATCCCCTAGAGGACCGTACCCTACAGGACGTCATTATGATATATAATATATCCATATCCCTGCTATATCGGCTGGACGGCAGCTATTTTGAAGAACAGCTCCGCACTCCGGGGGAATTGTTCCGTGCCTTTTCGGATATTGATTCCCTGTTCCAATATCTGATTACCTTCTTAAGCAATACGAACCATCTGTGCAATACAATCAATATGGATTTGATTAAAAATGATACCTTTAAAAAGATCATCGATTATATCAATCATAATTTTACTGCTCCCCTGTCCTTCCAGACCATCTGCCAGACCTATACCATTAATCCAAGCTATCTGAGCCAGGTATTCAAACGGGAGCTGGGTACCACCTTTACCAATTATATCAAGGACCTGCGAATCAATTATGCCAAGGATTTATTAGCAAAAACCAATGATCCCATCTCCATAGTTTGTGAAAAGGCGGGCTATACGCAGTACTTCTACTTCTCAAAGCTCTTTAAAAAGGAGACCGGCATGACCCCGACCCAGTACCGCGATCAGGAGCAGGGCCTTTTTAAGAACAATATGCGCTCTTAAGGAAAATAATAGACTGAACTTCAGTCTGTAATCAGAAGCTGCGCATAAAAGGACCCATACCACGATGAAATTCGTTGATATGGGTCCTTTTATATTTCCGCTTAAGGTGCTGGAATTTATTTTGAGGATGGGAAATATGGCCGTAATGTGGCGGCAACGCTGCTGATCGGCATCGTTTGTAATATGAGCTTACCGGGGCCGGTAACGACGGTGTTAAAGACACCCTCCCCGCCGAACAGCATGTTCTTGACTCCGGGAACGGTCTGAACATCCATGCTGCAGCTCGCCGTCATAGCGGCAAGATAACCGGTATCAATTACGATCTGCTGCCCGGGCTGAAGGACATATTCCACGGCATATCCGTCGATCTCGATGAAGGCTACACCGCGGCCCGACAATCTCTGCATAATGAAGCCTTCCCCGCCAAACAATCCGGAACCCAGTTTCTTCTGGAAATGGAGGGACAACTCCACCCCTTCTTCTGATGCCAGAAAGGCCGACTTCTGTACAATCATGGGATTGTCCGGGCTGATCTCCAACGCTCGGATGGACCCGGGAAAGCTGGATGCAAATGCGATCATACCTTCTCCGCCCATGGCCGTATAGCGGTTCTGGAATAGGGAATCGCCGGAAAACATTCTTCCTAAAGCCTTTCCAATTCCTCCATTGGTGGTGGTCTCCATCTTCATGTTGGGAGACATCCAGCTCATGGAGCCCCGTTCCGTTATCATTGTTTCACCCGCAGCCACATGACAGGTAACTACCGGCAGCGGTTCCCCTGCTATTTCATATCTCATAAAACACCTCCTTGTATGATGAACATAGGTCATATCATGAACATAGATTAATTTTACCATATTGATACAAAAACTACAATCGAAGAGTTGCTATTCTCGCGTGATATCTGTTGTAATCTTATTTTCTGCTTGAGCCCCATTCTCGGTCTGAGCAATGTATTCCAGAAGCCCCAGATGGATCGCCCAGGCCAGTTTATCTTGATAGGCATCTTCACATAACAGTGCGGCCTCTCTCCAGTTGGACAAAAATCCGCATTCTACAATGATCAGGGGGCAGTTGGAGTTTTTAAGCAGGTAATAGGAACTGTTTGCCTTGGCCTGCCTGCGATTGCCATCCTTCAGGGTTTTCTTCATCCTCTCCTGCAGGGTCTCTGCAAGTACCTTACCTTCCTCGGATTTATAATAATAAAACACCTGGGCACCCCAGGAGCTCTCCTGCTGAAAACTGTTTTGATGGATACTTACTGCGAAGGATGCATTGCTGGAATTGATAATAGAAATCCGTTTTCTCATATCCGCCAGTTTTTTATTCTGATGGTGCCCGGTACCCAGGTCGTTTTCATCCTCCCGTGTCATGACCACGTGAATATCGTTTTCCTCCAAAAGCTCCTTCAGCTTGATTGCTATCTTTAGATTAATATCCTTTTCCAAAGCATGGTTAACTCCGATCTTCCCGGGGTCAAAGCCGCCATGGCCGGCATCGATCACAACGGTGCGGCTTTTCTGATGGAACAGATGAAGGATGGAATTCCATCTTATCACCAGAAATACAGGGAGCAGGATCAGAAGATACATGCTGAGCAGGATACACGGATAAATCTTCTTCATATAATCTTTCCCCGATTTGTTTTCATCTGTAGTATCATATGACAAAAGCGTGATTATAAGACGACAATTAATAATAATCCGCAGCAATCATGTTTTCCATAGAGATCCTATTCTTCGTACAGGGTAACAGACCTCCGTTTCGACAAAAAGCAGTCACAAAAGGAGTCCAAACGACATAAGATAAATAAGGAACGATATAATAAAGGAGTGATGTTATGGAATTTATTCGTTTTTTCTTAATCTGGTTGGTGCCTGGATTAATTGGCGCGGTAGCCTTCAGTATTGTTGCCCGTTGTCGAACCCAAATCGATCCGTATGTAGCGTTAATTATAGATTTATTAACCTTTACCACGATGATTACGGGATTGTTCCTCTTTAAGGGTATCACCACAATAGCGGCTCTGATTATTGAATTTGAATGCCTGAGCTTCACCAGAAGATATATCCTGTTGAGCATACTGTTCTCCATATTATGGGGATTGTTGCTGGGATTGTTACGGCGCTTATTCTTCTGGATTCGCAGATAACAATTAATCCAAAGCCACAAAAATGAGGCGAAGCCATCCGGCTCGCCTCATTTTCGCTTAACAACAAGAAATGGTTTGCCGCTTCTTGTTATTTGGCTCTATAAACTCCAATATTCATAACCCAGGGCTTCGTATTTTCTGCGATCAAGAAAACCTTTGATATCCAGAAGTATTTTTCTGCGGTCAGTTTGTGAATCAAATAATCTCCCAATATCCTCTTCATCCATTTCCATAAATTCAGTATGGGTAACGGCAAGAATCACCGCGTCCATTTTTCTGACCTCCTCCAAAGGAACCAGGGTAACACCATATTCCATCCGGGTCAGTTCCGCATCCGCCTGGGTATCCGCAACAATCGGTTCAATTCCATATTCCTTTAATTCTGTTATTATATCAATCACCTTGGTATTACGGGTATCCGGACAGTTCTCCTTGAAGGTCATACCAAGAATTGCAACTCTTGCCTGAAGCAAGGGTATTCCCGCCGATGCCATTTTTTTGACCAGGTGCTCCGCAATATACTTCCCCATATCATCGTTGATTCTTCTTCCTGCCAAAATCACCTGTGAATGGTACCCGATCTGCTCCGCCCGATAGGTCAGATAGTAAGGATCCACTCCGATGCA
The DNA here is from genome assembly GCA_023423045.1 of Bacillota bacterium. Lineage (GTDB taxonomy): Bacteria > Bacillota > Clostridia > Lachnospirales > Lachnospiraceae > Mobilitalea. The sequence goes on along the minus strand of JAFAGA010000095.1, from coordinate 4,324 downwards.
GTGTCCGCCCACCAGTCCCGGAGAAAAGGGAAGGAAATTCCACTTTGTTTTTGCAGCCTTCAAAACCTCTCCGGTATCCAATCCCAGCTTATGAAAGATGATGGATAACTCATTCATAAATGCGATATTAATATCCCTCTGGGAGTTTTCGATTACCTTTGCCGCTTCTGCTGTTTGGATATCCGGTGCCCGGTAAATCCCCGCTTCAATAATCAGACCATATACTCTGGCGATGATGTCCAGTGCTTCTTCGTCCATTCCGGATACCACCTTCACTATATTCTCCAGCCGGTGTAGTTTATCACTGGGATTGATTCTCTCCGGGGAATAACCTACCTTGAAATCCCTCCCGCAAAGCAGGCCGGAGGCTTGCTCCAGAAGCGGCACGCAAATCTCCTGTGTAACCCCGGGATATACTGTGGATTCGTAGACAACAATAGAACCGGGAGCCAGGTTTCTTCCCACGATAAGGCTGGCCGCCTTCAGGGGTGCAAGATTAGGTGTATGGTCGGAATTCACCGGCGTTGGCACAGCCACGATTTGAAAACTTGCTTCCTTCAGCAATGTCTCGTCATGGGTAAACCGGACGGTGGTACGGCTGAGTTCTTCTCCCACCTCCTGGGTCGGGTCCAGGCCTTCCTGATAGCTTTTTATTTTTTCTTTATTTATGTCAAAGCCGATTACCTCTGCTTTTTTGGCAAAGGCGACGGCGATGGGCAAACCAACGTAGCCCAGGCCAATCAGCGAAATTTTCGTTTTCCTTTCTATGATTTTCTCATATAAATCCATATCTGTCTCCATTCCTGCATCCTCCGTCTGATTATTTCGGAGCGGAGGATGCATTTTTTCAATTTACTGCGAATTATCCGTTTTATTTCAAATTTCAACTCCCTTGACAATGTATCTGCTGTTAGTGTCAAGGGTTTCATAATATTCATTTCCTAATTTACTTCTGATGAACTCCAGGGCCTCCTGGAGGCAGGGAGGACGCAGCCCAAGATTATGGCAGTCACTGCCGATGACATCAATATAGCCCTTTTTTAGATAGTTCATAGCCTTACTTCTTTTGCGGGGCTCAAGTACGCTCTGTGCATTCAGCTGAACGCGGCAGCCCAGAGACCGGATCAGGGTGATATCCCGATCCTTCAGCCAGGGATATCGCTCGATGTGTGCTATTATCGGTATAATACTATAATAGTTTTTTAGCTTCTCGATGGAGCAGAGAATCCAATCCTTCCGTTTCGCGGAATAAGGCAGCTCCAATAGCAGATATCGGGTATTTTCTATACATAAGGCTTCCAAATCGGTGTAATGGAATAAATACTCATGGAGCAGTGTCTCACTGGCAGGGATTAGCCTTATCCTTGCCTCCTTCATCTGTGCCAGGGCTGCACTGCGCATCTGAATAAATTCCTCCATGGAAAGGCCGGCAGGGTCAAAATGCGGAGTACAGACTGCCGTATGAATTCCCTCCTTTTGCATAATATCCGACATTTTAAGCGCTTCCTGCACCTGCTTTGGCCCGTCATCGATTCCCGGCAGAATATGTGTATGGATATCGATCATGTCTGCCGGTGGTAGGAATAATATTGGGATTTTGAGGTGCCGTCCATGTGGGTTGTAATACCGTTCAGGACAAAGCCCAGAATATTAGCTCCTACAAGTTCATACTTAGTCATGGCTCCGGCAATATTGGGATGGGATGTGATGCTTTCCCGCACGATAACGATGATCCCATCCACTAATTTGACCAGGCCGAGTGCATCGGCTACAATATTGACCGGCGGGGAATCTATAATAATATAATCATAATTTTTTTCCTGATTCTTAAGCAGCTCCTCCATACTGTTTCCCATCAGCAATTCTGTCGGATTTGGAGGAATACTTCCCATAGTGATAACATGAAGGTTCTCATAGGCTGTGCTTTGAATCAGATCCCTGTCTTTAGCGATGCCGGACAATATCTCACTGACCCCGGGATTGCTTTTAACATGAAACAGCTGATGCAGCCTGCCCCTTCTGAGATCACAGTCCAGAAGCAGCACTTTGGCTCCGGTTTGAGCGATGGTAATACCCAGATTGGCACATACGGTGCTTTTCCCGTCCATGGGAACCGGACTGTTGATTAATATCTTTTTACAGGACTCTTTATTCATGGTATAACGCAGATTTGTCCTCAGAGCCCGATAAGATTCGTTGATCATGAATCTGTGGTCCTCTTCTGCCGTAAGATTTTTTCTTGAGCGTTTTTTTCTGCGGACTAACATCTTGTATACCAAAGGCCTTTTTCTTTCAAGCTCCCCGTAGCTAGGAATCTCACCCAGAATAGGTCTATAATATCTCTGCTTTAGTTCTGCTGAGTTTTTTACATTAACATCAATCAGTTCCCACAAAAATACAGCCCCTAATGACAGAAAAAAGCCGACCATGGCCCCGGCAGCAGCATTTCTCATAACTCTGGGGCCGGAGGGAACCTCTGGCAGGGTGACCGGGTCAACCACACTGATTTGTGCTGAGGCTTTGATGTTTTTAATCAGTTCGGGAGCAACCCTCTGCATCGCCGCGGCCAGCTCATAGGATTCCTCCGCGCTGTTGGCAGTGACACTGATCTGGAATATCTCCGTGTTATTTACCGCGTTTATTCTGGTCATACCGTGCAATTGCTCCGCGGTATAATTTAATTTGGTCTCTTCCAATATTCTTTGATAGAATACCTTTGTCTGCAAAAAACTAATATACGTATTGACTACCTTTTGTGCATAATATAAATCATTCAAATCGGCGGAAGCGGCCGTATCCTTGGAGTTGACATACATCTGCACTGCTGCGGTATAGGTTGGATTCATCATGAACTTAGAAACAGTAAATAATAAGCCAAGCCCTGCAAAAGTGCAGACGGTCAGAAGTATAAACCGCTTACGGATGATTGAGATGATTTCCTTGATAGAAAACTCCATCCCGGAACCTCCTTTTATGATATGCAGTATCGATTTCATACGACTTCAAACCTTATCTAATGTTATAATATGTCAAAACAATGGATTAAGTGAATCCTGAATACAGGGAACCTGTAACGATTTGGCGTGCGGCAGGGAGGAGAGCATGAATACTTTCTCGGATTATACGGATAATAGCGGTCATAAGACCACTTTTGAGAGGTAGAAAAATGTTTGTTCCAAAAAGAGTGCTGTTTGAAAAAAATACTTTGGATTATCCTATCGGAAGGCATATTCATGCGTATTTTTCAGGACAGGGAAGCACTGAAATCGTCATGCTCCAAGGAAATAAAATAAAGGCGAATATTCCCGGTGATACGCCGCCCCGGTTCTATCAGGAGGGAAAGAACACCCTGGTAGTCGGTATTAATAAAAGCCGGAGCTTCCAAACCTGCAAGCCCTCGGCCCATTACCAGCTTCCGCTGCTCTCCGGCTGCATCGGACAATGCCAGTATTGCTATCTGAATACTAATATGGGAGATAAACCCTATATGCGGATCAATGTCAATGTCGAGGAACTCCTCTCCCAGGCAAAGGCTTATATGGAGCAAAGGTATCCGGAGCCTACGATCTTCGAGGGCTCTGCTACCTCCGATCCGGTCCCGGTGGAGCCTTATTCCGGCCTCCTTAAGACTGCCATCGAATTCTTTGGCCATACGGACAGCGGGCGATTTCGTTTTGTAACCAAGTACACCGATATAGACACTCTCCTGTCTCTGGAACACCGGGGCCATACGGAAATCCGTTTTACACTGAATACAGATCCGGTAATCCGGGATTACGAAGGCAGAACGCCGTCGTTGGAAAAACGTCTGGAGGCTGCCGAAAAGGTGCTTCGGGCCGGATACCCCGCTGGCTTTTTAATTGCGCCGGTCTTTCTTTATGACCGGTGGAAGGAGGACTACCGCCGGTTATTATCCGGACTGAGGAGCCGCCTGCCGGAGAGCCTAACCCATCCTCTGACCTTTGAGGTGATTTCACATCGTTATACTCCCCAGGCAAAGAAAGTGATCACCGGGATTTTTCCCGACAACCGCCTTCCCATGGATAATGAGGAGCGAAGCTACAAATACGGCCAGTTCGGCTATGGAAAATACGTCTATCCCAAGGATGGGCTGGAAGCAATCTCGGAATTCTTCCGCAGGGAAATAGATGACATCTTTCACGATTGCAGGACTGAAATAAAATACATTATTTAATATACTGCACAGTCAAAAGTTCTAAAAATAAAATAACCCTTCCAAGCCATTTTATGGTATCCTAAAAGTCACTACACTACAAAGGATAAAAATCGCCGAAAGAGTTATCTCGTGGTAAGTTTACCACAC
>JAFAGA010000080.1 GCA_023423045.1 Bacillota bacterium | reverse complement strand
AATCATTAAGAGGCTAATGGGATAAAGTGCTACGCCTGGTATCAATAAAAATATTACTGGTATCATTCTTGCGAATTGATGATATCAAAATGTGCTGGTAGGCGGTATCCTTGATGCGAAATAATCAGCTAGCCAGGCATCTTAGAGGAGATATAGAACAATACCCACCATTTTTCTGGAAGTAGAGGAAGTAATGTATATTTTAATAACCTATGATATTAATGTGACTTCAGCCAAAGGGCAGAGCAGATTACGCAAAGTAGCAAAAATATGTGTGAATTATGGGCAAAGGGTACAGAATTCTGTATTTGAATGCAAGCTGACTGAGGCTGAATTATTGAAGGTAAAAAAGCAACTGCTGGATGTGATTAATGTAGAAATGGACAGTCTTCGTTTCTATAGACTCGGTGATAATTATGACAGGAAAGTCCAGCACATAGGTGCCAAAGGGACTTATAAAGTTGAGGATGCTATGATTATATGATAAGTGCGAACCCTAAGTGTACATGAAAAGCATGGGAGGTTCGCACTCAAAAAGTATAGATTTTATTTATTTTTTTAGATTATAAGTAAAAAATACAGTTTAAAAATCTATATTTTGTTGAATATATTGTACGTGGTACAATATATAGCTGTCGCACCCTTTATGGGTGCGTGGATTGAAATTCTGGACAAGTCTTCGATTTCCCCGGGAAGAAGGTCGCACCCTTTATGGGTGCGTGGATTGAAATGAATGTTGGATAAGGAACACCAAAAAGAAATGAGTGTCGCACCCTTTATGGGTGCGTGGATTGAAATATAACTCATTTTCCTCCTTAATAATAGTAATACGTCGCACCCTTTATGGGTGCGTGGATTGAAATCTTTCACCATTTCGATTATCTTGTTTTTTATATCGTCGCACCCTTTATGGGTGCGTGGATTGAAATAAGTGCAGTTACATCATATAAAATAATAACTTTAGTCGCACCCTTTATGGGTGCGTGGATTGAAATCTGCTTTCGATCTTACATCTATCAGCTGAGACCGTCGCACCCTTTATGGGTGCGTGGATTGAAATTCTGGACAAGTCTTCGATTTCCCCGGGAAGAAGGTCGCACCCTTTATGGGTGCGTGGATTGAAATATAAACAGATTTATACACATTTCTCACCCCCATGGTGTCGCACCCTTTATGGGTGCGTGGATTGAAATTATCTTATTACTCTTAATAATCCTGTCAAATGCCCGTCGCACCCTTTATGGGTGCGTGGATTGAAATTTAACACCAGAAGTCACGTACTCAAAAGAAAGAGTCGCACCCTTTATGGGTGCGTGGATTGAAATTTGAAATATGCAAACAAGCCTGTGAAAACGTAACGTCGCACCCTTTATGGGTGCGTGGATTGAAATTTAAGTTTAAGTTAATTGAAGTACAGGACATTGGATGTCGCACCCTTTATGGGTGCGTGGATTGAAATCGGCTGAAGCGCTGTGAAGTAAAGAAGCTGCTTAATGTCGCACCCTTTATGGGTGCGTGGATTGAAATCATGGAGGTGAAGGAGCTGGAGGAGGACGATGAGTCGCACCCTTTATGGGTGCGTGGATTGAAATTATTTGATTCATATAACAAACAGATTAATATTTAGTCGCACCCTTTATGGGTGCGTGGATTGAAATTGCCACAGAAAATTATGATGCGATCCGCTACGAGGGTCGCACCCTTTATGGGTGCGTGGATTGAAATTCATCAGGAGGAAAGCTACAATATCAGCCATATTGTCGCACCCTTTATGGGTGCGTGGATTGAAATATCAATTTTACCTCCTAAATTAAAATGATCCTGTAGTCGCACCCTTTATGGGTGCGTGGATTGAAATCCGCTAGGGATATCCGCTGTGGAAACAACCGCATGTCGCACCCTTTATGGGTGCGTGGATTGAAATGTAAATATCCTGTATCTTCGCCTCGATTTTGGCGAGTCGCACCCTTTATGGGTGCGTGGATTGAAATTAGTATCACGTCTCCGGTTTCCATGTCAGTTACCGGTCGCACCCTTTATGGGTGCGTGGATTGAAATCGGTGAAAGCATCAACAGAAGGCAGCAAGGGAACGTCGCACCCTTTATGGGTGGATTGAAATTCAGCGAGAGAACATTCATAGTCGGAAAGTGCTGTCGCACCCTTTATAGGTGCATGAATTGAAATCCCATATTTGAAGGAAATTCAATATTCCATAAGTCAATCATACATTTTAAAAGATAATTTTCACAAAAAGACAATAAAAAAGGACTACTTATAAAAGCAATCCTTCCCAACAAAACTATTATGCGATTTGTACATTGACAGCCTGCATTCCGCGAGCACCCTTTGTCACATCGAATGTTACAGTCTGGCCTTCGTCAATTGACTTGAAACCATCCATAGCAAGTCCGGAGTAATGTACGAATACATCATTGCCCTGCTCATCAGAAATAAAACCAAACCCCTTTTGTGCGTTAAACCATTTTACAGTACCTTTATTCATGAAAGATACCTCCTTAAATTTTATTATATTCCAATAAAAAACACATACCCCTGTAAATCAAAAAAATGATCTACAAAAATATGTGAAATCAATTCTTTATTTAAAATACTTCCTCACTATATCATGTAAAATTCAATAAGTCAAGAGAAATAAAATAATATTTTACGGATGTTTTGCAGAAGCAGTAAAATAGCTTCCTATGATAATTATGATGAATTTCATAGGAAGCTATTTATGTTAGAATGCGTCGAAAACAATGAATTTTATTGAAATTTAATACATTCACCTAATTTGAGGTTATTCTGGGCTTAGGGCCTTCACCAGGAGGGCAGTCAAAGGGATAACTTGAATTGCTATTGGAAGCGCCTTTTGAACGATGATCCGTATGAGTAACATTCTTATTGCTCATCTTATCATCAATAACGCTGCTCTTACCTTGCTTTTTAGAAGATGTGTCTTTGCTGTTCAAGATCAATTGCTCCTTTCTTTTTAACTTAGTGTTTGCAGAACAGAAAGTAATATACAAAATGCAACTAAAAAGAAGGATACGGACACTTTTACTTTAATATTTAATAAGTCCAATATTCAATTATTTCAATATCTCTTTCACCTGTTTTACCTCATCCCTTGTACATTCTTGATCACTATATCTTGCCTTCTCGTAAAAGGAGGTCAACAGCTCCTTTTTTCTATCCTCATCATCAGAGGGGGAAGAGGATATGCGAGTTTGTCCTATGGCATATTCGGATAATTGGGATGGAGTCAGACTTACTGACAGCGTTTTGCTTCCCTTGGTATTCGTGGACACCGCCTTAGCAAACGACTTGCGTATCATATGATTGTTCGAGCGTCCGAAGAGTTTTCGCTGGACTTTCTTTTTATCCCGTTTCATCCATTCTCTTTTTGTGTAGGGAGAGATGAATTCGACCTCGTCTTTTAGTGTTCCTTCGCTCTTTAGGTAGAAATAACGATATAACCTGTAAATTGCGTAGAGTATCAAGGCGATGATGCCGGCAATGATAAGGATCGTAGCAATCCATTGAACTATTCTGGAGAGCAGTTCCATGATCCATGAGGTCTCCCCCGGTGTCATATCAAAGTCGGCAGGGGTTTCTTTTTCAGGAACCGCATCCATGGATTCCTCGGGTTCTGAAAAACGGATTAGCGAAAGCAGGAAGCGCAGAACCCGCAGAGCCAGAGTTCCGATATAGCTAAGGGCCGCCCCTAAGGGAAACCTGGAAAATATCAGCATGACAACAAAGAATAGGCTGCATAGAAAGGCCATTAATACATGATTTGAATTTCTGATCTGCTGAAAGGGCATATTCCGATTGTCTTCATGATTATGGGCGAACCGGCTTAGATTAATCAGGTATTGCTTCAGGACACCCAGCAGAATGAACATGATTGCCAGCGTAAAGCAAAGCTGCTGCATATCCGGCATACCGGCCAGATAACTGCAGATGTATAACAATAAAAATATAGTTACGGCAAACATAGAGAGATATCCATAATTGTCCTCCCTCTGTTTTTGATAAAAAGCGGCTATAGTCAGTATGACCAGATAGATGCTGCTGGCAATGACAAGTAATACAGGATGAAATGCCATACCATAAAGAGCCAATAAAGCTATGTGCAGCAGCAGAAAGGACCAGATATGTTTCGTATATTTGCGGATGGCATAGGAGAGAAAAGGTGCCGGGAGCAAGAACAAGGTAAGAAGGGCAGCTCCTTCAACAAAATTATGCAGTGCGATTGTGAGGAACAGGTAAGCAATCGTAAACTGCATCAGAATATTAATCAGATCGATGATAAGCTGATGACGTCTGAAATTCATAAAATTCCTCCAATCTTCGAAAGTATTAATTCAAGCTCTTCTCACACTTCCCAGGTAAGTATATGGGATAACATGCTCCCCTCCACGGATAGCCGAACCTCACGATTGACCGGAATAATCCATGTAAAATCAATGTGATCCCGTGACAGTCTTTCCAATTGATCCTGCAGCTCCTGTCTTTGATAGGAGGAGATGAGCAGAAGATAATCCTTCGGATTGACATTGCTCAGCTCTTCACCCACAGACCTGGTAAAGGGAGGAAGTGCTGCCGAAGCATCAATGCGGGCAAGTGTCTCGTTGATGGTCCGAAGATGATTCTTTCCTGAGCCTGCGGGGACATGAAGTACCTCCCGGCTGATTATATCAAGGCCGTTGGTATAAAGCGATACAGGAATTCCCTGTTCTATGAAATGCTGTGCAAATGCAGCAGCCAGCCGGATGCTTTCCTCCTGAAGATCCTCATAGAGCCAAATCGTATCCGATTCCAGATTAAGCAAAATCTTGATCTGCTGGGAAGCGGTGTGGTCGTATACATTAACCATGAGAGAACCGGTTTTTGCGGAAGCCTTCCAGTTAATCGTCTTCATAGTATCATAGGACTGGTATTCGCGGATACTTTTGAATTCAAAGGGATCTTCATTGATAAAACGTTTGGTCAGTACAGTGCCCAGCATGGTCTGAAAAGGTATTTCAATTCTATGGTATTCCACCGGCCTCGGATAGACGTAGAGATGGATATCCAGGTGGCTGCCTTCTACCAGCTCCGATTCAAACAGCAGATCATTGCAGACAAAGGTGATTCGATCGATAGAATAATATCCGCGTTTGGAGCAGATAAAGGGAATTCTTCTCGTCAACTTCTGATACATCATGACGGAGACAAGATCATTTCGATAGGTATTGTCCGTAACCTCGGTTTCCTTCATATCAGAAAAAGTCCAATGCCGTGAAGTCATGAATTTTATCTTCAGAGCAGGGATTGGCAGAAGCTTCTGATTGGTAACTGTCTCGTTTAAGGTCAGTTGGTCTCCCTCCACTGCATGGTTCTCGGACAAGTTCAGCTCAACAGTAAGCTTCCGGTTCCAGAATCTGCTGTATAAATATTTCTGTAATCGGTACAGAAGAAATGCACCAAGTAAAGCAGCGGCTATCTCCATAATAAATCCTTTCAATCATTATTTATCTGTAAAGTTCTCCGTAGGAACGGCGGTCTCCTCCAGGATCCGGCTCAGCAGCTCGGCAGCAGAAGCGGTTTTTTGAAAATTAGAACGAAGGATCAAGCGGTGGGTCAATACAAATGGAACGAGATGTTTTATGATCTCTGGGGTTATATAGGTCAAGCCCTGAAGGGCGGCGTAGGCCTGAGAGGCACGAAGCAGAGCCAGAGTTCCTCTTGGACTGACACCCAGAGCAATATTATCATTTCTTCTTGTTCGGTTGATGAGTTCAATCATATATTCCATTAAAGTGGGGTGGACATAGATTGCTCTTATGCAGGCTTGCATCTCGTGCAATTCTTCTTTCGTGCATACCGGATGCAAGGTTTCCAAGGGGTTGTCCAGGGTAAAACGGCTTAAGATGGATAATTCCTCGGAAGCGGAAGGGAAGCCAAGGCCAAGCTGCATCAGAAAGCGGTCCAATTGGGCTTCCGGCAGCGGGAAAGTGCCTGAGGTCTCCACCGGATTCTGCGTGGCAATGACCAGAAATGGCTTTTCCAGCAGATGGGTTACCCCATCGATGGTGATCTGTCTTTCCTCCATGCATTCCAGGAGACTGGATTGAGTTCTTGGTGTGGCGCGGTTGATTTCATCCGCCAGCAGAATATGGGCAAAGACAGGACCTTTATGGAAAGTGAATTCCCCCTGCTTCTGATTATAGTAGTTCAGCCCTGTGATATCGGAAGGAAGAAGATCCGGTGTAAACTGAATCCGCTTGAAATCTGCGTCGATTGATTTGGCAAGAGACTTGGCAAGCATTGTCTTGCCGGTGCCGGGGACATCCTCCAGCAATACATGTCCGTTTGCAAGGAGAGACGTAAGAAGCAGATCAATGATCTCCGACTTTCCAACAATGACTTTTTGGATATTTTCCTTAATTGCGGCTGCTTTGTTTTGAATATTGTTTGTCTCCATGAGAACACCGGTCCTTTTCTTAGTTAATTTTACAAACGATCAAAGGGCTGGCTAAACTGCCAGCCCAAAGACATAAAATAATATCTGTATTCAATATGATTTAGTAATCGATTCCAATCATAACGGAGGAGGCCTTAATAATGGCATACGCCTCATCCCCAATCTTTAGATCAAGGTTCTTCACACTTTCCATTGTGATAGAGGAGCTGATTCTGTTCCCGCCTCCGATATCTAAAACAACCACAGCATTTACAGCTCCGGGTTGTATCTCAATAATCCTGCCCTTGAGCTGGTTTCTGGCACTGATTCTCATATGGCATATCCCCTTCCCAAAATTAAGATAGTTAAAGTATACCATAAAAATCTGTAAATGAACATAAAATTGGTGGAATACACAGATACTCATGTTACAAACTTGCTGTAGTTCAGAATACTGCCGGTTGATCTGTAATATAGCCATTGCCGATTAGAATGCCGCAGGTTAAATTGCAACATATTCATTATAGTCTCTGTATTTTATACGATATGATCTTGACATTCCTTTTTATTTTATATAAAATTAATAATAATTACTATTATTTTAATTATCTAATAAAATTGGACTTTTCATAAAAAAGACAAAAGAAAAATTATAAATTAAGTATTTTTATGATTGGAAGGAGTGTCATCATGGAATTATCAAAAGTTTTATTTGCATTTACCCTCACACTTTTTGCAGGGCTTTCTACCGGGATTGGCAGCGCACTTTCGCTGTTAACAAAGAAAACGAGCACGAAATTCCTGTCGGTAGCGCTGGGATTTTCTGCAGGAGTGATGATTTATGTTTCATTTGTTGAAATTTTTGCCAAGGCCAAGGATGCCTTAACCTCGGCCTTGGGAGACAGGCTTGGAACCTGGGCTACGGTAGGCGGTTTCTTCTTCGGGATCCTTTTTATTGCTGTCATCGATAAATTGATACCCTCCAGGGAAAATCCCCATGAAATACATACCGTAGAAGAGATGGATGGAAAAAGTGAATCCCATAAAGCAAACCTTATGAGGATGGGAGTATTTACCGCATTGGCCATTGGCATTCATAATTTTCCCGAAGGACTGGCAACGTTTACGGCAGCTTTGAGTGATCCCAGCTTGGGGATTCCCATTACCTTTGCCATTGCCATACACAATATACCCGAAGGAATTGCAGTTGCGGTTCCGATCTTTTATGCGACAGGAAGCAGAAAGAAGGCATTCAAGCTATCCTTTTTGTCGGGGCTGTCGGAGCCGGTAGGTGCTTTGCTGGGCTATTTGCTGCTATTCCATTTCTTTAATGATGTCATGTTTGGTTTTGTGTTTTCTTCCGTGGCAGGAATTATGGTTTATATCAGCCTGGATGAACTGCTGCCCTCCGCAAGAGAATACGGAGAGCACCATCTTTCAATTTATGGCCTGATCGCAGGAATGCTGGTTATGGCCCTAAGTCTTTTACTGTTCCTCTAAGAGAATATTATGTCAGCCCCAGCAGCCGGGCGGCGGAGGCAATGAAAAAGCACAGGATAAAACCTGTAATGGTGGGAATAAGAAACGAAACGGCGGTCCATTTGAGGCTGCCGGATTCCTTTCTTATGGTCATGCAGGCGGTTCCACAGGGCCAATGCATCAATGAGAAAAGCATGGTGCAGACAGCGGTGAGCCAGGTCCAGCCATTGGATACCAGCAATTCTCTCAGTTGATCCAGGCTATCCAGCTCCATCATGCTGCCGCTGGACATATAACTCATGATAATGATGGGAATAACGATCTCATTTGCCGGAAATCCGAGGATGAAGGCCATCAGGATATAGCCATCCAGACCCATCAGCCTTGCAAAGGGGTCAAGAAAACCGGCACAGTGGGAGAGCAGGCTGAGATCCCCGGCGTGAATATTGGCCATAAGCCATATGACGAGACCGGCGGGAGCTGCTATGATTACCGCTCTTCCCAGAACGAAGAGAGTTCTGTCCATAACGGATCTTACGATAACCCTTCCTATTTGAGGCTTCCGGTAAGGCGGAAGCTCCAGGGTAAAGGAAGAAGGGAGCCCCTTTAATATTGTCCTGGAAAGTAATTTGGATATCAACAGGGTCATAACCACCCCCAGCACGATTACTCCGGTTAAAAGGAAGGCGGAAAACACCCCTTGAAGCGGACCGGCAATTACTCCGGCAAAGAACATGGTTATTATGGCAATCAGGGTAGGGAAACGGCCGTTACAGGGAACAAAGTTGTTCGTGATGATTGCAATCAGCCTCTCCCTCGGGGAATCGATTATTCTGCACCCGATAATACCGGCAGCATTACATCCAAATCCCATACACATAGTAAGAGATTGCTTGCCATGGGCACAGGCCTTCCGGAAAAAATTATCCAGATTAAAGGCCACTCTGGGCAGATATCCCAAATCTTCCAGAAGAGTAAACAGAGGGAAGAAGATTGCCATGGGCGGAAGCATGACGGATACCACCCAGGCAAGGGTCCGGTACATTCCTTTTACAAACAGTCCATGTACCCATGCCGGAGCATTGGCCCAGGTACAAAAATCCGTCAACCGGTCCTCGATCCAAAAAAGAAAATCAGCAAGCTTGCTTGAAGGGTAGTTTGCTCCTGTAATAGTAAGCCAGAAAATGATTCCCAGAAGACCGATCATAATGGGAATGCCGAAGCTTTTTGAGGTTAAAATCCGGTCAATCTTACGGTCTGTGAGATTATATGTTGCGTTATCACAGGTTACTGTTTTGCTGCTGATCTCTTCGGCTGTCCTGACAAGCCGGGTTACCACCTTATCCCGGAAGATGTCCTGGTTGATCCCGGCTTCCTGCAGTTTGCCCTTCGCCTTTTGGTATTGGGCGGAAACATTCTCATTGGACAACAGATCAAAATCCAGATATTGTTTCAAGGCTCTCAATAAAGTCTCATCACCGTCAAGGAGCTTAAGGGTAACCCATCGGCTGTTTGGCACGCTATTTGATGTACCATTCAGTGTATCTCCCAGCGTATCATTCAGTGTATCTTCCAGCGTACTATTCAGTGTATCTTCCAGCGTACTATTCAGTGTGTCGTTCAGCGTGCCATTCAATGTATCGCCTGACGTGCCATTCAGTGTGTCGCCCGGCGTGCTGTTCGGTGTGGTATCCAACGTGTTGCCGTTTAATAATTCTTCTACTGCAGGCTCCAAGATGCCGATAGCCTCTTCTATGGAAGCCTCGTATATGGTTTTTATAGGGGAGGAAACGAAAGACTTTTCAACTGCCTGATGGATGGCCTCCATTAAGTCCTCCAGTCCATGTCCGCTTCGGGCACTGGTGCCGACGACCGGAACGCCCAGCAGTGCGGACAGCTCCTTTAGATTAATATGGATTTTCTTTCTTTTGGCCTCATCCAGAAGATTAACACAGACGATAACCTTTGAGGTGATCTCCAGAGTCTGGAGTACCAGATTCAGATTTCGCTCCAGACAGGTTGCATCCGCTACGATAACAGTAGTATCCGGATTGCCGAAACAGATAAAATCACGGGCGATTTCTTCCTCCTCCGAATTGGACATAAGGGAATAGGTTCCGGGAATATCCACTAATATGTATTCCGTATCTCTGTACTTGTATCTGCCTTGGGCATTGGAGACGGTTTTGCCCGGCCAGTTGCCGGTATGCTGGTTAAGTCCGGTCAACTGGTTGAAAACAGTGCTTTTTCCCACATTGGGATTGCCGCCGAGTGCGATTACCTTTTCCTTTGGAGAAGTTCGCGTTACCTGGAACTTGCTTTCCAAGACACCGGCTCCTGTGGATTGGCTTGTTAGACCCATAAAAAAGAAACCTCCTTATTCTTTATGATTAATATGTAAGCTCATGAGCAGGAGGAAACCCGCTCACAGCCTTTTTGATATTGCTTTATATGGCTTCCACCAGTATTTTTGATGCTTCCTCCTGCCGTATTGCAATTACCGCCCCTCTGATCTGATATGCCACCGGATCTCCCGACGGGCTCTTTTGCAAGGCTTCCACCTCGGTATTCCAGATTAAGCCCAGATCAAGCATTCTCCTCCGGTCTGCACCATGAGAGTTAAGAACTGCGATTTTTGCTTTTCTTCCCAGCGGCAGTGAGCTGAGCGGAATTATATTTTCGTTCATAAACAGAGACCTCCATAATCGTACTAACTCATAGCAGCATGTAATGATTGAATAAATAAGTTGGGGATAAAAATGTTACCCTACACTAAAATATGTAAGATAAATCAAAGTGTTACGCATATAATAAAATAATGAGAAGTATCTGAGGCTGTGATTATATGATGGAAAAAAGCTTTCATACGGTTCGTGGGTATCAGCTTATGGAGCAGAATAAAAGAAACCTGACGTCCGCAATGGAGGATTATCTGGAAATGATCTATAGAAACAGCATGGAGGAAGGGTATCTAAGAATTGGCACCCTTGCAAAATTGCTCAATGTCAGCGCTCCATCCGCATCCAAAATGGTACAAAGACTCAGCGAGCTTGGCTTGGTAAAATTCCAGAAGTATGGAATCATAATGATCAATGAAAACGGAAAAGAGCTGGGGGAATATCTTCTGGAAAGGCATGAATTATTGGAGTATTTTCTGAAGCTTTTGGGCTGTGACGATGACTTATTGCAGCAGACAGAATTGATTGAACACAACATTACGCCAAAGCTACTCCAAAATATTAAGTTATTAAATGATTTTTTTATGGATAACAAAGATATTATGAAGAAATATGACGAATATAAGGATAAATATAAAAAGCAGTGAGAGGAAAATCTAAAAGTAAATTAAAACGAAATAAAAACTATAAAAAGTGGTATAAAGAAGGCTGCCCTTGAGATATCTCCGGGCAGCCTGTCTATATGTCTATCTATTTCTATCAGGTATGTTGTATACTTAACTTATTCAATAGGTTCATAACGGGAGAAAATCTTCTCTTTGCTGCATACATGCTTGGTTCCGTCAGCATCAATAATAATATAGTCGTTCTCGCCGATAAATGTCCGGCCCCTGCTATGGGAGATGTAGGGACATTCAATGGAGCCGTTATCCCTTGTTACCTTAATCAGATGATCTGTGACAATCCAGCCCTTTATAACAACATTCGACCATAATTCATAGCCATCTTCATATCCTTTGCCAAATTCAAACGGGAAAACATCAGCGATCAAATCAATTCTTCTGCATTTCATAGCCCCACTCCCTTCGGCAGAAGATACAATAAGTGTTCTTCTTTACAAAAATCATGTTCATGATCTTGTTGCTCCAATCGGAAATCGAAAGCAAGCTTGCGTTTCTTCATTCCACTTTCATTATATCATGAATATAAACCGTATTCATGATCTCCAGCTCCGATCGCATGCTTACGAGCAAGCTCGCCGTGCGAGTGCTCTTCTCGCACTGCTCACCTACGCTTTCATTATATCATAGGATGGACAAGATAGAAATGAAGCAAGAGGCCCATTGATAAGATTCTTTTGAGGAGGCCTCCTTTTCTTGCGGCTGGTTCGAGATAGGCTATTTACAGGGACAGCTATTATATAATGTGCTGAATATCGTGGCATGACTCTGCTCATCCACCATCACCATATAAAAAGTATCGATGATAACCTGATCCATGGTGGACAGCTGGACATTGCGGTAAAATCTGACCGCATCCAGCTCCCCGATTAATGCCTTAAGGAGCCCTTCGCGGTAGCAGGGAAAAGGAGTTGGAGTGACACAATACTTGGGTTCGCAATCGGTATAATAGTAATACAGTTTTTTGAATATCTGCAAGTGCTCCAGTTCATCATCATATACACGCTGAATGAGCTCACAGCTGAATCTATTCGGCGCTTCCTTGAGAAGACAGCGGTAGAAATCCGCTGCATTTGCTTCTGCTTCTATTGATTTATGAATATAATGAAGAATTTGATCAAAGCATTTCGGTCCCTTCAGCGGAAGATTTGGAATCTGGACATTGCCGCAGAATACATTATCAAAGCAGTTGTTGAACTTTTCGTTTGCCTGATATTGAAACATTAGGATACCCCCCTGATGATTTTTGTTCCTGGAATACAAATTGTGAAAAAGATGAAATCTGCTTCATATCCCGATTCCAGGAACACGATTTTCTGTTCCTGGAATACAAGTTGTGAAAAAGATGAAATCTATTTGATATCCCGATTCCAGGAACATGATTTTTGTTCCTGGAATATAATATGTAGATTAGTGCAGAAATGTTCTATGTTATGGGTAAAGAAAGGGAAAGAAGTCTGCTTTTCTCCGATACTGTCGAGACGAAAAACAAGCCTGGCGGCATCTTATTCCCCGCCAGGCAACCTCTGAACTGTAACCAGCTATAGCAGGCAAAGGGGCAGTTGACGACTTGCCAATTGCGTATACCTCCGGCGCGTGGTAAAATTTTTATTAATACCGTGTGCTTTTTGAAAGGGAGATGCTATTATGGATAAAAAATTTGGGTATCGGCTAAGAAGTGCAATCAATAATGTTTCTGTAGGGAAGAATATGTTTATTCAGGGGTGCATCATATCCGTACTGATGACGGTATTAATATGCACTAATTTCTGGGCAATCGATACCATCAACAACCAGCTGATTGAAACAAATCAATTCAACTGGTTGTCTGATTTTTTTAGAATTTCACAGCTGCCAGACTAAAGTTATAAAAAGATAAAGCAGGGAAGTATCTTGCGCTTTGATAGTATAAACTACTTGGCACGGAAAGAATTCTGGTATATAATGGAGATGAAAAACCTGTTAAATAAACACGAATTTTGTAAATGAATTTTTATGATATTGCACTCACTGTTCACATAAGCGGTATACACAGAGCTGGAGGATAGAAATGAGCAGCCGTGTATGTCCTACACAGAAGATAATGCGGGGGTTGTATGGCAAGGATAAATGAAAATTTAATCAAAATTATGGTATTTAGCACAGTCTTGTTTCTGCTCTATTTCATGCTGCCCGGCAACGTTTACGCGCTGGGAGCGGAGAAGCATAAAGCAGAGAATGTATTAATTTTAAATTCCTACCACCAGGGCTTTGACTGGACTGGGGAGCAGACGGAAGGTATCATGGATAAATTAAGGGAGAAGGGTAAGAATATATCCTTCTTTATTGAATATATGGATTGGAAGAATCATAATTCCCAGGAGAACCTGGCTTATCTCCATCAGTATTATAAGTATAAATATCAGGACCAAAAGATAGATATTATTCTAGCCACGGATGATGCGGCTTTGAAATTTGCCCTGGATTATCGGAAAGAGATATTCTCCGATGCTCCTATTGTGTTCTGTGGAATCAACAGCGAGGGGGTAAAGGAGATCACGGAGGGCCATGACAGAGTCACCGGTGTTCTGGAAGTGATTGATCCCACGGAAACTCTGAAAATAGCAAAAAGCATTAATCCGGCACTAGCTGCAGTCTACCTGTTAAACGATAACTCCGAGAGCGGGAAGTCCACCGGAAAGATCATGAAGGAGAGGATAAAGGAGTATGATTCTGATATCCGGATTATCGAATGGGACAACCTTGCCTTTGAAGAAGTGAAGCTCAGAGCAGGGGAGGTACAGCAGGATGGCATCATCTTGCTTGGAACCTATTTCCGGGATGCCGATAATAATTATTTTGGAATAGATTATGTGACCCGGGAGCTAAGCCAGGTTAGCCAGGTTCCGGTGTATTCCTTATATGATTTTGGTCTGAATAAAGGTATTATCGGTGGAGTGCTGCTTAGCGGCAGGTTACAGGGAGAGAATGCGGCGGAGGTCGCGATCAGGATTTTGGAGGGAGCCGACCCGAATGAAATATCTGTCGCCGATGCCGATTCTTTGCATACGGTCTTTGATTACTATCAATTAGAGAGGTTTGGAATATCGGTCAATGTGCTGCCCGGGCATAGTGAGATTTTGAACAAACCATTTTCTTTCTATGAAACCTACAAATCCCTGGTGCTAAGTGTGGCAGCCGCATTTCTAGTTCTGCTTCTCTTTGTGAGTATTCTGCTGTTCTATATCCGGATGATAAAGAGGATGAGGAACAGCCTGGCAGAGAACCATGAGGAGCTGACCCAGTTATATGAAGAGCTTTCCGCATCGGATGAGGAGATGAGGCAGCAATACGATGAGATTCTTACGGTGAACGAGAAGATCAGAGTGAGCGAGGAGAAACTGTCCTATCTTGCCTATTATGATTCCCTTACCGGATTAGCGAATAAGTTGTCCCTGTATGAGGTGGCAGGGTTTATTTTTACGGAGGAAACAAAGGGCGCGGCTCTGCTATTTATTGATATTGATAATTTCAAATATGCCAATGATACCTTGGGA
This sequence comes from Bacillota bacterium, assembly GCA_023423045.1. Classification (GTDB taxonomy): domain Bacteria; phylum Bacillota; class Clostridia; order Lachnospirales; family Lachnospiraceae; genus Mobilitalea. The sequence goes on along the minus strand of JAFAGA010000080.1, from coordinate 34,867 downwards.
CATGCGTTCGGGGATAAGCTGATTGTCAAAGTAAGCGAGAGGCTGACCTCTTTGCTTCGTACGGACTGTTCCCTGTACCGCCTTAGCGGGGATGAATTCATTATTATCATGAGCTCTATTGAAGGAAAGGAGCAGGCGCAGGAGTATGCTTCTTTCCTTTTGGCTGAGTTCATGAAGGATTTTGACAGCCTGAACAGTAACCTCAAGATCAGCCTGAGTATGGGAATTGCCATATATCCGGAGCATGGCAGCGATCTGGAGCAGCTGCTGAAGCATGCGGATATCGCTATGTATCACGCCAAGGAATCGGGACGGAAGAGATTTGTGATCTATGACAGTGTTATGAATGAGACCTTTGCCGAGAGGGTCGCCATGGAAAAGTATCTGCAGAAGGGACTTGACCAGAAGGAGTTTGAATTATATTATCAGCCCCAGCTGGATATTAAGACCAATAAAATCACGGGCTTTGAAGCCCTGCTCCGGTGGAACAGCCCCGAACTTGGCAGGGTATCCCCGCTGAAGTTTATCAAGGTGGCGGAGGATACGCATTTCATCATACCGCTGGGAACCTGGGTTCTGGAGCGGGCCTGTGAATTCCTGTATCAGCTCAGGCAGAGAGGATTTAATGAATTGACAGTATCGGTAAACATCTCTATCCTCCAGCTGTTTCAGGCGGATTTCCCAGATGTCGTCAATGAAACCCTTCGACAGTACCGGGTGGAACCCGATCGCCTGGAGCTGGAAATTACAGAATCCATATTAATGGAATCCTTCGAGCGTATTGCATCAAGGCTGCAGAGATTACGGGATAATAGAATTGGAATAGCCCTGGATGACTTTGGAAAGGGGTATTCTTCCTTAAATTACTTGAAGCAGTTGCCGATTACCACGATGAAAATAGATAAATCCTTTGTGGACCAGATTACAGAGGGAAATAAGGTGGAGCTTGTGGGGCATATTGTCTCCATTGGCAAGGACATGGGAATCTGTGTCGTGGCCGAGGGAGTAGAGCATCCCTGCCAGTTGAGTTATCTGATAGAGCATGATTGTGATAAAATACAGGGCTTCTTATTCAGCAGGCCTGTGCCGGAGCAGGAGGTACTGCGTCTGCTGGAAAAAAATAATAAAAAAACTATTTAATTTTTTGTCGAAATATCGTAGAATAAGGCATATAAGAATGAACGATACGACATAGAAAAGCAGCAAATGTATCTATTTATCTAAAGAAGAAAGGAAGCCCATGAAAAAGAACTATGTATCAATTAACCAGAAAATAGTCATTATGCTCCTGGCAGTTGTTCTGCTGCCCACAATGCTTCTGGGAATTACAAATTATCAGGCCTCCCGCAGGCAATTGGAGAATTCCATCAGGAATGCGGCTCTCACCTCAATTGATAATGTAAAGGGGCATATCAATACCTTTACCAGGTTTCAGGAAGAGGGCCTGGAGCATCTTGCCCTGAACTCCGATATCAGGAACGTCAAGGATAGAACGGCAGATTCCTTCATCGGGATTTTTTCAAATTTTCTTGAGGCACATTCTGATGTTATGAATGTGTACATAGGCCTGGAGGACAAGAGGATTATATTATATCCGGAGCAGGAGCTGCCAAAGGGCTATGATCCTACCGATCGTCTCTGGTATAAGGAAGCTCTGGGTAGGAATAAGCCGGTCTGGAGCGCTCCTTATGAGGATGCCGGCAGCGGTAAGATGATTGTATCTGTCTCTATGCCGGTTTATGATGATGACAAGCAATTTGCCGGCGTTCTTGCCATCGATATTTCCCTGGGAACCATGACTGAATTTATCTCGGCTTCCCGGATTGGTGAGCAGGGGTATATGACTCTTTATGACAGTTCCGGTGTGGCAATCGCCCATCCGGATGAGACACTGGTAGCCCAGCCGCTCCCCCATGAGGAACTGAAACAGGCGGTCTATGCCAAGGCGGAAGGCAGCAAGAATTATACCATGACAGGGGAGAAGAGAAGCTGCTATTTTACTACGATTGAGAGCACGGGGTGGAAGCTTCTGGGTGTCTTTAAATACGACGAGATACAGAGTAAAACAACGAGTATTCTGATCATTGCCTTCCTGATGGGTGTGATCACGTTGGTCATTGCCTTGACAATCGGGTATTTTATCTCAAATCCCATTATTAAGAATATCAAGTCCCTGGTTGGCAGCATGCAGATGGTGGGTGCTGGAAATCTCGAAGTCCGCAGTGATATCAAGGCGAAGGACGAGCTTGGCATATTGGCAGAGGCCTTTAATCAGATGGTGAAGGATCAGCAGAATGCGGTTGAGGAACAGAGGGAGCTTATTCGGACAAATAGCCATATCTTTATGGAGGTCAGCCAGGCAGCCATGCAGGTGGAGGCGGCGGCAGGCCAGATTGCGGCAGGAAGCCAGGGCCTGGCTCAGTCGTCCACGGAGCAGGCGAGTGTCATGGAGCAGATTAATGCCTCCATTGAAGAGATTGCCTTACAATCCAGAGGAAATGCGGATAACTCACGCAAGGCGGATACCCTCGCCATGAGCGCCAATGAAAGTGCCATGCAGGGTGCCGGGAAGATGCGGGAGATGACCAGGGCCATGGATGAAATTAATGATGCTTCGGGCAGTATCTCTAAGATTATCCGGGTAATCGATGATATCGCTTTTCAGACCAATATCCTGGCGTTGAATGCAGCTGTGGAGGCAGCCAGAGCCGGTACTCACGGCAAGGGCTTTGCCGTTGTAGCTGAGGAGGTGAGGAATCTGGCGAGGAGAAGCTCCGAGGCGGCGAAGGAGACGACGGAATTGATCGAAAGTACCATCCGTAAGACGGAGCGGGGAACAATGATCGCGAAGGAAACGGACGAGGCTCTGGGGAAAATTGCAGAGAAAATATCGGAGGTTACCAAGACAATTGAAACCATTTCGGAGGTGACTTCACAGCAGGCTAATGCCATACTGCAGATTAAGGAAGGCATAAGCCAGGTGACCGGAACCACCCAGACTAATTCTGCAACCGCGCAGCAGAGTGCGGCTGCCAGCCAGGAGTTGTCCAGTCAGGCAGCAGTATTAAAAGCATCTGTTTCGCGCTTCAAATTAGAGGATGACGATGGGAATACGCAAAAGAGCCGAGCACAATATCCGCTGCTGGGAGAATATCAGGAAAATAATACGATAAAGCTGTAGTCAAAGAACTGTTTGGAAATCTATACGGGCTGTCCCGGAATGAGCCGTTGAAAGGAAGCAAAGGCTTACTTCGGGATAGCCTTTTATATATAAGCAAGATGCATGTAATCCGCATAGATACAATGTTTGTTTCGAAACAAAGGCAATCAAAGCATTTTTTTCGACAAATAAAGTACCGACTTATTGACACAATTTGTACAATAAAGTATGATATGGGTTATTGAGCAAAGTTTTATGTTAAAGGAGTCAGTAATGCGATTAGTTTCCTTATCTATGATAAAGCCGGAAATGATTCTTGCAAAATCAATTTATTACAGGGATAACCTGGTATTGAAGGAAGGTACCGGGAACTTGGAACGTTATGTGAACAGCCTGCTAAGGTTGGGCATTGATTATATTTATATAGAAGATAAAAAGAGTTACGGGATAGAAATACCGGACGCAATATCGGAGGAAACTCGTGTAATGTGCAAGCAGGTGCTGCGGGAAACCATTGACGATTTTGCAAGCAAGACTGTGATTGATATTCAGCAGGTATCCACTGCGGTATCCAGTATTATAGACAATATCCTGGAGAATCCTGATGTCCAGATCAGTCTGAATGATATTGGGGCGGCGGATGAGTATACCTTTACCCATTCCGTAAGTACGGCGGTGTATTCTCTGATTATAGGGAACAAGCTGGGGTACAGCAGGGCCATGATGGAAAAGCTGGGCGCCGGAGCCATATTGCACGATATGGGTAAGATACTTTTGGATAACAAAATTATCAATAAGATGGGCAGATTGAGTGAGGAAGAATTTGAGTACATTAAGACACACACAACCAGGGGCTATGAGGCGCTGAAAAAATGTGTTAACCTCACTGAATTATCCAGAATTATATCCTTATACCATCATGAAAGAATGGATGGTAAGGGATATCCCACAGGAACGCCTGCGGGAGAGCTGCATGAGTTTACCAGAATCGTAGCGATTGCAGATGTATATGATGCGCTGGTGTCGGATCGGTGTTACCGGAAGAAATGGAGCTCTAACCAGGCAGTGAATTATCTGGTGGAGCATTCGGAGACACAATTTGATTTAAAGCTGGTATCAGTTTTAATTAAACAGATTGCCATTTATCCTAATGGATCCATGGTGCGGTTATCCAATCAGGCCATCGGGATTGTAAGAGAACAGAATAAGAATTTCCCTCTCCGGCCTTTTGTCAGAGTAATTAGCGATGAGAATGGGGAAGAGATAGCCCCCTATGAAATAGATTTGATGGAAGAACTGTCTGTAACAATTATAGAATCTGAGCTTGAGATGAGCTGGAGAGATTAATACAATTACGGAGAAAAAGTCTGTGATAAAAAAGGATGTAAGAAGCTGCGGCAAAAATACCGGGCTGCTTACATCCTTTTCGTTAAACATACACCTATGTTATGATTTTCGAATCTTGGCGTTTGCGGGTATCATGAGAACATGCTGCAAGGGAACCCACACAAAACCGGCAATGGAAAAGTCAATCATACTGTGGACTACCGTGCCTACGCCTACGAGTATAAAAAGGAAATAAGGGCTGAGAGTCTGTCCTTCTCCAAAATAATACATGCTCACTGCAACAACCTCTGCAGCCGCATGAATGAGAGAAATCAACAGGGCAAAAGGAACACTGGTCTTGAGCGAAAGAAGAAGATTATTATTTTTCTTGAGAAGAAGAGCGCCTATGGTTACAAAAATCAAATGGGTCAGAGCGCGGAGTACGACAACCAGCGGAAACGCTGCGATAAAAAATCCGGCGCTGGTGACCAGAGCGACTGCAACCGCAACCGACGGTGAAATAAACATGGCTATAAAAATTGCCACATGGCTGGCCAGCGTAAAGGACATAGGCTCAATGTAAATCTTGGGTGCAAACATGGGAATAATAATACCGATAGCGCTGAGCAATGCTGCAACCGTCATGGTTTTTACTTTTTTTGAAGAGTTGTTTGTCATTGAAATCCTCCATTCTGCTGCCTGCCGCAGCATACCAATGATTTATTCTTAATAAATTACTGTTGCCCAGTGTCTGTTGCTTCGACAGGAGTAAAGCCGGTACACGTATGGCATGTAAGACATGATAGCTGTCTTGTCAGCTGTAATTATAACTGAAGACACCCTGCTTTGTCAATCATCAGATGGAAATTATACGATTGTATTTATCGGAATTATTTTACTGCATAATTTGTAATCCATTGGACGATGTTTTACAGAATGTTATTTATAATTGAACTCTGCCGTCCTGGCGGTTGGCATCCACTTTTTCCGTTTCAATCTGAAACCGGATGAAGATTACAGCGCATACGATGATCAAAAAGCCGATCAGGTTCAGAACCTGCTGGGCATATATTTTTTGTCCGAACAAAGAAAGATTCAGCTTCTGCAGATGATCCAGCAGGGTCCCGCCGATTATGGACACAAGAAAGCCAAACAATCCGCATACGGAGGAAGTCAGGGTGAGACGGATCATACGCTTATCACTGCGATAAAAATCCAATTGGATGCCGAATAATCCTATTCCTACGAAAGCCCAGGCAGTGGAGGCGAAGAAAGTGGAAAGGATATACATCGGATAAGCATTGAAGGGCATCGTAAAGGCTACGGCCAGAAAGTTCAAACCGAGGCAAAACAGGGTATAGCGCAGCAGCTTACCCATACCATGCTTATCAGCCATACGGCCCAGTCGGGGCATCAGATAGATGCGGTATAAATTGAAAATAAAGCTGATCAGCATGATAAAAGTGTAGGGCAGGGCCAGGTCGTTGATCGTGTAGCTGGCATTAAAGGGTGCGCAAATATAGAAAGCCAGGGTATAAAGACATTGGATGGCAAAGGCCTTGCGGTATTTGCGATCCTGTATGGCTTCCTTAATCTCTGACAGAATGCTCTGGCTCTTTTCCTGGGCCACCTTTTCTTTGGCTTTTTTGGCTAAGCGCCCATGCATCTCCTTGCCGTCCTCATTTATGTAAGAGAGCTTTGGCTCCTTCATCAGAGAAAGTGCCACTACGTTAATTACTGTTAAAATAAAGATAATAATACCTATGATAATAAAGCCGGTCAAAATATTGGCCTTCTTAAAATAATCCAGAATCATTCCGCAGATCAGCATTAGGATGGATACGACAAAGACGGCTACGGAGTCCTTGATGGAAAAATATTTTCCGCGCAGACGGCTGGGCACCAGGCTGGCAATCCAATCCTGGGATGCAGGAGTGCCGATCTGGACAAACACCTGCCCCGTGAAATACATCAGCACAATCAATACTGCTTTTGAGGTATCGTTAATCATCAATAGCGGAACAAAATACAGAGCGGCAAAGAGAATGCGCTGCAGGGCCGTGACGGTTACCAAAAACTTATATTTTTTAATCCGCTTAAAGTAATTGATCAAAAAGAGCTGGGTTAAGGCGGCAAAGCTCAACAAGGAGGTAATGATACCGATATTGGCGTCGGAGATACCGCTGTGTGACATTAAGGTAGCCAAAAAAGTACCTCCGGCAAGCTGGGCAATTGTCTGGGCAGCACTGTCGGCCGTCGTATAATAGATACGGCTGCTTTTTAAATCCTGCTTAGATTCGGGAAGAGCCATAAAATAAATTCTTCTAAGTTGTCCCATCATATATCTGTGCATATACGATAAATTTTTAAACATATTGTCGTAAACCCTCCACTTTCGCTTTTCCCGTCATTGACTTTTGTTTTGTCGAAATTAAAATACAGCTTTCGATAACTATATTATAAGCGATGGGAGTGGATTACTCAATGTGTTTTCATATAAGAAAAGGAGAAAATCTTAAGAAGTCAGGGAGAGGATACCATATTCCGGCAGCTTATACTATGCAGTGCCTCGCTCTGAAGGCGGTATACCGTCCATTGATCCATAGGGACGGCGCCCATCTGCTTATAGAATTGAATGGAGGGCTCGTTCCAATCCAGGCATGCCCATTCCAGCCGTCCGCAGCCCCGCTCCAGGGCAATCTGTGCCAGGCGGGTGAGGATACAGGTACCCAAGCCCATTCCCCGCATTTCCTTGCGCACATAAAGATCCTCAAGGTAGATGCCGGGTCGTCCGAGGAAGGTGGAGTAATTGTGGAAAAACAATGCGAAGGCGGCAGGGCTTCCTTCATATTCTCCAATTAATACTTCTGCTTTTTTCTGTACAAATATGGTTTCGATCAGCAGTTCTTTTGTTGCCACTACCTGATCCGACATGTGCTCATATTCTGCAAGCTCCTTAATAAAGTCCAATATCAGCTCCGCATCTTCGCGGGCGGCAAAGCGCAGGCAAAAGTTCTCGGGATTCATTTTCTGATGCATATTTATAACCTCCAATGATTGATTAACAGCTATTGTAAAGCATTTGGCAAGAAACTGCAAGAATAGCATGCAAGAGAATTAGGCTGCCGGTTACAATTGCCAAAATACACGTACTTGCCCGGTGCTGTGGGATGTATTATAATTACAGTTTGAATGGTATGGGGAAAGGGTAATGGTATGCACAGAAAAGAGGAAGAATATGAGAATACAGAGCAAAAATTTTAATATACAGCAGATCGCCGATTCAGGACAGTGCTTTCGTCTGAACCGGCAGGAAGAGAACCGTTACAATCTGGTTGCCTGCGGAAAATATCTGGAATTGCTTCAGGTAAGCGAGGAGGAGATTGAGCTCAGCTGCAGCGAGAGAGAGTACGAAGAGATTTGGAAGGGCTATTTTGATATGGATTATGATTATCAGCATTTAGTGGCGGCGCTGATGAACGGAGAGGATACCTTTTTGCGTTCGGCCGCAGAGTATGGCAGGGGAATCCGCATCCTCAGACAGGATTTTTTTGAAATACTGATCAGTTTTATCATATCGCAGAACAAGAACATTCCTTCCATTAAGAGCACGGTTGAGGCAATCAGCCGGAGGTACGGCACCATCATTGCCTCCGGAGGGTCGAAAGGACAGCATTACTATGCATTTCCTTCTCCGCAGCAGTTAGCCATGGCGACCAGGGAAGAGCTCCGGGAGCTGAAGGTGGGGTATCGGGATGAGTATATCCTGCGGGCGGCCCGGGCGGCAGCGGAAGGAGAGCTTGATCTGGGCAATATGGGAAGCTATGGTTATCGGGAGGCTTTTCAAAGGCTTACAGCGCTTCACGGCATCGGAGAAAAGGTGGCAAATTGCATCTGCCTGTACGGCTTGCATCATATCGAAGTGTTTCCGGTGGATGTATGGATTAAAAGGATTCTGAAGGAGGTATATCAGGATCGCTTTGATCCCGGACAGTATGAAGGGTATGCAGGCATTGTTCAGCAATACATGTTTTTCTATATGAGAAATAAAAAATAAACCGGAGCAAAAATTCGTATTCCGTCCCGACGAAGAATATCCTTTCCCGCCTCAGGAAAAAATAATAAGGGAGTTTATAAGAACTCCCCAACGGGCACTGAGAAAGGAAGGATGATTATTGACGGACAAGAAGCATCTAAAGCATAATTCTGAAAATGAGTGCCGGGCACAGCAGCTTGAGAATCTCATGGAAAAGCAGGTCAGAACCCAAAGGCATCTGGAGGAGTATTCGGATATATCCTCATCTCCTTCCAATATAAAGCATGCGAAGGAGCTCCAGAGGGAGCGTCAGACCGAGATTGAACATCTGAAGGACATTCTGGCCTGCAAGGATCATACCGGCGGCTGCCAGAAGGAAAATACGGAGAAACGTCTTATTTCTACGGAAGGATACCTAAACAATAATGCGGACCATATGGACATGGATACCTTCCGGAACACAAAGGCAAAGCAGGAGCGCAGAAAAGAACAGCTGGATTCCATGAAATAGGCTGCCCTTACAGACCAGGAGATAATCAGATCTCCTGGTCTGTCGGTATATAGCCCTAATGCGGCGAAGTGTTAAGGAGGCTATAAGCAGACAGCGAAGCGGATTGCGAATATCCACCTGGATTTATGGTGTGAGGCGGTTAATATCCCTGGGGAACAGGCAGGAACAACGGACATTGTTTTGTTCCAGAAGCCTGCTGGTGAAGCGCTCCAAGCCAAGGCCCAGCCCACCATGGGGAGGCATGCCGTATTTATGAATCATGAGGTAACTTTCAAATTCCTCGGGGTGCATTCCCCGGGATAGCATTTTTTGAATTTGCATCTCATATCCGTGAATCCTCTGGCCGCCGGTTGTAATCTCAAGACCTCGAAAGAGCAGGTCAAAGCTTAGGGTAACCTCCGGGTGATTCGGGTCCTCCATGGCGTAGAAGGGACGTTTTTTAGAAGGATAATGGGTGACAAAGACAAACTCGCTTCCGGTTTTCTGCTTTACCAGCTCGCACAGGAGCTTTTCTTCCTCGGGCTCAAAGTCATCCGGATCTGTTATTTCCCTGTGAAAGGTATCGGAAATCAGTTGCTTGGCTTCCGAAAAGGGAATGGCGGGAATGGAGGAAGCGTCGGGCAGCTCTGCCCCAAGGAGAGAAAGCTCATAGCTGTAATTATTTCTCAGAAAATCCAGAGCGTATTGGAGCATTCCGGCCTCCATCTGCATGATATCCTCAAAGGTATCGATATAGCCCATCTCGAAATCGACGCTGGTATACTCATTCAGATGCCTGGAGGTGTCGTGCTTCTCGGCGCGAAATACCGGAGCAATCTCATACACACGTTCATAAACACCCACCATCATCTGCTTATAAAACTGGGGGCTTTGAGCCAGATAGGCATCATTGCCGAAGTAATCCAGCTTGAATATATTTGCGCCGCCCTCGGCCCCGGCGTATACTATTTTGGGTGAGCGGATTTCGGTAAAGCCTTCCCGGCTTAAGAATTCCCGGAAGGCTCTGCATAATCCCTCCTGAATCCGGAAGATGGCTCTTTCCTTCTCATTGCGAAGAGTGATTGGGCGATAATCGAGAATGGTTTCCAGGGAAGCATCCAGGCGTTTGTTGTTGATAACCACCGGAGAAAATGCATGGGGTGTGGATAAGATGCGGATGCTGTGAAGGTGGAGCTCATAGCCGGTTTGGGAACGCTCCTCTGCGATAACCTCTCCGGTCACGAGGACACAAGCCTCCTCCTTCAAATCCTCCAGCAAAAAGCTGCACCGTTCCCGGGAATAGATGCATTGAACCAGGGATCTTCTCGTACGAAGGATAACGAAAGCGAAACCGCTCATGCTTCTGATTTTATAGACGGCCCCGGAAAGGGTTACAATGCTGCCGATCCGTCCGGCCAGCTCCTCCGGCTGGGTATATTTATTATATTGGTTTCCGATTATATTTTTCATAATATGAGAATCCTTTCTGTTTTTAGTATGGATGATTAAAGTGTTAAAAGCACCTTTTGACGCTTTAATCATATGGATGAAATATCGCACTGTGCGCGGCGATCCATTCGGACATAATCTGTATGTCGCATCGTATCACAACCTTTCAGTATAAAAATGGGTAACAAAAAAACCACAAAGGAAGAAAGAAAAATTCTTACCAATGTGGTTTGTAAGTAAAATAATATCATTCCAGATCATCCACATAGGCACAGACTATCCAGCGCCTGCACCCATGAAGAAATCTTATCTGAGATGAAATCCCGTTAAGATTATATCACAGCCGCAAGCGCCGCCGATCGTCGTCCCTATTCAGATATTGTTTTCTGATGTTTTGCATGATGAACCTGCCTCTGAGATTTTTTACAAGATTAGCATACTTCCCGGGTGTTGTCAACAGCTATCTGCAGTAAAAATGGGGTGTGAAAATGGGGTGTCAGAATTCCGCAGGCTGAAATGTAACCTTCAAAGATTTCGTTATTCCCGGACTGCGTGTCCCGGATAGATTAGCTTTTGCGATACTCTGTTATTAAAGAAATGTACCACAGGGCCCAGGCCGAAGGCACAGAGGAAGGTCCCGAGCCCGATTAAGCCGCCTGCCAACAGGCAGATAACCACACAGGAAGCGTCAAAGATCATTCTGCACCAAAAATAGGGGAGTGCAGGAATACGGTTATGCAGGATGAGGGGCATGCTGTCAAAGGGAGCAATTCCCGCATCTGAGGTCTGGTATAGTGATAATCCCAGGCTGACAATAATGATGCCCACAATAACGTAGGGGAGTTGTTCGGGAATGGAAGCCGGAGGTGAGATAATCTTGCCGGAGATCCATAGTAAGAATTCTACCACATATCCCACCAAAACCCAGTTTACGAAGGTCCCGATACCGATGTATTTACGTCCGAGCAGCCATTCCAGCAGGAAGATGCAGGTATTCATAAGAACGAGGAAATTGGAATAGGACAGAGGAGAGAGGGCGGATACCGCCATTGCCATCCCATTAAAGGGGTCATTTCCCATTCCGGAAAGTTTAAAAAGAGTGACGCCAAAGCCCAGCAGCAGGTTGCCAAGAAGCATCCCAAGCATTCTGCGCTTTCCGATGGTAAAAAATTTTGTCATAGCTATGATTAGCCTCCTTTGAGTGTTAAAAGCCCTCTTTACGCCTTTGATGGCGAAGGGCATGGCGCTTCTTTCCTGCCTCCCATTCCGCACGCTCCGACTCAGTCTCCAGAATGAGCCTGGGAACCTGGATGGGAAGTCCGTCTTCATCCAGTGCGACCATCACAAGATAGGCACGGTTCACAACCTTTCGGATACCATGCAGGTCTTCCACATAGGTATCCACTCTTACTTCCATGGATGTGTTCCCCACATAAGTGATATGCCCGATAAGAACAAGAGTATTGTTTATAAATGCACCTGCTTTAAATTGCAGATTATCAATTGCTGCTGTTGTGACATTACGGCCGCAATGCCGCCTTGCAACCACGGCAGCTACGACATCAATCCATTCCACCAGCTGTCCGCCGAACAGCCGATCGGAGCCATTGATATGGGAGGGCATTAATATCTGCACCTGTTCCGTGATTGAATCTGATACGCGTTTTGATTCCATCCGTTTTTCCTTTCTTAATTTCTGCACAAAGTGCCGTATATGATGAACGTATCTATTTTAATCCCTGGAGAAGGATTTAGCAACAAATACATGCGAAAAATCTTTCCATTGGATAATTTTGTGGTATAATAAAGAGGTAAGAAATAAGAGCAGTGAAAATATTTAACAATACGGAAAGGATGGATTGGATTATGGCTTTAGTTACGACGAAAGATATGTTTCAGAAGGCATACGCCGGCGGCTATGCAATTGGTGCTTTTAACGTAAACAATATGGAGATCGTGCAGGGTATTACCGAGGCGGCCAAGGAATTGAACGCTCCGATTATATTGCAGGTTTCCGCCGGAGCAAGAAAATATGCCAAGCACGCTTACCTTGTCAAGTTAGTTGAGGCGGCTTTGGCAGACACTGATCTTCCGATCGCTCTTCATCTGGATCACGGTGATGATTTTGAGATATGCAAGGCATGTATTGATGGTGGTTTTACATCTGTTATGATCGACGGTTCCAAACATAGCTTTGAAGATAACATTGCGCTGACCAAGAAGGTTGTTGAATATGCACATGCTCATGGCTGTGTTGTAGAGGGTGAATTAGGGAAGCTGGCCGGCATTGAGGATGATGTTAATGTTAAGGCGGAGGATGCCTCCTACACCAGGCCGGAAGAAGTAGAGGAGTTTGTCAGCCGGACAGGGGTTGATTCCCTTGCGATTGCAATCGGTACAAGTCATGGTGCTTTCAAGTTTAAGCCCGGTCAGAAGCCGCAGCTCCGTTTTGATATTTTGGAGGAGGTAGGCAGGAGATTGCCGGAGTTCCCCATTGTACTGCACGGTGCTTCCAGCGTATCCAGAGAATATGTGGAAATCATTCAAAAGTACGGCGGTAAATTGGATGATGCGATTGGTATCCCCGAGGATATGCTTCGCCAGGCTGCTAAGATGGCGGTATGTAAGATTAATATTGACTCCGATTTAAGACTGGCCTTTACGGCAGGAATTCGGGAATATATGTTCAACAATCCGGCTCATTTCGATCCCAGACAATACCTGACACCCGCAAGAAATAACATCAAAGCGGTGGTTAGACATAAGATACTGAACGTTCTCGGATGTGAAGGGAAGGCCTGATATCCGGCGGTTGGTTGCAGGATGTAACAACAGGTGAATAGATATGGGATGAATAGAGATGGAATTAAGAATGGAATTAACAGATAGAATGAATACATTGAATTAATACATAGAATTACAAGAAGAGGATATGCGGCTGTTTCAGGTGTATTTGGGAGGTGTCCCAAAGTCTGAGGGCTGTATATCCTTTTTAATAATGTGCATTGGGAATCAAGTTTACAGCTTATCCGAACAAGGAGCATTGATAAATCATATCATCCTCCCTGACCATCTCAAGAAGCCGGGCCGGATGCAAGGGAGCGCTGTAAATATAGCCCTGCACGATGTCGCAATGCCTTGTGCGAAGCAAGGCCAGCTGGTCTTCGCTTTCAACGCCCTCTGCCACAACCTTGATATCCAGGCTATGGGCCAGCTGTATAATGGCTTCGGCTATGCAGGAATCCTTTTCACTGATGCAGATATTATCAATGAAGGATTTGTCTATCTTCAAAGTATCAATCGGCATCTTGGTAAGATAATTCAGGGAGGAGTAACCCGTTCCGAAATCATCCAGGGAGACCTTGACACCCAGCTCCTGCAGGCTATTCAATAGCATGGTTGCATCCATAAGGGAGGAGACCAGGGTGCTTTCCGTAATCTCCAGTTCCAAATACATGGGAGGCAGCTGTGTTTCCTCCAGTATCTCGGAAAGCATACCGATAAAGCCGGGCCGGTTAATCTGTATGGAGGAGATGTTCACGGATACCAGCCTGGGCTTAAAGCCCAGATCAATCAGTTCTTTATTAAAACTGCAGGCTTCACGGATGAGCCAGGCGCTTAATTCAATAATCAGGCCGCTCTCCTCGGCAATTGGAATGAATTCCTCCGGACTTAGGCGGCCGAGGCGCTCACTCTCTATTCTCATTAAAGCCTCGAAGCCGATGATATTATTGGACTCCAGCTCAACCAGGGGCTGGTACTGAAGATGGATTTCGTTGTTATCGATGGCATTGTGAAGGATTTCGGTAATCAAAGTATTGCGGTTTAGCTCTTCCTCCATGGTGGAATCAAACAGAGTGAACTTGTTCTTGCCGGTATCCTTGGACTTGTACATCGCGATATCCGAATTCTTTATTAAGGTTCCCGGAGATAAGCCGTTTTCAGGATAGATGGAGATGCCAATGCTCATGGAGACATATACCGTCTCACTTTCCAATGCCAAAGGTGAGCGGAATCTTTCGATGATTCTGGAAGCGAATTCTACCGCTTCCTCTCTGGAAACAATATCCTCCTTGAACAATAAAAACTCATCTCCTCCGGCTCTGGCCAGCATACCGCCGTCTCCTATGATGGAAGTCAGCAGATGCGCTGTTTTCACGAGAAGAGCATCCCCATATTCATGCCCGAGGGTGTCATTCACGGTCTTGAAATTGTCCAGATCAACAAAATATACCGCATGAGTCTTTTTGCTTGCCTCAGGATTAAACAGGGTTTCATTCATATAATCCAGAAAAGCCAGCTTATTCGGAAGGGTTGTCAGGGTATCATGATATGCAAGGAATTCAATATGATCGTAATTGGAGCGAAGCTGTTCCTCATTGGAGAGAAGCTCTTCATGCATGGCTTCCAGGTCTTCGTAATTTGTCTTGATGATATGCAGCATTTTGTTGAAATTCTTTGACAGCTCACCTAATTCATTATTGCTCTTAATATTGGACTGAACCGTAAGATTACCGTCGGATGCGGTGCGCATGGCATCGCGGAGAGAAATAATCGGCGAGGAAATGATACGGGCCAGGTAGTTGGCGAAAGAAATAATGACAATCAGCAGGATGGCACAGATTACGATCAGAGCTGACAGCATAATTGTGGTGGCAGACTGGATATCGGAGATGTCCTGCTTCACCAAAAGTACCCAGTTTAGGTCCGGAAGGATGCTGTATCCGTAGACCTGATTGGTATTCTCATAAAAATATTCGAAGGTACCATTGGACATAATAGCACCCTTGTTATAGAAGGAAACCAGAGAAGAGAGCTTCTCGGAATCAATTTTGGAACCAATCAGTGAGGCGTTGGGATGATAGATGACCTCGCCGGCCTTGTCAAGCAGGACGCAAAAGCCGGAATTCCCAATAGTAATGGAGTTAAGATATTTTTCAAAGTAAGAGACATTGATGGTGCTGGTGACGTAGCCGCGGATCTGCCCGCTGCCATCGTCGATAATCGGAGCTCCTATTTCTATCGTATGGAGCAGAGTGCCATCTTTGGTTATAGGACGGATTCCGTCGACCGCTATGGCGATATCCCTGGTTGCCAGCATATAGGCAAGAGGCAGAGTGGAGTAGGGGCTGGTACCGATGAGGGAAGTGTCGGAGCAGGCGATAATCTCGTTCCTTATATTATAGAGGGAAATACGCTCGCAATTGTCGCAGTTGTCGTGACGTTTCTGTAATAAGGCGTTCACAGTGTCAGCAGAATATGCATGTCCGCCATTGCTTTGTTCTACGGCATGGAATAGATCTTCCTGAATGGAGAGCAGGGAGACCTCGGTGCACGGTGCCTCAAGGAGAGCCTGAAGTCCCCTCTTGCTTGTATCGGCAAGGCGGAGGATATTCTGGGTATTCAATTCCACCAGACGCTTTGTTAACAATCCATGCAGGAACATGGAGACCAGAATCACCGGAATCATAGAGGATAGAATCAGCAATATTCGTAGAGATTTTTTAATAGGCATAGCGTACCTCCGACAGTTATAAAAGAACTTTGCCAATTAACACCAAAACACCATTTTTATTCTACCAATTAAGCTAAAATTTTGCAATAAATATTATATTTTAAGCGTATTATTCCTAAATCGAGGTATATATTTGTATATAATGCACAATAGAATAATGTCGAAAAATGGGGAATGTAAAAAACCGATATTTTAGTTGAAAATCTGGTGCTTTAAGGGTATACTTGTAATGTTATAGAGGAGAGAGTGCATTGAAATTGGCCTTGCTCCGATGAGGAATTCAGAAAGTAGGATTAACAGCTATATGTATAAAATAATTGAGCAGGACGGCAGAGCGAAGAGTGCCGAATTTGAGACTGTCCATGGAACGATACAGACCCCAGTGTTCATGAATGTGGGAACTGCTGCCGCTATTAAAGGTGCGGTTTCTACTATGGATCTAAAGGAAATCGGTACACAGGTGGAATTATCCAATACTTATCATCTGCATGTCAGACCCGGCGATAAGGTTGTAAAGCAGATGGGTGGACTCCATAAGTTCATGGTATGGGATCGGCCGATTTTAACGGATTCCGGCGGTTTTCAGGTATTTTCCCTTTCCGGCTTACGCAAAATTAAGGAAGAGGGAGTTTATTTTAATTCCCATGTGGACGGACGTAAGATATTCATGGGACCTGAGGAAAGTATGCAGATCCAATCCAATCTTGCTTCGACCATCGCAATGGCTTTTGATGAATGTCCGCCCCATCCGGCAACCAGAGAATATATGCAGGCTTCTGTGGACCGGACCACTCGCTGGCTGAAACGGTGCAGGACGGAGATGGACCGGCTGAACGGTATGGAGGATACCATCAATCGGCATCAGATGCTCTTTGGCATTAACCAGGGAGGAACCTTTGAGGATATTCGAATTGAACACGCAAAGGTAATCTCGGAGATGGATTTGGACGGATATGCCCTGGGCGGGCTTGCGGTAGGCGAAAGCCACGAGGAGATGTACCGCATTATAGAAGAGACAGTACCCTATCTTCCATTGCAGAAGCCGGTTTATCTCATGGGAGTAGGCACGCCGGCCAATATTCTCGAGGCGGTGGACCGGGGTGTGGACTTCTTTGATTGTGTATATCCTACCAGGAACGGAAGACATGGGCATGCTTACACCAACTACGGCAAGATGAATCTCGTGAATGCAAAGTATGAGCTGGATGACCGGCCAATTGAGGAAGGCTGCGGCTGCCCGGCCTGCAAGCATTACAGCCGTTCCTATATCAGGCATTTACTCAAGGCGAAGGAGATGCTGGGGATGAGATTGCTGGTTCTCCATAATCTATATTTTTATAATCATATGATGGAGGAGATTCGTGAGGCAATCCGCGGAAAATATTATAAGGAATACAAGAAGATGCGATTGGAAGGCTTTGTTAGGAGCGAGGAAGCGAATAACATTGAATTATAGAATAATAATATCAGGAGGATTACTAAAATGAATTATTTTACATTATTAGCAGGGGAGACATCAGGCTCTTCCACCGGTTCTATGCTATTATTAATTGTTCAGGTAGGTTTTCTGGGGCTTTTACTTTACTTTATGTTGATTCGTCCGCAGAAGAAGCAGCAGAAGAAGATGGGTGTAATGCTTTCCACTCTGGCCGCCGGTGACAGTGTATTGACCTCAGGGGGCTTCTATGGGGTAGTGATCGATGTGATGGATGATATTGTAATCGTAGAATTCGGCAATAACAAGAACTGCAGAATTCCGATGAAGAAGACCTCCATTGTTGAGCTTGAGAAGCCGAATACCGAGAAATAAGTTTCGGAAGAACAGCATAATTTTATAACAGTATCGCAGGCAGAAGGCTGTCCTATCCGGATCGGATTGGGACAGCCGTTTTGTTTGCCTTATTATTTCTTATACCAGCTCAATACTATATTTCTTCAGCCAATAGTTGATTTGCAGGAGATACGCGATCATCTGAGGGCCTGCCATCAGCTGTCCGTACCAGGGCTTACCATAGTCGGAGGGCGCTTCCAGGAAGGTTTTCACTTTATTTGTGTCGACGAGGGGACGAATTGGTGCGTTGGGATCGGAGAGAACTTCCAGCAGACGGCTGCCCAGAAGCTTTTCATACTCCGGATGATAGGTCTTGGGATAGGGGCTCTTTCTTCGCAGGAGGATTTCCTCGGGAAGGAGTCCTTTTCCCGCATCCCGCAGCAATCCTTTTACAACTCCGTCCTTTGCCTTCATGGACCAGGGGACATTCCAGACATATTCAACGATGCGGTGATCTGCGAAGGGGACCCTTGCTTCAAGGCCGGAATACATGCTGCACCGATCCATGCGGTCTAACAGGGTGACCATGAACCATTTGAGGTTAAGATAGGCAATCTCTCTGCGGCGTGCCTCGATTTTATTTTCTCCCTCCAGCCGGGGAACCTCGGAGATGGTTTTTTCATAGGCGGCTTGAACATAGCCGTCCAGATCCAGCGTTGATAATAAATCCTGGGATAGGAGGAATTTGCGGGTTTCCATGCTGTTTGACCAGGGGAAGGTATTCTGTTCCATCAGCTCCGGCCGGTTGATCCAGGGATAGCCTCCAAATATTTCATCCGCGCATTCTCCGGTCAGGGTAACCTTGGTCTGTGCGGCTACCTTTTTGCAAAAATAGAGCAGAGAGGACTCCACATCCGCCATGTTCGGAAGGTCCCTGGCATCCACTGCCGGATACAGGTGGTCCAGCAGATCCAGGTTATCGCATTCCAGATAGGTGTGGCTGCTTCCCACGGCGTCCGCCATAATATCCACATAAGGACGGTCCTGGGCAGGCTGAAAGGAATTGGATTTAAAATGCTTGCTGTTATCCTTGAAATCAAAGGAGTAGGTCCGAAGCTGCTTGCCCTGCTTTTTCAGCTCCAGGGCGCAGATTGACGTAACCAGGCTGCTGTCAATACCGCCGGACAGGAGAGTAGAGATGGGGATATCGGATATCATCTGCCGTTTTACAGCATCATACAATAGGAAGGAAGTCTTTTCTACGGTGGCCTCATAGGTGTCCTCATGAGGGGCGCTGGTCAGGGTCCAATACGGTGTTTCCTTCAGTCCCCCTTCCTGGAAGGTGATGATATTCCCGGCCAGGACCTCATAGATATCCTTGAACACTCCCTTGCCGTAGGATTTGGCAGGGCCCAGTCCGAATATTTCACACAGCCCTTCCGCATCCACTCTCGGTTTGATGCCCGGGTATTGAAATAATGCCTTGATTTCAGAGGAGAAGACGATGGTCCCGTCTATCATGGTGTAGAATAAAGGCTTTACGCCGAAACGATCCCTTGCCAGATGCAGCACATGGTTGTTTTCATCCCATATTGCGAAGGAAAAGATGCCGTTAAGTTCTTTTACAAAATCCCCGCCAAAGGCCATGAAGCCGGTTAAGATAACCTCCGTATCCGTGTGTGTCTTAAAGAGAAAGCCCATATTGACCAACGTTTCTCTTAACTCCGCAGTATTATAAAGTTCCCCATTATATACGATGGTGTAGGATGCACCGGATTTCTGTTTTGTCATTGGCTGGTGGCCGCGGTTTAAGTCTATGATGGATAACCGGGTATGGGTCAATCCGATGTTTGGTGTCAATACGGCTCCTTCATCGTCCGGCCCCCGTCGAACCAGCTTACTTCTCATGCCTAACAGGGTATGGTACCATCTGTCATAATCTCTTGTGTAATCCTCTCCCATATTGCAAAAACCGGCGATTCCGCACATATTAACAACCATTCCTTTCTCGCAGCCGGCAGCTTTTTGCCGCAGGCATAATATTTATAAAGTGAATTGACAGCAGTAGATTTAATTTGGAGCAAGAACGATGGGCTGGAGTTGAGCGCCTTCCAGTGCCGCCTCCAGGGTGGGAAGAACAAGGTCGAAATGGGCCACCATGGAATAGGGCTTGCTCTTATAATTATCCTGTCCAAAAGGGACGAAGTATACATTCTTTGCGCCCAGCAGCAGACCGATATTTTTCAAATTGTTGCTGAGGGCATCGTTGGTCGCCATCGCGATTACAACCGGCTTGTTATTACGCAGCTGGCTCTTGGCAGCCATCAAAACCGTGGAATCGGTTATCGCATTGGCGAGCTTAGCCAGAGTATTGCCGGTACATGGAGCAATAATCAAAATATCAAACAAATTCCCCGGTCCGACCTTTTCTGCTTCCACAATGGTAGTTATGGGATCTTTGCCTGTAATCGTTTTTGCCCTAAGGAGAAAATCCTCTGCGTTTCCGAAGCGAGTATCCGTCACTTGGGAACGGTCGGAGAAGATGGATGTGACATTGGCATTTTCCTGTATCATGCGTTCCATCTGGGGAAACACCTCATCATAGGTACAATAGGAGCCGGTCAGGGCTACCCCTATATTTTTTCCGTGAAGAGTCATTGAAACCTCCATTCTGCCCATATTAAACACTTTTTTCTTTTATGAGCAAGTCGATTGCGGTTACCAGGATATCGGATGAAGTCCGGGGGGCTACCTTGCCGGGCAGGCCCAGGCATAATTTGGCGTTAAGGCCAAGCTTTCCCGCATAAGTAAAGTCCACGCCGCCGGGAGCGGAAGCAATATCGATAATGCAGACCTGCTTATTCGCATAATTCAGGCAGTCGGGGGTAAGGACCGGAGCGGGAATGGTATTGAAGATAAAGTCGCAGGAGGGAAGGATGCATTTTACATAAGGGAGGGACAGGGCCGATAGCCCGGCTGCCTCGGCATAGGCAACCGCCTCTCTGCTGCGTGCCGCCACCAGAACGTGGGCATCCAGGCCCTTCAGCTTGGCGGCCAGCACCCTGGCGCACCGGCCATAACCGAGCACAAGGCATTTGCTGCCATGCAGGTTGCGGTCACTGGCCGTAATCGCTTCCAGAATAGTTCCTTCCGCAGTCGCTATAGCATTACGTATGGCAATCTCTTCATCCTCCATAAGATCATAATGAAAAATTTCTTTTTCCTCGCAGATCTTAATAATGGAAGGAGGCAGAACACCGCCGAATAGAAGATGGCCTTTGGCCAGCAGTCCGGCAGCATTTTCCACAGTCAGATCCTCCGCCGCAGAATTAGCGTAGACAGTGACCTGATCTCTGGTAATGGGAATTGGGCCCACCAGTGCCCGGCAGCTTTCAAATAACTCACGCAACGAGGATAGGGAATTGTCTTCTTGCGCAGCAATTGCCGGTGTACAATAGGTGGCTACCGAATAGCCCTTTTCTGAAAATGAGGCGGCCATATATGCCTGACGGTTGTCGCCACCGAATATTCCGATATTATATTTGTGGGACATAGATACCTCCGGATTCCTTTATGTCACATTATATGAGGAGCCTGGAAAAATGTGAAAATAGAGGGATGAGCATATGTTGTAAATTTGAACGGTGAGTGGAGAGGTGCGGCGTTGCAGGCCTGAGAAAGGGAGGGAGGCAACGGAGACAGGCGGGAATATAACAGCGATTGGCAGAGATTTTGGAAATTATAGTTTTTCTGGGTTTTAAAAAGTTCTTATCTTGACTATTGCAGATTTTTGTATTAGAATACTTGTATCATTTATATACTAAGGAAGTGTATGATAATATACTTCCTTTTTATATATCAAAAAGGAGGAGAATATATTTATGAAATTTAAGAAATTACTTGCCGTAATGCTTGTATTAGCGATGACAGTATCTATGCTGACTGCCTGCGGCACAAAAGAAGGATCTAAATCAGATCCGCAGTCATCTGAAGACAGAAGTGCTTATCCTGGCACGACAGATCCTAATTCCATTACGGTAAACATTGCTTCCGAACCCCCGGAGATGTTTACAGTTACCACAACTGATACGGTTTCCTTCTCGGTTATCCGTCATATTGTTGAGAATCTGGTTACCCTTGACGCTGACGACAAGGTTCAGCCCGGCGTTGCTAAGGATTGGAAAGTGAGTGACGATGGTCTTAACTATACTTTTAATCTTCGCAATGATATGAAGTGGTCTAACGGTGAGCCTGTTACCGCCCATGACTTTGTATTTGCATGGAAGGCTCTTTTAACACCGGAATTCGCTGCGGACTATGCATATTTCGGCTATGTATTTAAGAACGGCGTTGCCTATAACAACGGTGAGGTTGAGGCAGATCAGCTTGGCTTTAAGGCAGTTGATGATTACACTCTGGAGGTAACTCTTGAGAATCCTACTCCTTACTTCATTGATACTTTGGCATTTGGCGTATTTGCACCGGTTAATGAGAAAGCGTACAATGAATTTGGTACCGCTTACGGAACAGATGCGGATAAGATGGTTTATAACGGACCTTTCGTTATGAGTTCCTGGGAGCACGAGAGCAAAATCGTTCTCACGAAGAACCCTGATTACTATGGTGCAAAGGATATCGCACTTGAGACGATCAATATGGTTATGATCAATGATACCAACGCAGCTTTGAATGCATTTAAGGCTGGCGAGGTTGATATCGTTGGTGTAAACGGTGATCAGGCTAAGTTAATGAGAGGTGAAAACTTCCCGGTTTATACCTATGATGACGGAGCTTGCTTCTACTTAGAGTTCAACTTGACAGACCCTACTCTGGCAAATCAGAATCTTCGTACAGCGATTACCTATGCAATTGACAGACAGGCATTTATTGACAGTATCTTAAAGAACAGCTCTAAGGCAGCAGTGGGCTTTACCCCTCCTGCACTTAACGGCGCAGAGAAGAAATTTAACGAAGAAGTGGGAGCGACAGTTCCTGTTTTTGATAAAGAAAAAGCAGTTGAATATTTAGATAAGGCAAAGGCAGAGCTTGGCACTGATGCAATCAAAATCACCATGATTTGTGATGACGGCGACACCGCTGTTAAGAATGCTGCATTTATTCAGGAGCAGTTAAGAGCTAACCTTGGCCTTGAGATTGAGGTTGAGTCCATGCCTTTCAAGAGCAGACTTGAGAGAATGTCCAACAAGGATTTCTCCCTGGTATTCGCAGGCTGGGGTCCTGACTATAATGATCCTATGACTTTCCTTGATTTGTTTGAAACAGGAAACGGCAATAACCACACCAGCTATTCCAATCCTGCATACGATGAAATACTGAACAAGGTTCGTACAACTACCGATAAGAAAGAACGTTTCGGATATTTAATGGATCTCGAAAAATTAGTAACATCAGATCTTCCGATCGCTCCTGTATACTGGAGAGCAAAAGATTACCTTATAAGTGGAAAGATTGCTTCCGGCGTAGTTAGAACTGCATTCCAGGATATGAACTACAAAGCAGTTAAATTAGCAAAATAATTATGGATCATTTTTAAGAATTCGTTGAGCGAATTTGACTTGAGGTGGTGCGGGCTGAGTTTTAACCCGCACTTCCCTTATGTAGGGCGCAACTCCAACAATTCCCTAGCGAATAAAATCGAAAAAAGCACGACATTTGTGTAGAGATATAGTATAATAGTGAAGGCGTAGTGAACATGCTGCGAGCTTGCTTGTAGGCATGCGAGCGGAGCCCAGGATCATGAACATGATTTTGTTCATGATATAGTGAAGGCGTAGTGAACATGCCGCAAGCTTGCTTGAATTATGCGACTGAAGCAACAGGATCATGAACATGATTAGGTTCATGATATAGTAAAGGTGCAATCAGCATAATCGAGCATGCTTGGATTACGCGATTGGAGTAACAAGATCATGCCCCGCTTGCGGACATGATATAATTAAAGCGAACAAAAATTGGTCTGTGATAGAATTGTCATCCTATATTACTTTGCTCAAAACACTAGGATAGCAAAGTAATATAGGACAGCAATTCTTCTGGATCTAAAGTTTATATTGTTCCAAAAAATTATTTTCTAAAAGAGGAAAGGAGGATTGCATGTGTTAAAATATATTTTAAAGCGTATAGGGTATGCACTTTTGACCTTACTTGTTCTGACAACATTAACATTCTTTATGATGCGTCTATTACCCGGCGATCCCTTTATCGGCGAAAAAGCAATTCCGGAGACCACATTAAAGGCATTAAATGCAAAATACGGTTTGGATCAACCCATGTATGTCCAGCTGTGGATGTACCTGAAAAATGTATTTCAGGGTGATCTTGGATTATCCATCCATTATAATCGTCCGGTAAATGATATTATTGCACAGGCATTTCCATATTCATTTGATTTAGGAATCAGGGCGTTGATTTTTGCTACTATTTTGGGTGTTTTACTCGGCATTGTTGCCGCAGTGAAGAGAGGGACCCACTGGGATACCATTACGATGCTGATTGCAATCGTCGGTGTATCTGTACCTGGTTTTATTATAGGAGCCCTGCTCCAATATTTTCTGGGGCTGCAGCTCTATCGGCTGACCGGAATCAGGTTTTTCCCCATCACCGGTTGGAGTGCTTTCAACAGCAAGCTCCTGCCTGCATTCGCATTAAGCTTTGGCTCTCTGGCAACCATATCCAGATTGATGAGAACCAGTATGCTTGATGTTCTTGGACAGGATTATATTAAGACCGCAAAATCCAAAGGTCTTTCCCAGAAGAAAATAATCTGGAAGCATGCGGTGCGCAATGCAATTATGCCTGTTATCACCGTACTGGGCCCGATTGCGGCGACAGTACTTACGGGAGCATTTGTAATTGAGAATATTTTTTCGATTCCCGGAATGGGCAAGTTCTTCGTATTGAGCATACAGACCCAGGATTATACGATGATTTCAGGAACAACGTTATTTTATGGAGCCTTTTTGGTAATTGCAAATCTCATTGTAGATATTGCTTATGGTTTCATTGATCCCCGTGTAAAAATTGCGGATGTGAAGGAGTGATAACATGAGCGGAATAGATAAGAGTCAATTTGAATGGGTCGGGGCGAATGCAACCGAAGCTGAGAAAATCCGCAGACCAAGCACGAATTACTGGAAAGATGCGATGCACCGTCTTTCTAAGAATAAGGCGGCAATGGTTTGCCTGTCTATAATTATTGTAATCGCATTGTTGAGTATCTTTGTTCCGATGTTCTCACCCTATACAATGAGCGAGCAGCATCTGTCTCATACGGATGCACCTATGTTCTTCAAGGATCCGGTGGATGGACATATGCATATATTTGGTACGGATACCCTGGGAAGAGATATCTTCACGAGAACCTGGTCCGGTGCCAGAGTTTCCTTATTCATCGCTTTTGCGGCGGTATTTATCAATTTTATTGTAGGTGTTATCTATGGCGGTATCTCCGGCTATGTCGGAGGAGCGGTGGATAATATCATGATGAGAATTATTGAGGTTATTAACGGCATTCCGTATTTGATTATCGTGGTGCTCCTCATGATGGTAATACCCAGAAGTGCTATGACGATGGTCGTTGCCTATGCTACGGTAGGCTGGACGGGCATGGCGCGTCTGGTACGCGGACAAATCATGAGCTTAAAGCAGCAGGACTATATTGTAGCGGCTAAAGTTATGGGGGCAAGGCCTGCACGAATTATCGGCAAGCATTTACTTCCCAATACTTTGAGTGTGGTTATTGTAAATATTACATTGGCCATTCCCAGTGCTATTTTCACCGAGGCCTTCTTAAGCTATATCGGACTTGGTGTTCCGGTACCGATGGCAAGCTGGGGCGTGCTTGCAAATGATGGCTCCAGAGTGTTCCAGATGTATCCTTCCCAGTTGATGATACCTGCGATCTGCATTAGTTTAACCATGTTATCCTTCAATCTGTTGGGTGATGGTTTGCGTGATGCTTTGGATCCTAAGTTAAGGAGATAATGTGATGAATAGTGTATTACGAGTAGATGATTTACATGTATCCTTCGATACTTATGCCGGTGAGGTAAAGGCGGTTCGCGGTGTCACCTTTGAAGTTATGGAAGGTGAGGTTCTGGCTATCGTTGGAGAAAGCGGTTGTGGAAAGAGTGTAACGGCACAGACAATAATGAAGCTGAATCCGATGCCTCCTGCACGTATTGTAAAGGGGGATATTCAGCTTGCGGATAAAGATATCGTTAAGGCAAGTGAGAAAGAAATGATGGCCATCCGCGGTAAGGATGTAAGTATGATCTTCCAGGATCCGATGACTTGTCTGAATCCTACTATGACTGTAGGAAAGCAGCTGACGGAAGCGATTCGTCATCATCAGAAACTGTCTAAGGAAGATGCGTATAAAGAGTCAATCCGCCTTCTGAATCTGGTTAAGATTCCGAATCCGGAGCAGAGATCAAAGCAGTATCCTCACGAATTCTCCGGCGGTATGAGACAGAGAGTTATGATCGCCATGGCGCTTTCCTGTGCTCCCAAGCTTTTGATAGCGGATGAGCCTACAACTGCGCTGGATGTAACCATTCAGGCACAGATTATGGATTTGCTTCAGGAGATCAAAGAAGAGACTAATACAGCGATTATACTGATCACCCATGACCTTGGTGTAGTGGCAAGCATGGCAGACCGGGTAGCGGTTATGTATGCGGGGAAAATTGTTGAGATTGGAACAGCGGAGGATATTTTCTATCATCCTTCCCATCCCTACACAAAGGCTTTGTTGAGGAGTCTTCCGACTACGGAGATGGATCGCAGCATACGGCTGGTATCCATCGCCGGTACCCCTCCGGATCTGCTGAGTCCTCCGGTTGGCTGCGGTTTTGCAAGCAGATGCAACAATTGTATGAAGATCTGTCATGCAGAACTTCCTCCCCAGTTCGAGGTGGGACAGGAGCACCTGTCGGCGTGCTGGCTGTATCATGAGGATTGTCCGGGCGCACAAGACGGAGGTGAAGAATAATGAGCAAAAAAACACCTTTAAATTCCTCTGATCAGAACAAGCTGGTGGAATTGCAGCAGGTATCTAAGTACTTTAGGGTATCGGAGGGACTACTTAAGGCAGTAAATAATGTAAATTTTGATATATACAAAGGAGAAACGCTGGGATTGGTTGGTGAGTCCGGCTGCGGCAAATCAACCCTGGGTAAAGTTTTGATGGGTATCTATCCCCCCACACAGGGAAGAATTCTCTATCATGGCAAGAAGGATATTGAGATTAAGAAGAGCACTCTTTTTGATTATTCCAAGATGGCCCAGATCATTTTCCAGGATCCCTATTCCTCCCTGGACCCTCGTATGACGGTTGGTTCTATCGTTGAGGAGGGCATGATCATCCATAAAATGCATGACAGGAAGAGACGTCAGGAGAGAGTATACGAGCTTCTTGAATTAGTAGGCTTAAGCCGTGAGCATGCGAATCGCTTTCCTCATGAGTTCTCCGGCGGTCAGC
Source organism: Bacillota bacterium (assembly GCA_023423045.1). GTDB lineage: Bacteria > Bacillota > Clostridia > Lachnospirales > Lachnospiraceae > Mobilitalea. The sequence goes on along the minus strand of JAFAGA010000080.1, from coordinate 7,618 downwards.
GTCAGCGTATCGGTATTGCACGTGCTCTTGCGATTGAGCCTGAGTTTATCGTATGTGACGAGCCGATTTCAGCACTGGACGTATCCATTCAGTCGCAGATTATCAACCTGCTCCATGATTTGCAGGAGAAGCTGAACCTGACTTACCTGTTCATTGCCCATGACCTGAATATTGTTAAATATATCAGTGACCGTATTGCGGTTATGTATCTGGGTAATATTGTAGAGCTGGCAACCAGCGATGAGCTTTATGAGAATACTCTGCATCCTTATTCCCAGGCGCTGCTTTCTGCAGTTCCGATTCCGGATCCGGATAAGGAAGCGCAGAAGATGCGTCAGATTTTGACCGGCGATGTTCCCAGTCCGATTAACACTCCGAAGGGATGTCCCTTTGCAGGCCGTTGTCCTCGGGCAACCGATATCTGCAGACAGGAGAAGCCTGTGCTGGAGATGAAGCAAGGTCATCTGGTTTCCTGCCATCATGTTGAGAAATAATTAATATTAGCTTATAAACCTGAATTTACAAGGCTGTCCGAAGAGAATTTATTTCGATAAATTTTCTTTTGGGCAGCCTATTTTGTTTGCACAAATACACCATTTGGGCGAAAAGACTTAGGTCCTGTCCGGGGTTAGAGCAGGAAGAAAAAGGATGAATAATTTCTGGACAATCAGGTTAAAATTAACATTAAAGTTATGGATACCCAATAGAATTAAGGCGGAAAACGGAGGCAAAAGGATGAAGAGGTTTTGGTTGATTTTGATTGTGATTGCAGGAATTCAGATATTCTGTTCACAGCCGGTACTGGCCGCAACAGGTCTGTCGGAGGCGGAAGAATTAATTTTGGACAAGCTGCGGGAAGGGACTGTGGTTGACGGTGAATTAAAGTATATACCGGTTTCTTACTTGAATCAGATAGAGAACGAAATGATAAGAAATAAAACGGATTTGAATATGGAACAGGCAGCTGTGGTACTGGATAGAATGGATAAGATATTGCAGTTTATGGAAGAGATGCATATTCAGGATGTTATGAATATTGAAAATTCCGAGACGGCATTCAAATTCCTGACCCTGGTCAGTGAGGCGGCTTCTGAGGTCGGTTATTCGGTCTCCGTTGATCTTGTGGACAGAACAATTAATATCGAGAATCCGGAGGGAGAGGCGGTCCTTATTGCAACTAATACCATTAACCAGACCGGCTTCATATATCAGCCGCTTCTTACGGCAGGTGCTATGCTTTTATCTGTCTTTCTGTCCTGTCTGCTGGCCTATGTAAGGTGGACTAAGATAGTGGAGAATAAGAATATCAGCCGGCTTCCGGAGGAAACTCTGGGGACAGTACCAGAGGAAGGGAAAATAGAGTGGACAAAGGCGGAAATCAATTTAAAAAATGAAGGATAAAAATTATTATGGAAAAGAGATTATTATGAAAAAGAAATTCTTTCGCAGGATGGCATATTTAATTATGCCATTCCTTTTCATGATATTGGGGTATGGAATCATTTTTGTGATGGTATTACCGAAAATTGAACTTATGCGGATTGCGGTATCCATGGTTTTGACCGGGGAGGATACAAACCCGGAACCTGAATTAAAGACCATATATCAGCCGGAACTTAGTAATGAGAAGAAGCTTCCGGCCACAGGGGATGGAAGAGCGATGGAGACAATGAGAACCCAGGGAGAAAGCAAGGAAGCTGTCCGGGCAGAGGTGTTTTCCATCGGTGAACTTCAGTTTCCGGAGCCCGGGACACATTATGCCATGCTTTCCTGTGATAGAATCCAGCTGGAGGTTCCGGTTTATTGGGGCGACACAAAGGAAATTCTTCATGCCGGTGTCGGGCAGTTTGCGGGAAGCTTTCTGCCGGGCTTTGGGCGCAGTATTTTGCTTTCCGGGCATAATACGACCTTCTTTAAACCTTTGGAGCAGGCAGAGGCGGGAGATATCATAATCTGCAGAACCAATTACGGAGAATTCAGGTATCTGGTGGAAGAAATATTGATCATGACTGCGGAGGAAGCGCAGAATCAGCTGGATGAGATGCTGTCCCACAGGGAAGAGACCCTGATTATGTATACCTGTTATCCCTTCGGACCATTTGCAGGAAATAAGGATAAGCGTTTATTTGTATATGCGGATAAGATTGAAGGGCCGACGGTAGAATAATCCGAAAAGTTCTGAATATGCAAGCATTTGAAAAACTTATAAAGCAGAGGATGAGAAGAATGGATTTAATATCCCAGAGAAATAATGCGGACAAAGTAAAATATAGTAAAGAATTGTTATGCTGCCTGATGTCTTTTTTTCTGATGTTGGCATATGTCGCATTGTCAGTACTTATAGTACTGGATACCGGCTTTTTGCCGGGGGCCGTCCGGCAGGTGCTGGGTTCCAGCCACTATTACGAGAATCTGCAGAAGGATTTATATCGGAAGACAGAGACCATGACAGCACCCACCGGTTTATCCCTGGATGTCATAGAAGAAGTTTTTCCGAAAGACGAAATAATCCGGGAGGTGAACGAATACATCAGTGCCTCTGTTCAGGGGAACCTTTACCGGCCTGCAGTTGATACGATAGAGACCAGACTGAAGCAGAAGATTGAAAGCTTTCTGCTGGAGAAAGAAATTGAGCCGGACCCGGAGCAGCAAAGAAGCATAGAGGAATATATTACTTCTGTCGGCAGGGAGTATGAAAGAAGTATAGGCCAGCCTTTACTTGGATTTTTCTGCACCTTAATCAGGAATTATCAAAGATTTCATATGCGGTGGTGGCTGATGAGCGGAGGATTTTTGATGCTAAGTCTATTTTTATTAAAATGGCTGAAACGGGAAAGGTCCGGTTTTAGAAAATATATGTATTGCAGCATCATGGCATCGGCGTGGATGCTGCTTCTTCTTCCAGGAATATTGCTGCTAAAGCCGTATAATGCAGTTTGGTTGTATCCCCGGCATCTGAATGAATTTGCTCTGCAGTATAGTTCATTTCTCCTTCGAAAGCTGTTCAGTACAGGCATGGCAGCGATGCTGCTATCTATTCTCATTCTGCTGGTTGGAGGAGAAAAGAGCTTCTTTGGGAAGAGCCCCTCTCCGGGCACATTGTCAAAGGATTAAGAAACGACGAAATAGAGTCCGGCAAAGATTCCGATCCACAGGAGCAGGCTGAGAATTAGTCCGTGAAGTAACCCGCGAAAGAAATTGAGTTCATCTGTTTGCTTCATAATGCCTCCGATCCGATAGGAAGATACGATAAAAAATATACTATTTTTTAGTATGGTCAATTTTGCCGGGGGCATACAGGAATACAATAAAAGATTTAATATATATAAATCAAAAGAGAGGCTCGATTGAGCCTCTCTTTTGAAGGCATTAATGTCTGTGTATAATCTATTTTGAATATCTCTACATGAAGCATTATCATTTAGCGAAGAATACCTGGCTGATATCCCTAATCGACGCTATATCAGCGAAGAGAGCACACTGGCCCGGGTTACGATTCCTGTCAGCCGCTGTCTATAATCTACAACGGCGATAGGATAGGGGGCTTCCGCTGCCAATGGCATGATATCCTGCACAAGGACGTCAGCGGTTGTTGTATCCACCTTTTGAATCATTACATCTGCAATGCCCAGACCTTCCTTTTTGGCACGCATGCCTTCAGACACAGTCAATATTCCTTTCAGCTGCATTTTGTCGTCAACCACATAAACGGAGGATAACCCGTTCTTGCGCATTTCCCTCATGGCATGATCAACACCGTCGCTGAGTCTTATCATGCTTGTTGGGGTGATCATGATGTGGCGAACAGTAAGAACCTTTGATTTGTCTGCCGAATCGATGAAGCGGTGAACATAGTCATCCGCCGGTTTTGCACTCATGCCCTCCGGTGTGTCGACCTGCACAAGCCTGCCGTCACGCATAATGGCCACGGTATCTCCCAGTTTAAAGGCCTCGTCAATGTCATGGGTGATGAATATCACTGTCTTCCCCAGCTTTCGCTGAATTGAGAGCAGCTCAAACTGCATATCCTTGCGTACCAGTGGGTCGAGTGCGGAAAATGGTTCGTCCATCAACAGCACCTCCGGGTCATTAGCAAGGGCACGGGCAAGGCCGACACGCTGACGCATGCCGCCAGACAGCTGTTCACAGGATTTATGCTCCCATCCGTCAAGCCCTACCAGGGAGATTGCCTCCTTGGCATGCTGCTCCCGCTCTGCGCGTCCAATGCCGCGCACTTCAAGACCATAGGCGACATTTCCGAGAACATCTCTGTGGCTCATCAGGCCGAAGGATTGGAATACCATGGCGATTTTTTTACGGCGAAAGTCGCAAAGCTCCTTCCTTGACATTTCCATAAGATTGCTTCCATCAAAAAGTATCGTGCCGGAGGTTGGACGGTTGAGCCGGTTAAAGCACCGCACCATAGTCGATTTACCCGAACCGGACAGTCCGATGATAACGAATATCTTACCGCGTGGTATCTCAAGGCTTACATCATACAGGGCTGCAGTAACACCTGTTTTGCGGTAGACCTCATCCTTTGCGGCACCGTGACGCAGCATGGAGACTGCCTCGTCACGGCGTACGCCGTATAGCTTTGTTACATTTTTTGCTTCAATAATTATGTCACTCATCTGATTTCACCACCTGACTCTTCTTTTTTTGAAAACCATCCCTGTGTCAAACGGTCAAGTATGATGGCAAGGATAACTACTGAGCTGCCCGCAATAAAGCCGCGGCTTATTTCAATACGATTAACAGAGATAAGTACCTCGTTGCCAAGACCGCGTGCGCCGATCATGGAACAGGTGACCACCATGGACATTGCCATCATAAGGGTTTGGTTGATACCTGTCATGATGGTTGGCAATGCCTGAGGAACCTGTACCTTGAATAAAAGCTGGGCACGTGTCGAGCCAAAAGAGCGTGCGGCTTCCACAACCTCGGCATCCACCTGGCGAATACCGAGGCTGGTAAGCCGGATTGCCGGAACCATGGAGTAAATTACGGTTGCTATGACAGCAGATGCCGAGCCCATACCGAAGAAAATTACAGCGGGGATCAAATACACAAAAACAGGCATTGTCTGCATCATATCAAGGATTGGCCTCACAATCCGGTTGGCACGTTCAGAGCCGGATATCAGCACACCTACCGGCAAGCCGATAAGAAGCGCTATGACAACGCCTGCCAATACGATAGAGAGAGTCAGATTCATCAGGCTCCACAGTCCGAAGATGCCGATGACACACATCAGGATGCTGTAAAGGATACCGGAGCGGAGCCGTCTGTGAGCCTTCCAGGAGACGACGAATACTAACCCGATTAGGACAAACCACGGAATGTGGCTAAGCATCCAATATAAGGCACTTACAAGGCTTGTGAGAAGGGATTTGATCCCTCCGAAAAATACGGAATTTGCCGCCGCAAAACCCCGAACACCCTCGTCGATGGCCGCGGTATCTAAATTAACTGTAAATGGGAAATTAAATAACCAATCCATAATACCTCCTTAGCTGATGGCATCAAACAGTGTTTTCGCCTGATCCGGGGACAACCATGTTTCCACCATATCACGGTGTTGATTCAGGAACCACTTGGCGGCAGTCTTATAATCAGCACCGGTCTCTTCGATATAGGCAAGCGCTTCACTGGTCAATGCCGAGGAGGTCCGGTAATTGGATAAGAACTTACAGAACTCAGGGTTATTGTCATAAAAAACATTGCTGACGCACACAGTAACCTTTACAGAAGGGCATTCGGTTTTTCCTTCAAAATACAGGGCTTCGTCATAGGGTTCATCCTCAAGCAGGACAAAATCATATTTGCCCAGCAGCCATGTGGGTTCCCAATAATAGGCTACCACAGGATCACCCTTGTCATAGGCCGATACCAGCACAGCGCTTGTTGCAGCGTCCGTACCGGGCTCAAGATAGTTATAGTTCTCATCAAGGCCGTAGTGCAGATACTTCTTATGCATGATCTCGGTAACAGACCAGCCTGCAATGCCACCGTAGATGATACCCTTGGACGGCTCCTCGGGATCCTTGAATAAAACAGCATAGTCCTTCAGACCGGCAACCGTTTTCAGATTAGGTGCCATGGGTTCGATTCCGCGTGCGGAGTCACCTTCAATGACATACCGGGGAACATAGAAGCCTTGTGCATTATCATCAAAATTAATACCTAACTCTTTAAGCTCATCCTTATCAATATCACCCTTGTAGTCTGGCAGATTATCCGTCCATACCTCCATGTGTACGTCGATCTCACCTTTTTTGACCGCTTCATGCGTAATTGGAGTGCTGCCGGACATCTCCGTCCATTCGTAGTCAAATACAGTCTCAGCTACGGTTCCTGCTACGGCATTATGAAATAATATCGAATCCCAGCCAACATCTGCGAAGGTTATTACCTTAGTTTCCTTGTTCTTTGCACAACCGGTCAGGCTGCTCAGCGTCATGCCAAGTATCAGGACCGATACAAGAATTTTTAAATTTTTTTTCATGCTTATTTCCTCCTATTTAAAAAAGTAACAACTTGTATTATATATAAGAGTTGGCACTTTGTCAAACTATAAACGCTGTAAATGGAAGAAAAAACCAAAACAGTGTGCAATTTTTGGTCTCTACAGGCGCCTATGGGAGCTATTGCAGGGCAGAGGGGATGGGACTTGTCCGGAGATAAAAAGATTACAAAAAAGGTGGCCTATATCAAATTGCAATAAGGCCACCGGATGCAGATAGGCTGGAATGGATCGTTAAAATAAAAATTCCCTGAGCTTTTGGTCAGCATCTTCCTGAGATACAAAATAGATAATATCATTTTCCTGAAGAACAGCGTAGGGTCCCGGTGAACGAAGAAGCACATCATCCCGTTTTATACCAACCATGGTAGCGCCGGTATGCTGCCATAGCTGTATGTCCTGAACGGACTTGTTCAAATATTTACATTGATTCGTGATGCGTATTGAAAATGGCATGAGCGGATTCATAGAACGAAAGTGCTCGGTTGCTGAAATCAATTCGGCGAGATTGGTGTTTAAGCTGCTAATCTCTTTTTTCTGCCGTTCAATATTTTGTGTAATGGCAATTTTAATTGTCTCTATTGTCTTGCGGTTTGAGAATTGATTTAAAAACTCAATGGCGTTATCTCTGGATTTAATAACCATCCCGCTTCCTTTTTCGGGCGTTATAATATCCAGGTCGGACAAAATGCAAAAGGCCCTGCGTGCTGTTTCGGGAGATACGTTGTATTGGCTTGCAATAGATGACCGGCCATGTATTTTTTGACCGATGGTGTATTCCTCATTTACTATTTTAGAAGCTATTTCAATTGCAATTTGCTGGTATCTTGGAATAGATACGCTTACCTGTGTGTTCTCTACCATGGGAAGGCTCCTTTTCATCAAGCAGCTTAAGCTGGACAGTTTTCTTAAACTGCTGCGATTATACATTAGTCTTGGCAGTAAGTCAAGGGCCGCCCTGAAAATGTTTGTGTCAAGTAAACGTTGGCAACTTTCTCATTGTTTTTCTAAAATGATATTTATGTAATTTTTTGTTTGCCAAATAAGCCTGTTATTCAGGCAATTTTATCAATATCCGAAGGCTCTTTTAAA
>JAFAGA010000053.1 GCA_023423045.1 Bacillota bacterium | reverse complement strand
GTATGATCATTTGTTTTTGTTACCTCAACAACAAACCTTAATACTACTTGGCAACCAGACTTATATTCATCATATTCTAAATTATATCCTAAAACTGATTTTACATATTCAAATTCACGACCATCATAATACACCAAATCATTTATTCTATTATGTACCGCCTCCTGCAAAGTTCTACCGACAATTTTTAAATCCTGACGATTTCCAGGCAAACTCACATACCATGTCTTGTTTTCCTTGTATTCAGTAAGCATAAGCTCACGCTTTCCAAGCTCAATCAACCAATTCGACAATGTACGACCGTCAATTTCAGCTAAATTCTTAAATTTTGCCTTAAGCTCCTGATCAATCCTGATATTAATATTCTCTTCTTTCATGTGCAACCTCCATTAGTTTTTTTATTTTATTATACATCAATGTATACACATTGTAAATACAAATATGTAAATACGTAAAAATAAATTATCCCGGATAGGTTTCTGCCCTTGCCGGAGCCAGCTTATAATAATTTATTCAATTCCTTCATCCGCTCATGCTTAAAGCCAATTACGGCAAGAGCCTGGTTAATACCCTCTGCATACCCCAGGGCGCTCTGCCCTTGCAGCTCCTTAATCTGTCTTGCGGTATCGGTAAGTGATTTATCATCCCTCACCTCTGCATAATATTCCTCAGACTGCTTAGCATGTACAATGGCATCAATCATTAGCCCGGTACATTTCTTATATTCTTTTTGTGTCATAGCGACCTCCTTTGCCCGTCCTGCCGTTGGCACAGCGTGTAATTTATTCGTTATCAATAAGTACATCGATTACCAAAATGTTGTTGCCTTCAATGGATATCCCGTACACAGCAGCATTCCGAAGGTCTTGCCTGTAATCTATCACATTGTCAACAACTTTACATGTTGCATCGTCCGCATAATGCACGCCACTTAAATAATCCCTTACCATAATGTACTGATTTCCAGGTATTTTATTTACTACTCTGCCAAGTGTTATTGGTTTCTTCATCCTTACTACCTCCATTTAATTAATTCCCCGTATACCCGATAGGCCAGGTGCAAAGCTTATAAAGTTTGTAAGTATGCTGTTTCCATTTCCTCCAGCTCTTCGTAAGTGAAACCGATTTGTATCATATCGGCTTCGGCATTGCAGAGAACCGAGGCGCTTTCTGCGGATAAATCCTTGTAGCAGACTGCCAAGAATGCCTTATATATGTCTATGGCTCCCTGCTTGGTACAAGCGATTTTGCCACCGATTTTAGTTCCGTATGTTCCGTTTACCCTTATAAGATTTCTCATTGTGATTACCTCCGTTTGATTTATTATCTGTTCCTTATAATATTATTGTACTATATATAGTACGCAAAGTAAATATACAAATGTACTAAATATAGTACAAATATATTGTTATAATTGCACTATATATAGTACTATTGACATTTACGATATAATATACTATATTTAATACATAAGTATTACATGGAGGATGTGGTAGAATGGCAAATAAGGCAAACAAGCCCGTAAGGATCAGTTTTGATAAACTTGATACACTGCTTATGATGCAGGATAAAAGATGGAGTTATTTGCGAGAGTGCGGGATAAGTCCGGGAATTGTAGAAAAAATGCGTTATGGCAAAGGGCATGTAGACACAAGAACGATACAGGATGTTTGTGAATTTTTAAGCTGTCAACCAGGGGATATCATGGAGTACGTACCAGATCAGCAATAAAAGAAAGAGCAGTGACAATCACGCTCTTTCTTTCAGAAGAATATTAAGCTATATCGATTTAAAAGGATCAACCTTAAAAAATGCAAATAATTTTCGAATATAAAAGGGGGCAACATAATCACCGTTTTCAATTTTTACAATTGTTTGTCGGCTTACAGAAGAGGCTATAGATAGTTTATATTGTGATAACCTATACTCAGTCCTCAATGCTATTAGCTTTTGAGCTATTTCTTTAGTATTAAAATAATCGCCAGAATTCTGCAACTTTAGATTTAGTATTAATGGACTTTGTTTTGCATTACGGTAGTTATCGCTTCTGCGATGTCGTGAGTGATAAGAATTGCCGTTTTTTTCTCTTTACGAATAATACCCCAGATATCGTCGGCTACCTCCAGGCGCGTCTGATAGTCCAGGGCGGAAAAGGGTTCATCCAGGAGCAGAATATCCGGCTCCAGAAGAAGGGTGCGGATCAGGGCCGCCCGCTGCCTCATACCCCCGGATAATTCGGAAGGGTAGGATTTCTGAAAGGTAATTAAGCCGTAAGTATTCAGCAATTCGTTTATTTGGACATAGCTGTTATCCGACAGCCTATGTTGGATCTCCAGCCCCAGAGTGACATTTTTCAGGGTATTGCGCCAATCGAGCAATTGGTCTCTTTGAAGCATATAACCAATGTTTTTGCCGGAGGATTTAATATCCTTTTCATTGATATATATAAAGCCGCTGCTGGGCTCAATCAGGCCTGCAATTAATGACAGAAGAGTAGATTTGCCACAGCCGCTTGGTCCTACGATGCTTAAGAATTCCCCATCCATCACATGAAAAGAAACATCGAATAATGCCGGTGTTTCCCCTTCGAGACTATGATAGGTGTAGCTGAGGTGATCAATTTTTAGTAGCTCGCCCATCGGTACTTCCTCCATACTTGCTTATACAGTATTATATGTCGGGTCGAAAGAGAGGTTCCTCCCGGGACGGACCCGATTTGGGCAGGGACAGACGTGTGCCGGCGCAAAATGGCCCCGGCTGCGGACAGGCAGCCGAGGCCGGGAAGAACTTTAGAGAACTTGAATTCGGAAGGCTGTGGTCTGGGGAGGAATGCTTGCGGTTTGTGAACTCGCATGTTCCACTCTCACCAATTGGCCGGGTTGGATTGCACCAAGCCGGATGCGATTGCCGTTTCGATCCTGGATTACGGTTGCATTATTTACTACAAAACGGATTTGATCGGCTATATCATAGGGATTGCCGGTAAATAAGAAGTTGTTTCGGGTATCCACCTCGGCAACCCGGTCCGTTGTGACGTTGACGGAAGGACTGTCTGTACGCACAATGATCCGATATGCTCTTGATTGAGGGGGAATGCTCCTGGTCATGGCAGGAGAGAAATCAGCGTCGATCCACATTCCATTTCTGATATCACACAGACACATCGACTGACCGAATTGATTGATGATAGCGGTATTCCGGTCTACATTTAATCGGAGTGTCTCGATATACGTCATGTTATTTTGGCCCTCTATTGCGTAGGATATCAGGATATAACCGGTTCTTCTATTGTCTGTAAATACCTCTTCGACGAAGGCATTCTCTACACGCATAACACGGCCGTTCTGTGATATTGTTCCTCTGGGGTCTGCAGCGGTATTTTCCATGTTTAACCTCCCTATTGCCATCAGCGGCATACAACCGGTATGGGGATTGACATACGGCCTGGCTTTTCGCCAGCCTCCGAAGGCATATTATTCTAATGCTATTATATGCCGGTTACCCTAAATGTTCCGCGTTGTGTGTTTTTTCAGCAGGTGAGCGGCTTACAAAGCGCATCATTATTTGCTTTTTCTCCCGGCAGCCAGTGCTTCTCTAGTGGAGCTTCCTATCTTAGTGCCGTCATCTTGCATGTGGGTACCCCAGCCAAGCTGGTCCCAGTAGACCAATACGGCGATTCTTGTCTTAGGGCCGTAGCTGCCATCCACGGTAAGCTTTGGCAGCCAGGAGGGTAAAACAGCGTTTAACTTCTCCTGAGCCCATTTGATATCCTTTGCAGAGGATTGGGGAGTAATCGTTTGAGCTGGAATATAGACCTCCGGTATATATTTAAATCCGGTGTATTCGCATATTCCGCGGCATATCTCCTGGGCGCTCTCCTTCCAAAAGGCTTCATTTGCCATCATTGTGGTGGCTTCCTTTTCGTTTGTCATGAAGGCCAGCTCCACAAGGATTGCTCCCTTGGTGTCCATGGAATTACAGTTGCACATGGCCAGGGATTGCTTGGTTATTCCGCGGTTAGTCTGCTTTGTCCCGCCGGCCAGGTGCTTCAGTACAATTTGTGCCAGCTTTTCGGATTGTCCCGCGTACTTGTCGTGGATATAGATACCTACGCCCTGGGCAGTGTTAAAACTCTTTCCATCTCCGTAGGCATTAAAATGGATGGAGACACTGTAATCACAATTCGCTTTTGCAATTGCTCTTTGCCGGTCAGCCAGAGCGGTATCCGGATCATCGGCAGCGTTTTTATCGTTAAAGCCCGTCTGCAGCGTGTCAAAGCCGCAGCGTTGCAATTCCTTCACCAGCAGGAAAGCCACGCCAACGCTGGCATAATGCTCCCTATATTGTTCCCCTTTCTTTAGATCAATGATACCGTCTTTATCGATATCAATTGCCGCCGGAAGCGGGGGCGTCCGTTTTCCGGCTGTGTTGGATCCATGTCCTGCATCGACATTGATTTTCATAATGTTTATCCTCCGATCTTATAAGATAAAGTGTTATCCAGTTAGAATTGCCGGCAGCACAGTACCTCTGCCCCGGCATCGTAAGGCATGATGCTGCCTTAATAGCAATATATGCAATAACCGATGTATTTCTACCTAAATTGGCCCTGAGAATCTTGCTGTTTCTACAAATTTCTTCAATAATCTGCCTTGGATAGGAAAGAAGCCCATATTTCACCTGTACTGCCACAACTTAAATATTACAAAATTGTTACACATATGTTACAATTCTATTGTTCCTAAGAGATAGCAATCATCAAAGGAGGCAAAGGATGATGTGTTTTAGAGTTGGTTCTTGTAATATCAACGACGTTTTAAATCAAATATTAAAATACTGCAGCTTTGGTTTATGCAACTAATTTATTGAAGCTGTCCCATATGAGGTAACATGAGCAGCCCGGGAGCAGACAATGGTTTGAGTTTCATTGTCTGCTCCCGGGCTGTGTTACATATCAATATTTTTCTCAGGGATGAATATCACTCTTATGTGCATAACTTACCCTTTTTCTTCCATTTATCCACGATATCAACATTTTGCTGTGGATAATTGGTAATTTTTGTTATTCCCGGATGATTAATTTGTTTCTTCTCATAGATTTTAGTTCGATTGCCGCTGCTATATCAGATCTATTCTCATTTTATGTATTCTTTTTGCTCATGTATTCTTTCTGCGAAGCTGCAGATACTAATCATGGAGGTGAAGTTTATGGATCCTATACCATTTGCATCAGTATCTTATCCGGCATTTTTTCCGATCTACGGTTATTCATTTGCACCAGGGATATTCATTAACGACAATGATACGGATCGTTATTTATCGTCGCTGGATTCAGACACCAGAGATTATGTTCTTAAGCATACGGATGAATTCCGGTCCAGGCAGGATATTGAGAACTGCGTTAATAAGTTGCGAAAAGGATAAAGAGACAAATGATTTTCATCACCGGTTAATAACTTGCCGGTAATTGCATATCCCGGTTAAGGCACTTTCCCCGGAACAACATTCCCTTTGTTCCGGAGAAGGTGCTTTTTACTGCATTGACTTTATTAAGTTCTGATATTATAATAAAAACATGGATAAAGCATCCAAAAAGATGGCCGTTAATTATGGCAATATGGGATGTGGATGCCGGCGATTTTGCCGGCCTCCGGAATGACAGGAATATGGTCGGATGAAGGATTTGGGAGAGATTGCTGTTTATAGCGGCGCCGAAGGGGAATGCGAAAACTCTCAGGCAAAAGGACCAGGTCTGGACGATACTCTGGAAAGCGATTTGACACCGAAGAAGCAATCTTTTGTTCCGTAGGGCAGGAGAGAATCTTTCAGGTAAACCAACAGAGGCGTATTGATTTATTCAGTACGTCTTTTTTTATTACAATAATTTAAGCAGGCCGGTTCTTATGCGAGGAAGACGGCAGGCGAAGGAGAATGGGAGGTTGCGATGGAAAGAAAAACTCACCTTTATGATTGTCATATCAGGGCTGGGGGGAAGATGGTACCCTTTGCAGGATATCTGCTGCCGGTACAGTATGATACGGGAGTAATTACAGAGCATATGGCAGTGAGAACAGAGGCAGGATTATTTGATGTGTCCCATATGGGAGAGGTTATCCTGAAGGGAAGGGATGCACTGGATAATGTCCAGCGTCTGGTCACCAATGACTGTGGAAACATGTATGACGGGCAGGTAAAGTATAGCCCCATGTGCAATGAAAGCGGCGGAGTGGTTGATGATCTTCTGGTATACAAAAAGAATCAGGAGGAGTATTTGATCGTAGTCAATGCTGCGAATCGTTTTAAAGATGTGGAATGGATGAAGGCGCATCTCAGCGGTGAGGTGAAGTTTGCGGATATTTCCGATGAAATCTCCCAATTGGCGCTCCAGGGACCGAAAGCAAAGGAAATCCTATGTAAACTGTCAGGGGAAGAGGAACTTCCGGTTAAGTATTACAGCTTCCGGGAGCATGTGCCGGTGGGCGGTATCGACTGCCTGATCTCAAGAACAGGCTATACCGGAGAGGACGGTTATGAACTTTATTGCAGGAATGAGGATGCGGCAAGTTTGTGGGAGCTGCTGCTTGATGCAGGAAATTATGATTTGGAGCATAACGCGAAGCGTGCCGATTCTCAGGAAGATTATATGCTGATCCCTTGCGGACTGGGGGCCAGGGATACCCTGCGCCTGGAAGCGGCGATGCCTTTATACGGACATGAAATGGATGATACCATCTCCCCCGTGGAGATGGGGCTGGGTTTTGCGGTGAAGCTGGAAAAGAAGGAGTTTATCGGGAAGGAAGGCATTCTGGCGAGGGGAACACCCACCAGAACCAGAGTCGGATTGAATATCACCGGAAGGGGAATTGCACGGGAGGCGTGTGCTGTCTACAAAGATAATCAGGCCGTCGGAGCTACAACCTCGGGAACCCATTGTCCGTACCTGGGACGTCCCGTAGCCATGGCTTTGATAGAGACTGCATACAGTGAGCCAGGCACCCTGGTAGAGGTGGAAGTCCGGGGAAGGAGAATCGCTGCTGAGGTAGTCTCATTGCCTTTCTATAAGCGGGCAAAATGATGATATAAATAGTAAATAGTGATATAAATAGTAAAGGAAAATAGTAAATAATAAGTAGTAAAAAATAATGATAAATAGTAAATGGAGGTATATGCAATGAAGGAATTCTTTTATTTAAAATCACATGAATGGGTGTGCTTTAGCGATGATACGACGGCGAGGATCGGAATATCCGATTTTGCGCAAAAGGAGCTGGGCGATCTGGTGTTTGTTAATCTTCCGGAGGTAGGAGATGAGGTGGTTGCCGGAGAAGAATTTGCGGATGTAGAATCCGTTAAGGCGGTATCCGGTGTATACAGCCCCGTTTCAGGAATCGTCAGGGCGGTGAATGAGGAGCTTTTGGATCATCCGGAATTGATCAATGAGGATGCTTATGAAGCATGGTTTGTTGAAGTGGAAGATATCACTGGCCGGTCCGATCTGCTGGCGGAGAAGGAATACAGAGAGCTTAATTCATAAGGAGGATACCGATATGGGCACTTATGTACCGAATACATCGAAGGAGCAGCAGGAGATGCTTCAGGCCTTGGGCGTAAGCAGCTTCCGTGAGCTGTTTCGTGCTGTCCCCGAAGGAGTGTATCTGGAGGATGAGCTTAAGCTGGAAAGGGGATTATCCGAATTCGAGGTCAGGCGCAGAATGTCGCAGACCGCAGCCAGAAATCAGGTGTTTGGTTCCATCTTTCGCGGAGCCGGGGCATATCACCATTATATTCCCTCCATTGTCAGCCAGATTACTTCCAAGGAAGAATTTATGACGGCATATACCCCCTACCAGGCGGAAATCAGCCAGGGAATATTGCAGTCCATTTTTGAATATCAGACGATGATCTGCGAGCTGACCGGCATGGAGGTATCCAATGCCTCGGTTTATGACGGCGCCACGGCGGCAGCGGAAGCGGTGATTATGTGCAGGGAGCGAAACCGCCGGAAGGCATTGATCTCGGCAACCGTTCATCCCCAGACCATAGAAGTAATAAAGACTTACTGCTGCGGAACGGATATTGAAGTAGAGGTGGTACCCTCCAAAGAGGGAAGGACGGATCTGGAGAGCCTGAAATCCATGGCTGACAGCGAGACGGCATGTATCCTGATCCAGCAGCCGAATTTCTATGGGTTATTGGAGGATGCGGATGCGGTGGGAGCCATTACCTCCGGCACGGAGATAAAATATATCATGAGTTGTTACCCGATTTCCCTGGGACTTTTAAAGGCACCGAGAGAATACGGGGCGGATATTGCAGTCGGTGAAGGCCAGCCTCTTGGCATCCCTTTGTCTTATGGCGGACCTTACCTGGGCTTTATGGCAACGACAGAAAAGCTGATGAGAAGGCTTCCCGGACGGATTGCGGGAGAGACGACGGATGGGAAGGGAAACCGGACCTTTGTGCTGACACTTCAGGCGAGGGAGCAGCATATCCGCAGAGAGAAGGCATCCAGCAACATATGCTCCAATCAGGCCTTATGTGCCATGACGGCGGCGGTATATTTGGACGCCATGGGCCGAAGGGGCCTGCAGCAGGCAGCGGAGCTATCCATGTCCAAGGCGCACTACCTGGCACAGCGAATCTGTGAGCTGGAGGGCTTTGTGATGAAATATCCTGG
This sequence comes from Bacillota bacterium, assembly GCA_023423045.1. Taxonomy (GTDB): domain Bacteria; phylum Bacillota; class Clostridia; order Lachnospirales; family Lachnospiraceae; genus Mobilitalea. The sequence goes on along the minus strand of JAFAGA010000053.1, from coordinate 78,939 downwards.
AGAGTATTTCAACGAGTTTGTAACGGACTTCACCGGAAATGTGGATAATCTGCTGGAAAGCCTTGCGCAGCGTGGAATTCTCGGAGGATACCCTCTGGAAGGAGAGCAGACCGGAGCGATCCTGTGGTGCGCAACGGAAATGAACACAAGAGAAGAGATAGATGCCTTAATCGATGGGATGAAGGAGGTGCTTGCCAATGAAGCTGATATTTGAAAAAAGCAGGGAGGGAAGGGGTCAGGCACTTCTCCCGGAATGTGATGTACCGGTAATCTCTCCCCCGGAGGATTTTCTGAGAAAGAGTGAGCTTAATCTGCCGCAGGCTTCCGAGACGGAACTGAGCAGGCATTATACACAGTTAATGAAGCGTACCTTTGGAATTAACAACGGCTTCTATCCCCTTGGCTCCTGCACCATGAAGTATAATCCCAAGATTAATGATGAAATTGCAAGGCTGAGCGGCTTTTCAGGGGTGCATCCGCTTCAGCCGGAAGAGAGCGTCCAAGGGTGTCTTGAGGTTATGAAGAAGGCGGAAGAGGCTCTCTGTGAGATTACAGGTATGGATGCGATGGATTTTCAGCCGGCCGCAGGCGCTCATGGAGAATACACCGGGCTTAAATTAATCTGGGCTTATCACCAGGAACGAGGGGATACCAAAAGAACCAAAATCATCGTGCCGGATTCCGCTCATGGAACCAATCCGGCAAGTGCCGCCATGGCAGGATTTTCTGTGATCAATGTCCCTTCCACCAAAGAAGGCTATGTTGATACGCAGGAGCTTCGCCGGGTGGCGGGAGAGGACACGGCGGGCTTTATGCTGACCAACCCCAACACCATTGGTATGTTTGATGAGAATATTCTTGAGATAACACAAATCATCCATGAGGCCGGAGGGCTGAATTATTATGACGGGGCAAACCTCAATGCCATCATGGGAATAGCAAGACCCGGGGATATGGGCTTTGACGTGGTACATCTCAATCTTCACAAAACCTTCTCCACCCCCCATGGCGGAGGAGGACCCGGCAGCGGACCGGTAGGCTGTAAGGAGAAGCTGGCCAAATACCTTCCCTCCCCCCGTATTGCAGCGGAAGAGGGGAATTACCGCCTGGAGGAGAAGCCGGAGTGCAGTATCGGAAGGGTGAAAGCCTTTCATGGCAACTTTCTGGTGGTGGTAAGGGCATTGACCTATATACTGACCCTGGGAGCGGAGGGGCTGCGCGGCGCTTCAGAGAATGCGGTGCTGAATGCGAACTATATGCTCCATTTGCTTAAGGACACCTTTTCCATTCCTTTCCCGGGACCTTGCATGCATGAGTTTGTAATCTCCCTGGAAGAGCTGAAGAAGGAGAAGGGAGTATCTGCACTGGATTTTGCGAAGACGCTGCTGGATTATGGAATGCACCCTCCGACAATGTATTTTCCGCTGATCGTTCATGAGGCACTTATGGTAGAGCCGACGGAGACGGAGAGCAGAGAGACCCTGGAGGAGGCGGTTAACGTCTACAAGGAGATATACCGGAAGGCATTGGCAGAACCGGATTCACTGCATTTAAGTCCGGTGAATACTCCGGTGGGACGCCCGGATGAGGTGCTGGCTGCCAGGAATCCGGTGGTCCGTTATCAATTTGGGAAGGATAAAGCTTAACACGGATAAGACTATAGATAAAAAGAGGTGGCATTTGATTCAGAACATCAAATATATTATTACTGAAAAAACAAATCCATATGAGAATCTTGCCCTGGAGGAATATCTTCTGAAGAATGTGAAGAAGGATGAGGTGATTCTATATCTGTGGCAGAATGAAAAAACTGTGGTTATCGGTAAAAACCAGAATCCCTGGAAGGAATGCAGGATTGCCGAGCTTGAGGAGGACGGAGGCAGATTGGCTCGAAGGTTATCCGGCGGCGGAGCCGTGTTCCATGATCTCGGGAATCTGAACTTTACCTTCTTAGCCACGCGTGAGAATTATAATGTTGACCGGCAGCTGGAGGTTATCATAAAAGCGGTTAACCGCCTTGGGATACCTGCCGAGAAGTCGGGAAGGAACGATATCACGGCGGGAGGAAGAAAGTTTTCCGGCAATGCCTTTTTCTCGGACGGAGAGCACTGCTATCATCATGGGACTATTCTGGTGAAGGTGGATATGAGCATGTTATCCCATTATCTCAATGTATCCAGGGATAAGCTGGTATCCAAGGGAGTGGAATCGGTCAGGGCAAGAGTGGCCAATCTTACGGAATATGTACCTGAGCTGGATATTGCCACGGTTCGCAGCGGGCTGACAGAGGCGTTCGGTGAGGTCTACGGGCTGCCTCCGGTCAGGTTAAAGGAGGATTTTCCGGACCAGGCCATATTGCAGGAATTAGAGAAAAAATATGCCTCCTATGAATGGAAGCTTGGCCGTCGGATGGAATTTAACTTCTCGCTGGAGCAAAGATATTCCTGGGGAAATATTGACCTGAAGTTTGTTGTGGCCTCCGGGCAGATAACAAGCTGTGCAGCTTATTCTGATGCGTTGGAGACAGAATATTTTGAAAAGCTGTCCAAGGCTCTCACCGGCTGTAAGTTCAGTTCGGCGGTGATGGCCGCTGCTGTGGAAGAGGTTGCCATTGCACAGGAGAATACCGTAATACGGCAGGATACTATTTCACTTCTTGAGGAAGCGAAGCTGTAATAAAACGATATGCAGATTTATGTTTCAGGGACAGAAGCCGGAATTGTGCCAGGGCGGCCCATTTGCGGCTTCTTCCCTTTATCACAATTATTTGAGATGCCCGGAAGCGGCATCGTGGAGAGTGCGATGGAAAATCAATTTGATATTATCATAATAGGCTCCGGCCCCGGCGGTTATGTGGCGGCTTTGAGAGCGGCGAAGTTGGGGAAGAAGGTCGCAATCGTTGAGAGCAGGGAGATTGGAGGAACCTGCCTTAACCGGGGGTGTATTCCTACCAAGACTTTGATGCACAGTTCCCATCTGTTCTATGAGGCAAAGTATCTGGAGGAATTGGGAATAACCGTCCAGGGAATTCACCTGGATCTGAAAAAACTGAAAGAGCGGAAGGAGAATGTGGTGGGAAGAATTCGCCAGGGCATTCTCGGACTGCTGGAAGCAAATAAAATTACCGTTCTGCACGGGCGTGCAAAAATCACATCTCCCGGAGAGGTGGAAGTTCTAAGGATGGAGGAGGCTGGGCCAGGGGATTCTTCTGCTCAGATGCTGCAGGAACCGGAAAAGCTTCAGGCGCACAAACTGCTGATTGCCACAGGCGGAAAGCCGGTGATACCAAGGCTGGAAGGTGCGGACCTCCCCAATATAATCACCAGCGACGAGCTTCTGTCGATGGAGAAGGTATATCAGAAGCTGCTGATTATCGGAGGAGGGGTGATAGGAGTCGAGTGTGCGACGATTTACCGGGAAATGGGTTATGAGGTAGAGATTATTGAAGCAATGGATCGGATTTTGCCGGGAATGGATAAGGAAATCTCTCAGAGTATCTCCATGAGTCTGAAGAAAAAGGGAGTGGTAATTCATACCAAATCCAGGGTGACAAGATTCCTCGAGCTGGAGGATCATAGCCTTGGATGTGAATATACGGAGAAAGATACAGTTCGCCTGGCACAGGCGGAAGGGATTCTTCTGGCAATCGGCCGGCGGGCGGATACGGAGGGCTTATTGGCAGAAGGGCTTGCCTTGGAGCTGGAGGGAAACACGATCCGTGTAAATGAAGCTTTTGAGACAAGCATTCCGGGAGTCTATGCCATCGGTGATGCGGTAAATAAGACGGGACAATTGGCTCATATGGCTTCTGCGCAGGGAATCTGTGCGGTGGAGAAGATGTTCGGAGAGAGACCGGATATTAATCTGAAAGTGGTGCCTTCCTGCATCTATACCTCACCGGAGGCAGCGACCGTTGGACTTAGCGAGGAAGAGGCGGTTCAGGCAGGTTACCGCGTGAAGGTCGGAAAGTATCCGATGCTGGGCAATGGCAAAACTCTGTTATCTGCCGGTGACCGCGGCTTTATCAAGGTGATTTGTGATGAGGATACCTTGCAGATTCTCGGTGCAGTCCTTCTGTGTGACCGGGCGACGGATATGGTCAGCGAATTTGCAACAGCGATTGTAAATGGTCTTACTGCCAGGGATTTAGCTGCGGTCATCCGGCCCCATCCGACTTATAGCGAAGCAGTAACGGAAGCTGTCTGCGATGTGGAGGGGATGGCGCTTCATCTGATGCCGAAGCGCTAGTATACCTGGCATTGCAAGAAGTTCTTATTCTCGCCGGGATAATATTTTATTGTTTTATATGAAATAATGCAGTGAAATGGATTGCAGAACGGAGATTTTTGAGATAATAATAAAAGGCAAAGCGTTGACCTATGGATTGGATAAATCAGAATAAGAAAGTGAGGCAATCAATGTACATTTTACCAAAGCCACAAAGCATGGAACTGAAACAGGATTATTTTATCATCACGTATCAAAGGCGGATTGCGATAGATCCCTCCTGCGGCGGGGAGGTATTTCACCATGCTGTTATTTTGCAGGATGAGATGAGGAGCAGACTGGGTTATGCCCCTATGATTATTCGAGGGAAAGCTGGGAACGGGGATATTCTCCTGAAACAGGATGCGAAGCTGAACAGGGAGGAATATCTCCTGTCCGTGGATGCGGACGGAATACAAATAACCGGAGGAAGTGAGGCTGGTATTCTGCACGGAATACAGACGCTGCGGCAGATTCTTGTCCAGGAAGGCGCGTGCCTGCCGCATCTGCAGATTAGGGACTATCCGGATATTGTTAACCGGGGATATTATTTTGATGTGACCAGGGGAAGAATTCCGACCCTTGCATATCTGAAATCCCTGGCAGACAAGCTTAGCTATTATAAAATCAACCAGCTGCAGCTCTATATAGAGCATAGCTTTTTGTTCCGAAATCTGAGCGAGGTGTGGAGGGATGATACTCCGCTGACAGCGGAAGAAATTCTTGAACTGGATGCTTATTGCAGGGGACTTCATATAGAGCTGGTGCCGTCACTTTCAACCTTCGGTCATCTGTATAAGCTCCTTAGCACCAGGACCTATGCCCCGTATTGTGAACTGGAGGATTCAGACAAGCAGCCATTCTCCTTCGATGACCGGATGCATCATCACACCATTGATGTGACCAACGAAAGGAGCTTGCCGTTGATCAAAGGGCTGATTGATGAGTTCCTTCCGCTTTTCTCCTCTAATCAGTTTAATCTTTGTGCCGACGAAACCTTTGATTTGGGAAAAGGAAAGGCAAAGGAAGCTGCCTTGGAGCAGGGAACGGATACCATCTATATTAAATATGTAAAGGAGCTGTGCGAATATCTTCTGTCGAAGGGAAAACGCCCCATGTTCTGGGGAGATATTATCTGCGGCTTTCCCCAGGCAATTAAGGAGCTGCCGGAGGAGACTATCTGTCTGAACTGGGGATATGCTCCCCAGCAGGATGAGGAGAATGCCAGACTTCTTCACCAGGCCGGAGCAACTCAATACCTGTGTCCCGGTGTAGGCGGCTGGAACCAATTCATACCCTTGATGGAAAGCTCTTATGAGAATATCCGGAGAATGTGCAGCTACGCCCATAAATATCAGGCAATCGGGCTTCTTAACACGGATTGGGGTGATTTTGGACATATCAATCTCCCGGAGTTCAGTGTCGTGGGAATCATCTATGGGGCGGCCTTCTCCTGGAATCATGAGATCCCGGGGAGGGAGGAGATTAACCGGCAGATTTCAAGGCTTGAGTTTGGTGATGCAACGGAAGAATTTGTGGAGCTGGCATCCTCTTTCACACAGCATCATGTTTTTGAATGGTATCAGATTGTGCGTTACCGGGAGATGGAGACCAAGGGCAATTCCATGGATGAAAGAAGGAAATATCTTGCATCCATGGATTTTAACAGGGTGGAAGAGGCAAATCGCAGTCTGCAGGAGAAGACAGACCGGCTGTATCGGAGCATTCCTGCGTTATCGGATAAAGTACGGTATTTGGTTAAAGCTTATGCCCTTGCAGTGGAAGGGATAATGACATTTAATAAAATTGGAGCTGTTCTGTGCCGGGCAGGTGAGCAATCCGGTAAGGAAAACTATGGGGAGCTGGATGAGCTGGCGCAGCGCTTGGAGAACTGGTTCTACCATTATAAGGAGTGTTGGAGAAGAAGCAGTAAGGAAGCCGAGTTATACCGGCTCCAGGATGTTATCCTGTGGTATGCGGATCAGCTGCGCGGTCTTGGGATGGAATAGAAGTCAGGTGACTTCTGGAAATGTACATGATGTATAATAGAAATAATGCAAGACAAAAGGGCAGCCGCAGGGCTGTCCTTTTGAGTAGAGGAAATAGGTTTTAAAAATTAATTAAGGGATATTATAATATTAGTGACAATTCTGTGACTCCTTCTAACCTATTCCATTTTAAAATGAAAAATAAAGAGGAGCATTTCGGAATCAACAAAGTAAAAAGTACGCACGTTACAGTCCGGAACATGGCAGCCTGCGTTGTAAGTATCATGGAACAAAACAGAACGAATGTTTGAAATTTATTGACAACATAAAATAGATTTGGTAGAATGAAAACAGAACGAATGTTTGACATTGGAGGTGCGGTTTATGATTATACAAGAGAATATGTCCGTCCAGCGAAAGCTGGAGGTATTATCGGATGCAGCAAAGTATGATGTAGCCTGCACCTCCAGCGGTGTCGACCGGAAGAACAACGGAACGGGTATGGGCAATAGTGTGGGATGCGGCATCTGTCATAGCTTTTCTGCTGACGGAAGATGCATCTCCCTATTGAAGGTTTTATATACCAATGAATGTATCTTTGATTGCAAATACTGCGCAAACCGCTCCTCCAACGATGTGGTGCGGGCATCCTTCACTCCTCAGGAGCTCAGTGATTTGACCATGGAATTTTACCGCAGGAATTATATAGAGGGCTTATTTCTCAGCTCAGGAATATTGCATTCTCCGAATCATACGATGGAGCTGATTCTGGAATCGCTGCGCCTGCTTCGGGAGGTTCATCATTTTAACGGTTATATTCATTGTAAGGCGATACCGGGGGCGGACCCTGCGCTGATTGAGCTGTTGGGCTGGTATACGGATCGTATGAGTATTAACCTGGAGCTGCCGACGGCCGAGAGCCTCCGGGACCTGGCGCCACACAAGAGCCGTAAGAATATTCTGAAGCCGATCCGGCAGATACAGCTGGGGAGAAAGACGAACCGGGAGTTTCTTGGTTTGCCGGATTTTCAGAACAAACCGAAGCTTTTGGAGGGGCAGGAACTTCTGACCGGGCAGGGACCTTTGAAAGGGCAGGAGCCGAAGAAGCTTTTAAGCACAGGAGAAGATCATGATATCAGGGAACTCATAACCTCCCATACAGGAATTATGCCATACCGGAAGGCGCCCCTGCTTAAACGCAATTTTGTGCCGGCGGGCCAAAGCACGCAGATGATTGTAGGAGCCACCCAGGAGAGCGATTATCAGATCATGTCGGTGGCCGAAGCGTTGTACGATAATTTTGAATTAAAGAGAGTATTCTATTCCGCCTTTATTAATGTGAATCAGGACAGCAGGCTGCCTTCCACCGAAGCAGGACCGCCGCTGCTCCGGGAACACCGGTTATATCAGGCGGACTGGCTGCTTCGCTTTTATGGTTTTCAGACCAGGGAGCTGCTGGATGAGAAGCGTCCTAATTTTAATATACTATTGGATCCAAAGTGTGATTGGGCGCTGCGGCATTTGGAATTATTCCCGGTGGAGATTAATAAGGCGGATTATCACACCTTGCTGAGAGTGCCGGGCATCGGTACGAATTCGGCGCAGCGGATCATTATGGCCAGGAAAAGTGCCGTCCTTGATTTTAAGGATTTAAAGCGTATGGGCATTGTACTCAAGCGTGCCGTTTATTTTATTACCTGCAGCGGAAGAATGATGTATTCCATTCGAATTGAGGAGAACTTCATTACCAGGCAGTTGGTAGCCTTGAAGGATCAGATGCCTTTTGGGATCGATAAGAATATCACTTATCAGCAGCTATCATTATTTGATGATGTTAATTTCCGGCCGGAACCGTCTCTTGCGGTCCGATTGGCGGATGCGTAACAGTTTGGGAGTTGGTATTGATGGATACAAAGAGAATTTATCTGTGTGATAATAACATCGACGGAATTTTTACGGCGATTTATCAGGCTTGGAGCTCCAGGCTGGGTCACTCTAATATCAAGATTGAGGAAAAGAGTGAAGGAAGCAGGTATTCCAATATCGAGCTTTTTGCCGAATATACCATAACAGATACGGATCCGGAATTGGCATATAAAGTGGCAAGGTCTATCAAGGAGAAGATATCGACAGGGGCTTATGAGATGGTGTGCCGTACAGCCCTGTCCGATTATGTTGGTAAAGCGGATCTGATCTATCGGTTTTTGATTCTGGGATTTGCTTTGGGAGCAGGAATTATGGAGCATTTAAATAATGAAGTCGTGAACAGGATGTTTCGCATAAATAAGAACGTGGGAAATGAGGCGCACCATCTTCTTGGCTTCATCCGCTTTTCAGAGCAGAAGAATGGACTCCTGACTGCCATCATTCATCCGAAGAATAATGTGCTGTCCCTGGTGATGCCCCACTTTGCGGACCGCCTTCCACAGGAGAGATTTCTGATCTATGATGCAAATCGCATGCTGGCGGCATTGCATGTTCCGGATACCCAGTGGATTATTGCAGAGGTTCCCGCCATAGATCAAGAGCGGATAAGAGAGGTATCCGCATATGAAGATCAGTACAGGGATTTATGGATTACCTTTTTTGATCATATTGCAATTAAGGAAAGGGCGAATTATAAGCTGCAGAGGAACAATCTCCCTTTGCGTTTCCGGGAGGATATGACGGAGTTTAACCGTATAGCAAGGAATGATATGGATTAAATACCTTTTTTTCCCGTAAATGGAGGTAGTTTCATAATCAGTGAAATATTTTATTCTGAAATATGAATGATATAATGGGATGTGAATTTTGGCGGGTGTATAAATCAGATGAAGTTAGAGATACTAATCTTGTAAAACTGAAAATTTTATAGGAGGAGTAGCTATGAAAAAGAAATTTTTTATACTATTAGGTATTTGCAGTATAGCTTTGTTTGCTTTCAGTGCCTGTGCGGCAGACGATAAGGTGAACAATGGAACAGGAACCGGTACAGGAGTGACCAAAGCTCCTACGACAACAGTTGCCCCGACTGCAACCGATAATGGAATTAACAACGGAGCAACTAATGGCACAACTGGCACAAATGGAACCGGGTCGACCAATGGTACAGGTACTGGAACCAACGGAACCGGAACAACCGACGGAACAGGTACAGGAACTGGAGCGACCAATGGTACTGGTACAGGCACTGGAACTGGAACCAACGGAACTGGTACAACAGGGACAGGAACAGGTCAATAAGCAGCTCAATATAAGTAAATGAAAAACAATAAGTTTCCATAATACACCGTTTGCAGTAAAACTATTGCATAGTAATTCAACCGGTCGCTATGGAAACTTATTGTTTTTAACAGAAAGTCATCTTAAATGTATTAATTAATTGCTTTAGATCGGTGTTTGAATGAGTAAATTGCAACGCCTATCAAAAGTCCCAATATTGATGGAATAAATGAGAAGAATAAAAAAATCATATCCATCGTATGGAAAACTAAAAGCGGCAGGAGTCCGCCTATGGCGCCAAAAACAAATGGTATAAACCATTTTACAATGGTCTGCCTGGTTCCCAGCACCCAGGAGCAAATAAATGCAGTCAGCGGTAAGAAAAAGTAAAAGCAAAGTAAGGTATAACCCATCTCATCACCGGGCTGTAAAAAGAATATCCCCCAAATCAATATAATGATAGCTACGGTAATAAATACCGATATTGCGGAAACCGTGATGGTGTGTCTATGGAAATCACGCTTAAACTTCTTTATCGGATCTATACTATGGTTAATTTGCAATTCAGGTTCTTTCATCTGGGAAAGCAACTGCTTACAATTTTCACATTCCGACAGATGCTCCAAAATAAGCTCGCGGCTCTTATTGCTTACCATATCCTCTGCATACAGCGGCAGTAAATCGCGTATTACATCGCAATCAATTCTCATAATCATCCTCCATTCTTTCTTGTATTTTTCCTTTTGCCCGGTGGTATGTAACGCAGGCCCAATGTTCTGATTTTCCAAAAAGCAAGGCAATCTGCTTAAACGATAACTCACCAAACACTCGCAGGGAAAAAACCTCTTTGTATGGATCAGCCAAATTATGAAGCAACTGATGAAGCTGAAATGCTGCTTCTTTATCAATCAAAAGTTTTTCGATACTTTTTTCTGTTGCTTCAATACTGCTTAAATCCCCTTGATCAACAATTTGCTTTTGCTTCTTTAGATAGGTGTAATAACTGTTTTTCGCTATCTGACAAAGCCAAACGCGAACATCACAACTGCCATTAAATTTATTTAAGGCACGCAATGCTTTAAAAAAGGTCTCTTCAGTTAATTCTTCCGCTAAATCTTCATTTGCAGTAAGTCCCCGCAAAAATCGGAAAACATCATCAAAGTAAAGCTTATATATTTCCTCAAAGTCTGCCATTACATCACCTCCTTACTTATAAGACTCCCTTGGATAAAAAATATCACAAGAAAAAATAATTTTTTTGAGAATACAAGTGCTTCTTCTATTTATGGGCCATATTTATAGGCGGAATGCTTCACGGCATATCTCATATGTATAGCAGGCCTGGCTTTGATGGACTAACTCCCCGGAGAATTTCATTCCGACCTTCTCTGCCAGATGCCGGGAAGGCAAATTATCCTTTGGAATTATAGCTGTGATCTTGGGAATAGCTAAGTTATCAAAGGAATAGGAAAGAATCGCGCTGATACATTCTATTGCATAACCTTTTCCCTGGTGATCCGGATCAATAAAATATCCAATTTCATAGATGTCTTCCCGAAGAGTTTTTTTGTATTCCACTCCTGCCCGTCCAATCAGGAGATCATCCTTCGTAAAGACTCCCCATAGGCCGTAACCGTAAAAATGATAGATGTTTTTGATATATGCCTCATGTTTTCTCTTTTCCAGGTCGATATCGCAGCAGAGCCCGGTAACGTACTTGCATACTCCGGGTTTACGACTGATTGCATATAGTCTTTCGATATCCTCCGTGGCAAGTTCCCGGATTATCAGGCGCTCTGTCGTAAGAATGGTTGCCGGAAGCATATGGGCATGCTGGTATACACGGTGTATGAAATCACAATCAACCTCTTCAAAACCTTCCACCAGCATCGCGGATTGTCTCAGATCCTGGTTGCCTGAATTCGAATTAACATAACCGATGGATACAATACCTGCAGCGGCAGCGGCGCTGACGCCGTTAAAGGAATCTTCAATTATAATACAGTCGGAAGGCTCAGTCTTCAATTGCTTTGCTGCTTTGATGAAGATATCCGGTGCAGGCTTGGGATGAGCTACTTCGGTGCCCGACACATAACCTTCAAAATACTCCCGGATTTGAAAAAAGTCCATTACGGATTCAATCTCCGATGGGGAGGATGAGGAAGCGATGATCAGTTTTAAACCATGGGCATGAAGGTTCTTAATCAGATCAAGAACGAAGGGAATAGCGGTATACCCTTCCCTTTGACGGAGCAATTCCTTCATTTCTTCGTTGGTTTTAAGAAGCTCCTCCGGGTCTGCGGCTATCTGAAAATCCTTTATCATGGTTTGACACATATGATAGGTAGTGCTGCCAATAAACTGGTATACATAATTAAGTGAAATATTAATATTATATTTTTGCATCGCCAAAACAGCAGCCCTGGCGTGCTGGGGCTCGCTGTCGATAATAACGCCGTCCATATCAAATATTACTGCTTTTAACAAACCGATATACCTCCGTTTTTACTGATTGTTGTACTGCTTCCATAGTATACCTTCTTTCGGACAGCCTTTCAAGCTTGCAATTCATTCGATGTGGAAAGTGACGCCAGAGCTTGCAATTAATCTGGCACTGGAGCATAATAAAAAGAGCAGAGGCTTTTACCAAGCTCTGCCAGGGTATCCTGCTGTAATCGGTGATCGGCAGGTTTTACAGGCCATGTTTTTGGTACACAACAGGGATACCCTTAAGGCGGAGATGGAAAGAGCATTTGACAAAGATGTTACTTTCTGTCCAGGATTTTTTCAAATAAGAGCCCGGCCAGAAACCATGCAGGGGCATAGTCCAGCCGTATTACACCTTTGTAGTTCAGCTTTGCTTTACTGTAATCCCATGGGCATGCACCGCGTTTTTTCAGGAATACACCGCTGGCGTATTCCCCGACATAGATTAATAATACATATACACCTCCTCGAAGCAGTGCACTATGGTTTTTCAGCTTTTTACAGACGGGAGTGAGGCAGGCGGCCATACCGTAGATTGGAAACATCCATACCGAGGTATGACAGGACAGGGTTTTATCCTCATGCTTGCGAAGAGAAGCGAGGCCGGTCCAGAAGCACTCCATGCACCATCCGCAAAGCCCGCAGATAATGAAGTTTTGAATATGTTTTTTCATACAAATAGTATCCTTGAAAAGCCGCCGCCTATTCAGACAAAAAGAAAGTTTATTGTCCGAGCAGGTATTTCTTATAAAATGGTAAGGGATAATAACTTATGATTAAGTATTATTAAATCAATTGTTGTTACAAAAGAAAAATAACGATGGGATCAAGACAATATAGAACGATGATCATTCATAAATTTAATAAAGAAGGGAAGCAGCAGTTATGGAAATTGAGCGTAAATACCTGGTGAAACAGCAGCCGGAGGAATTGTCAAAATACCGGCATAAGGAAATTGAACAGGGATATCTATGTCATAACCCTACAATTCGGATTCGAAAAAGCAATGAGGACTACATACTCACTTATAAATCGAAATTCGGTCTGGAGCCGGCGGGACAGGGTGATCCCTCCATAAATAATGAGGTGGAACTGCCCCTGACCCGGGAAGCATATCTTACACTTCGCGGTAAGACGGATGGTAATATCATTTATAAGACCCGCTATCTTATTCCCCTTTCCCTGGGATTGGTTGCCGAATTGGACGTTTTTGAGGAGAAGCTTCAGGGGCTGAAGCTGGTGGAAGTAGAATTTTCCGATTTACAGAGTGCCAATGAATTCGTTCCGCCGTCATGGTTCGGTAAGGACATGTCGGCAGATATACGTTTTACGAATTATCAACTATCCAAAATAAACAGCCTGGAAGAATTGTTACAGCTCAGTCTTTGATGACGCTAGGTGTTTGTGAATGAAGCAAAGTGGAAATTATAAAAATTCGAGAATTGGATCCATCCTTGCCGAGGATATGATGCAGAGGTTTGTATATACTATGATTAGAGTGCACAACCGTTGACACTCTAATCGTAGTTTTGGATAACGCATAGCGGTATCTGATGTTTTATACAAATTCAGAATGGAATGGAGGGTAAGCATGCCTAAGGACAGTCAGCCGGATAACAAGAAGGCCCGGATGGAAAAAGCAAATAATCAGACTCCCCTCACCAAAGAGAATCAAAATAAAAACAGAAATGCCAAGAGACAATCGGTAAAGCATAATGATGTGTAATTAGTCTGACAGTATCAGGTCAAGACGAGGAGGTACGATATGGCAAAAGCAGGAATGAGAAGACCGGATGTGACAGAGCCCCATGGAACCGAGGGACGTCAAAGAATGCGGATACAAAAGAATGAGGCAGAACCGGTGCCGGAGCTGCAGGGAAAAGCCAAGGCCGGGCATGAGAAAGCAAAGCCCGTCGGTAAATCCAGATGAAAACGACAGAACAATCGATCCCACAGCAGCTTTTTGAGGATATTACAAGGCATCTTCTGGAGGATGAGCAGCCGTCACGATATCTGGAAGAGCTGGCAGGGCAAAGCTTTTTTCGTGAATATCCCCTGTCCATGCTCTATCAGCTAAAAGAAACCAGACAATCACCGGAGCACCATCCGGAGGGAAATGTCTGGAACCACACCATGCTGGTGCTTGATCAGGCTGCGGGGGTAAAAAATAGAAGCAAGAATCCCAAGGTACTTCTCTGGGCTGCATTATTGCATGATATTGGGAAGCCCCCGGCTACCAGGGTGCGCAAGGGTAAAATCACCGCCTATGATCATGATAAAGAAGGGGAAGGATTATGCAGGGATTTTTTGAAGTTTTTTCATCAGGAGGCTTCTTTTACCTGCGAGGTGGCAGCAATGGTAAGGTATCATATGCACATGCTGTATGCTCTGCGCCAATTGCCCTTTGCTGATTGGCGGGGACTTTTAGAGCGGACTGACCCGGAGGAACTGGCATTGCTGTGTCTTTGTGACCGCTTGGGCAGGGTGGGGACAGATACCTCCCGGCAGGAGAAAGAATACCATGAATTTTTGGTGCAATTAAGAAAACATGCCAAAACTGACCGCGAGAGCATTGCCGGGCGGCGGTGATGGCAGAATGGAATGGGCTTGCTTTGGAAAGTTATGTATTGTTATGCATTTATCTGAATAAATAAAGGATAATGCAGCGTTACAGGAAGATCCAGAGCAGCCCATTATTTGCTATAAAATCAAAATGTTTCCGGGGTTTTCCACAGGTTTTGACATGTCCAGACCAGATTCCTGTCCGGAATATGGGTATACAAAAATATTACTGGATTTTTTAATATAACTCCTTTATAATGATAGCAAATATTTTATTATTTATTGTTAACATTTTTGTGCAAAGAAAGAGGTTAATCGAAATGGCGGAGAACTATATCTATACTATCGTTAAGAAGGAAAGTCTTGCTAATTCCATCTATTTGATGGATGTAAAGGCTCCACGCGTAGCAAAAAATTGCTATCCCGGTCAGTTTGTCATTGTTAAGATGGACGAGAAGGGAGAGCGGGTTCCTTTAACGATTTGTGACTATAACCGGGAAGAAGGTACGGTTACAATTGTATTCCAGGCGCTCGGGTCTTCTACACAGCTTATGGCTACCTTTGAAGAAGGAGAAGCCTTCCGTGATTTCACCGGTCCTTTGGGGCATAGGTCCGAATTAATTGATATGCCAAGGGAAGAGGTATCTGCCAAGAGTATTCTTTTTGTGGCCGGCGGAGTAGGAGCAGCTCCTGTTTATCCTCAGGTGAAATGGATGAAGGAAAACGGTTACGATGTTGACTGTGTTGTTGGCGCGAGGAATAAGGATTTGATCATCCTGGAGGAGCGCATGAGATCCGTTGCTAAGAATCTCTACATAACAACGGATGACGGCTCTTACGGCTTTAAGGGAAATGTAAATGACTGTATTAAGGATCTTGTGAATAATCAGGGAAAGAAGTATGATCTTGTAATTGCAATCGGACCCATGATTATGATGAAGTTTGTGTGTCTCTTGACAAAAGAGCTTGGAATTCAAACGATTGTAAGTATGAATCCGGTTATGGTAGATGGTACCGGTATGTGTGGTGCCTGCAGATTAACCATCGGTAATGAGATAAAATTTGCTTGCGTGGATGGTCCCGAATTTGACGGACATCTGGTGAATTTCGATGAGGCGATGAAGAGGCTTCAGATGTATAAATCAGAAGAGGGCAAGACGGTGCTTCGTCAGAAGGAAGGGCCGACGCATCATCATCCCGGCTGCGAATGCCATGAGGAAACCAGCGAGAAATAATTATAATTGCCGAAAAGGTTTATGGAGGAATAAGAAAAATGGATGTATTAAAGAAGGTGCCTGTAAGGGAGCAGGACCCTAAGGTAAGAGCGAAGAATTTTAAAGAGGTATGCTATGGATATAATCTTGAGGAAGCACAAGAAGAGGCCCTGCGCTGCATACAATGCAAGAATCCAAAATGTGTGGCAGGGTGTCCGGTTTCCATTGATATTCCCGGCTTTATCAAAGAAATTGTAAATGGTAATATAGAAGAGTCTTTCAAGGTGATCGGAAAGTATTCCGCCCTGCCTGCCGTATGCGGAAGAGTATGCCCCCAGGAGTCACAGTGCGAAGAGAGATGTATCCGGGGAATTAAAGGAGATCCGGTTTCCATCGGTAAGTTGGAGCGGTTTGCTGCGGACTGGGCAAGAGAGAATGATATCAAGCCTGAGATGCCCAAGGAGAGAAACGGAAGAAAGGTAGCGATCATTGGAGCTGGCCCGGCCGGACTTACCTGTGCGGGGGACCTGGCCAAGATGGGTTATGACGTGACGATTTTTGAAGCGCTTCATGAGCCGGGCGGTGTTCTGGTCTATGGTATTCCGGAGTTTCGTCTTCCCAAGGATGAAGTGGTGAAGAAGGAGATTGATAATGTTCGGGCTCTTGGCGTGAAGATTGAGACGAACGTGGTAATCGGCAAATCCGTTACCATCGATGAGTTGATGGAAGAGGAAGGCTTTGAGGCGGTATTTATCGGCTCCGGTGCCGGGCTTCCCAAGTTCATGGGCATTCCGGGAGAGAACGCCAATGGTGTATTCTCTGCCAATGAATATTTAACCCGAAGTAATTTGATGAAGGCCTTTGATGAGAGCTATGACACACCGATTATTGCCGGTAAGAAGGTAGCGGTGGTCGGCGGCGGCAATGTGGCCATGGACGCTGCCAGAACGGCATTAAGACTGGGCGCCCAGGTATATATTGTATACCGTAGAGGGGAAGAAGAGCTTCCCGCCAGAGTGGAAGAGGTTCACCATGCAAAAGAGGAAGGCGTTATCTTCCAGCTTTTGACTAATCCTACAGAAATTCTTGTGAATGAGAACGGCTGGGTATCCGGAATGCGCTGCGTCGAAATGGAGCTGGGAGAGCCGGATGAAAGCGGCAGAAGAAAGCCGGTAGAGAAGAAGGACTCAGAATTTGTGCTGGAGGTTGATACGGTCATCATGTCATTGGGGACAAGCCCCAATCCATTGATTTCGTCGACAACAAAAGGCCTGGATACCAATAAGCGCAGAGGTATTGTGATAGAGGAAGAGACCGGTATGACATCAAGAGAAGGTGTGTTTGCCGGCGGTGACGCGGTTACAGGATCAGCGACTGTAATACTGGCAATGGGAGCCGGTAAAGCAGCGGCCGCTGGAATTGATAAGTATTTAAAATCAAAATAACGAAAGAAAATACGTTTAGGGGAAACGTATTGGAGGACTTATGGGATATTTTGTGATTGACCGATCAGCCGGCATTGCAATTGTTGCGGGAATGATTCTCTTGATTCTGTTGATCATTGGTTATGCAATCCGTTTAAAGAACGTGAAGCGTGCAAAGAATCTGACAGAACAAGAGAATCGAACCATAAATGAGCGAAATATGGAGTTAGAAGAAAGCTATAATTCTGCCATCTCCTCCTTAAACGAATTAGCTGGAAAATATGAGGAATTAAATAGAAACAAAGAAAGCATGAAGAAGCTGGCGTATACGGACTATTTGACAGAATTGCCGAACCGGATCGCCTTTAACGAAATGCTGGATAATATTATGCTTACGCTTCGCAGCGAAGAGACCGTTGGAATTATGGATATTGATATTGATAATTTCAAGAATATCAATGATTCCCTTGGACATTCCTATGGGGATGAGCTGCTGATAGATGTCACACACCGCCTGAAGCAGGCCACGGATGAGAATGATTATCTTGCCAGAATTGGAGGAGATGAATTCATTCTTCTTACCCAGAACATCCAGGATGCGGGGGCTTATGAAGAAAAGATCAAGAAGATCAAGAATGTATTCAGTTATCCTTTTGTATTGTCTACTAAGGAGTATTTTGTCACCGTGAGCATCGGTGTGGCCTTTGCGCCAAAGGATGGGAGGACCTCCCAGGCATTGATTAAGAATGTGGATTCCGCGATGTATGTGGCAAAGGAGAACGGTAAGAATACCCATGCATACTTTGACTATTCCTATAATCTGAAGCTGACAGAGAAGATCGAGATACAATCTGAGCTGCGCAAGGCGATTGAGAGGGAAGAATTTGTCCTCTATTATCAGGCCCAGATGGATCTGGAATCAAAGAATATTGTAGGTTTTGAGGCATTGATCCGCTGGAATCATCCGACCAAGGGATTGATCGGCCCTGATGAATTCATCTATCTGGCGGAAGAAACAGGATTAATCATTCCTATTGGAAAGTGGGTTCTTAGAACGGCCTGCCACCAATTGAAGGAATGGTCACAGGAATACCCGAATATCAATATGGCAGTTAACCTGTCCGGGAGGCAGTTCAAGGACAGGGAGATTGTCAGAATTGTATATGATGTCATAGAAGAGACAGGTATCAATCCTAATAATCTGGAATTGGAGATTACGGAAAGTATTGCGCTGGATGATATCGAATATACGATAGCGACGATACAGGAGCTTCGTAAGGTAGGTGTTAAATTCTCCCTGGATGATTTCGGAACAGGTTATTCTTCGATGAATTATCTGAAGCGCCTGCCGGTAAACAACCTGAAGATTGATAAGAGCTTCCTGGATACTGTGATGGAGGACAGAAGTGACCAGAAAATCATACAGACAATTATCAGCCTGGCCAGAAATCTGGACTTGCTTGTGATTGCCGAAGGCGTGGAAAGCTTTGATCAGGAGGAGTTTCTAAAGGAAGCGAATTGCAACAAGGCACAGGGATACCTGTACAGCAAACCGATCCCCCAGGAAAAGGCGGCTCAGTTTCTTCATACCAAAGAAAAATAAGCCGGTGCAAAGCCGGATTTGACAGATGAAACCGACCTGGATAGAAGGAGAAGCATTGTGGAAAGCTATAATAAAAAATCCAATTCAGATGTGATTTTTCTTTTGCTTCAGGCAGGATTATACCTTGCATTTCTTTTTCTGGACCTTACCGGCGGGAGTGCTGCGGCATCTGCCAGTATAAAATATACAGTAATTATATTATGCTTTTGCTATGCGCTTCTTTATGGAAACGCAGGCAAAAGCATTTTTTTAAACAGAAAAGCGGCCTGCGAAGCACGGCACTTGTTGCTGAGCCACTCATTGCTTTTGCAGGCAGGCCTGTTTTTTACACTGATATCGGATCTATTTATTTTGTTGCTGGACCAATATTTCTATGGTGTTTTAACCTTTCTCGTTGTTCAGCAGATATATGGCATTCGTTTGCTGCTGATCAGGGAAGAGCTTGAGCGGAAGAATTTGCTTTTCCTGTTTTTAAAGCGTTTGCTGCTTCAGCTTGCCGTATCTGTTTTCCTATGCGCAGGACTGGCCGGGGCAGGTGTTGCTATGGAGGGCTTGCTGGCTACCAGTGTATTTTATTTTATAAGCATATTAATGAATACGGTATCTGCAATCCGAATGGCTTGTCGCAATCATAGAAGGTACAATAACCTTCTGTATGCAGCAGGTATGTTACTCTTTTTGCTATGCGATCTTAATGTGGGATTGTTTAACCTGTCCGGTTTTATAACGATGCCACAGCAGGTTTATTCCGTCATTTATGCGGTATCGGGGATTCTTATGTGGTTCTTCTATGCACCTTCCCAGGTTCTGATTGCTCTAAGCAGCCGTAACAGGGAGGAAGGAGGAGCTTCGTTAAAATAACCGAAAATTTTGAAAATATTTATGTAAAAACATGTAAGGCATTTTCTTGATTTATCCATGGGTATTTGTTACAATTAACACAAGACAACCATATAAGATGGTTTATGGTGTTCAATACATTCTGCCTAATTCTGTTCTGTTATCTTTTTTTTGTGCTTTCTTTTATTTTACCCCAACCTCTACTTCACTTGTTTTTGTCGGCATAAGAAGAGCGGCTTAAAATTTATCCTTATTCCTTGCTATCTATCCGTTTCTATCACCTATATCCTGCATTATACATTTTCGCATCATTTTATCCGTATGAGCCATAGAAGAGCCATAGGATTATTCAGATTTGCATAGTTGATGTTCAGATCATTCTTTTCATTCCCGGGATTTATCTATCATAGCGATAGCCCGGTTTCCATTGAATTTCGCCGGTGATGTTTGCCTGTCTCAACGCACCATAGTGAGGAGTGGAACCGGAGCAATAAATATAACAATTTAAAGGAGGATTTTACATGGTTCAGGTTTTACAGGAAACAACATCGGAGTATCACTATTTTGTCAGTCAGCTTCTTGCCGGAGTAAAAAAGAATATGGGAGAAGAATGTACGATCCGGCTCTATAAGGTAACGAAGAATAATTCGTTGGAGCTGGACAGCCTGGTGCTGCAAAAAGAGGGGAAGAATTTTGCGCCGAATATTTATTTACAACCCTATTATGAGGCGTATCGTCAGGGAGTAAGCATTAGAGAGCTGGTGGAGCGTCTCTGTAACGGATACCGGAACAGCAGCGATGATATGAATTATGAGCAATTCAATTATACCTTTGAGGACATGAAGACGAATATCATATACCGTCTGGTAAGTTATGAGAGGAACAGGAGGCTGCTGGCGAAAATCCCTCATATCAAGTATCTGGATTTAGCAATTATCTTTTATTGTCTGGTACGCAATGATGAGAACGGTATCGGTACCATTCGCATTACCAACGAGCATATGGAGAATTGGAATGTGCCAATATCGAATCTGCAGAAAATAGCGGCTGATAATACGCAGCGGTTATTCCCTTTCTGCATCCGAAGTATGGATGAGGTGATGGAGGAAATACGCTTGGAGGAACAGGAAGAAAAAACGGTAAACGAGCCGAAAGGGAGTTTGGAGGTGCCCGAAAGCGCGCAGGAGCAGCCCAAAGAACTTCAGGTAGAAGCCGGTAATACAAAGGAGATGGGGGAGCTTCCGGAACGCAGGATGTATATTCTGTCCAACCGAAAAGGTATTAACGGAGCTTCCTGTCTGCTATATCCTAATGTTTTGCAGGATTTTTCGGACTATGTCGGTTCTGACTTCTATATTCTTCCCAGCAGTATCCATGAATTAATTCTTGTCACTTCTCCCGATCTGAAAGACAGCCAGGAATATGCCGCTATGGTCCGTGATATCAATGAGACTCAGGTGGCAGCAGAAGAGGTTCTGTCGGATCGTGTCTATTTCTATTCCAGAACGGAAGGTTTGCTTCTGCTTTAACAGGTTCTTGCGGTTTATGACATGAAATCGGGATAAGATACCATTTCATACAGAATAACTAAAAAAAGTTATAAGAAATTTATAGGATTATCTATTTTTATGTTTCAATATTTTTCACAATGTGTTATAATAATGAATTGACGAATAAAATCATAGATTGATTCTCATCAATTTGGTTCCCGTCGTGGTATAAGTACCCCACGCATAAGCTGAAGCATTCGGGATGATCTTGCTTTTTTTGCGGTTATTCGTCTCTATGCTTCGGCTTATGCGTGTGATACTTTATCACAGGAACCAGGTTAAAAATTTAAGGAGGACATTTCAATGGCAAGGAAAATGAAAACAATGGATGGTAACACTGCTGCGGCACATGTGTCATATGCATTTACCGATGTTGCTGCTATCTATCCGATTACCCCTAGCTCCGTTATGGCCGAAGTAACTGATAAATGGTCAGCTGATGGCAGGAAGAATATTTTCGGACAAGAGGTAAGAGTAGTTGAGATGCAGTCTGAGGCTGGAGCAGCCGGTACAGTTCATGGCTCTTTAGCAGCTGGCGCACTTACTACAACTTTTACGGCATCCCAGGGTCTACTACTTATGATCCCCAACATGTATAAGATCGCAGGTGAGTTACTTCCGGGCGTAATCAATGTATCTGCCCGTGCAGTTGCAAGCCATGCATTATCCATCTTCGGTGATCATTCTGATATTTATGCATGCCGCCAAACCGGTTTTGCAATGCTGGCAAGCAGCAATCCCCAGGAAGTTATGGACTTGGGTGCAGTGGCACATTTAGCAGCGATCAAAGGAAGAGTACCGTTCCTGCATTTCTTTGACGGATTTAGAACATCTCATGAGATTCAGAAGATTGAAGCTTGGGATTATGAGGATTTAAAGGAAATGGCAGATATGGATGCAATTGATGCATATCGTCATAACGCATTAAGCCCTGAACATCCGGTACTTCGCGGTTCCGCACAGAATCCTGATGTATTCTTCCAGGCCAGAGAAGCATGTAATACATACTATGACGCAGTTCCCGGCGTTGTAGAGGAATATATGAATAAGGTTAACGCTAAGCTCGGTACCGATTACAAGCTGTTCAACTACTATGGTGCAGCAGATGCGGACCATATTATCGTAGCTATGGGATCAGTTAATGATACCATCGAAGAGACCATCGATTACCTGAACGCAAATGGCGCTAAGGTAGGTCTTGTGAAGGTTCGTTTATACCGTCCTTTCAGCGCGAAGCGCTTAATTGAGGCAATTCCTGCAACTGTGAAGAAGATTACCGTGCTTGACAGAACCAAGGAACCCGGTGCACTGGGCGAGCCTTTATATCTGGATGTTGTTGCTGCCTTAAAGGATACCCAGTTCGGCAATGTCCCGGTATTTAACGGACGCTACGGCTTAGGCTCCAAGAATACCATACCTGCGCATATTATTGCAGTTTATAAGAATACAGAAAAGAAGACATTTACCATCGGTATCAAGGATGATGTTACTAATTTATCCCTTGATATTACCGAGAATCCTAATACAACACCTGAAGGAACCATCAGCTGCAAGTTCTGGGGCCTTGGTGCCGATGGTACCGTTGGTGCCAATAAGAACTCCATTAAGATCATTGGCGATCATACCAGCATGTACGCACAGGCTTACTTTGATTATGACTCCAAGAAGTCCGGCGGTGTTACCATGTCCCACTTGAGATTTGGTAAGAAACCCATTAAGTCCACTTACTTAATCACAGAGGCGAACTTTGTAGCCTGCCATAATCCTTCCTATGTAAGAAAGTACAACATGGTTCAGGAATTAAAGGACGGCGGTACGTTCCTCCTTAACTGCGGTTGGGACATGGAAGAGATCGAGAAGCATTTACCCGGACAGGTTAAGCGCTACATGGCAGAGCACAATATTAAGTTCTACATTATTGACGGTATCAGCATCGGTAAGGAGATCGGCTTAGGCGGACGTATCAATACAGTTCTCCAGGCAGCCTTCTTTA
This sequence comes from Bacillota bacterium, assembly GCA_023423045.1. Lineage (GTDB taxonomy): Bacteria > Bacillota > Clostridia > Lachnospirales > Lachnospiraceae > Mobilitalea. Next base: position 55,808 of record JAFAGA010000053.1, on the reverse strand, counting down.
AGCTTGCTAATATCATTCCGGTAGAAGAAGCTGTGAAGTATATGAAGGATGCGGCAACTGCTTCCTATGGCAAGAAGGGTGAAGCAATTGTTAAGATGAACCATGACGCTATTGACCGCGGTCTTACCGGTCTGAAGGAGATTACAGTTCCTGAGAGCTGGAAGAACGCAGAGGATGAGGAGCTTCTCATCAAGGTTACTGAGGGAAGAAAAGAAGTAGTTGACTTTGTTAATGGTATATTAACACCAGTAAATGCTCAGCAGGGCAATGAGCTTCCCGTATCCGCATTTGCTAATTTTGCAGACGGTACCCTGCCTCAAGGCTCTTCCGCATTTGAGAAGCGCGGTATTGCTGTGGACGTTCCGGAATGGAATCCTGAGAACTGTATCCAGTGTAATTTCTGTTCCTATGTATGTCCTCACGCTGTAATACGTCCGGTTGCCATGAATGAAGAAGATTCTGCCAACGCTCCGGAAGGAATGAAGAAGGTACCGATGACAGGCCTTCCCGGCTTTGAATTTGCTATGACAGTATCCGCTCTTGACTGTATGGGTTGCGGTTCCTGTGCCAATGTATGTCCTGGTAAGAAGGGTGCCAAGGCTCTTGTTATGAAGCCTCTGGAAACTCAGTTAGAAGAGCAGAAAGTATTCGATTACGGCATCACTTTGGAGGTTAGACCCGAGGTTTCCGAGAAATTCAAGGATCTTACCGTTAAGGGAAGCCAGTTCAACCAGCCCCTGCTTGAGTTCTCCGGCGCTTGTGCAGGCTGCGGTGAGACTCCTTACGCTAAATTAGTTACCCAGTTATTTGGTGACAGAATGTTTGTTGCCAATGCAACAGGCTGTTCCTCTATCTGGGGCGGTTCCTATCCTTCCACACCTTATACAGTGAATAAGGAAGGACGCGGTCCTGCATGGGCCAACTCCTTATTTGAGGATAATGCAGAGTACGGTTATGGTATGGCTCTTGCGCAGCAGGCATTAAGAAACAGATTAAAAGAAAAAGTTGAAGCACTGGCTGAAACATCAGATAATGCGGATGTAAAGGCTGCTGCTGAAAGATATGTTTCCACCTATGAGAACGGCCGTGAAAATGCGGGCGCAACAAGAGCACTCGTTCGTTTGCTTGAGTCCTGCAACGGTGCAGAAGGCAAGGATATCCTTAAGGATAAGGAGTTCCTGTCCAAGAAGTCTCAGTGGATCTTCGGCGGAGACGGCTGGGCTTATGATATCGGCTTCGGCGGTCTGGACCATGTAATTGCCAGCGGTCAGGATGTTAATATCTTAGTATTTGATACCGAGATTTACTCCAATACCGGCGGACAGTCCTCCAAGGCAACTCCTACCGGTGCGATCGCTCAGTTTGCAGCAGCTGGTAAGGAAGTTAAGAAGAAGGACCTGGCAGCAATCGCTATGAGCTATGGCTATGTATATGTGGCTCAGATTGCTATGGGTGCTGATTACAATCAGACCATCAAGGCATTAATTGAGGCTGAAAGCTACAACGGACCTTCCATCGTTATTGCATATGCTCCTTGTATCAACCATGGTATCAAGGGCGGCATGGGCGTATCTCAGACAGAAGAGAAGAATGCGGTAGCAGCAGGTTACTGGAATATGTTCCGCTTCGATCCTCGTTTGGCTGAGGAAGGAAAGAATCCTTTCACTCTGGATTGCAAGGCTCCCAGCGCAAGCTACCAGGATTTCATCAAGAATGAGGTACGTTACAGCTCCTTAATTCGTCAGAATCCCGAGAGAGCAGAAATCTTATTTGCCAACGCAGAGAAAAATGCGATGGCTAAGTATGAGCATTTGGTGAAGCTTTCCAAGCTTTATGCAACAGAAGAATAAATAGTTGTTTAACTCAGCGGCAGACCTGTCATAGGATTCAATTTATGGCGGGTCTGCCGTTTCTTTGTTCAAGAGGCGTTATAAAAGGCTGATAGAGAAGATAACAGGAATTGTTATTAGAATTAGCTTGAAAATTGTCATTCCTTGATATAATATGGAACTAGAAGAGAATCTTGATTAAAATATCAAAGCTATTTTTTTGCTGTTTTAATTCATACTTTAAGGAGGAAACGGTTATGAAAGGCACGGTAGTTTCAACCTGGGTTGAGTCATGTAAAGTGCTATTTGGCAAGGAAGTCGTAAGCAAAGCCTTGCAGGTGTACCATCTTGCGCCCGATGTAGTATTTTCGCCGCTGGAAGATGTTGACGACAAAGTTGCCACCGGAATAGTGGACCAGATTGGCGAATACGTAGGAAAGGACCATCAGGAAATATGGCGTATCATGGGAGAGCAGAATATTAACACCTTCAGTCAGAACTATCCCGGATTTTTCCGCAATGAATCGGCATATCAATTTCTGAAGTCCATGAACGATGTACATGTTATAGTTATGAAGCGGTTTAAGGGAGCAGTTCCTCCCATTTTAGACGTTACACCATTATCCTCCCATGAGATACTTTTCACTTATCGTTCCAAGCGAGGGATGCACCATTACCTGTTCGGACTGATCAATGGGGTAGCCCATTATTTTAATGAAAAAATAGATGTTGAGATGCTGGAGCAGAAAGAAGGTGAGGTACAGCTTAAGCTGACCTTTGAGAAAGAAATTCAGTATACGAAGAGATACAGGATTAGCCAGTTTTTCTCTTTTGGTTTTATTAAAAGTGTAGCGCTGAAGACGGCAATTGTGAACACCTTGTTTTTATTGCTGGCCTCCTTCCTACTGATACCGAATAAGCTGCTGGCACTCCCCATGGGATTATCTGCATTTGTGGTATCCTATCTGACCTCTCTCGTATTCAACAGCCCTCAGAAGCTGATGAGGAAAGAGATAGATAAGCTGGCTAATTGTGATTTTGTAGAATATCTGACCATCAGAACAAATGATGAATATGAGACCATGATGGCCCAAATCAATGAGATCAAGAAGCGGGTTCAGAAAGATTTCATCAACTTCAATGGAATCGTGGATGAGATGTATACCTTTAACCATTCTGTAACGGAGATTGCCCAAACGATGCAGGCAACTTCGAATGACATTACTGCGGTACTGGATGAAGTAGCGATAGCTGCAACCACCCAGGCAGAGGATACGGAGCGTTCCGTAGGGATTTTAAATGACAGTATCCGTAATGTGACCAGAATCTCCTCCGAGAGTCAGGATAATGAGGTGAAGATTGAAACGGCGATGGAGGAGCTGGAGAACAGCTTTAGCAAAGTGGATAATACAACACTGGAGATACATACGGTGCTTGATAAATTTAATACCATCCGTGCCAACAGCGATGAACTGCGTAAGAATGCGGAGGGTATGATGCAGATTGTGTCCATCGTGTCCTCGATTGCGAAGCAGACCAATCTTCTGGCCTTGAATGCCTCCATTGAGGCAGCCCGTGCCGGTGAGGCAGGAAAGGGATTTGCTGTTGTAGCGGAAGAAGTCAGAAGTCTTTCGGCTGAGACCAATAAGGCTGTAAATCAAATCAATCAAAGTCTTACGGAATTTGTGGAAAGCATCGGCGGAGTAGTAGGAGATATCGATGTTCAGTACAAGATACTGGAGACGGAGAGCAATAAGCTGAGTGAGGCAGTGAAGACCTCCAGCGCAGCCAATTCCAACCTGAAGACAGTGTCTGATCTGATGATTCAGACTTCCCAGGAGTTGAAGGTGGAGACGGATAATATCGCATCCCTGTTTGATAATATGCACAGCCTGGCGGCCATTGCGGAGGAGAATTCCGCAGCTACGGAAGAAGCCAGCTCGAACGTTGCGATTTATATGGATCAGATCAACGAACTGACGACCCAGATTGCGGTATTTGATCAGATGATCAAGAATTTCCAGGAAGATTTAAGCAGCTATAAAATATAAAAAGAAGCCGGGCAGAATGTTCTTCTGCCCGGTTTTTGATTCTAATTGAATTCAATTAATTTCACTGATCACAGGTACTTCGACGGGAACGGTCAGGGAAGCCGATCTATCCTCCTGCTCGATTATGGTTGCCAGAGTTGCGGCCAGCTGGGAAAAGGTTGCAACAAGCAGAGGAAGCTCTTCTTTGGGATAACATTTAGCAATACCGCAGGAAACCGCGGTAATAAAGGTAACCAGTTCACATGAATCCATATACTTCACCTCTTACAAATATATGAAACCAGGCTTGTCGGGTTTCCTTCAAACTGCTTCAGTGTAGAAATAGGGAAGGATATCAGAAAATTGGGTATAAAAAATGCACCTGACTGGATTCGAACCAGCGGCCTTTCGCTCCGGAGGCGAACGCTCTATCCACTGAGCTACAGGTGCGTAGGCAGCCAAAAATGTTCTTCGGCTGACTCGGACTATGTTATTATATACTATCTAAAAAGCAAAGTAAAGTAAGATTTATATTTTTCTTAGAATTGCAACAGATTTGTATTACAGTTCGGCCTGGTTTGTCTCCCGAAGGCCGAACCAGGCTGAACTGTTGCTATATTTCTATTCCGAGATTTTCTTAAGAAGATACCGTTTCTTGTATTTTAATCTGGCATATTTGGCAACCCGGCTGATTATGCTGTAATTTACTGCACCACCGATGACTCCCACAACCGGAATACCCTGAATAAATTTTGCGGTCAGGAGGGCCTCGGACAGATGAGCGGAGGTTTTTTTAATCTGGATATCCAAATCAATTCCGGATTCGATGCTGCTGTCAAGCTGTTTTCCCAGCAGATCGAGGGAGTGATTGTATTCGCGCTGCTCCTCATCCTTAGTGAGGGCACCGCTGATCAGAAGAAGGATATAGGCCCGTTCCTGAAGGGAATCGTAGGAGCAGCCGTAGCTGAGAGAAATCTCATACAGGGTTCTCACCAAAACGGCAAGGAACAGGGGAATATCGGGCAGGCCGATGCCCAGGACTCCAAGGATGCTGCCCTCCAATACGGAGACGGAGGAATTGAGCAGCTTAGATTGCTTTGAGTATCGGTCCAGCCTTTTAATGTGCTTTTTGTTTATCCGTTTGTTAAGGGCATAATCGTTAATATCGTATTCCAGCTGGATTTTATCCTTTTGATAAGTTTTTTCAATATAGGAACTTCCCTTTTCGAAGACGATTTGAAAGCCTTTATAGAAAGCAGTGTCCAAGGTGCTTTTTAATTTCTCCGGAATAATATCCTGGATTTTGTTCATCATTGGTGTGAAGGTTGACTCCATTAGAGAATGTCTTGGCTGGCTTAATATTTTCTTCTCCTGTAGTTCAATTTGTTTTAGCTGCTGATTTAATAAATGATTCATGCAATACACCCTTCTTTCTTGACCGATTGACGGGAAAACCCTTGATATTACTGAAGTGTAAGGGTTCCGACCTTATTTGACAGGATATAACTTTGACATTATTATTGAGATATGTTTTAATTATATATTGTTAACAATCTTTTGTAAAATTATATTCGCATTAAAAAGAAGGGAGGTTTCGGTATAAATATTACAAAAGTATTAAATTATATTACAAAAAAATGAAATATTTAGGTTGATTTTTTATTTTCTTTTTGGTAAAATAGGTACAGTATTATCAAAATGGAAAAGTTACATAGCGAAGCAATCTTAAGGAGATTATAATGAAGCTTAAATATAAAAAGATTATATTACTAACGACGATGAGTACCATGGGTATTGGAATTCTTACATTATCTGTCAGCCAGGACCGGCCAAGGGCAGAGGAAAGGACAGCGAAAACAGCACTCAGTGCGGAAGTACTTCCCGAGAAGAGCGAGGGTGATGCGGTTTCCAACGAGAATGCCCAGGCTTTGATGGCGGCAGATGCAGCGCTTGACGATTCCGCCGACCCTACTGTAGCGCCGACACCTACGGTTGCCCCGACTCCCACCCCAATTCCGATTTATCCGATTGAAAAGGAAGGAACCTATCCGGAGATTGATACACTTTTTCACGATTATTATTTGGCAAAGGGCAATTGTGATATCAGCACCTTAAAGAATATCCTGAGCAATCCGGAAAAAGCAGGTTCCGAGGAACAGCTGCAGACGAAAACCGAATATATTGAGGATTACCGCAATATTCAGACCTATACGAAGAAAGGTATAGCCGAGGGAACCTATATTGTTTATGTGTACCATGAGATTAAGTTCACCAGCATTAACACACCGGCTCCGGGACTTGCCAAGTTTTATGTAGTAACCGGTGAAGACGGAAAGCTTAAAATCTTCTCAGGAGATATGGATTCTGAGACAAAGGCATATTACGACGAAAGAAAGAATGATGAAGATGTGATTGCCCTTGTGGAGATGACGGAAGAGAAGAGCAAGAAGGCAATCGAGAAGGATGAAGATTTAAAGAATTTCTGGAAGAGCATTGATGCTATGACAAACAATGATAGCAAGAGCAAAGAAGGAGATTCCGCTGAATAAACCATAATACAACTCCTTATACTAAGGGAAGCAGGAACTGTGCCGTTACGTTTTGGCATGGATTCATTTACAGCTGATCATCCCGTTATAGTATAAGGAGTGTTTTTTATGATTGGAAATGTAGATTTGGATTTATTGGAAAAGACCTATCAAAATGCCTCAATTGGCATCACGGCCCTTGAGGCTGTGCTGGATAAGGTGAAGGACCAGCAGCTTAGCAATGATTTGCACCGACAATTAAGAGATTATCATGAGATTGCATATAAAACGAAACGTCAGCTGCGTATGAGCGGCGCGAAGGCGAAGGATGTCTCACGATATAACAAGGCGGTTATGAAGGGGAATGTAAAGATGAATACGCTGATTGGTTCCTCCGACAGCCATATCGCACAGATGGTAATTCAGGGAAGCACCATGGGAGTAACCAAGATGACCCGGTTGCTTCATGCCAGCAAAAATGCGGACGGTGCCTGTACTAAAATAGCGGAAGAATTTGTGAAAAAAGAGGAAAGCAACATTGAGGTAATGAAAAACTATCTTTAAGCAGCATTGGATTTGCAGGATTGCAGAGCCTTTACGGAGAAGGATGATGGATTTTCTCCCGGCCCGCGTTTGTCGGGCCGGGAGAGGAACCCTCATCCTTTCTCTCTTCTTATCATATAGGAAAAGAGATGCTGCCTAAAGACAACTGTGCGGCAGCGCAAGAGTCCACAATCGGGCACTTTATTTTCTTATTGGAATAGCTTATCAAAGATCATCCATAGGTTGTGAATAGGTCAGGAATACCAGAAAAACTGATGGACGAATGTTACCAAATCAAGTATAATTAATTATTAATGCGGCCTGATTACAGGTGCATCCGAAGGTCTTGCAGGTTCAGCGAAAAGGGCTTTTTTGGGGCGGTATACCCGCTGAAGCAGGAGACCAGGCAGTCAGAAGAAAGGTAAGGATGGGATATGGCGAAAAGAACAAAACGGCTGACCTCTCAGGAGAGTGAAAAGGAAGAGATCAGAATAAATAAATTTCTCAGCGAAGCAGGGGTTTGCTCCAGAAGGGAAGCAGACCGCTATATTGAAGAAGGTAAGGTGAAAATTGACGGTGTCACGGCGCAGATGGGCTCCAAGGTGACAAAGGACAATGTGGTTACCTTCTGCGGAAAGCCGGTGAAACAGGAAGAAAAGCTTGTGCTGATTGCTTTTCACAAGCCGGTGGGTATCGTATGTACTACCGACCGTAACGAACCGGACAATATTATTGACTATATCAGTTATAATATGAGAATCTATCCTATCGGAAGGCTGGATAAGGATTCCGAGGGGTTGATCCTGCTGACCAATGACGGCAATATCGTCAATAAAATCCTGCGGGCTGAGAATAACCATGAGAAGGAATATATTGTAACCGTCAATAAGGAGATTACCGCGGAATTTATCAAGAAAATGTCATCGGGAGTGCCGATTTTGGACAGGGTGACCAAGCCCTGCAAACTGGAGCAGATTGATAAGTATACCTTCAGCATTATTCTGACGCAGGGACTAAATCGACAGATCCGCCGAATGTGCGAACATCTGGGATACCGGGTGGTTCATCTGAAACGGATCCGGATTATGAACATTTTACTGGGAAGGCTGAAAGAGGGAGATTACCGCAACGTAACCGAGAAGGAGATTGAAGGGCTGAACCGTTTGCTTCGGAGTTAAAACGGACCTTTCGAGGGATTGAGATTGAAGTAAGGAGAGTAAAGCGGATATGGATATTAAGAAAGAAATAGAGGACTTAAGAGAGCAGATAAAGTATCATAATGACCGCTACTATAATCAGGATGATCCGGAGATCTCCGATTATGAGTATGATCAGCTGTCCTTGAGACTGCGGAGTCTGGAGCAGGAGCACCCGGAGTATGCAACTGCGGATTCACCGACCCAAAAGATTGGCGGGGTTGCAAAAAGGGAGGCTGGCATCCTTGTGAAGCACAATGTCCCTATGCTGAGCCTTCAGGATGTGTTCCAGAAGGAGGAGGTCTATAGCTTTGTTGAGAAGATACAGAAGGAGCGCAGCGATACCGTCTTTGTGGTAGAGAAGAAAATTGACGGACTGTCCGTGGCTCTTCGGTATACCGAAGGACGTTTGACCATGGGAGTGACCCGCGGCGACGGAATCAATCAGGGAGAAGACGTGACGGAAAACGTAAAAATGATCCGGGATGTGGTTGGCCGCTTGAAGGAACCGGTGCCCTATATCGAGGTCCGTGGGGAAGTCCATATGAGGCTGGCAGATTTTGAAGAGGTCAATGAACGGCTGGAGGCGGCCGGCAAGAAGATATTTGCCAATCCCCGCAATTGCTCCGCCGGGACTCTGCGCCAGTTGGATCCGGAGGTTGTAAGGGAGCGAAAGCTGTCCCTTTTTGTATTCAATGTTCAGGAGGCCAGAGGAATAGAATTCAAGACTCATTCGGAAAGCCTGGAATGGCTGAAAGAACAGGGAATTAAGGTGGTCGAAGGATACCGGCTCTGCAGGACGGCCGATGAGGTATGGGAAGCAATCCAGGAGATTGGCGAATCCCGCGGTAACCTGGCCTATGATATTGACGGAGCAGTGGTTAAGGTGGACAGTCTGGAGGTGAGAGAGTACTTTGGAGCAACCTCCAAGGTTCCACGCTGGGCCATCGCATATAAATACCCACCGGAGGAAAAAGAAAGTATTGTAAAGGAAATACGGCTTAGTGTCGGACGTACCGGCAGAATTACTCCCACCGCTATCTTTGAACCGGTTCGCCTCTGCGGAACCAATGTAGAGCGAGCGACGCTCCATAACCAGGATCGCATCGATGAGCTGGATGTGAGAATTGGTGATACGATTCTGGTAAGGAAGGCGGGAGAGATCATACCGGAGGTTCTGTCTGTAAATAAAGAAAAGCGACCGGAAGGCACCGAACCTTTCCGTCTTCCCTCTGCCTGTCCCAGCTGTGGGGCGCCCGCGGTTCGGGATCCCAATACGGCTGATACCAAATGCACCAATATCAATTGTCCCGCACAGCTCAGCCAGCATATCATCAACTTTGTTAGCCGCAATGCCATGGATATCAAGGGCTTTGGTGAGGCATATATTGAGACTTTGATTCAGGAGGGCTATCTGAAAGATATCGCAGATATCTATTATCTGAAGAATTATCGCGACGAGCTGATTGAGAAGGGACTGATCGGAAAAGAGAAGAATACGGATAAGCTGCTTAAGGCCATCGAAGACAGCAAGGAGAATGATATCGATCGTCTGATCACCGGACTCGGGATTAAAAATATAGGAAGACAGGCGGGATTCCAGCTTAAGAAGAGTTTCCGCTCTCTTCATGAGCTGATGAACGCTTCTTACGAAGAACTCGTTGCGGTCAATGATGTGGGTGATATTACGGCTCGTTCCATTGCAGAATTCTTTGCCCAGGAGGAGAACCGGAGAATTCTGGATCGTTTGGAGGAGGCGGGAATGAATTTCACTTCTCTGGTGCAGCAGACCGGCGGGGATCAGCGCTTCACAGGCAAGACCTTTGTTATTACCGGAACCCTGCCCTCCATGGGACGGACTGAGATGGAGGAATTGGTGAAGGAGCACGGCGGTAAGGTATCCGGAAGTGTATCAAAGAAAACCAGCTATCTGATTGCAGGTGAAAATGCAGGAAGCAAGCTGACCAAGGCTCAGGAGCTGGGAATCAATGTGCTGTCTGAAGCCGAGGTCCTTGAAATGTTAAAATAATGTATGTTTATTGATTTATCTGAAAATCCGTGCTATGATTGTTTTCAAAGTTTACAGGTAAGCTCAGAATGTGTAAAGCGGCGTATTGCCGCTTTAAGCATAACCTTTATTAGTATGATAAAATTATACGGAAACGGGGATGAATTATGCCTATAAAAGTACAAAGTGATTTACCGGCAAAGAAAATTCTTGAGGATGAGAATATATTTACCATGGATGAAACCCGCGCAATGCATCAGGATATCCGTCCTCTGCGGATTGCTATTCTGAATCTGATGCCGGTCAAGGAGGACACGGAAGTTCAACTGCTCAGAAGTTTGTCCAATACGCCGATTCAGGTAGATGTTACCTTCCTGACCACAGGAACTTATGTGGGGTCCCATACCCCCACCAGCCATTTGGATCAGTTTTATTTAACCTTCGAGGACATAAAAGACCGCAAGTTTGACGGTTTGATTATTACGGGTGCTCCGGTGGAGCAGATGGAGTTTGAAGAGGTGACCTATTGGGAAGAGCTGGTTCGGATTATGGAATGGTCGATTACCAATGTCACATCAACATTGCATATCTGCTGGGGAGCCCAGGCGGGTTTGTATTATCATTACGGAGTAAAGAAAACAGCCTTGGATAAAAAGATGTTTGGTATATTTGAGCATAGGGTGCTGGAGAGAAAAGTGCCGTTTGTCCGGGGGTTTGATGATATTTTCTATGCGCCCCATTCCAGACATACCACTGTGGCAAGAGAGGATATCGTGAAGAGGGAGGAACTTACGATCCTTGCAGAATCTGAGGAAGCCGGAGTATTTATTGTAATGGCCGGGGACGGAAAGCAGATTTTTGTTATGGGACATCCTGAGTACGACCGGGTTTCCCTTGACAGAGAATATAAGAGGGATGTGGCAAAGGGGCTGGAGATTGAGCTGCCTAAGAACTATTACCCCCAGGATCGCCCTGAAATCAGACCGAATCTTGTCTGGAGGGCACATGCTAACGCGATGTATACCAACTGGTTGAATTATTATGTATACCAGGTAACTCCTTACGACTTATAAGGGAATGCTTTAGAACGCTGGATTTTAAGTCAATTGCAGAGATTTATATATAATAATCCGGCCGTATGCTTCCCGTGTTAGAGCTTTAAGTTTATGACCTTGGAATTCGTTTATAGAGCACTCTATCATATAGAAAATGGTAGAGTGCTTTTTTGGGCTCAAAAATGATGAGTGAAATTCTTGACCAATATTATCGGCAGATTTGGCTTAAAATATGGATGATATAAAAGTTTAAGATAATCCGGTATGCTCCTGATTCATCTTATTATGAAGAATGGTAAGCGGGGTAATGATGCTGTCAGAGATTAAGTTAACACCAAGAAAAGCAATTATAATTAACAGGGTGGCTATTCCAATAAAAGATGCATTTAATAAAACCAGCTGGCTTTTGAAACTAGTTGGAGTGCTTACAAGGATGGAATCACCGGAATCCTTAAGATGACTGATTGTGAGGATTCTTTCCTTATTATCCACCAGAAGATAAGTGTCGCCGGTATACAGCTTTTCCATATGTTCCGGGCTTAGCTCATAATCCTGGCTGTTATACGGTGCGGCAATTACCGCGTTATCCTGAGTAAGGAGGTAGGTGTCCGTATTACGAAACAGCACCCCGGCATCGGCTACATAATAATTAAAGATGGTTTGTAATTTCGTATCCACAAGAATATAGCCCAGAAAAATACCGTCATCATCCAGTATTTTAGAGACATAAGAAAACACACCGTATTTCGTGAGTTCAGGGACGGTGCTTAATTTATTGACCTGGGATTTCCGGTAAATCCAGAAGGAGGAAGAAGCATCCTGCTCAATCCCTGCCAAAGCATAGACTGTATCAATGGAAGCGGGAGACTCCTCATTGCCGGTGGTATAAATTCTTCCGTAATTGTCGTAAATGGTGATACCCAGAATATCAAGGCTGGTCGTTTTCCAAAAGTCCAGCTTGGATTCGATTACAGTGCTCCTGGCATCGGTGCTGAGTTCATGAAGCAGCTGACGATTCATAACCACGAGGCTTGTGGTCTCTTCCATATAATTCATATAAAGTTCTACATTCTGGTCCCGCTGGGATATGTTCTGAAGTGAAAAATCAATGATATTTTGAAATATATTATTTTTAATAATAAAATAGATAACGATAAATGAAATGATTAGAAACGATGCTATAAATAGCAAAAGTATACTTTTTATCTTCTTCTCAAGAGATCGAAACATAGATGCTCCTCCGTTATACCTGTTGCAAACAGGAGTCATGAATCATCCGGTTCCTGTTAGTTAAAGTATAAAAGATACCGTGGCAAATGGCAAGCCTCATATGCGGATTTAAGTTCCGCATAGAAAGTCAGCAGTTTTGTCATAGGAAAAGCAGAATAGTACCCCTAATGCAGAATCGTAGCCTATTAATTTGACCGTCCCTATGATAACATTATCTTGTCATAGTTAAGGTGTAAGAGCGAAAGAGTTCTGAAAGTGAAAGGCTGCCAAAAGGAGTATCCCAGTCTGGCCTGCAATGTTTTAACTTATTGACATTGGGCCAGCCGGAGATATGTTATGGATATAATTATATAAGCTCTATCATTGTGAAAACAATACGGAAAGAACACAAATATAAGAAGTTGTGGGGGATTTTATGATTACTATGATTGTTGTGGATGACGAATATTACCTTAGACTTGGCATAAAGGAGCTTACAGACTGGAATGAAATAGGAGTGGAATTGGTCGGTGATGCAGGTAATGGTGAAGACGGTCTTAAATTAGCTCTGGAATTGGAACCGGATATTATATTAATGGACATACGAATGCCCATACTTAATGGCCTGGAATTAATGGGGAAGCTTAAGGAATATAAGCTGAAGAGCGCGGTGATCGTTCTCAGCGGTTTTAATGATTTTGAATATGCCCAGGTTGCTATCAACCATGGAGCATTGGCGTATCTCTTAAAACCCATAGACAAACAGCAGCTGGTGGAAACCGTTGCTAAGGTGGTGGAAACAATGAAGATACAAAAGAGCACGAAAAATTATTATGAAAAACTAAAAGGAGAGCTTTCTTCTATAACAAATCAATTTCTCAAAGATCTGCTGGCAGGAAAGATAACTGCTTCACAGGAAATTGCAGAGCGTATACAGTTTCTTGGTATTCCGATGGAAGTAAAGAATAATCTTGTCGTTTATATTAAATATGATGATTTTGAGATTTACCGTCAGCAGCTTGATGAAAATGAGCTTGCCGGTATGAAAGCCTGGATTGATGAGTGTGTCTCTAAATATTTGCTGTTAAGCTCGAAATTCATGGGTCTTATGATTGAAATACAGGAGGAAGAATTGTGCATCGTGCTGCACCCCTCCGACACAGGTTTGGACATGATTCGGGAGGTGGAGGAGTGCTGCCACAGATTTACCGGAGAGGTTCAAAAGAAGTATTCTCTCACCTTCTCAATTGGGATCAGTACTCTTTGCGCGGAGATTGAACAAATTCATGGAGCTTATGAGGATGCGGTAAATGCGGCGGGCTATAAATTCCTTCCCGGCAGCAGCAGTGTGTCCTATCAGGGAGATGTTGAGGGGAAGGAATACCGGCAGGAGATAAAAGAAGTCATCAAATATATTAAAAACAATTACTATAAGGACATTACCGTGGAATCAGCCTCCAGGAAATTATATATCAGCCCCTCCTATTTAATGCATATGATGAAGAACGAATTGGGTAAAACCTTCAACGATTGCCTGACGGATTGCAGAATTGATGCGGCGAAGGAGCTGTTAAAGGACCCGGATAAAAAAATTTACGAGATATCAAAAAGTGTAGGTTACAATGATGTAAAGTATTTTACCAAGGTATTTAAAAAAATGACGGGAGTGAATCCCAGTGATTATGTGAGGATTATATTAAATCATGAAAAAAATTAAACGGGTTATGGAAATTTTTCTGCGCAGGTTTAAGATCTTTCACCGGATTGCAGGTTTTCTTATTTTGATACTTGTGGTCTTTTCCCTGATTATTATCTTCCTGTCTGATTACGTTACCAGAAAGCTTACCGATTCCTACGTCTACGATTTTGTTAAAACTGCTCAAATACAAATTGTCACTGGAATAGAAGCGGTAATTGATGAAATGATCATCTCTACCGTTAGGATTAAAACCAACGGAGAGATTTATAATACGATAGACAATGAGGAGCTGAGTTATAATGAGAAGCTGGTGAGGATACAGGAGGAATTGGAATCCATGCTATCCAAATCCGACCGAACCTGTATTGGTGACATTTATATCATTGACAGAAAAGGGGTCATGTATGAGCTGCAGAGCGGCAGAGAATCCTTGCTTCCACCCGACGAAGCATACTTAAACAGCCTGAAAGCGGAGCAGTATCCCCTGTGTGATACCATAGTCAGGGGAGCGGATGGCTCTGTTTATATTCTATATGGACTGAGGCTGAATAACTTTTATACCGGGCAGGATATGGGCTATCTGGTCATATATATCAGAGAAGATGCTTTATTTCAGGTTTATCAGGAGGTCATGTCGGAAAAGGGTTACTCCTTTGTTTTGGCGGGAGGAAAACAGGTTATCTCGCACCTCCGGAAGGAAGAGACCGGAATACCGATCAAAAATGCCGGGATTTATGAAGGTATCAAGAGCGGTATGGTCATCAATGCCGAAGTAGACGGTGAAATGTCTGTAATTGCAGAGCATAGCATGAGTGAACGCATGGGGAAAATCGGATTTGATTGGACAATTGTCAGTGTGCTTCCCTATCATAAGCTTTTTGCTGTAATAACCCAGATAAATAAAATTATTCTCATCATTGAAATAGGAATGCTGGTTATGGCTGTATTTATTGCAGTATTTATATCAAAGAGATTGGCCCGCTCTCTCCATGGGTTAAAGGAAAAGGTAAACCGCTTTGGTAACAGTACCATGGAGGCTTTATTGTCCGCACATCCAAGAGATGAGATCTATGAGCTGGAAATGAGCTTTCACGATATGGTAATCAGAATTAATGATCTGATTCATAAGAATAATGAAGAAAAGGAAAAACAAAGGGAATTGGAGTTTCTTGCCCTTCAGGCTCAGATCAATCCTCATTTTCTGTACAACACCCTGGATACCATCGGCTGGATAGCGAAGATAAAAAAGCAGGATGACATAGAAATGCTGGTTATGCAGCTGGCAAAGTTCTTCCGTCTAAGCCTGCATAAAGGGGAAAACTATATCACCATTGATGAGGAAATACAGCTGGTACAGTGCTTTGTTACGATTCAGAAAATGTTAAACCATGGTAAGTTTGAGGTGGTGTATCAGATACCGGAGGAGATAAAAACTATAAAAATGGTCAAGCTGATTCTGCAGCCTTTGGTTGAGAATGCCATACGCCATGGTATTTATGAGAAAAGGGGAGAGGGACACATCTGGATTAATGCAAGCAGGACGGGTGATGATATATTACTTGAGGTCATTGACGACGGAGTGGGCTTTGATGTGAAGCAAACAGATTTGCGCAAGGTAAAAAATGAGATTGGGGGAGGCGGCTATGGCTTGCTGAATGTGGACGAGAGACTAAAGCTGGAATACGGTCCCGGATACGGTATTGAAATTACCAGTGAGCCAGGCCGGGGCACAAGGGTGCAGGTGCGCCTGTGTATCAAGGAGGGCCCGTAGCATACACGAATATGACAGCTTTGTATACCCTTTCATAGGATAGTACGGTTGTAACGGTTATGGATTAGAGGTTACAATAATTACTGCGGATCCGTAATAAAGAGTTTGAAAGGAAGGCAGAGGAAATGAAAAAAATGAAGAAATTATTACTGTTAGCGCTATGTGTACTTATCTCAATCCTGACTCTGATTGCATGTGGTAAACCAAAGGGAGAGCAAACCGATAAGGATAATAACATAACAAAAGCTCCGGAGGAGAAGCAGGTGGAGGAGAATCAGGCAGCTGAGAATACTCCGGTCACCATTACAATCGGCAGCTGGCCGACTCCTGAAAGCAGTGATTATGAAACACATCAGGGGTATATCGCCGCGATGAAAGAGAAATATCCTTATATCACCATAGAAACCAGCGAATATGTATATAGTGTGGACACCTTTTTGCCGCTGGCGGCAAGCGGTCAGCTTCCCACCCTGTACAGTACCTATTATACAGAGACGAATAAAATTATTGAAGCAGGATATGCGGCGGATATCACCGAGGTGGTGAAGCAGAATGGTTATGATGCGGCAATTAATCCGGATTTATTGTCCCTGGTTACCTCGGGCGACAGAATTTATGGGATTCCTGTAACGGCTTACTCCATGGGTCTGTGGTATAATGTGAGTCTTTGGAAGGAAGCGGGTCTGGTAGATGAGAACGGAGTACCCGTATTCCCCAAAACCTATGAGGAGTTGGCAAGGGATTGTCAAATGATCAAAGAAAGAACAGGAAAAGCCGGCTTTTACATGCTGACGGACTCTAATCAGGGCGGATGGACCTTTATGAACATCGCCTGGTCCTTCGGTGCAGAATTCGAAGAAAAGGTTGACGGAAAATGGAAGGCTACCTTTAACGGTCCGGAAGCGGTTGCTGCGCTGCAGTATGTGAAGGATCTTCGTTGGAAATATGACTGCCTGCAGGATGAGCTGATCTCGGATGTTACAGGCTTGTTAAGCACCTTTGGTACGGATCAGGCCGCTACCTCCTTCGGACTCTATGGCTGGGTATCCTATCTGTTAAGTGCTACCGACTATGATAAGGACAATCTCGCCATGTCACAGGTGCCGGCCGGAGATGCCGGTAATATAGCCCTGATGGGAGGCTCCGTGTATATGTTCTCCCCTACCGTGACGCCGGAGCAGGTGGATGCCTGCTTAAAGTACCTGGAGGTGACCGGCTTTACACCGGAGATTACAGAGGCTTCCAGAACCGCTTTAAGCAATAAATACAACGATTATGCCAATACCGGTTTACCCGTTGGTCCGGTGGGAATCGAAGTATGGTCCGACCCGTCCTATGTGGATACCCTGGCAGAAATTATTGAAACCCATAAAAATGTTGATATGAATTTGTGGAATAATTACTGTGATAATGTATCCGAAGGACTTCGTTCCGAACCGCCGGTAAATGCTCAGGAGCTTTACTCCGTACTGGACGGAGTCATTCAAGAGGTGTTGACGAACAAGGATGCCGATCCCCAGGCATTGCTGAATCAGGCTGTTGAGAACTTCCAGAAGGATTATCTGGATGTAGCGAATTCGGAGACCAATTAATCAAGGAATAAGTCAGAACAGTAATCTTGTTCTCACTTTCGGAAAATGGAATGACAGGGAGGGATGGGCGGCTGCTCAGCAAAAGGCTGGCAGCACCCAAACCCTCAATTTTTAACCTTTTTTTTCGATAAATATTAAAGGGTTACAGGGTCTTATGCAACAATGAACAGTAAAAAAGGTTTTGCAATTATCTATATGGGTTTCTATCAGAAAGGAGATGACCTGCTTGAAGACTTCCGACAGAATGGCAGCACAAAAGCATGGCAGCAAAAGCAAGACGGCAAAGCGAATTCTTGGTAAGCTCAAGTTAAATCTGTCCGCCTGGCTGCTGTTGGTGCCAAGTTTGTTTTGCTTTATTATCTTTAGCTGGCAGCCGTTATTATCGGGATTGGTGCTGTCCTTTTATAAAACCAAGGGCTACGAGGCAGTAAAGTTTATTGGCTTTGACAATTATATTGCGGTTATCACTAATTCCGAATTCAAAAGTGCATTTTTTAATACCTTTACCTATACCTTTTGGTCAATTCTTATAGGGTATCTGATACCGCTGTTAATTGCGGTATTAGTGAATGAAATGATTCATCTGAAATCTTTTTTCAGATTTTCCTTTTATTTTCCCACCATGATCCCGGGGATGGCAGCTGCGCTGTTATGGTATTTTATGTTTAATCCGGGGGATGGGGGAATTTTAAACAGCCTGTTATCCCTTGTGGGGCTTGCGAAGTCCGAATGGCTGCAAAACTCTAACCTGACTATTTTGTTAATCATCATTACCATGACCTGGAGAGGGTTTGGAGCTACGATGCTCATCTATATGGCAAGTCTGCAGAATGTGAACCAGGAGCTTTATGAAGCTGCCAGCATGGATGGCGCAGGAATATTAAAACGGGCAAGATACATCACCCTGCCCCATGTATCCGGTGTAATGGGGCTGATGCTGATCATGCAGATCATCGGTGTCTTCCAGACCATGCAGGAGCCGCTGGTTATGACCTCGGGAGGTCCCAACAATGCTTCCATGACCTTGATGCTGGAGAGTTATTATCAGGCTTTTCGCTATTTTAATGCCGGTAAATCCATGGCGATCGGAGGAATTACCTTTGTGCTGCTATCCATAATGACAGTTATATATATGGTATATAATGCAAAAACAGATCAGAGTACATAAGGAGAGGAGATTAAAATGACGAGATTTGTGAATAAGGATTCAGGGCTGATTAACTTCATGGACCTGAAAAAGCTAAGAATTAAGATTTTATATTGGACAATATTTGCATTTTTAATGTTCCTTGCCCTGATTTGTTTGCTGCCCCCCCTCTGGATCTTTGTATCCAGCATGAAAAGCACAAAGGAATTATATCAGATACCCATTACCCTGTTGCCTGAACGCTTTGATTTTAATAAGATGGTCAGGGTCTGGAGGCAGCTGGATTATCTTAAATTTTATGTCAATACCTTAAAGGTGGTTGGAGGAGCTGTGCTGGTGACGGTGATTGCAAATGGATTGGCCGGCTTCGTACTCTCCAGGCTGAAACCCGTCGGAAGTAAGGTGTATTTTACGATTATACTATGGACGATGCTGCTGCCGTCTACCTTAAGCCTGGTTCCGCTGTATAAGAATATCATCCATTTTCCTCTATTCGGCTTCAACCTGGTGAACACCTATTGGCCTCTTTGGCTGGTCTGCGGCGCCAATGCTTTCTTTGTACTGATCTTTAAGAGCTTCTTTGACGGAATACCGATGCCGTTGATTGAGGCAGCCAGATTGGATGGCTGCGGCAATATGAGAATTTTCGCCAGAATTATGCTTCCGTTAAGTAAACCGATCATAGCAGTAGCAGTTATTTTTACAGTGAATAATGTGTGGAGTGATTTCCTGTTGCCCTACCTGGTCTTGAACAATAAAGATACTTACACGGTCATGCTGGCAATTTACTCGGTAAAGAATAATGCCAATCTGTCCCTGGATATACAGCTGATGGCTGTTGTCTTTGCCATTATACCGCCCGTTATCATATTTGTAATATTTCAGAAGCTGATTATGCAGGGTGTTACCGTCAGTGGAATCAAAGGCTGAGAGTAAATGTACGACAAGAACAGAAGGCCTGTTACAGGCAGTTGGAGGTTATTATGAGCAGCAATCAAAGCTTTATATTTGTACCGGATACCTATGTTCCGTTAAGCAGGTTATATAGAATAGATAGTACTGAGAATAAGCTAAGCTTTTCGGTAGCGCCCCAGCTTCTGAGTTACATCGGCAAGGGTGATTTTAAGCTCTATTGTGCCAGAAAGCAAGAAGAACGGATAGAATACCTGACGCCAACCTTAGTTGATGAAACTGGAGGACAGGTAATACTGGAGCAGGCAGAAGCCGGCAGCTATACTGTGGTATCAGAGGCTCTGGTCAATGACTTTCCCATTGTTACCCATTGGGATAAGAGCCTGAATCAGGGGCTTGGAGGTTTTTCTCTGGGAGGAAGTGATGCTCCCGGATTACTTGATATCAATCTGGAAAAGGGGGAGATCATTAGCGAAACACCTATCTTTGATCTTGATCCCGGGAGTCCCTACGCGTATCTTACGGATCAGTATAATTTAGTATCCTCCGGAAAGGGGGAGGGCTATTGCAGAGTACCCTCCTTTGAGGAGTACCTGGGCGAGAATTTCAGCCTCAAGCGGGTTACCGATAGACTGGCAATATGGATTTCGGACCAGGCTCTTAAGGAGACCGGCTATCCCGTTCTGTTTCAGAATTATCCCAAACAGCAGCGTTATACGAAGCTACCCCTGTTTCAGGTTGTAAATAATTATATTGTGGCATACGAAGAGGAGCACCCAAGCCTTGCCACCTTTTTGCTGCCGCCCTATTGGAGTGATACTGCAGCGAAGCCCTACCCTGTTTTGTTCACCGGCTTTTATGACAGCAACGATAACTTCTATTTGTTCAGCAGTATTTCATATATGAAGCGGATTGCTGATACCCTGAAGGAAACCGGAGCCGCACCCTTAGGTATCTTATGGAATGGAGGAGGTTCTGCCGGAGCCCGCACTTTACAGCTGTCTGCCTACCATAATCTCTCGGAGCTTTTTGAGATAGCAGGAACTGAATTTGGAGCCGACAAAGAGGCTATCGTGGCAGTGGGAGGCTCCAGAGGCGGAATTACCGCTTTGGTTGCGGCAGGAAACCCCTATCATAATAATTATAAAGTGAAATATGTCATATGTTCCAATCCCATTGTAAGATTAAGCTGCAGTGACTATGATGTAGCAAATCCAACCTCGCCTATGATTTACAATATCATGAGTGATGATACCGGCTATAAATATTCCTGGAGGAAGGAATGGAGGGACCCGGTATATCACCTGTCCGGCGAACAGCTGCTGCTTCATAGCTTAACGGGAACTTTGGATAAAAACATAGCAAGGGATGTGTTCAGCCTGTTACCAAGGCCTTCCATACTGGCAATGAAAGAGCAGGGAACCAGAGTGTTTTTTTATGCCGGAACCCATGATGTTATGAATACGAAGGATAACGTCATCGATCTGGCGGACCGGCTTTTGGCTCAAGGCATTGAAGTGGAGTTTCAGCTGGGCTATCGCTTTGGCCATAACAATGTGGAGGACCTGGAGGTTCATGCCGGACAGATTTTAACCGATATGCTCCGGGGACGTGAAATTCACCCCAAGGGTGTCTCTCATTACAGAAGGGCAAGTGATAAGCCGGAGGAATGGTTAAAGAGTGAAAAATTTTATCCGGAGCATCAGCCGGTGTTTTTTGAAGGACCCAAGAAGGCGGCAGTGGGAGACCGGGCAGCAATTAATATCGTTGGTGAGGCTGGAATGAAATACCGCTTACTCCTCCATAGAATTGATGAGGAAATATGGTGCAAGGAACAGCGGGCGGTAAAAATGGATTCCGGCAGAGAGTTGTTTTGCGGAACTTTTGAGGAGAAGACGAAGCATTTGGAAGGACGGATATCCTATTTTCACAGCTATCTTGAGTTTGATAAGGATTATGAGCCAGGATGGTATCTCTATGAATTTATGTATTCCTTGGAGGGGACAGAGAACTGGATCAGGATCGGTTCGGAAGGGATACCCCAGCCGGACTCCTATAGAGAGCCCGTATTGGAGCTTTTAAAGGAGTACCCTATGATTAGCGGTAAAGAACTGTTTGATTCTCAGAACGATAAATTTATCGGATGGGGTCTAAGTGAATATTAGGTACTGACGAACAACTATAACAGAAAGGGAGCTTACAATGAACTTACTGCAATATGTGAATCCGCTGCAGGGAACCGATTCCTCCTATCAATTTTCCAACGGAAACACACTGCCGCTTATAACCCTGCCCTTTGGTATGAGCTCCTATAGTCCGCAGACCAATGAGGAGGGAGAACGGTGGTTTTATCATCCCTCCCATCATCATTTTCAGGGGCTTCGCCTTACCCATCAGCCCAGCCCCTGGATTGGTGATTATGGACACCTGGTGCTTATGCCTCAAACCGGGAAACTGTGTCTATCCCCTGCTGACCGGGCCTCCTCCTTTGTAAAGCATAAGATGAGCCTGCACCCGGACTACTTCAAAATAGAACTGTTAAGATATCAGACCACACTTGAGCTGACCCCGGCCGCCAGAAGCTCTTTCCTGCGAATTAGGTATGGAGGAGGGGAGGAGCCAAGATTGCTTTTATCGACTTTTCCGGGAGAAGCAAATATTAATATTGAGGAAAATAAGAGGCGGATTACCGGCTATACCAGGGCGAATTGCGGAGGAACCCCTGAGAATTTTGCCATGTACTTTGTTCTTCAATTTGACTGTGATTTTGATATGACAAGAAGTGGAATCTTTGACAGCAATTGGGAGGTTATAAAAGGCCATTCTGCAACCGCCGATAAAATTGGGGGCTATACCGGTTTAAAGCCAATTGCCGGTTTGGTCAATATACGTCTTGGAACCTCCTTTATCAGTGTGGAGCAGGCGCAGAGGAATCTGGCTTCAGAACTGGGAGATAAAAGCTTTGAGGAGGTACGAAGGGAAGCCTCCGGGATTTGGGAGGATGTACTGGGAAGAATTCGAATTGAAGAGGTCACGGAGGAGCAGCGCTATAGCTTTTATACCTGTTTTTACCGAACCTGTCTTTTTCCCAGAGTATGGTATGAATTTGATGAAAAGGGAAACAAAATTCATTACAGCCCCTATAACGGTAAGATAGAATCGGGGCCGATGTATGCGGACAACGGGTTCTGGGACACCTTTCGGACCGTATATCCTATGTTTAGCATATTATTTCCTTCCAGGCTGGGTGAGATTTTAGAGGCCTGGACCAATGCATACAAGGAGAGCGGCTGGATGCCCCGGTGGGTCTCCCCGGGGGAACGCAGCTCCATGCCGGGAACCCTGATTGACGCTGTTTTTGCGGATGCTGTGGCGAAAGATATTAAGGGGTATGATAGACAAACGGCCTATGAGGGTTTGCGAAAGCATGCTCTGGAGGAATCGGCAGATTCTTTCTATGGAAGAAAAGGGTTAAGCTATTATAATCGTCTGGGATACCTGCCCTGTGACCGGTTTGAGGAAGGCATAAGCAATACTCTGGATTACAGCTACGGTGATTTCTGCATTGCCCGGATTGCACAGGAGCTGGGATATTCTGAGGATTATCGGTTTTTTATGAAAAGAGCGGAAAACTATAAAAAGCTATATAACCCGAAAACCGGATTTATGCAGAGCAGGAGGGAGGATGGAAGCTTTCAGACGCCTTTTGATCCTTTGGAGTGGGGCAGTGGTTTTTGTGAAGGAGGCGCCTGGCAATGCAGCTGGGCCGTGATGCATGACTTGCGCGGTCTGGCGGACGGTATGGGTGAGAATGGCAGGGAAATATTCAAAAACCGCTTACTAGAACTGTTGAACCTGCCCCCGGAGTTCAAGATAGGTACGTATCCCTGTGAAATTCATGAGATGACGGAGATGGCTCTGGCCGGCCTGGGACAGTTTGCCATCAACAATCAGCCAAGCTTTCATATTCCCTATATCTTCACCGCTTTAGGATATCCTCAGCTGACCCGATATTGGGTGAGAAAAACCCTGGAAGAAAAATTTAGCGATGCTGCCGACGGGCTTCCCGGAGACGAGGACAACGGCAGCCTGTGCGCCTGGTATTTGTTTGGCGCCATGGGGCTATATCCATTGACGCCCGGAACCCCGGAGTATGTACTGGGAAGCCCTTTGTTTCATAAGATGACGATTCAACTGGAAAACGGCAAGCAACTGGTGATTGAAGCGATTGATCAGCATTCGGACCATAAATATGTAAAGGAAATCCGGTGGAATCAGCAGACCTATAAAAAGCTGTATCTTACTCATGAGCAGCTGTCGGAAGGTGGGCACCTTCTGTTTATCATGGACAAGGAACCGGAGGAAAGGGATTATGCAGTTCATGAACTGCCGTATTCCATGTCAGAAGGGAAAAAAACACTGTAAAATATTGCTGGCAAAGCGGCAAATGGAGGTTTATAATGAGATCGTTATTTGAATATTCACCCCAACCGGTAATCGAACCCCGGAAGGGGTGCAGCTGGGCGGATACCATGGTATTAAATCCTGCCATTGTAAAAGATAAGGAGACAGATACCATACATATGTTATTTCGTGCCACCGGGCCTTATCCTTTAAAAAGGGCAAAGGAGAACTGCCGTGATCCCTATCCCATATTTTTGGGGTATGCCAGGAGTGAGGATGGTGGAAGGAGCTGGGAGGCGGATTTTACAAGACCTGCTTTGGCTCCGGCAGTGGAATATGAGGAGGAAGCTCTTTATATTGCGGATGACGAAGGGAACCGGGTAATAAATTATGCCAATGGATGTATAGAAGATCCCAGAATCTTTAAAGTAGAAGGGGAATATTATCTGACCGTAGCCGGAAGATTGTTTCCCCCGGGTCCGTATTGGAATCTAAATCCGGAGGGAGTCATTAATACGCCGGATTGGGCATTGTCTGAAAACAAGCTTTTAGGTTCTCCGAAGAATATGGACAATACCACTTCGGTATTATATAAGCTTGATTTAGAGGCATTGGCAAAACGTCAGTACGAGAAGGCCTTTACCTATGTCTGCAATTTGACTGATCCCAGGGCCACGGATAACCGGGATGTATTTTTATTTCCCCAAAAGATGAACATCCACGGAAAAATGCAGTATGTTATGATACACAGGCCCCATAATCCGGAGGCATTCAAAGCGGGGAAGGGGCACAAAAAGCCCTCCATTATGCTTGCGGCCGCTGAGAGTATCAAGGATTTCGCTGCGGAAAGAGCAACCCATACCTTTCTTGCGGAAGGGATCTTTGATTGGGAGGAGGAGCGGATCGGTGCCAGCTGGTCGCCAATCCCGATAGGGGAAGACGAATGGCTGCTCCAATATCATGGAAAAACCATGCCGGGTTATGGTTATACCCAATCCTTTATGATCCTGCGAAAGTCTGCTCGGGATTTCCCGAGGATTATCCACCGTTGCTCCGAACGGCTGATGTATGCACAGCAGGAGTGGGAGCTGCCGGATAAATTTGCCTGCCCCTGTATCTTTACGACGGGAGGGATTGTCCTCGGAGAGGAGCTGATTATCAGCTATGGAGCTGCAGACCAGAAAGTTGGAATCGCCCGGGGGAATTTTAAGGAAATAGCGGAATATGTCAGGAGCTTTGACGAAAATGGCATAAAGCAGGCGCAGGAGGGCGGAGTGATTGAAGAGAGATAGATTTGATACACAGTTTAAAAGGCCCCTTTGAGTGACGCTGGAGTAAACAGAGAATTTAATGATTATTAAGAAGTAAGGAATCGCAGTTCGATATAATGAAGTGCGGTTCTTTTTTTGTTCCGTTAAAAAGTTTTGTAAACCTGCCGTAAAATAAAAGTAAAATAATGGTTTCGAAAAGCTGTACAAATGTATTGCAAACTGTAATAAAAAGTAATATAATGGAAACATGTACTGTTTGAACGGCAAAAGCTTAGGAAAGATTGAGGAATAGATATGGCTGTAAGTTATAAAAAACTCTGGAAACTAATCATTGATAAGGACATGGCTAATGCAGAGGTTCGAAGAGCGGCGCATATAGGGCCCAGCACCTTTTCAAGAATGAAGAAGAATGAATATGTGACGCTGGAGGTTCTTGATAAGCTATGCGATGTGCTAAACTGTGATATTGGAGATATTGTAGAACGGGTTCCGGAAGACAATTCGTCAAAGAGAACGGCGAAGGTAGAAGATATGGAGTTGGGGGACGAGTAAGTATGAAACTGATCAATGTACTGCAAAGTAAGCCAGCAGTTTTTCTGGTACTGATGATAGTCGTCGTCTGTATCTGTATCATCGGTGTTGTGGTGGTGCTGCTCCTTCGGTTGGAAAATGAAAAAAAGGTTACCAAAGCCGCATTGGAGCTGAGAAGGATCACCAATAGTATCCGGGCCGGACTGGTTCATTTTACTTTGGAGGAGAATGGCAGGATATTATATGCAAGCAATGGGTTCTACGAATTGCTGGGATATCAGAAAAGCACTGCCAGGGAAGAGAATAAATTGACCGTACTTGATTTCATTGATCCCAGGGATGTACATATCCTGGAGGACATTAAAAATCAGATTGATCAGGATCTGATTCGATGTGATGTCCGCATGGTTGCAAAGGACGGCAAAACTTTGTACTTGCTGATGAACGGTAATATCGTTGTGGGTAAGGATGGCAGACATACCTTGTCGGTGGTTTTTCTGGATATAACGGAGCAGAAGAGGATGCAGGAGCAGATCCTGCTGGAGGGTGAACGCTACCGCATTGCTATGGAGCTTTCCAAGGATGTTCTCTTTGAATACCATATTAAGAATGATGAGATGCAGCTGTCCGAGCGATTTCGCGAGCTTTTTGGAATTCGCCCTGTCATTGCTTCCTTCTATGAAGGATGCCATAAGAACAGGAATTATATCCATCCGGATGATTGGGGAATCTATCTCGAGCTGTGTGAGGAACTGGCGGAGGGAAAGGACAGGATTGAGATGGAATTCCGAATCAGAAACCGGACGGGAGCCTTTATCTGGTGCCAGTTGATGGGAATGACCATCTATGATGATGATAAGGAGCCGGTTCGCGTCGTCGGCAAGATTGTTAATATTGATGCCCAGAAGAAGGAATTGGAGGCTATGGAATATAAAGCGACCAGGGATCCTCTGACTGGAGTATATAATAAGGAAATTACAATAAAGAAGATAGATAAATTCATAGCCGGCAATAAGAACGGTATGCATGTTCTGATGTTCGTAGATTTTGATGATTTTAAGCGAATTAATGATACCTACGGACATCTTCAGGGAGATAAGGTATTGATTTATGTAATCGGGCGCATCAAGGAGCTGTTCTCGGACGGAGAAATTATCGGGCGGATCGGCGGAGATGAATTTGTGGTGTTTGTGGGAAATATCATGAATATTGATGAGGTGCTTGCCAAGGCCGGCAGGCTGAAGGATATATTGGATATAACCTATGTTAGTGATAACCACAGCATTCCCATCTCCGGAAGCATCGGTGTGGCGATCTATCCGGAAGCGGGACTTTATTATGAACAGCTGATGGACCGGGCTGACAAGGCGCTGTATCAGGTAAAAGAGCAGGGGAAGAAAAATTTCATGCTTTACAAGCCGACGCTGCAGGCTACCGGAAGTCCTTCCGGGAAATTGCCTTTGTGATATATAATAAGCCGGCGCAAATGACGCATAATATAAAACAGAAGCCCAGCAGGATTACGACTTCGTTTATATGCGTCATTTTTTTTATGTAATCATAGCTGGCCTTCAGGAGGAAACCGGCCAGGGAAATGATGATCCCCGGTTTGACGATGGCATCAAATCCGTTGAGGGAGAAATGAACATTTCGTATTACCGCATAAAAATCCAGGCCGGTTACGATCAACTGTCCGAACAGCAAAGCGATGAGATAGCCTTTGATTCCCTGGGAGGGAATCAAAAAGATTACCAGCAGGATTTTGCAGAGGGAGCTGATGATGGAATTGGCAAAGGTTACATGCGCCTTCCCCAGACCGTTAATGATACTGCTTAGGGTGGTGGTTAAATAAATCAGCGGACATAGCCAGGCAAGAATAAGCAGGTAGGAACCTGCAAGCTCATTATGGAAGACGGTATTTCCAAGATCTTTGCCAAACAGGATGAATAGTCCGGTACTGATAATTCCAATGATAAGGCTGTATTTGACTGCGATAGAAGTAGTCCGGCCAATCAGTGCATCATTTTTAACAGCCTGTGCCTCCGATATGGTGGGAAGAATTAATACGGCAAGAGCATTAATTAGCGCAGTTGGAAACATAATAAAGGGGATGGACATACCATTGAGTATTCCGAAGGTGGACAGCGCTTCCTGGGTAGTCAGGCCGAATCGGCGCAGCATGGCGGGAATCAAAATCGCCTCAATACTGTGGAGAATGCTGAGCAATAATCGGTTTGCGGATAACGGAACACTGAGTGAGAGAAGGCTGCGGATGATTTGACTGCGGCCGTCTGTTTTTGCATTCGGGTCCGGTCCGTTCAGCAGCAGTTCCTCAGGAGAGCGGCTTAGAAATAGGGAGCAGAGATTATAGATGCTGGAGGCAACCTCTCCGATGACCAGGCCAAATACTGCAAGGCCCAGAGTGACCTTCGCCTCTCCGCCTCCGGCGTATAATGCGACAATATAGACGATAATAACACGGATAACCTGTTCCAGCAGTTGTGTTGATGCCGGGACGCCGGCTTTTTTTAATCCGTAATAATAGCCGTTAATACATGCGGTTATTCCGCAGAAGGGGAACACAACAGCAAGGATTCGAAGAGACACCGTGCTGCGTGTTTCCATTAAAAAACGTCTGGCAATAAAATCAGCATTGAAATAAACCATTATGGATAAAATAACTGCCAGGGAGACGGACAGGACGAGCCCGGTCCAAAGGATTCTGGATACATTCTTCGGATTTCTTCTGCCAAGCTCTGCGGCTACCAGTCTGGAAATGGAGGTTTGGATGCCGGTTGCATAGATGGTATAGCAGATGGCATATACCGGAAAGATAAGCTGATAGATCCCCAAAAGTTCGGCACCCATGGCATTGGACAAAAAAATCCGGTAGAAAAAACCCACAAACCGGGTGATAAAACCGGCAACGGTCAGGATCAGGGTTCCCCTTACAATATTATTTCTTTTTAGATGCCTCATTTCACTGGCGCTTAAGGTCTTATTATTCATAGATGCCTCCATATCGACTTCTTGCGATATCAGATTTTAAATGTTTGTTTATGTTATATATATTGTCAATTGGGATAACTTATGTTAAGGCCTTTGGCCAGCTCTTTATAAAAGTGGGGCGTCTAAACATGGCAGGCTTAACTGTAACATAATTTTTTTGTAATTGATAAAATATTATTGACAAGGAATATAGATGGTGCTATGCTAATAACCGAGTAAATTAATAGGAATTAAAATGGTAGGATATAAATAGATGTTTCAGGCTTGTATGCTCTGAACATTTACGTAGTGGAAAGACCTCCGTTGTAATCGATACATACCGGCATTGTAATTGCCGGAGAATAGGTAAGGTGAGAGACATGAAGCTTTCTACAAAGGGAAGATATGGCTTAAGGGCTGTGCTGGACCTCGCAGTACATGCGGATGAAGAGGCTATGGCACTGAGCCAGATTGCTGAGAGGCAGGGGATATCCATGAACTATTTGGAACAGCTCATTGCCAAACTGAAAAAGGCTGGGATTGTAAACGGCATTCGGGGGGCACAGGGCGGTTATATGCTGGCAATACCGGCAGATAAATTATCGGTAGGAGATATCCTGAGAGCCCTGGAGGGAGACCTTAATCCGGTGGACTGCTCCGAAGTAAAACCCAGTGACAGCGTCTGCAGTAACTCGGATTCCTGTGTAACAAAATATGTTTGGAAGCGTATAAGTGATAGTATAAATGAAGCGGTAGACACAATTATGCTGTCGGAGCTTGTGGAAGAAAGCAAAAGAATACAGACTGGGACCGGAACCATGGATACAAAAGCAAAACAGACATGTGGTAAATAATATTTATATTAGGAGATGGACAACATGGAGAGAAAGATTTATCTTGATAATGCGGCAACAACCAAAACCAGACCGGAGGTAGTGGAAGCAATGCTTCCTTACTTTAATGAATTATATGGAAATCCGTCCAGTGTATATGAATTTGCAACCCAGAACAAGAAGGCAGTAGATGAGGCAAGAACCATCATTGCAAAGGCAATGGGAGCGGAGATCAGTGAGATCTATTTTACGGGAAGCGGTACGGAAGCGGATAACTGGGCTTTGAAGGCAACGGCAGAGGCCTATGCCTCCAAAGGAAACCATATCATTACCTCCAGGATTGAACATCATGCGGTGCTTCATACCTGTGAATATCTCCAGAAGCATAATGTGGATGTAACCTATGTGGATGTGGATGAGAATGGTATTATCAAGCTTGATCAGCTGGAGAAGGCGATCCGTCCGACTACGATATTAATCTCTGTTATGTTCGCAAACAATGAGATAGGGACGATTCAGCCAATCAAGGAAATCGGTGCAATTGCAAAAAAACACAATGTGTTGTTCCATACGGATGCGGTACAAGCCTTCGGGCAGATGGAAATTGATGTGAATGATTTGGGTGTAGACATGTTGAGCGCCAGTGCACATAAACTGAATGGACCCAAGGGTATCGGCTTATTGTATATTAAAAAGGGTGTGAAAATCCGTTCTCTGATCCATGGCGGTGCACAGGAGAGACAAAGACGTGCGGGTACGGAAAATGTTCCTGGCATTGTTGGCTTCGGCAAGGCGGTGGAAATAGCAATGGCAACCATGAAGGAACGTGCTGAAAAGGAGATGCATCTGCGCAATCTGCTGATGAAAAGGGTATTAGAGGAAATACCCTTTGTGCGTGTGAACGGAGATAAGGTCAGAAGATTGCCGAACAATGCCAATTTCAGCTTTCAATTTATAGAAGGTGAATCTCTGTTGATTATGCTGGATATGAATAATATCTGCGGCTCCAGCGGCTCCGCATGTACCTCGGGTTCCCTGGATCCGTCCCATGTGCTTTTGGCCATCGGTCTGCCCCACGAGATTGCCCATGGTTCCCTCCGTTTGACGGTGAACGACGAGGTTACGGAGGAAGAAATCCATTATACCGTTGACAAGATTAAGGAAATCGTTGAAAAGCTCCGTAAAATGTCTCCTCTGTACGAGGATTTCATGAAAAAGAGATAGAGATAAGAGAAAACAGAAGAATAGAAGTTGAAAAAATAAAATCGGAATAAAAAATCAGGAAGATAGATTAAACGTACGATTAAACTGGAGGAGAGCTTATGTATACAGAGAAAGTCATGGATCATTTTACCAATCCAAGAAATGTGGGCGAGATAGAAAATGCAAGCGGTGTCGGAACCGTAGGTAATGCAAAATGCGGCGATATCATGAGGATTTATCTTGATATCGATGATACCGGAATCATAAATGATGTAAAGTTCAAGACCTTTGGCTGCGGCGCTGCGGTTGCCACCAGCAGCATGGCTACGGAGCTTGTAAAAGGAAAAACGGTGAATGAAGCGCTGCTCGTAACCAACAAGGCGGTAATGGAAGCCCTGGATGGCCTGCCCCCGGTCAAGGTTCATTGCTCTTTGCTGGCAGAAGAGGCGATTCATGCCGCTCTCTGGGATTATGCAGAGAAGAATGGAATTGTAATTGAAGGTCTGGAAAAGCCCAAGTCCGATATTCATGAGGAAGAAGAGGCGATCGAGTATTAATTTCCGGGCAAGCTGTGCCGGGATGCCATATGCCGTGTCGGTATTGTGCCTGCCAGGTTGGAGGAAGCGATGGAAAAAGTAGTAGTGGGAATGTCGGGCGGTGTGGATTCCTCTGTTGCGGCATATCTGCTGCAGAAGCAGGGATATGACGTGATCGGAGTTACAATGCAGATCTGGCAGGATGAGGATATATGCACCCTGGAGGAGAATGGCGGCTGCTGCGGGCTGAGTGCGGTAGAGGATGCAAGGCGGGTCGCTTCTGTGTTGGACATTCCCTATTATGTGATGAATTTTAAACAGGAGTTTAAGGATAATGTGATCGATTATTTCGTGGGTGAATATCTGGAAGCCCGGACCCCGAATCCATGCATTGCCTGCAACCGTTATGTAAAGTGGGAATCGCTGCTTAAGCGTTCTCTGGATATCGGTGCCTCCTATATTGCCACAGGGCATTATGCAAGTATAGAACGGCTGCCAAACGGCAGATATACCATAAAGAAGTCGGTAACACAGGCGAAGGATCAGACCTATGCTCTGTATAATCTGACACAGCATCAGTTATCCCATACCTTAATGCCGGTGGGCAGCTATGCAAAGGATGAGATACGCAGGATTGCAGTGGAGCAGAAGCTCCCGGTGGCACATAAGCCGGACAGCCAGGAGATCTGTTTTGTGCCGGACAATGATTATGCAGGCTTTATTGCCAAGTATTTGGAGGATAAGAAGGGGAATGTGACAGAGCAAACTTCCGATGCGTTTTTGGGAATGACTCCGGGCAATTATGTGAATACTGCAGGAGAGATCCTCGGAAGGCATAGAGGTATGATTCATTATACGGTGGGCCAGCGTAAAGGACTGGGTATTGCAATGGGACAACCGGTCTTTGTAGTGGAGCTTCGTCCCGAGACCAATGAGGTGGTCTTAGGGAATGCCGACGAGGTATTCTCGGACCGGTTATATGCGAACCGGCTGAACTTCATGTCCATTGAGGATTTGGAGGGGGAGCTGGAGGTAGAAGCTAAAATCCGTTACAGCCATAAGGGTGCCCGCTGTATTATTAAGAAAACAGGCACGGATGAAGTGCTCTGTGTTTTTGAGGAACCTCAGAGGGCGATTACACCCGGACAAGCCGTTGTCTTCTATCAGGGAGATTATGTCGTGGGCGGCGGTACGATTATAAAATAAAAGTTTGACCGGTTAAAACGGGATATCCGCAGATGTGAAAAGGAGCTCTTGCAGCAACTGTGTGATTGAATTAAGTCTTCAAGCCGGAATAACCTATCAGGACAGAGTATAAGAAATTATATCCTGTCCTTTTTTTGCGTAGTAAATTGTGACAAAGCCATTTGGATATAACACCTTGAAAGTATATTGTAGAACGGATTCGCTCCGGAGTGTGGAAGCCAGAAGATAAAATAGCTACCGAATTTCAGTTGGTTGATATGATTGAGGTGAGTAAGGTCGCAGTACGCCAGGCTATTGAGCGGTTGGTTACCATATCAGTGCTGAATATAAAAGTGGTCTGATACAATAACAAGGTTAGTGCTCGCTGCCGGATCTGATAGCGAGTACTAACCTTGTTTGTACTAATATTTAATTATTTGCTGTGCCCGTAACCTGCCTCATTTAAGGAGGATGCATGAAACGTATCTCTTATCAATGTTAACTCTTGATAAAGCAATGATATGTATGCCGATCGACGGCTGCTCAGGTAAAGTGTAACGAAGAAGGCGGATCAGAGCTTCTCATAGATAGGCTCACCCTGGATGAAGGTGGCATAATATTTATAACCAAGCCCTTTCAGCAAATCAGGCACCACATGAAAATCATAGCACAAATGCTCCGGTTTATGGGCATCGGAGCCAATGGTAATCAGTTCGCCGCCTAATTCCCGATATCTCTTCAGAATCTCAACCTTGGGGTGGGCATATCCAAGGCCGTATTTTAAGCCTGCGGTATTCACCTCGATACCTTTACCGCAGTCAATGATTGTCTTCAGCGCTTCTTCCAGGATATCGGCATAATCCGCATAGGAGTAATCGGCTTTTTTTCCGTCAACAGAAGGGGCGTACCGAATAATATAATCCAGATGCCCATAGACATGGAAGTTGTTACGGAACAGCCTGCAATTATTTGTAATGGACTTGAAATAAGCCAGGAGGCCCTCCTCCTTTGTCCGATGCTCCCAGAATTCGGGGAAATAGGGGTCCATATAGTCGAGCACATGGGTGGAACCAATGGCAAAATCAAAATCATACCGTTTCATCAAATCATCATAATACTCTGTCACCTGGGGTTGGAGACCAAGCTCGATACCGGTCAGTATCTGAAGCTGTTTGCCGTACTGCTCTCTCATTTGGTCTAATTTGAAGATGTATTCCTCCGGATCGAAGACGAAACGGGTATCCCCATAAAGGGGATAGTCATAGTCCATATGATCCGTAAAGCAAAGCTTTTTCAGTCCCAGTTGAATGGCGCGTTCAATCACTTGTTCCATCGGGGCCTGGGAATCACCGGAAAAGTTGGAATGAACGTGGTAATCCGCAATTATACTCATAAGTAAGCTCCTTAATCTATTTGTTTAATTCCTGAGATATCCGTGGAGGATACCATGGAATAATTGGTATAGTATACAACGAAGCCGGGCTTTCCGCCGCTGGGCTTTTTGACGTTTTTCTTCAGGGTATAATCGATCTCTACCTTTTCCGCCGATCTGGAACCGGAATAATATGCGGCAAGCCTTGCAGCTTCTTCATAGGTACGGTCGGGCAGCTCGCTTCCGGAAGCTTTAACAATGACATGGGAACCGGCCTGCTTCTTTGCATGGAACCACCAGTCGCCGCCGTCTGCGAATTGGAAGGTCAGTTCGTCGTTCTGGTAATTATTTTTACCGACATAAATATGATAGCCGTCGGAGGAGAGGTAGTGGAGAGGCTTGCTTTTGCTGCCGGATTTCTTTAGAGAGGCCTTTTTCTCCAGTTTCTTTGTGCCGCTGGTGAAACGGCGCCGGATATATCCGTACTCCGTCAGCTCCTGCTTTAAAGCCGTCAGATCCGCCTCCTCCATAGCAATATCGAGAGCGGTCTGGATGGACTCCAGATGGGATAATTCATCCTGGGTCTCTGTTAGTTGTGTCGTCAAAGCATCATAGGTGCGCTTCAGCTTATTATATTTCTCGAAGTACTGCTTGGCATTATCCATGGGAGTAAGGGTGGGGTCCAGGGGGATGCTGATATCTTCGTTGGTATAGTAATTCACGGTATTAAGTGCCTTTGCACCCGGCTCCAGCCCATAACCATACGTGGTAATCAGTTCTCCGTAGATTTTGAATTTCTCCCGCTTTTCCGTATCCTGCAGCTGTCTCCGCTGCAAATCATACTTTTTGCTGGTACGATCCAGGGCATTCCCGACAATCTTGCGAAGGTCGGCAGATTTCTGGCGGATGCGGGCAACGGAATTCTTTGAAGCATAGAAGGTCTCCAGCAGAGCGGAGATGCTTTCATAATGCTGTACCTCGTGGTTGGCATAGCAGGTTAGAGAGACACTGGAGAACTCCACAGGAGCACCGTCCTGCGATACGATATTCGGGGTGAATTCTCCTTTTTTTACATCATCCATCATACGTGAAAAATTATTGTACAGATGCAATCCGGCATCCTCGCTGAGAATCTCGGTGTGATCTCCGGGATCAATGGAAGCACGGCAGCAGATTTCATTTGCCAGCAGGGGGCTGATGCCGGTCAAATTACCATAGATAGCCTTGGCAATGGGCATGGGTTTGTCTGTTATGGTTTTATAGAACGTTTCAAAATCGATGGTTAAGGGGTCCTGCTTCTCAGTGGTAGCAGGGATAAAGTAATCCCTGCCGGGTAAAACCTCTCTTACTGAGCTTACAAACTGATTGATTCTCTTGATGCTGTCGAGAATTACCATATTTTCGTCGCAGAAAATGATATTACTGTGTTTGCCCATTAGTTCAATGATCAGATGCTTGGTACACAAATCACCCATTTCATTGAGATGCTCCAGCTTAAAATTAACGATACGTTCCAGACCCGGCTGAGAGATATCAAGGATTCTGGCGCCGTTCAGATGCTTGCGAAGCAGCATGCAAAAATTCGGCGCGGTCATAGGGCTGGGCTTATTGGTATCTGTCAGATAAATCAGCGGAAGACCGGCCCCGGCAGAAAGCAGCAGCCGATACTGTCCCCGCTCGGGGCCCTTAATTGTCAGGATTAATTCATCCTTCTCCGGCTGTGCAATTTTATTGATTCTCCCGCCAAGCAGGGTTTTTCTCAGTTCCTCTATTACATTAGCAATAACAACGCCATCAAAAGCCATAGCTGCAAATCTCCTTTTATTCAGATGCCATTCCTTGTGTATTATCCTTTACGAAAAGTCAAATGCATAAGGACGCTTTATATCCTAATATTCATAATCAAAAATTATAACACATTTATTCTGGAATGAATACATCTATATCGGAAAATGAATTAACAAAAAAACGAACTGCAGCAAGAAAAGAACCGTTTCAGCGAAGAGAACTCCTGCTGAAACGGCCCATACATCAGTATTTATATCTGTCTTTCTGGTATTTTATTTCTTGCTTTACCGGAATTAGTCATCCATGCCGAAATTTCTCTCCAGCAAATCATCTGCACGGTCTAAAATATCCTCAAGCGCGTCCAGCTTGCGTTCAATTGTTCTGTACTCTTCCCATGTGAAGGTTCCTGAGGTATAATCTGCATGCAACCTATCTTCAAGGGCATCAATTTTATCATCTATTTGTTCTATTTCCATACTGAGGGAGAAAAACTGTTTTTGCTGCTCCTCCCTTGTTCCCGTGGGTTTTGCCGCTTCAACACGGCCTGCCAGCTCGTTAATCTCCAAGCCCAGTGCATCCAGTTCATTTTGTACGGATGCAATTGTTGAAGGTACGCCGGCTTCAAGAGTTCCCGGGATTTCATATGCGGCCGCTTTTCCGGTGGAACCATTAAAACATAGAAAAGCCAAAAGCATAGTTGCCACTATTTTTTTCATATCTTATCGCCTCCTTTTCCATAGTATTGTTTGCTTATATTCAATGAAATATGAAATGAAGATTCTGGGCTGTCATATATTTCTTAAAAAGCATAATATAACCTCAAGATATAGATACCATACAAATTTGTTATAGTTATGAAGTAATTATTATGTTAAAGTTCTATTGCATTAAAGCAAAAAAGTATTTATAATAAAAAAGTCAAATACAAAGGCGCATTTGTTTGTTTTAATGCGCTTTTTTGTGTGTTTTGGGATAAACTAAATATTATTTTAATCAAAGGAGATTAAACTATGGGATACGTTGATGAAGTAATTGACCTGGTGGTTAAGAAGAACCCGGCAGAACCTGAGTTCCATCAGGCGGTGAAAGAAGTGCTGGAATCCTTACGTGCAGTAGTGGATGCAAATGAGGAACAATTCAGAAGAGAAGCTCTCCTGGAAAGACTGGTTGAGCCGGACAGACAGATTAAATTCAGAGTACCGTGGGTGGATGACAGCGGCAAGGTTCAGGTAAACACCGGATACCGCGTACAGTTCAATAATGCAATCGGGCCTTATAAGGGAGGATTGCGTCTGCATCCGTCTGTAAATCTTGGCATCATTAAATTCCTGGGCTTTGAGCAGACGTTCAAGAACTCATTAACGGGTCTTCCCATTGGCGGCGGTAAGGGTGGTTCTGACTTTGATCCCAAGGGTAAGTCAGACAGGGAGGTTCTAGCCTTCTGTACCAGCTTTATCACCGAACTTTATAGATATATTGGTGCGGATGTGGACGTACCTGCAGGTGATATCGGAACAGGTGCAAGAGAGATTGGTTATATGTACGGGCAGTTCAAGAAGATTAAAGGCACCTATGAAGGCGTGTTAACCGGTAAGGGATTAACCTACGGCGGTTCTCTCGCAAGAAAAGAAGCCACCGGCTATGGATTGTTATATTTGGTGGAAGAAATGCTCAAATGCAACGAAAGCAACATCAAGGGCAAGGTATGTGCGGTATCCGGCTCAGGCAATGTTGCGATCTATGCGATCGAGAAGGCACACCAGCTGGGTGCAAAATGTGTGACCTGCAGTGATTCCAATGGCTGGGTATATGATCCCGAGGGTATTGATGTTGCCGCGCTTCAGGAAATCAAGGAAGTAAAGAGGGCCAGATTAACTGAGTATAAGAAGTATAGACCGAATTCCGAGTATCATGAGGGCAGAGGTGTCTGGACGGTAAAATGTGATATCGCTCTTCCCTGCGCAACCCAGAATGAGCTTCTGATTGATGATGCGAAGGAGCTGGTAGCAAATGGATGCATTGCTGTAGCAGAAGGTGCCAATATGCCCACAACTCTGGAAGCAACCGAGTATCTTTTAGAGAACAAGGTGATGTTCGCTCCCGGCAAGGCAGCCAATGCGGGAGGCGTTGCCACCTCGGCTTTGGAGATGACACAAAACAGTGAGAGATTAAGCTGGACTTTTGATGAGGTGGATGCAAAATTAAAGCAAATCATGGTTAACATCTTCCGTAACATGGATGATGCGGCCAGAAGATACAATGCCCCCGGCAATTATGTAATCGGTGCCAATATCGCAGGCTTTGAAAAGGTTGCAACAGCAATGATGGCACAGGGGATCTGGTAATAAAACTGTAAGCCGAAGTGATTGAATGAAAGAATAGGAAAGTATAAAAAGCTGTCTTGGATAGAACGGTGGACTTCACCGTGATATTCGGGACAGCTTTTTTTATTTCTCCATAAAATCTCCATAACTAACTGATATATTAATTACAATAGATGATTTTGAAAGAAGAAAATCATGATGAGGAGGAGATCCATGTCTTCGAAGGTTATAACAAAAACACTGTTGATCCGTAATATGACCTGTGTCAATTGTGAGAATATCGTTGAGCAAGCGTTATCGAATCTGCCTGCGGTACTTCAGGTTAAGGCGAGCTATTCGGAAAGTACGGTTACAGTGACCTATGATGAGAATGCAACTAATTTAGAGGAAATTGAAAAAGTACTGGAGCAGGCGGATTATTATATTAAAAAGGAGGTTCCTGATAGCGGATCCGATTCAGAGAGGAAGAAGCAGGGTAAGCCGGGAAAAGCCGGTTCCGGAGCAAAGAAGACAGATTATACCGATCTTATCTCGGTTCTGATTATTATGCTTGCGGTTTATATGATTGCAGAACGATTTGGGATACTGTATCTCTTTCAGTCCTTTCCTATAGCAAAGGAAGGAATGGGGTATGGCATGCTGTTTGTCATCGGGTTATTGACCTCGGTGCACTGTGTTGCCATGTGCGGCGGAATATGCCTTTCCCAATGTGTGCCGAAAGATCAGCAGGAAAAGGAGAAAGCCGGATTCGTGGATACGGTGCGGCCCAGCCTTCTATATAATCTGGGGAGAGTGCTCTCCTATACGGTGATTGGCGGGATAGTCGGTGCCATCGGTTCCGTAGTAAGCTTTTCCGGAAGGATGCAGGGGATAGTGCAGCTGGCTGCGGGAGTGTTCATGGTAATCATGGGGTTAAACATGCTGAATATTTTCCCGGGCTTAAAAAGACTAAATCTGAGAATGCCCAAGAGCTTTGCCCGGATGATCTATACTAAGCGCAGCAGCAACAATCCGCTGTATATCGGTATTCTGAACGGGCTCATGCCCTGCGGTCCTTTGCAGGCGATGCAGCTATATGCCTTATCGACAGGAAATCCGGTGAAAGGGGCAGTTGCCATGTTTTTGTTCAGCGCAGGCACCTTCCCTTTGATGTTTGCCTTTGGAGCACTCAGCTCCTTCATGAATAAAAAGTTTTCCGGTAAGTTGATGACCGTAAGTGCGGTGTTGGTTGTGGTTCTGGGAATGTTCATGTTCAGCAACGGTGTCAGTGTCTCCGGGCTGGGGCTTCCCTCTCTGCCCATGGCGAATCAGATTCAGGCCGATTCCGCCGGTGTGGCCAAAGTGGAAGACGGAGTACAGATTGTAACCA
Source organism: Bacillota bacterium (assembly GCA_023423045.1). Classification (GTDB taxonomy): domain Bacteria; phylum Bacillota; class Clostridia; order Lachnospirales; family Lachnospiraceae; genus Mobilitalea. The sequence goes on along the minus strand of JAFAGA010000053.1, from coordinate 16,485 downwards.
CAGGCCTCTCCTCCGGCCGGTACGAGCCCATCGTAGTCCAGAAGGGAATACCGGTGAAATGGGTGATACAGGCAGAAAACGGTGATATCAACGGATGCAATAACAGTATTATTGTTCCCAAGCTTGGTCTGAGAAAGAAACTTGCCGAAGGAGATAATGTCATTGAATTCACTCCGGAAGAAAGTGGAGTAATTCCATATAGCTGCTGGATGGGGATGATCCGAAGCAAGATAACCGTAGTGGATGATATTGCCGCAACGGATGGTTCGGACAGTCTTGGCAGCGGCCAGGAGGACAATATCGACAGCATACGAGAGGACAATATTGACAGCGTACAGGGGGATGGTACAGACACCGGAGAAGGAGATGGTTTCAATAATCCGCTTTCAGATTATAACAATCTGCAGGAGATCAGGATACCGGCGGATGAGCTGGCGGTTGCCGCAATTAAGAACGGAGTTCAGACGGTTCGGATTTCCATTGATGACGAAGGCTTCTCTCCTGCGGTTTTAATTGTGCAGCAGGGGCTGGAAACCCAGTGGGATATTATTGGCGAACAGAAAAATAGTGATTTCGATATCATCTTCCCCTACTATTATTCCAAGCTGGAGGTACAGCCGGGAGAGAATCAAATCCGTTTCTATCCGGAGCAGGATTTTGATTTCTATACGGAAGATAGCCTTTATTATGGATATGTAAAGGTAGTAGAGGATATTAATCAAATTGATATGGAGGCCATCAGGAAGGAAGTTGCCGGGTATCAGCCGTCACCATCCTATGACAGTGGTGGAGGGGTTTCTTCCTGCCACTAGAAGCCATACAGTGAAGTTATCATAACATTTTGGAAAGGAAAATTAGAATGAAGAAGAGCAGCGTTAATTTGAAGAAAATAATTGTACTGGCAGCAGCCGCAATCGTAGTTGTTATCATTGCCTCCAATATGGCAGATTGGTTAGGGAAAACAGATAATTCAAAGAACTCAAAATCCTCCGGCATCTCTGCGGTTAAGGATGATGATATTGTCATTTCACTAAAGGATGTTACGGAGACCGCACTCTTTTATCCTGCCAGTATTAATGGTACGGATTTGGAGGTAATCGCGGTAAAGGCTGCGGATGGAACGGTACGGACAGCGTTTAATACCTGCCAGGTATGCTTTGGCTCCGGCAAAGGCTATTATGAGCAGGAAGGAGATCAATTGGTTTGTCAGAACTGCGGTAACCGATTTGGAATGGATGAGGTTGAAGTTACCAGAGGCGGATGTAATCCGGTGCCGATTACATCAGAATATAAAAAAGTTGATGAAGAAACAATAACAATATCAAAGAATTTTCTGGAACAAGCAACCGTGATTTTTCAGAATTGGAATAAATGATACTGGATTGGCAGGGATAAAAACAGAGGAAAGGTTGAGAATAATAGTATGAACAGGATAACAATCAGTGTTGGAGAAATGACTTATACAGCCTGTTCGCAAAGAGTTAAAAAACAATAGCAAAGCTTGAAGGAAGCGATTTACTGCTCAATCACAGAGCCTTTCTGCAGTATGGATCCTCCGCTCGCTGGTCCGCAGAACCCGGAACTCTTTGTCGAAAAGGTTTATGGCACAGGGATAAAAGGAGAAGGTGAAAAGGAGGAGGCAGGTATGAGGAAAAAATTCATATTTATAATATTTCTGACAGGGAGCTTGTTAGGATTTATTGCTTGTGGTAAGCTGAATGTAACCGGTGATGAATCGGGTACTTCCTTTGAGGCAATGCTGAAGTCAATGCAGGCCAGAGTAACGGCGGATGACAGCTTCGGCGGATGGTCCTTACAGTCGCCGGATAGGGAAGCGCGCTTTCTGTGGAGCAGAGATTTCAGCAAAACCTCTGCCGATGCAATGCTTGAGTTTGATGCCCGGCCCTTTCTTGACGCAGGGCTGGATATGACAAAACTTCCGGCGGATATGGTGTCGGATAATAAAATCATTATTGTCACGGACCTGGGAGATGAGAAGCTGACTTATCTTGGGCAAGCGTCGCCGCTTGACTCCTATAAGAAGCTTGCGAAGCATTACCGCAATAGTATTGCCTATCATACCTCATTGGACCATTTCGGAATAGATCTGGGAAACGGCAATATGTTTCAATGGGCCAAGAATATGAAAACCAATGATAAAGATATTGTATTCGTGTTAAATCCCCAACCGTTTCTGGACGCGGGAGTAGATCCGGATGCCTTGGAAACCTGGTTCTATGACAAAATCGAAATCATAGATACGAACGGAGAAAAAGTACGGGTGGATAAATTCTTAAAACCTTTCGATGTGGAGAGTTAATAATTGATGGATCACTTAGTGAAGAAGATATTGGTGGTTGAAGATGAAGAAAAGATTCTGGAGGTAGTAAAGTCCTTTCTGGAAAGCAAGGGCTTTACTGTCCTTGCCGCCAGGAATGGCAGAACTGCGCTGGAGATTTTTGAACAGGAGAGCGTTGGACTGGTGCTGCTGGACTTGATGATCCCGGAAGTGTCGGGAGAAGAGGTATGCCGGACCCTGCGAAAAAAGAGCAAGGTGCCGGTGATCATGCTTACGGCCAAGTCCGGCGAGGCGGATTTACTGCAGGGGCTGGGAATCGGAGCGGATGATTATATTACGAAGCCCTTCAGCTTCAAATCGTTATATGCCAGAATAGAAGCGGTGCTTAGAAGGTCTGCGGAGGATCTCAGCGAAATGTATTCCAAGATATCCTTCCATAATGAGGACCTGACCATTGATTTTGTCAGCCGCTGTGTCACCAAGACAGGAAACGAGGTCAGGCTGACACCCAATGAATACAAGCTGCTGATCACCCTGGCCAGGAATCCCAATCGGGTTTTCACCAGAGAAGAGCTGATCACCTCTGCCTTTGGAGAGGAGTTTGAGGGCTATGATCGGACCATTGACAGCCATATCAAGAATCTTAGACAGAAGATTGAGGCGGATCCGAAAAATCCCTGCTATGTGAAAACGGTTCACGGTGTGGGGTACCGGTTTGGAGGAGAGTAGATTGAAGAGAAAAGCATTATTCAGCCTGAAATCTAATATATCCTCCGCGATTCTGATGGTTGTCCTGCTCAGCATTGGGATCATCAGTATTCTGGCAAATGTATTGATCAACCGGAAGTTCACGGATTATATCAGCAGGCAGCAGGAGTTGAAGACTCACATTATAACCTCAAGCATCAGTCAGCAATATTCTTCCTTCACCAGCCAGTGGAATATGGATTATGTCCATGCCATTGGCATGTTTTCGTTGTATGAGGGATATATTATCAAGATATATGATCGGCAGGGGGGGATCCTATGGGATGCACAGGCCCATGATATGAGGCTCTGCGATCAGATTATGGGTGAGATATCGGAACGCATGAGGATACAATACCCCCAGTTGGATGGAGAATTCACCTCTGTGAGCTATGACCTGGAGCAGGGAGGTATGGTGGTGGGAAGTGTGAGTATCAGCTATTTCGGTCCCTTTTTCCTGAACGAAAATGAGTTCAAATTCCTAAGCTCCCTCAATACCATACTCCTCAGTGTGGGAGTAATATCCTTACTTGTGTCTCTTTTGGCAGGGCACCTGCTGTCGAAGCGAATCAGCCATCCAATTCTGAAAACGGTCGAAGCTGCCAAGCAGATTGCAGGAGGAAGGTATGAGGTCCGGCTGAAGGAGAAGAGTGATACCAGGGAGCTTCACATGCTGATAACATCCATTAATCATCTGGCAGAATCCCTGGAAACAATGGAAAAGCTGCGGGAGCAGCTGACAGAGGATGTGGCTCACGAACTGCGCACCCCGATTACAATATTGCAATCCTATCTGGAAGCAATGACGGAGGGGCTGTGGGAAGCATCTCCGGAACGGCTTCAGAGCTGCTATGACGAAGTAGTGCGTATCGGTAAACTGGTAGGAGATTTGGATAGCCTTGCCAGGTTGGAGAAAGACAATTTAAATTTGGATAAACAGAGAATCGATCTGAGAGCAGTGATAGAGCAGACGGCAGCTTCTTTTGAAGCGGAGCTTACGGGCAATAGCCTTCAGATATGCATACAAGGGCCGCATGTGGAATTAATGGCAGATCATAGCCGCATAAAGCAGGTGGTTGTTAACCTTCTCAGCAATGCGATCAAATATTCAGGGGAAGGCTGCAGCATTACCTTCGAGCTGTTTGAGCGTAAGGACACGGCAGGTTTTACTATCACCGATAACGGAATCGGGATTCCGAAGGAGGAGCTGCCCTATATCTTTGAGCGGTTTTACAGGGCGGATAAATCCCGTAACCGCATGACAGGAGGGGCAGGCATCGGTCTGGCGATTGTACAGTCAATTGTACAGGCCCATGGCGGCGGAGTGACCGCAGAAAGCGAGCCTGGAAAGGGAAGTACCTTCCGGGTGTATCTGCCGAGAGGATCAGGTATATAATAAAGATGGGCCGGAGCCTTCCGTTTTCCGATAACGCTTCTGAGGTTTGAGGAATACGAAAGGCTTCAGCTTTATGTATCAGCCCTTTTTACCTAATTGCAGCTCCTGCGGTGTCAGGGTCTCGTTCATACTGCCGGTGCGGTATTCTTTCAGATCGAGAGATACATAAGTAAAACCTATTTTTCGGAATTCTTTGTATACCTCTTCTCTTGTCTGAGGTTTCATCAGTGTGGCGAAGCCCGCCTCATCCACCTCAATCCTTGCCAGGTTATTGTGGAAGCGAACTCGTACCTGCCAGATACCCAGGTCCAGCAGGTATTGTTCCGCCAAATCAATCATTTTCAGACGCTCTGGAGTGATGCTTTCACCATAAGGGAAGCGTGAGGACAGGCAGGCGAAGGAGGGCTTATTCCAGGTGGGAAGCTCCAGTTCCCTGGATACAATCCGGATATCTTCCTTGGTAAAGCCGGTTTCCCGGAGGGGGCTTAGTATTCCAAGTTCCTTAACTGCAATTAATCCCGGACGGTAGTCGTGATTATCGTCATTGTTGGAGGCTTCCAGTACGGCGTTCAACCCGTATTGGTGTGCAACCTCTTTTATCTTGGTAAACAATTCATTCTTACAGATATAGCAGCGGTTTTTTGGATTATTGCCAAAGCCCTCAATATCAAGCTCCTCGGAATCAATAATGATATGCTTGATCTGATGCAGTCCGGCAAAGTCGGTGGCTTCCCGAAGTTCTCTCTGAGGGAAACTTAAGGATCTTGCGGTGACTGCAATGACCTTATCGCCAAGAGCCTCCTGCGCCGCTTTCAGAAGGAAGGTGGAATCAACGCCTCCGGAGAAGGCAACCGCAGCACTTTCCTGTTTTCTCAAATATTCTTTTAAGGCTTCATATTTCTGTATTAATCGATGTTCCATTTCTAATATAAACCATCCTTTTTTGTTTAATCTCTATCGAAATGATAGCATGCAACCATACTAATCATATAGAATTAGTATAATTTATATTATAATATACCCTGGCCTGGATAGCAATGATAGTTTGAGGAATTATTACAGCATTTGCAGAAGAACTGTAACAAATAATTGAAGAAGTTCCGTCGATTTCCGCGTTATAAATAAGTATATTGGGTTGGGGCAATTTTTTAATATTGTTTTGCGGAAAAGAATAGAATGTAAAAACCTAAATTATATATTGACATATAATATTATACAATGTATAGTATTGTTAATTAAATAATATTGTTTTTGATAGAATACTTTGAAGGGAGTTGAGACTATGGTATTCAATACCGGTTCAGCGCTTCTTGATGCGATTGTGCTTGCAGCTATCAAACAGGAACCGGAGGGAACCTATGGATACAAGATAACACAGGATGTAAGGCAGGCGATTGAGGTATCCGAATCCACTCTGTATCCTGTGCTGAGAAGACTCCAGAAGGAGGACTGCCTGGAGGCGTATGATCAGGAGTTCGCGGGAAGAAATCGAAGGTATTATAAGATTACTGACAAGGGAATGGTTCAGCTTAAGTTTTATAAAGACGAGTGGGAGTCTTATTATAAGAAAATTAATATTATATTTGAAGGAGTGAAATAGATGACGAAGCTAGAATTCATGAAAGAACTCGAAAGCTTATTGTTGGATATCCCTTTGGAAGAAAGAGAGGAAGCACTCAAGTATTATAATGGCTATTTTGAAGATGCAGGGGAAGAGCAGGAGGACGGAATTATAGCAGAATTGGGCTCGCCGAAGCAGGTGGCTGATATAATAAAGGCGGATCTTGACTTAAACAATGCGGAGCGCGGTGCCAGGGGATATTTTACAGAAAACGGCTATCAGGATGACCTGAGCCGGGAGAATCAATACGAGCTCGCAGACATCAGCCAGACTGCCTCGGGCAGTCGGGAGAGCGGGGAAGAAACGGACGGAACACGAGAAGCCCGTTATCACAGCTATTATAGCGGGGATACCGGCCGGGAAGAAGATACTTCAGGATATCAGAACAGGCAGGATACGCGCAGCAGAAGCACGAACCTTTTCCTGCTCCTTCTTCTGGGTATCTTTGCGATACCGGTGGGGATCCCCCTGTTATTTACCATCCTTGGTATTGCAATCTCTGTCGTGGCCGTTGTGATCAGTTTGATTTTCGGCTTTGGTGCGGCAGGAGTCGGACTGATTTGTGCCGGAGTGGCTTTGGTGGCGGCGGGGTTAGTTCAGATGAGTGTTCCGTTAATTGGCTTGGCTTTTGTCGGAGCAGGTTTGGTGGTGTTCGGGATCGGTATGCTGCTGACCATGGCGTGCATCAGCTTATGCAGGACGCTGCTGCCGGCAATCATTAGAGGCTTTGTTAATCTTTGCAGAATGCCTTTTAAGAATAGGAGTGTGATGGCATGAGGATGTTTACCAAGGTTTGGCTGGGTATAGCCTTTGTTGCGATCGGTATCGGAGCGGCAATTCTAGTGATTGCCACAGCATCCGGGGCATCGATCGAGGATATTCCTACCTATTCTTATGCGGAAAGCTATGAGAATGTGAAATCACTTGATATTGAAATAGGTTTCGGCAGTGTTCGAATTGTCGAAGGGGATACTTTTTCTGTTGACGCAAAGCGGCTGCCAAAGGACAGTATGGAATCCCGTGTCACGGATGGAACCTGGATTATCCGGGAAGATGCAGGACGGTATGTTAATGTGTTCGGCATTCCCATCTCCACAGGAAACCTGTTCCACTGGAGGAGCAATCTGGCGCCGGAGATTACCATCACTGTTCCGGAAGGTTTTACCGCAGAGGATATTACTCTGAAGGTGAGCGCCGGCGATGTGAAAGTGGATATAATCCGTGCGGCAACAGGAGAGTTTAATGTATCAGCAGGCAGACTGACCGTCCGCCAGCTGGAGATATCAGATGAATCCAGCTATGTTGTCGGAGCCGGACAGATAAAGCTGGAGCAGTCAATTGTGAAAAATATTACCGTGGACTGCGGAGTTGGAGAAGTCTCCATACAGGGAAGCATAACAGGAGACAATAAGATCGTATGTAATGTGGGCAGTGTGGATTTATGGCTCGATGGCGAGGAGGAGGATTATTCCTATGAGATAGAGGCAAACATAGGAAACGTATCCATTGATAACAGGAGCTATCATAATATCTCGAATAAAATAATTAACCGTGGTACTGCGAAAAATGAATTTTTCTTAAATTGTGAAATCGGAAATATTTCTGTTGATTTTAATTAAAAATAAGATATGATGAAAATATAAGGAGGGTTATTTTATGGAGCAGAAAAGATTATACAGATCCAACAACAACAAAATGATTTGCGGAGTATGCGGAGGAGTTGCAGAATATATCAATATTGATCCTACCATTGTCAGGTTATTATGGGTAGCGATCAGTTTGGCTGCGGGTGTTGGGATTTTGGCATATATTGCAGCAGCAATCATCATGCCGGTTCAGATGTAGGCGGGCCTTTGTAAAAGAGGCTGCCTAAGTGTTAATGAATAAGACAGATAGATGAATAAGAACCATGGATAAGGAAAGGAACGAAATCCCTTATTCATGGTTCTTGCTTTTATTAGTTAATCCAAATTATGAGTTTCATCGGATGCCAGGACTTTATCGATTATTTCTGCAATCTGTGCTGCCTCGTAGGGCTTTGCGAGAAATTCGGCGGCACCGTATTTTATTGCATCTACCATTTTGTTTTTTTGGCCGGCAGCCGTGACCATGATTATCCTGGCATACCCGTCATGCTCCCGTATTCTTTTTAACGCTTCCAGACCATCCATCACCGGCATGGTAATATCCATGGTGGTAAGTTCAGGTCTGCTTTCTATATACTTCGCTATGCCATCTTCTCCGTTGACGGCCTCAGCAATGACCTCATGTCCATGCTCTTCCAAGATAGCTCTTAAGATTTTCCGAGATGTTCTTGAATCATCCACAATCAGAATTCTTGCCATAATTACCTCCATCTGCCACTTTGGCGGCATATAAAATTAAATTAATTTACGACAATTTCGGCATCTGCAACAACTACGATATCCACCCGTTCACCATGAAGCAGTATGGGCACAAGGCAGATATTACCCCCGGTGGTGAGTCTGCCGTCCTGGTAATATCCGGGAGGCATCATATCCAGTTGTATTTCATCCCGGCTCAGTTTGGAGGCATGCAGACCATTGATACAATTGATGAATTCGCATACGGAGTCAAAGGCATCTTCATCCATATTCTCAAAAGACTCCCTGGCAAAGGGCCGGGCAATTTCAAGCAATGCCTTGCTGCTCCCTGCAAGTCCCATAAAGATAGTATGGTCACCGGCCATCTGTTGGAAGGCAAGGCCGGAAAAGGAATAATCCTTAACGGTATAAGCCTTCTTAAGCAGGACATCGCTGTCAATAAACCGGATGATATTACGGATAACCAGACTGATGAGCTCTCCTGTATGGGGAGCGTCGGTATCCACGAACACAGGAATGATTCGGTCAATATCTCCGGATTTTAAGGCATCCATCTCCGAATCAGTGTAATGGTTTTCCAGCTGGTATTCATGGAGACAGGCTTCAATTTCTCCCAGAGTCAGAAGGCACTGCTCCGTTAAAAGCTGTACCAGGCGGTGGTAGGAATTGCCCTGAAGATTTAGCAGATGGGTCACCTCCTCTTCCAGCAAATATCCCTTTTCAATGGCGATATCACCGAAGCGCTGATCCGCTGATTTTTGAATTTTATTAATTTCTTCCGCCTGCTTTGCGGTCAGAAGCTTCTCTGATATCGCAATAAGGCCTAATTTTGCTCTGGTTTTGTGAAACTGCTCAACCAAGCTGTCAAATTGTGACACGGAAATCTTATTCTTATCCAACAAGTAATAACCCAAGTATAGCCCGAACATGATATTTCCCCCTTCATAATTTATGATAAGCCCCGAGCATTCATATGTAGAAAAAATCCGTTATATGTAACCTCAATATCTGTATTGCCACTTTTGGAATGCAAAGCATCGTATGATATTCGGAGATTCCCTATAAGAATATATTCTTACATTAATATACAACATATTTGATAATAAAAACAATAGGGAAATCAAAATTATATATCAGGCAGGCCAAACTGTAATATGGTGATGCAAAAATTTCTTCTTTCATGATGACAATCCTGGCCAATTATGATAAAGTATTGATTATTAATGGATTTTTACAGTGCATTCCCCGGTGCCGTAAAGCGGCACCGGGGAATGCTTGGAGGAACTAATAAAGGAAAGGCGTGTGTATAAATATGAAGTCTATGATTGAACTATTATCGGAGGAAGTGAAGGAGGCCTTTGTCCGGAAGGGATACGAAGAAAAATTCGGCATTGTGACCCTCTCCAACCGTCCCGACCTATGCCAGTACCAATGCAACGGTGCTCTGGCAGCTGCAAAGCAGTATAAGATGGCACCGATTAAAATTGCCCAGGAGATAGCGGAGGATCTGCAGACCAGCCCGATGATTAAGGAGATTACAGCCATCATGCCGGGCTTTATCAATATCACCCTGAGCGAGGAATATCTTGCAAAGTATCTAAACCGGATGAGATCCGAGGAGCATTACGGGGTCCGGAAGGAGGAACAGCCCCAGACGGTAATCATTGATTACGGCGGCCCCAATATAGCAAAGCCTCTGCATGTGGGGCATATGCGCTCTGCAGTGATCGGAGAAAGTATCAAACGCCTGCTGCGTTATGTGGGAAATACGGTGATCGGGGATGCGCATCTTGGTGATTGGGGGACCCAGATGGGACTGATCATTGCCGAGCTGAAAAGGCGGCAGCCCCAATTGGTATATTTTGATGACAATTATAGCGGCGAGTATCCGAAAGAGGCACCCTTTACCATAACGGAGCTGGAGGAAATCTATCCTGCCGCCAGTGAATATTCCAAGAGCAATCCGGAGTTTCGGGAGGAAGCAAAGACGGTAACCTACCAGCTTCAGAATGGTCACCGGGGCTACACCGCTCTGTGGAATCATATTCTTGAAGTATCGGTTACGGATCTCAAGAAAATATATGAGAGTCTTAAGGTGTCTTTTGATCTGTGGAAGAAGGAAAGCGATGCCCAGCCCTATATCCCGGATATGATTGAAGATTTTAAGAAAAACAATTATACCAGAATCAGCGAAGGTGCTCTGGTTGTAGATGTCAAGGAGGAGACCGATACCAAGGAGGTTCCCCCCTGTATGATACTAAAGAGTGACGGTGCGGCTCTGTATAACACAACAGACCTGGCAACAATTGTAGAGCGCATGAAACTCTTTGCGCCTGACCGCATCATCTATGTGGTGGACAAGAGGCAGGAGCTGAATTTTGAGATTGTATTCCGATGTGCCAGGAAGACCGGATTGGTGAAGGAGGATACCCGGCTGGATTTCATCGGCTTCGGAACCATGAACGGTAAGGACGGGAAGCCTTTCAAGACCAGGGAAGGCGGTGTTATGCGCCTGGAATACCTGATTAACAGTGTGACGGAAGAAGTATACCGAAAGATGATGGAGAGCAGAAGCATGGAAGAGGAGGAGGCGCGTAAGATTGCTTCCCAGGTGGGACTGGCAGCATTGAAGTATGGTGATCTGTCCAACCAGATATCCAAGGATTATATCTTTGATGTGGACCGCTTTACCAGCTTCGAGGGAGATACAGGCCCCTATATCCTTTATACCATTGTCCGGATTAAATCCATTCTGACAAAATACAGGGAAGGAAGGGAAGAAACCGTAGCGGCAGATATTCTCCCGGCATCTTCAGCAAGCGAACAGGCGCTGATGTTGGAGCTGACCAAATTCAACGAGATGATTTATACTGCCTGCCAGGAGATTGCGCCTCACCGGATTTGTGCCTATATTTATGATCTGGCCAATGCATTTAACACCTTCTATCATAATACAAAAATTATTGCGGAAGAGGACAAGCAGAAGCAGTCCTCCTGGATTGCACTGATTACTCTGGTGCAGGATATTTTATCAACCTGTATTGACCTGCTGGGGTTTGAAGCGCCGGATAGAATGTAGAACTTATTTTACTGATGCGCGCCGGAGTGCGCCAGGATGGAGGCATTTGTGTATCGTCTAATATCAAAGCTGGTAATCTATAAAAACCTGGACTCAAAAGGCATACTATATCAGCTGTCCGGGCTGATACAGGAGTTTGACAGCCTGATCAGGGAGCAGAGGCTGACCGAATATGAGAAGGAAAACCTGGTATCCCGGATTTATCAGTTGATTCACCAGCTGCTGCAGCTGGCAACCGACTATGGTTTTAATCATAATCTTTGGCATAATTATCTGGCCTATCTGTTGGTTACGGCGGAGAATCCCTTCAGCCTGACTTGTGAGAAGGCCGGGGCCAGGGAGGGGTCGGTGAATCAATTTGCCAGGAGTGATTTCGGGATATTCAAGGCATTATTTGATTACGATTTTACTGTGCTGGAGCAGGAGCTGGGGATTGATTGCTTCTCCATTGTATCCAACTATCATGCGATTGAAAAAAGCGGCAGCAGATATAATAAAAGCGTCAGCGAAAAGGTTCGGCTGTTAAGCCGCCAGATTGAGCAGGCAGCAGATGAAAATCAGGTATTTACATGTGTGACGGATTTCTATCGGGATTATGGTGTGGGCATGTTCGGACTCAATAAGGCATTCCGTATCAAGAAGAGCCAGGGAGAGCTGGAGCTGGTGCCCATCACCAATACACAGGAGGTCTGGCTGAAGGATCTGGTGGGCTATGAACTTCAGAAGAAGAAATTAATTGATAATACCAGAGCCTTCATTGAAGGAAAGAAGGCAAATAATGTCCTTCTTTTTGGAGACAGCGGAACCGGTAAGTCAACCTCGGTGAAAGCAATCCTGAATGAATACTATTTACAGGGACTGCGGATTATTGAAATTTATAAACACCAATTCGAGGACCTTTCGGAAGTAATTGCCCTGGTGAAAAACCGGAACTATAAATTCATAATCTATATGGATGATCTTTCCTTTGAGGAATTTGAGATAGAATATAAATACCTGAAGGCGGTAATCGAAGGCGGATTAGAGATTAAGCCGGACAATGTATTGATCTACGCCACCTCCAACCGGAGGCATCTAATTCGTGAGACTTGGAGCGATCGCGTGGACATGGAGGTTACGGAGGAGCTGCACCGCTCCGATACCATGCAGGAGAAGCTTTCCCTGGTAGCGCGGTTTGGTATTACGATTAATTTCTCCGCACCGAATAAGAAGGAGTTTCAACAGATTGTACTTGAGCTTGCAAACCGACAGGAGGGGATTTCATTATCTCAGGAGGAATTATTATTGGCAGCAAACCGCTGGGAATTGTCTCATGGCGGCATGTCGGGGCGTACTGCGCAGCAGTTCATTCATTATCTGGCAGGACAGCCTTAGATAATCTTTTTAACCGATTCTTTAAGAAGGGAGATGCAATATGGATAAGTACAGAATATTAGTAAAGGGTATTGTTCAGTATGAGGACAAATATCTGGTGGTGAAGAGATGGTATGATGACCGATTATTGGAGCCTTATGAATGGGGGTTCATTGACGGCGTCATTGAGTTTGGGGAGGCCCCGGACCGGGCGGTTCTGCGCTGCATCAGTGAACAGACCGGGCTCCCGGCCACCATGGAGCGTATTCTCTATACCTGGACCTTTACCACCGGTGATGTATTTAACATCGGGATCAGTTATCTCTGTCATGTGAGCTTTGATGAGATCATCCTGTCGGAGGAACTGACGGATGCCAGATGGATTACAAAGTATGAGCTGGAGAACTATATTGACCGTAAGATACTGGATGATGTGGAGGCGGCGGAATTGTAGTCTTTCTGCAAGGAGCAAGTTGGCTGGAAAGGGAGTTGCGGATGTTTACATTAATAAAGAATGGCTATCTGATTGATCCGGCCTCCGGCAGGGAGGGCCGTTATGATATTCTTATCGACGGCGAATTCATAAGCCGGGTGGAAGAACGGATTGAGGAGGGCCCGGTCAGGGAAGAAGCGGAAAGAGCAGAAAAAGAGCTTACATTAATCGATGCCGGCGGCCGTTATGTGATGCCTGGTTTTATTGACCTGCATGTGCATCTTCGGGAGCCGGGCTTTGAGTATAAGGAAACTATAGCTACCGGCACCATGGCGGCAGCTGCAGGAGGCTTTACCACAATCTGTCCGATGCCGAACACCAGACCGGCAACGGACAGCGCGGCAATGATACAGCATATCATATCGAAGGCACAGCAGGAGGCCTCGGTGAATGTGCTTCCCATCGGGGCCGTTACGCTGGGGCAGATTGGAAATGAGTTGGTCTCCATAGGCGAGCTTAAAGCGGCCGGAGCGGTTGCGTTAAGCGAGGATGGGAAATCGGTCATGAACAGTGCATTGTATATGGAGGCAATGCGGCAGGCAGCCTATCACCGGATACCAATCTTTGCCCACTGTGAAGACAAGGATCTGGCCGGGCGCGGGGCGGTTAATGCGGGCAGCAAAGCGGAGGAATTAGGGCTGGAGGGAATTAGCAACGCGGTGGAAGATATCATAACGGCAAGGGATATTCTTATGGCGAAGGAGAGTGGAGCACAGCTTCATCTGTGCCATATCTCCACCAGGGACAGCGCAAGAATGCTGGGATTGGCTAAGGAGGAAGGCCTGCCGGTTACCGGAGAGGTCTGTCCCCATCATTTTGTCCTCTCCGATGAGGATATTCCCGGAGACGACTCGAATTATAAGATGAACCCGCCGCTGAGAAGTCCAAAGGATGTGCAGGCGCTGAAGGAGGCCCTCAAGTCTGGGATCATTGATGTAATAGCCACGGATCATGCACCCCATTCGGATCAGGAGAAGGCCGGGTCTATGGCGGAAGCGCCCTTTGGTATTGTAGGGCTGGAGACGGCATTTCCTCTGGTTATGACAGAGCTGGTTGAGAAGGGCTATCTTACCGTCTCCCAGATGGTGGAGAAGATGAGCTCCAACCCTGCCAGGGTGCTGGGAAGCGACCTGGGTTGTCTCGATGTGGGAAGAATAGCGGATGTCGTGATAGCCGATCCTGGGGCAGAATATTGCATCGACAAGGAATGCTCCTATTCCAAGGGCAGGAATACCCCCTTCCATGGGCGGAAGGTGAGGGGCAGGGTTGAGACCACCCTGGTGGCAGGAAAGATTGTATATTCCTTTAAGAAGTAAAGAAAGGTTGCGGTATAACGAATGATTAATAAATTAGCAGAAAGAATAGGACGGCTGGAAGCCCCTATTGTTGTCGGACTGGATCCGATGCTGGAGTATATCCCCCAGCATATCACCCGGAAGGCCTATGCTGAGAAGGGAGAGAATCTGGAAGGTGCGGCGGAAGCCATTTGGCAGTATAATAAAGGGATTGTGGATGCTACCTGCGATTTAGTTCCTGCAGTAAAACCCCAGATTGCCATGTATGAGCAATTCGGCATCGAAGGAATAAGGGCGTTTAAGAAGACGGTGGACTACTGCAAGGAAAAGGATCTGTTGGTAATCGGTGATATTAAGCGCGGAGACATCGGTTCCACCTCGGCGGCTTATGCCATCGGACACCTGGGAAAGGTGACCATCGGGCAGAAATCCTTCCGGGGCTTTGACGAAGATTTTGTAACGCTAAATCCCTATATGGGGGCGGATGCAATCAATCCCTTCCTGGAGGTATGCAAGGAAGAGAAGAAGGGGATGTTCATTCTTGTGAAGACCTCCAACCCCTCCAGCGGTGATTTTCAGGATCAGCTGGTAGAAGGAAGGCCTCTGTACGAGCTGGTGGGCCGCAAGGTAGCAGAGTGGGGAGAACAGCATATGGGTGATACCTACAGCTATGTGGGCGCGGTGGTCGGAGCGACCTATCCTGAGATGGGGAAGATTCTGCGTGAGATCATGCCCAAGGCCTTCATTCTGGTGCCCGGCTACGGAGCTCAGGGAGGCAAAGCGGAGGACTTGGTTCATTACTTTAATAAGGATGGACTCGGAGCAATTGTTAACTCTTCCAGAGGGATCATCGCAGCATATAAGCTGAAGGGGTATGAGCGTTTTGGCGAGGAGGCCTATGCGGATGCTTCCCGGCAGGCAGTAATCGATATGAGAGAAGACTTAAGGAAAGCATGGATGAATGTACAATAAGGTGATAAAAATCCAGGCATGTGAGAAGGAATAAAGAAAAAGGGAATATGAAGTGAAACAAGAAAGGAGCACTGTGAAGTGCTCCTTTATCAATTTAAGTTATTTTAGCATTTCTCCGGTTCCGGATAATCTACACCAAAGGTCTCAACGGTCAGCTTTTTCATGATCTGAGGCTCCAGCGGTGCATCGGCATAATCGGTCTTGGTTTCAGCAACCTTATTGATTGCTTCCATACCCTCGATCACCTTGCCGAAAGCGGCATATGAGCCATCCAAATGAGGAGAATCCTTGTGCATGATAAAGAACTGGGAACCAGCGGAATCAGGACGCTGTGATCTGGCCATGGAGAGGACTCCTGCCGTATGCTTCACATTGTTAGTAAAATTGTTATATGAAAATTCACCTTTGATGGAATAGCCGGGACCACCCATTCCGGTGCCCTCGGGATCGCCTCCCTGGATCATAAAACCACGGATTACTCTGTGAAATTTTAATCCATCATAAAAGCCTTTCTTTACCAAAGAGATAAAATTGTTCACTGTGTTGGGAGCGATTTCAGGATATAATTCAATCCTGATGATGTCTCCGTTTTGCAATTCCATTGTAACGATAGGATTCGTATTTGCCATCATTCATCATTTCCTCTCAAATTAAAATTTACATACAACCGATCTAACTTGTCTCGCCCTGATGTAATAAGCTCACGGTGGTAAATATAACATAAATTATGCAACTGTGTCAAGGCATGGGAGCTGAACGTTTGTGTCAAGTAAACGTTGGCAACTTTCTCATTGTTTTTCTAAAATGATATTTATGTAATTTTTTGTTTGCCAAATAAGCCTGTTATTCAGGCAATTTTATCAATATCCGAAGGCTCTTTTAAAT
>JAFAGA010000035.1 GCA_023423045.1 Bacillota bacterium | reverse complement strand
TAATACATACCTCCTTCGAACCAGCCGTTTGATGTAATGTCAAAAGGTCTATTAAAGTCACTCTTTTTTCATTTAATAAAACTATCAGAAGTTTTTTAATTCACTATTGACATTTCTTAGCTGGACTTTAACTCAATTCTCTTAATCCACTGATTTCCTTTCAGCCTTGCCCCGCTGGTAAAAAGCTTGATAAACTGCTCAATATTTAATACCGCGTAGGTGACCGGTATCGGCAGCCGAAATACCAGACCGGCTAAAAAACCAAGGGGAATCGCAAGTAACCATAGGAATACAATATCATTTATCATTACAAACCTGGCATCTCCTCCACCCCGGAGAATTCCCATCATATTCATACCTTGAGCCGTTTTAAATACCTGAATTACGGCACCGGTATACATGATCTGATTTGCATACAAAAGTGTCAGGTCATTTACATGGTACAGGCTTAGCATGAAGGGTCTTAATCCCAATATCACCAGGGCCGAACCTATCCCTGTAACAAGTCCGACTGCCTGCAGCATTTTTTTTAGGAGAAGGACTTTATTTGTATCACCAAATCCAATGGCATTTCCTATCATAATGGCCGCTGCTGCACTAAATCCCTGTGCAATAACACTGGCAATTTGTCCGGTCACGCTGAAAATACTGTTGGCCGCCACAAATTCCGTGCCTAACCTCCCCATAATAACTGCCAGTACGGAAGAACCGACTGCCCAAAAAAGTTCATTAAAAATAACCGGCAAGGTATTGGTGAAATATTTTCTGCCAATGGTCTTATCAATTCGCCATAGACTTTTTATACTGATTTTTAGTTTATCCTCCCTGTATACCATATAGAACAGCAGGCAAACCAGCTCTAACCCCCGGGCAATGGCGGTTGCCAGGGCCGCTCCCTTCACTCCCATAGGACGATTTCCCAATGCCCCGAAAATAAATACCCAATTTAAAAAGCCACTGATTAATAGGGAGGCTGCAGACAGGATCACTGCAATTTTTACCTTCCCCACAGCCCGAAGGGTTCCCGTTGTCAAATTGACGACCGCATAGAAAACATAGGATACAGATATGATCCTTAAATAGGAAATCCCTTCCCTGATTACACGGCTATCCCGGGTAAAAACAGACAGTATTCTGTCCGGTGCAAAATATGCCCCCAGTGCAAACAGCATCGCCGAACACACTCCAATGCGGTAGGTATAAGCCAGAACTTTATGGATATCCTTCTTATTTCCCTGTCCCCATAACTGTGCCACCAAAACATTACTGCCGCCTACACATCCGAAGATCAGAAGGGATAGAATTAAAAATACTTGATTGGAAAGTGCCGCTGCTGAAATCTCCACTTCCCCCAAAGCTCCCAGCATAACCGTCCCCAGCAAATCAACCATAAATCCGAACATGGATTGAAATGCCAGAGGCAGGGAGAGAAGGGTAAGCTGATTCAGCATTTCTTTTTTTATCAACCGATTATTGCTCTGTTCCATATTTAGCCTAATTAGATGCATGAGACTGAAAATAACTCATCATGACACGGTTATCGTGAGGGGCAAATAAGTCCCTCCCCTGCTCCTGGGCAAGCCGGTAAGAAATAACCTGAACCGCCGCCGCAAATTCCAGACAGGAGAATTCTCCTCCTCTTATCTCAAAGGATAAATCATGGGAATCTACCGGATCTGCGCCAAGCATAAAACCGTTATTCTTTTCGAACTTCATAAATTTGCATAGAGATACCGCTCTATCCTTATCCACTCCTCCGTCATTGAGCACCAGAACACAGTGCCTGTGCGTATAGCCGTAATTTGGTCCATGCATCCCTTCTTCCAACTCATATCCCATAGATATAATTTGAGGCGTTTCCCAAACCTTCACTGCGCCCTCCAGGGCAACCCCATATAAGGCCCCTGCACCTGTAAATACGATACAGTCTGCCTGCATCATATTTCTTCTGTCTTTATCCAGCCATGCCATGGTTTTCTCAATCACGGCCTCTATATTACCGGCGGCTCTTTTCGCCTGGTAAATGTAATCCCGGTAACGTTCTTCCTTTAAAAATCCCTTTCTTTTCCCCAGCTCCATGCCCAAAAGCATGATGGTAAGCACTGTAGTACTATAGCCAATGGTCCTCATAGGGTATTCTTCCCTGCCGCTGCCCATATTGATATAAGCACCGGCTTTCTGCGCTGCAGGGGTAGCAGAAGCCTCCGATATTACCCCAGTCATCCAGCCATTTTCTTCCGCTATTCCAAGGGCTTCCAAAGTGAGTTTTGACGTCCCTGTCTGAGATACAAAAATATACACTGCCTCTCTGTTTCTATAAGTAAGACTATTGATAAACTCATTTGGTGTAACAACCGTAACCCGCACTCCTGAAGCTCTCTCAGCCAAATATTTGGCTGTAACGGCTGAGGTATTGGATGTACCTGAGCCTACCAGAACAATTTCATCTGTTTTTATTAGTCTGTCACCGTATTTTTTAAAAATCTCGGAGAATGTTTCTTCCCTTTTTTCTATGATTGCTTCCAAAAGTGATGGAACTCGTTTGATACAATCCAGCATACTGACCATATTGAAACCTCCCTGCATTTGTGTATTGATGTATTCATCCACCTGTTTGTTATCTTAATAGCGGAATATTATGTTAGATAAATCCATATCCGGATGATAAGATTTCATTGCAAATAGAATGGCTCCCTCGTCCGGTGAAAACTTAGGTTTTACAAGCTGACCTCCGATTTGCTCCACTTCTTTCGCCAGTGGCAGTAAAATACAATCACCGGACTGAAACAGCCCTCCCGAATAGGAAACTTTAAAGCTACCGCCACTCATACCAAGCTTTTTGGCCACCGCATGAATAGATAAAGCCAATTCCTTCGCTGCCTCCCTGTAAAGCTCAGCGGCAATCACATCACCAACCTCATATGCCTTCTTCAGCAGCATTTGAACTTTCGCTGTTTCTGCCCCTTTATTGGCAATCTCATGATTTAACCTGTGAATGAACAGCAAATCCTCTCCAATTGCAAAATGTTCCCGAAACAATTCATAAATCTTTGTTCTTGGCAGTCTGCCATCCGCCTGTTTTGCATAAATCCCTATGGTCTTTGCCCCCAGCCAGGTACAGGAACCCTCATCACAATAGGCTCCCCAGCCGCTGGCTCTGGCGGCAATTCCCTCTTGATTCACTCCATAACAGATGGAACCCGTACCGGCCACAATATTGATTCCTGCTTCCATAGCCAGAGAGCCGCACCAGCCAAGATAGCAGTCACATTCACAACATACCCTTCCTTTGCCGATTACTTCCTCACAGGCACCTGTAATTTCCGCCTCACTGCTTTCCGCTTCTCCATATCCCGGAAACCCAAAAGCCGCAAAGGTGATATCTTCCTTATTTATGCCGGCGGAAGAGGAAATTTGCCGGATTCCCTCTTCCAGTAATTCTATAAGTCCGGCAGGGCCGTTGGAAAAGAAGCCTCCGGTGCCGCTGATGTGCCTGGCTAATATCGTTCCATTTTCATCAGATAGCAGGAACGCTGTTTTTGTCCCTCCTGCATCCACTCCTAAAAAATTCATATACTCCCTTTCCTGCAATCATCTTCTGTAAATTATTTTAATACTGCATTTGTCAGGTTAATAAAATTAATACAGATCAGCCATCAGTCTCAGATAATGCCCTGCCGTAGTCATCCATATTTCTTTGTAGGTGGCATTATTCGCCATAGGCCAGTAGGGTACATCTTCATTTTCCTTTGTTTGAACTCCTACCGGCATCTCACCCACGGTCTCACCGCAATGGGCGGCGTATTGCTGGGCAAAATTATTCCCTACTCCATAGATTAACGATTGGGAGAACGGGTTCTTGCCGCACATCCAATAAATCTGGTCTCTGGCAATCTCCATAAGCTCCTTATCCTTTAATTCTTTTCCGCAGATGGCTGCCGCCTTTCCGCAGGACAATAAGATTGCCGAATTCCCCCGGAAGGAAAACCAGACAGGGAACTGCCTGATGCAATAATCCTCGTTAATCTTTTCTCCTGTCAGCAGCTGCTCCCGGTAATTCTCCCGGTCTTCTTCATAGGTGGTTGCGACATGCAGGAGCTCAAAGGTCTCCCTGTCCGCCGCCTCGTCAAATTTGTGAAGCCCTGCCGGAAGCATTCCATAGGGAACAGCATACCCAGCCATAGCCTTTATGTATTCTCCATAAAGCCTTAATGACTTTTCCCACTCTGTTGCTTTCACACTGTCTTTTCGTACATTTAACACAGCCGATAAGGCCTGCGTAAAAATATGCTCTCTGGATTGATGGTTAAAATGAACAATATGAGCCTTCTTTTCATCCCGGTAGAAAAATCCCCGGAAGGAAAGGTCTGCCTCCCCCCGATCCTGACAGGAAATCATAAGATCAATATATTTTTCTGCCTCAGCTGCATAATATTCCTCTTTACACCCCTCATAAATGAGTGCGGCCGACCAGCACATAACCGCATAATACTGGGAAAGGCTTGCATTATAGGTATGCTCCATCTTGATACAATTTTCCATGCCAACTTCGTCAAAACGCCTGCGGGCAAAGCCATAATCCTCCTTCGCGGCATTCAGCACAACCCAGGAAAGATCCTCGTTGTATTCAACTAAAGCCTTTGCAGCAAAGGCCTCCGCCCCGCTGAGCAGGAAGTTGTCAAAAGATCTGTTATGGCACCTTACCGACTCATCATCACCATCTCCGATCAAGCCATTGGTCCATCTGGACAATCCTGCACTGAAGGCACGAAAGCCGTCCCCAAACCGGGTGCGCAGCAGAAAATCAAGACCCCAGCAGGCTTCCTCCATCAGTCTGTTATATAAAAGTGTATCTTCCTTTACTCTTACAGCCAGCTCAAAAAGCGCCTGCACCACTTCTCCTGTCTGAAGGGTCTGCTGGGATAAATCTCCTGCATCGTGCCAACCGCCATTGTATGGTATTTTAAGCCCTTTATGCTCCGCAATCACATCCCCGTGGCAGGAGCTGTGTCCGCCGCCCACAGGGAAACCGCATCGTTCGGAATAGATATAATTTAATACTTTCCAGGCTGCTTCCTCCATCACATTTTTTGCAATAGGGAAGTTATCCGTAAGAACATCTCCAACCTTTAAGAAGTATTCCCCCTCCCTGGTAAACCTTGAGAAATCAGCCAGCCTGAAACTCCCCTTGGCATTCTCTATCCTCATAAGCTCCCCGGAGAAAACCGCTTCTTTGGTCAGGGCATCCACTAATATAAATGTATTTTCTTCCGTTTGCAGTACAGCCGTTTTTCTACCTTCAGACCAATAACCCGCACTCGAATAGCTGATACTTTTCTCTTGATTCATCCAGCCCAGCGAATGGTCAGGTTTATGGACTTTTTCAAGATAAATATCACTGACCTGGATCTTATAGTCATTAGAGCCGCCCATCTCCCGTCCTGCCAGATAGATGGATATACTAAATTCCGCAATACAATCCCTTGGTAAATCAGGGAACTCCCACACATAGGTGTCCCATTCATGATTTTTTAAGTTAACAATATGATGCCCTTCCCTGTCATAGGGATCCGGTATCTTAACAGCACCGTCATTTTTTAGATTCAGGGTAATATAGGGTGCATGATAGCCCTGGCAGTCTGCCTTAACTTTACAGGTGATCCGGTTATACTCCGTCCAGTCTTCACTCTTCACCTTAAGAACTGCCTCCAGGGATCCAAAGCCTGAATAATGTTCCATGGGTTTTGCAGGCTCCGTACGAAATGGCCCCTCAAGCTTTAGAATGCCGTCTTTCACCACTAAAGTACCGAGGCCCCTTTTCTCCCACAGGTATATGTAGCTATCACTCCAAAGACTTTTCTGTTTTACCGGTTTCTTGTTCAACAGTCTTTTTTCAACGCTTTTTGAGTCATCCGGTTTCAAAAGCCTGTGCAGGAAACCGGATTGTTCCAGTTCCTTTCGAAATTCTTTCTGCAAATCGGGTTCGTCTCCTTATTTGTAATATTCTGCGCCATGGGTAGTATAGTACTCTTCCAGTGCCTTGATATCCAACTTCTCCAGCCTGGCATACAGTTCATTGACGTTGGTATCAAACTCTTCATCGCTATTGGAAAGGTATATTTTAGTTTCATAATTTTTTACTGTTTCAATCACCTGGTCCAGCTTGATTCGTTCCGGCGTATCACTTTTAGGATTCACAAGTATCGGTACGAGAGTGACCTTTAGATTGCTTCGAATCTTATCCATAGCAGCATTTGCGCTTTCTGATATGCCGGAAGCCCTTCCGACGGCTTCCACAACACCGGAGATCCCAAAATAGTAATTGGGATTGTATTTTTGCGTCATTGTTCCATCATTTCTTGCCTGGAGCCATTCCTGTGAAAATTGAGGTACTCCTTTGTCATCCAGCGTATATTCAATATCTTTTCGTCCCCATTGAGTAACGCACTGTCCTTCCTCAGAGAACATCCATTGCATGAGTTTTATGGAGGCTTCCGGATTTTTATTGCTCTTTGTAATATATACACCGGACCAACCCGTTCCCGGTGTTACATAGGAAAGGTCACTCATGGGCAGAGCGTGCTCAAATTTACCTTCATATCCGTTGGCATTTAAATCACGAGTTAAGGCGGTGTCTCTGTCACCTGTCATAAAGCTCATGGAAAAGGCTTTATTATTCTTACATAATTCCTCCGATTGGGTGCCGTCGGTAAATGCAAAGTTATCCGGATTGATATACCCGTTACGGTACAAATCGTTCATATATTTCAGGAAGTCTTTATATTCCGGCACTGAGGTCTGATGGATGATTCTGTTTCCCTCTGCTTCCACCATACCCTCCGTAGTAGGAACCCAGCCGGGAATGAGATTGGATTTAAAGAAATCCACCATAAAAGTTACTTCCATTGTCAAAGGTACCATATCAGGATATTTTTCCTTCACTGCTCCCAATACCTTTTTATAGTCCTCTAAGGTGTTTATCTCCATGCCCAGTTCATCCAAAATATCTTTACGATAGATCAAGCTGGCAAGGGTAGGAGAACCTGCACTTGCATTTCTCCATTCCTCCTGGGTTGAGGAGGCATTTAAGACCGTATAGTAGTTACCATCCGCAGCCATGGATTTTGCAACGGTGATCTGGTCTTCACTGGGCTTAAATTCCGGCGCATATTGCTCAATCAGTTCATTATAGGCATAGCATATATTAGGATTGGAAAGCCTGTCACCAAGCTGGCTGGTATAGATCAGGTCAGGTAAATCATTCGAAGCAATCATAACCCCCAGCTGCATAGCATCTACCGCCTTAATAGGTACCAGACGCACACCTGTCTGTGCTGTAATTTCCTCAGGAATAATACCTGTAAACTGATCTGTGTCATACCAGGTATGATCAATAAATACGGTGAGTTCTATAATATCATCCGTCTTACCTTCCTCTGCTGCATTGGCCCCGGAAGGGCTCTCCGGTTTGCTTTGCTCCGGTTGCTTTGTTTCTTTACCGCATGCTGTCAGAAGGCTGAACATCATGACAACACAAAGCACTGCACATAACTTTCTTTCTAACATCTTTTTCATATTTTCTCCCTTCGAATTTGCCACCCTATACATAGTTGAAAGAATCAATTCGTGGCATCCTTTCTTTGATTTATATTTTCTTTCAACCTTTCCTGCCTGTATCTGCTTTTTGTAACAAATATATTTATATAGAGTATAACTCTAAATAAATCACTTTGCTTATCCTTTCACCGATCCGATCATAATACCCTTTACAAAGTACCTTTGTAAAAAGGGATAGACACAGATGATGGGCGCTACGGAAATCACCATCGCAGCTGTCTGGATGGAAAAGGATGTCACGGTAGAGTTCGCTTTGGCCGCTGCGGAAGCCGCCGTCAGATAACCGGCCTGATTCTTATTGATCAACTCCATCATCAGGCTGGACAAGGTTTTTAGGTTGGGATTTTGAACAAAAAATGCTGAATCAAACCAGGAATTCCAGTGATTCACTCCCACAAATAAGCCGATGGTGGCCAAAAAAGCCTTGGATATCGGAAGTACGATTTTGTAAAAAATGGTGAAATCATTTGCTCCGTCTACTCTGGCTGAATCAAACAAGTCTGACGGTATCTCCTGGAAAAAAGAAATTCCCACGATTACAAAAAATGCATTCAAAGCAGTTGGCACAATATAAACCCAAAAGCTGTCAAATAAATGCAGTGATTTAAGAAGCACATAATTCGGAATAATACCTGCGGAGAAATACATACTGATAATTAGTAATGTCATGTATACCTTGCGGTAGGCGAGATTTTTAAAAGATAACGCATAGGCCACAATACAGGTAAAAAAAACACTTGTAACTGTACCGATCAGGGTACGAAAAACAGAAATTATAAGCCCGTTTAACCACTTACCATCCTTAAAAAAAGTAATATAGTTTTCCAAGGTTGGCCGTGCAGGCCAGAAATAGGTATTGCTGGATGCCGTTCCCTCATTAAAAGACCGGACAATTGTAAAGAAAAACGGATATATTGTTATCACTGCGATAATAACAAGCACAGTATAAATAATCATATCAAGAACGATATCCCCTTTTCTTTTTTTGTTTTTATGCCTTACGGGGTTTTTCATTGTCAATCCCATCTTCCTTACTTCCTCCCCTAAAATAAGCTGTTATCCGAAATCTTTTTCGATACGCCGTTACTTACAAATATTAATACCAATGATACAAAGGATTGAATTAATCCTACTGCTGTTGCATAGGCAAATCGGCTATGTACCATACCTGTTTTGAAAATATGTGTCTGCAAGATCTCTGAGCGTTCGAAGTTCATCGTATTCCCTAAAAGATAGGATTGCTCAAAGTTTGAGCCGCTGAGTCCGCCTCCGAACAGATTACCCAAAGCCAGTATCAGCACCACCGTTATAGTTCCCTTGATGGACGGCAGGGTAATGCTCCACATTTTTCTGAGTCTTCCTGCTCCATCCAGATCCGCTGCCTCATATAGCGTTGGATCAATACCGGTGATTGCAGCCAGGAAAATGATGGTCCACCAACCCATGTCCTTCCACACATCCAGGAATACTGCCATTGGCCAAAAATTATTCGAAGCGGTCAAAAATGCAACCGGTTTATCAACTAACCCCGCCCACATCAATAAGGAATTGATAATTCCATCTGCGGAAAAAAAATTGATCGCAAGCCCGGCGACTATAACCCACGAAATAAAATGCGGCAGATATGATACCGTCTGTGTAAATCTCTTAAAGGGCTGATTTTTTACTTCATTGAGCATTAGAGCAAAAATAATCGGCATCGGAAAAGAAAATAATAATTTTAATACACTAAGCACTATGGTATTTCTCATAATAGTATCAAAGTTAATATCATTGAAAAAATCATTGAAATGTCTGAGCCCCGCCCACTCACTGGTAAATATCCCAATGATTTTCTGATCCACAGTATAGTTTTTAAATGCCATAATAATTCCCACCAATGGAACCAGAGTAAAAACAAACAGGTAAAGCATGCCAGAAAGAGCAAAAACCTGTATGAGTCCCTGCTTTTTAAAGTTTTTCCTTCGCTCCATGACTTCTTGGTTTCCGGCCATTCGCACTCCTCCTTTTTCTGTCCTTCTTTATTTATAAATTTGACCTTATCTTAGCATTCTGCATTTTTCATGTATAGTGCCAAATACTCAGAATACTGTCCATTATTAATATGGCACATTGAAAAATCCTGTGTTTCATTGTATAATTTACACAATACCGAGATGTAAAAAGGAATCAGTGTATACAGAAACGGAGGTAATTATGAATTCCAAAAAGTATAAAAATAGTCTTTTTTCTTATTATCGATCCAGAAACCTGTTTCAAAAAATGTTTTTTGGATATTTCATTCTTATCCTGATTCCCTTCACAGTCTTTATTATTTTTCTAATGACAAACTATCAGCAGCAGAAATTCATTAAATATCTTGCTGACGAACAAAGAGTGATGCAGCAGGAGAATACTAATTTTTTAAAGCGATTATCTCAAGTAGAGGGGTATCAGTTTCTCTTCCATAATAATAAGCCTTTAATGAATTACCTGAATGGAACCTATTCAACCGTTTCCGATGAAATATTCTATTTTACCAGTGAGATTCGCCCCCTGTTCTCTTTTATCACTGCCTCTGACCGATATATCTCGGATATATTGGTTTACAGCAAGTACAAACCCCTCGTTCCTTTGCCATCCCAGCTGCTTTATCAGGAGGATGCTACTCTTACAATAGAAATCCTTCCGCTAAAAGGAGAATGGACTTCTCCTGAGACGGACGACAACATTTCCCTTATCTTCCGGGTACCTATTTATAACGCGGACCACTTTAAGCGCATCGGATCGATGCAGATTCGTCTCGAAGGCAGTATTTTCGCAGACTATTTTCTGCCTGCCCAAAATAACCGGATCCGGTACCTGTGTTCCGGAAGCAATTGGTATATCCTTGAAGACAAAAAGGTGATCAAGATTACAGATCCGGAGAAAGACACTTTATTAAATCATTACCTGAAGATAGATAAAGATCATGATACCTCCGGTTCTTATCGGTACGGCGGACTGCTTGTAAATAAGCAGAGCATCGATCAGACCGAATGTCTCCTGGTATATATCACTCCCCAGACTTCACTCTCGGGTCTTTCTGAATTCCAGACTCCACTCCTGATCATGACGGCCTTGTTTTTATTGTTAAGCTGTCTTTATTACTTTATTATTTCCTCCTTTACCTACCGGTTGAAACGCTTTGCCAAGTATATTTCCAGAACGAATTATAATTTCTTGAAGGAATATACGGATGAGATATCCAATGATGAGATTGGACAGGTTATTAATTTTTATAATTCCATGGTAAGAAAAATCAGTAATCTGATCTCGGACTTGCATATTTCGGAAATAAAGAAAAGTGAAGCGAATTATTACGCCCTGCAAGCACAGATGCAGCCTCATTTTTTATATAATTCTCTTGAGACAGCGCGTATGATGGCGGAAGCAGCCAATGACGAACCGGTATCGAATTTCCTCTTTAATCTCGGAGGCGTTATCCGTTACTCCTTTTCCTCTGCCTCCGCCAAAAATGTGAATTTATATTTAGAGCTTCAAACTGTAAAAAAATATTTGGAGCTCTATAAAGCGAGCTCCACCGGTCAGATTGATTACTGTGTTACAACAGAAGGTGACTTATCTGCGATTGACTGTCCTCCCTTTATTCTTCAACCCCTGGTAGAAAATAGTATCAAACATGGGGTAGGCAAAAACTCTGCAAAGTTATTCATTGATGTTACGGTAAAAACCGACGGAATACATACGGTGATCACCGTCTCCGACAATGGTATCGGCATACCGTCAGACACATTGGAAACCATTAAATCAGTGCTAAAGGGTGAGGTTGAACCGGACATCATACAAAAGACCGGCTCAGGATGCCTGGGGCTTAGAAGCATTATTAAAAGAATTCGGGATTTTTATTCCGACAGGGCCCTTTTAACCTTGGACAGTATACAGGGCTCCGGAACAAGTATTCAAATTAAGATTATCGAAAGAGGGGATAAACATGAAGCTCTTACTAGTTGACGACGATACCATCATATTGAAGGGTTTGACTAACATGATAGGAAAAATGGCGCTCCAAAACATAACGGTATATACGGCCCGTAATGGAGCCGATGCTCTGGAAATTCTAAAGTACACGGGCGCTGATCTGCTCCTTACAGATATTGATATGCCTGCCATGAACGGGCTGGAGCTGATTGAAGAGGTTGTGAGAAGGCAGTATTGTAACCGCTTTATTATCTTAAGCGGCTTTGACAAGTTTGATTATGTAAGACGGGCTCTTCGATTCCATGTAATTGACTATCTTTTGAAACCAATTGATAAAATAGAGCTTACACGGATTGTAAGCTCTGTCTATAATGAAATTCATAAGGTTTTGAAGGAGAATATCCATACCCCTCAGTTTTCCTCCTTAAACTTTTCTATTGATGAAAGCAATATGCCGGGCATTCTTAAGGATATTCTTCACTATATGCGTTTGAATTTCCATAAAAGCATTTCACTGGAACAGCTGGGGGAGGAATTCGGTTTGCATCCGAACTATATCTGCTCCTTATTTCAGACCCATACAAAAACTACCTTTCTGAAGTATCTTGATTCCCTTCGATTGCAGGAAAGTATTGCCGTCCTGCTCCGAGATAAGGAACTTACCATTGAAAAAGTAGCGATTTCTTCCGGATTTATGAGTGAACGGCATTTTTATAAAGTCTTCAAGAAATATATGGGTATTACACCCGGAGCTTTAAGAAGTACCAGAATGCAATAAAAGAAAGAGTGGTTAAGGTTTTAACCTTGACCTGCCACTAGTAAATA
This sequence comes from Bacillota bacterium, assembly GCA_023423045.1. Taxonomy (GTDB): domain Bacteria; phylum Bacillota; class Clostridia; order Lachnospirales; family Lachnospiraceae; genus Mobilitalea. The sequence goes on along the minus strand of JAFAGA010000035.1, from coordinate 10,488 downwards.
ACTGCACACTGATCCGAAACAGAGGAGAAGCTTACATGAAGATAATAAAAGTGACAGAAAAATATTTAGCAGATATATGTGATGAAATGTTAACATCCTTAATTATGGATGAGAGAAAATATGATACCAACATTATAGAGAACTTTGTAGTGCAAGATTGGTATTCAACTACATTAGATGATGAACATCGAATAACATTTGCCGCCATTCAGGGAGATGAAGTGATTGGATTTATTCATGGCTTCGTCAAAGACGAGGCAGGTACATTTGTGAATAATACAGTAATCTTGCTCGATGCCATGTATGTAAAAGAAAAAAACAGAAAACACGGCGTAGGAACAGCACTTATAGAAGAATTCAAAAAATGGGGCAAATCAATCGATGCAAAATACATTGATTTAACTGTTTTAGTTGATAATGATTCAGCGGTTGAGTTATACAGAAAAAATGCTTTTATTCCTTTAAAAACTCATATGAGAAGTGTATTGGAATAACATAACGGTTCTCCAAAGGCTGATAATATGATGAAAACGTCAGGCACAGAAACACTAGGATAGGGCTAAATAGCGATAAAAGCTCAATTACTTTGCAGGAGGGCGAAACCATATCCTTTGTTTGGTTAGACAAGGAAGACTTTTTAAATTTTATAGAAAGCGAAAATACATTCCTGCTCACAAGGAGCGGCTGAACGAATTCCTTAACACCATATGATCATACTTTTGGTGGCATATCCGTGAAGAGAAGATGTCCTTTATGAGCATCGCAAAGCTTTTCCATGCATTATTTCAAAAGAATATCTTCCATATCATCCCGCAAGGAGATTTTTTGTCTTTCTCTATTGGATAAAATATGATATTATGTGCTCAAACAAAATAAAACTTGAATCAGCAGAAAGGAAGAAAAAACTATGAATGAAACTCTCCGTACAATTGCCCAACGTTATTCCTGCCGCGCCTATGACGGCCGCTTACCTGAAAAGGAAAAGCTGGAGGCCATAGCAATGGCCGCTGTCCAGTCGCCCAGCGGCATGAACCGCCAGCCCTGGCAGGTGGTTGTTATCACGAATAAACCTTTTATCGAAGAAATGGATGCCGAAGGCATGCGCATTCTTTCGGAAGCGGAGGACAAAACCACCTATGAACGTTTTATGAGCCGCGGCGGAACACTATACTATAATGCCCCCTGTATGTTCCTGATTCTCAAACAGCCCGGCACGGATCTGGACACCGGCATTGTCAGCGAGAACATCGCCCTGGCTGCTGCGTCTCTCGGATTGGGCAGCGTTATCTGCGGTATGGCCGCCATTCCTCTTAACGGACCCAAGGGCAGCACCTTCAAGCAGAAGATCGGCTTTCCTGACGGGTGGGAATTTGGTATGGCCGTCCTGGTCGGCTGTGCAGAGTCGGCAGGCACGCCCCATGAACCCGATACCTCCAAAATCCGTTATATGAACTAACCACTCATTGCGCGGCAAACCGCAGAAAGCAGGAGGGCACCGATGAAAGCACATACTACCAACTATATAAATACCTTTATCGAAATCGCTGAGGACTGCACGGCTACAGCAGCCGTGGTTCCTCCCGAAAGGGAACCCAAGACGGCGGTTCGGATCGAGTATGAGATGCTGATCGCCAGTCCATACCGGTATACTTCAGATGATGTGCTTTATGAGTCCAACGGCAGGCGCAGGAATATCAGCCGCAAGGATTTCTTTTCAAAAGGACAGCCCTGCCTTCGTTCCTCCGCTCTGCCGAAGCGCTATGGTTGGGGTATCCACTGTGACAAGGATGGCAAAATCGCAATCTATGCTATAGGATCAGAAGAGTATACACGATTTGCCTCTGATGGAAGCATAAAACACATCAAGGCGATGCGTTCCGGCAAAAAATAGCGAAAACGGAGGTTAAGGTGCAGAAAAACAATCAAATAAGATGCTATGACGATTTTATAGCCGTATTATCGGATGCCGGTTTTTCCTTGGGCGGCGGAAACAGCGAGGGAATCTATTCGGTAATTCCATGGAACTGGAAGGAACAGCCGCCATATGAAACACCCGTGCGCTGGCACACCGGCGATCCGGAGACCGATCCATGGGAGTGGAGGATGCGGGTGCTTGATGAGCGAAGCGATATTGCTTACTCAAAAGTATTTTTCAAGAAAAGCGGGTATATCACCCGGGAATGGTTTCCCTATTTTTATGCTGCCCGCAGAGGCAATACAGGTTTTGATGAGGAATATCAAAACGGTATGATCAGCCATCCTGCGAAACGTATCTATCAGGTAATCCTGGAGCACGGAACTTTGCCTTTGCATGCCATCAAGCAGCTTGCCGGCTTCGGGAAAGAGGAAAAATCCAGGTTTGACCATGCTTTGGCTGAACTGCAGATGAAGATGTACCTTACCATGTGCGGCAGACAGCAGAAGATCTCCCAAAAAGGGGAGGAGTATGGCTGGTCATCCACCGTCTTCTGCCTGACTGAAACCTTTTGGGGAAAAGACGCGTTGGAAGCCGCCGCAAAGCATGATAAGCATGAGGCCGTCCAAAAAATTACGGAACGTGTACGCCTTCTCAATCCGGGTGCGGAGCAGAAGAAAATATCGAAATTCATACAGGGTTAGTGCTGCTTCCGCTTGGCAGCACTTTTCTTATCTTACTGGACCCATTTCCAATCTGGTGATACAATAAAGGGAATAGTTCATATCAGGAATTCCTGTATCCCGCGCGGGCAGCGCCGGATGGAAAGGAGTCATAAATCCATGGATAACATGCAGCTTATTAAAATGCTTGAGATAAATCCTCATCTTATTACAACGATCAGTCATCCCACCGAAGAGATGGGATTAATTGCTGTCAGAAAAAACGGTCTTTTACTGGAATATATAGAAAAGCCTACCCGGAAAATGGAGGAGCTGGCTCTGGAAAATAATGTCCGGGCTATTAAATTCATTGATAATCCCACGGAAGCAATGATGATGAAAGCCATTGAAGGCGGGTGGACAAACCTGGAATACATGAAGAAGCCCACCGATACGGTAATCCATATGGCGGTCAGCCAGGCCGGCTGGGCAATAAAATATGTGAATAATCCCAGTGAGGATCTGCAATTATTGGCAGTTCGCAAGAATTATGATGCCATCCGTTTTATTTCTTCCCCCTATGAAAGTGTGCAGCTGGAAGCGGTGAAAGCAAATTATGAGGCACTAAGGTTTATTTCTTCTCCCTCTCACAGCACCCAGGCGGCGGCTGTCAAGAACAATGAAGAAGCCATTAAATATATTAATCACTTGGATAAAAATAAAATACTGGCGTTTTTGAAGATCCATTTTCTTGTGATCAAATACGTTATGAATGCAATCTCAAAAGAGGATCTGGAAGAGGTTTTGCAGGAAGTCCTGTCTCAGGAGACGGTTGATGAAGCTTATGTCAGGAATTTCTTAAATTATACCACCCTGGATCACTCTGCTATCCGGCAAATGGATAAGCTTATGTTTATTCATCGATACGGAAGCAAAAAAGCAAAGAAAATAGCAGTAGATGAGAAACTGAAGATAATATAAACTTTACTTCCGATAAAAGGTGCTGTCTGGGTGTAAAGCCAAGATGGCCGACGCAAGCTCGCAGTACTTTGTTAGAATGGAGACCAACTATGAATTATACCGATACTTTAAAAAGCGTTGAACTGGTGCTGGCCACCGGAGAAGTACCTCTGATTGTAGGTGAAAGCGGAATCGGCAAAACCGCCCTGGCCAGGGATATTGCCGGAAGAAACGGCTGGAGCCTTATTATAATTGACGGAAATCTTCTGAAGGAAGGGGAGATCGGCGGCCTTCCGGCAATTGAAACCTATACGACAGTGGATGAAAGCGGTATCAGGTCAGAAAGAAAAACCACGGTGTACGCCGTCCATCACAAGCTGAGGGAAATTGACGAAGAACTGTCAAAAGGGCACACCGTACTTCTGTTCATTGATGAAATCAACCGCTGTGAGCACGCCGTACAGCAGGAACTTATGAATCTCATCCTAAATAGGGAAATCAATGGTTATCAGCTGTTTGAAGGTGTCCGGATCATAGCTGCGATGAATCCCTCCGGCAAATACGGCTCGAATTATGACTATCAGGTTGTGGATATGGATGCCGCCCAGGAGAACCGTTTTGTATGGCTGACCATGGAACCCGACCGCCTGCAATGGCTGGATTGGGCTATGGAGGCAGGCATCGATCCCGGGGTCATGGAGTTTATCTCCACCTTCCCGGAATATTTGAACAAATCAGACTCGGACAGTATAAAGGCAACTCCGCGAAGCTATGAACGCATCTCCAAGGCATATCAGGTTTATAAGGAAAGAGGGGATATCCCCAGATCCGTCTTCCTGAATGTCCTGAGGGGAAATGTCGGCAGGCTGATTGCCGAGGAATTAATTAACTTTCTTGAAGCCAGCCACACCCCCCTTCTCTCCTATGCCGATGTTTTTACCGAAGAGGTATTTACCGGCCCTCTTCATGCTTCACTCAAAGAACGGGTGGAAAAAGAAAGCCATACCAGGCTTTATCTGTCGGCAAAAAATATCTTAAAAGCACTGGAAGTTAAGCTGGCAGAAAGCACCCTCCCACCGGATGATATGAATCTACGGCTGATCCAGCGGTTGATTGAGCTGCTAAAAATATATCCTGCCGACTTAAGAATCGGCATCATGAAGGAAATCAAACGGAGCTATCCCGCTGTATACCGTCAGGCTATAGAGCAGGAAGCCTTTGTCGAGCTTTATTTTGAAGCCTATTCCTTCAGAAGCCCTGTTCATTCATAGGAGATTGATTTATGGATACTTATTTCGATAACCAACGTGGGAAGCTCCGCCAGCAGCTAAATAAGCTGATGAAACTCTTTTCCCAGGCCAGTTCCCAGTCCGGCAGCTTCATCGTGACCCCACCGGATTCCTTTCGCCAGGAATTCTTTCGCCTGTTGGATCAGGTAACTCTCAGCCTGATGGAAGATGGGGAGAATTTCTATGGATATTTTTTATTCCAGATGGCAAGGGAGCTCCGCTTCGATATCAGCGGCCCTACTGCCGTTAATTTTAAAAATGCGGGCTATGTAATCTATTACAATCCCCTGATTTTCTTAAAGATGGATTTGAAGCAAATGGAAAGCACCGTCAAGCACGAAATCCTTCATATCCTGTCCATGCATCTCCTTCGGGCAAGGGAATTCAGAGGCAGATATCACAAGCTGGCGATTAATATGGCCATGGATATCGCTGTAAACAAATATCTTGACATTACGCCCCCTTACTCCACTACTTTGGAGTGGGTAAATTCCCATTATTCCTTACGGCTTCCTCCTTATGCATCCTTTGAATATTATCTGGAGGAGCTTCAAAAGGCCCTGGATCTGCCGGATGAAGAAAAATTCATACCGAAGGATAGTAGTAACCAGAAACAGGAAAAAACCGGGCAGGAAGCGGCAGAAGCCGAACGGGAAGCTATAGAGAGTGAGTTCGAAGCAGCAGAAGCAGAATATGATCCCGCAAGAACCCATGACTTTTGGGAGGAATCCGGCGATATCGACAACGGCACACTGCAGGATTTTGCAGAGAAAGCGGTCAGACTTTCCGAAAGAGGCAGCATTCCTGCTTACCTGGAGAGCGTGCTGGCTTCCCTGAAAAGCAGCAGGGGCGAATTACCATGGAATCTTTATCTGAACCAGCTGATGGGAACCATCGAAGGCAATCGAAAGAAAACCATCACAAGAAGGGATCGAAGGCAGCCTGAGCGGTTGGATTTGAGAGGCCAGCTAAGAAGCCGCAAGGCCAGGATAGCCGTCGCGGTAGATATCAGCGGAAGTATCCGCGCAGAAGAATTCAAGCAGGCCATGACGGAGATATTGGATATCGTCAAGAATTACAGTCATGATATTACCATAATTGAATGTGACGATACTATACGTCGTATCTATAAGGTTAAATCCCATCGAGATCTGAAAGACAGGACAAACACCAGGGGCGGCACAAAATTTAGCCCGGTTTTTGAATACGCTAATCAAAATAAGTTTAATTTGTTAATCTATTTTACGGATGGAAAAGGCGAGGATCAGCTGAAGGTCATTCCCAGGGGATATCAGGTCCTCTGGATTATCTCCGGAAGAGGCGAGGACCTCTCTCTCAAAGAGCCTTATGGGGCAGTGAAAAAGCTTCGCCGTATCGACATAAAAGATGCCGTCTTAGACGCCTCCGATGTGGAAGGCGGGGGTTATTCCATGAATAACCAGGAGAAAAATTAAACCGTCCCCTTTCCCTGGCTTACGGCCTTCTCCCTCCTATTCGCCTAATCCAGGAGTATGAAACCTCCGCCGTTTCCCTGGGAAACTACCGTCTCCACTACGGCTTTCGATGTCAAATCAATGCTCTCTCCGCTGTCCGTCTCAGCAATAATCATATATACTCCCTCCGAATCCGGAGTATATATGATAACCTGCTTCGGGTGATAGTTACATATCTCAATCCACTCACCCTTCTCCAGATTAACCGCATAAATAACTGCTCCTTCCACACCTTCCAAATACGGCGGAGAAATCCTTAATACGGAACTTGCCGACAGTTTAATACCTTTGCTGTAACTGCGATAGACCAAATCATTTTGATTCCAAGGCTCGCCTGTCCGGCTTACCACAGCAACCGCAGTCACATCGGTCAAAGTTTCCGGATATATGGGACTATCCGTGCTCTGACGGCTGGCAGACAGCAAAATACATAGTAACAGAATAGCAATCATTTTCCTTTTCATAAAATCACCCTTCCATAATTACGGTTTAAAACCATAACCCATTACATAACCGTTAGTCCCTGATCCCGTGAAGCTTGAGCTGTTTTGCTGAGCTCTGAAGAATTCTAAATCATTGCGGCCCATATTGGTCAGATATGTAATATCCTTTGCCATCCCATCCATAATCTTTTTTGCTTCTCTGTGGGCAAGCTCGAAATCACTTTGTGTTATGTCCTCGCTTTCCAGTGCCTCCAGCAGTTCATCTTCATCAAATAGGACCATTTCTCCCGATGGAAGGACAACAACATCAAGATATAAATCATCATAAAACGGTTGGCCATTTTCATCGATGGAATTTTGCCTGGTTATGTCAAAATACCATTGAATGATATTATCCTTGTCATCAAACATCGTAGTAACCGACCAATTTTCCCCGGCCGGCAGGCGTTGTATCCATGAATAACCGTCATCCACAAGGCAAAACTCTCTGCCGTCTAAGCGGCATATCAGCTTTTCATGAACTCTCTCGACAAATATGGCTGATGCGTAGCCCTGAAAGCGTTCCTGGTATGTATTGAATAAAATGCATTTGCTTGTTTTAATCCGCTGCCACTGACTCCTCGCGATATATTTTCTTTTCATGCCACCTCTCCCATGATACAAAATAGTATATGCCTTGTTCCGTAAAGATTTGCAAACCAATGGTATGGTAATATTATACATTGATTATCTATTTAAAAGCAACATTTTATCATCAAAAGCAAAGTCAAAGCGTTACAGCTCAGCTATAAAACTATAAGGCTTGACTGAACCGCTTCTCTTTGCTATAATATACAAAAGGAAAGGATAGGTATATTTCCGTGGACGAAGAAGAAGCCAACCCGTGTCATTGTAGTATATTACATTTAATATTCAATATAAATATCTAGCGGTAAGGACAATGAGAATATTGTCCTTTTTGTAGTGTTTATAAAAATGATACTCCCAGACATTCTTATTCATACAATATACATATCCATCTTTTATAATCCAATATAACATATTTTTAATGCTCCCATTATCAATGGGACTAATCAGAGGAGGTTATTTACTTGCCAGAAGGTGAGCCTATTATAGGCCAAATTATATTACAGGCTTTTCTAATTCTTTTAAATGCATTATTCGCATGTGCGGAAATCGCAGTTATCTCTATGAACGACAATAAGCTTGCAAAGCTTGCTGCCAGCGGAGATAAACGGGCTATCAGACTAACAAAGCTAACTGCACAGCCCGCCAGTTTTCTCGCCACCATCCAGATAGGAATCACACTTGTGAATCTATTAGGAAGTGCGTTTGCAGCGGAGAACTTTTCAGACCGTTTGGTGGATGCCATGATTGCTCTGGGACTTAATATACCGACGTCCATCCTGAACACTTTGTCTGTAATCATAATTACCCTTGTTTTAACTTATTTCACCGTGACCCTGGGAGAGCTTGTTCCCAAGCGGATTGCCATGAAGAAGTCAGAACAGCTTGCATTAGGTATGTCGCAGTTGATCTTTGTAATTTCGAAAATTTTTGCTCCCATCGTCTGGCTGCTGACGGTTTCGGCAAATGGTTTGCTGCGCCTGCTCCGTATTAACCCCCATGATGAAGATAACGAAAATACGGAGGAAGAAATCCGTATGATGATAGATGCAGGCAGCGAGAAGGGTACAATCCATCCCGATGAGAAAGATATGCTGCAAAACATATTTGAATTCGATGATATCTCCGCCGGAGAGATCATGACCCATAGAACGGAAGTATCCCTGCTGTGGAATGATGAGACGGACGAACAGTGGGAACAGACCATCCATGAAAGCAAGCATTCCATCTACCCCATATGCTCCGAAAGCCCGGATAATATCATTGGTGTTCTGTATGCCAAGGATTATTTCCGTATGAAGGACAAATCCAGGGAGAATATAATGCAGTATGCCGTTGCACCGGCCTATTTCGTTCCTGAATCGGTAAAAGCCGACGTTCTGTTCCGTAACATGAAAATATCTCGTAACCACTTTGCGGTAGTATTGGATGAATACGGCGGCATGAGCGGCATTATAACCATTAATGATCTTTTGGAACAGCTGGTGGGTGACCTGGAGGATGATATCAAAGCACCCAAGGAATTACCTCCCATCGAACGCATTGATTCCAGCACCTGGCTAATCCAGGGGACCACGCCTCTGGATGACGTATCCAGACATCTCGGTGTTTTGCTCCCGGAAGATGACTATGACACCTTCAGCGGCTTGGTATTTGGTATCCTTGGGACAGTTCCCGAGGACGGAAGTACTCCTGAGGTGGAAGAATTCGGATTGGTGATCAAAGTTCAAAACATCAAGGATCACCGCCTGGAAAGCGCATTGGTATGCTTGTCTGAAAGCAAAACAAATGCAGTCAATTCGGTATCTTAGAATAAAATAATAAAAATAAAATATAACAAAAGGGGGCTGTCGGGAAATAGATAGTCCTAAACAAGGGGGAGACAGTGACTCACACGAGCCACTGTCTCCCCCTAAATTTTTCTACAAAAAGAGAAAAAGATGGCTAACGACAACCACCTTTTCTCCGTTACATGTTATAATGTAACTATGCAAAAACAAGACTATTATAACGAATTTTTTGAATTAGGGCAACAGAAAATTAACTTTAGTTTCTTCGAATTGTGTTTACCTGATGACGATCCAGTCTATACCCTGAAAAAAGTGATGGAGGAATTAGATTTTTCGGGCTTACTTGCCTGTTATTCAGATAAAGGGAGAACCGGGTACAACCCAATTATGATGTACGCTGTAGTTACCTATGCAAATATGCGTGGGGTACGGGCTGTTGACCGCATTGTTGAATTATGTGAAAGGGATCTTGCCTTTATCTGGCTTACAAAGGGACAGAAGCCAAGGCGGGATGCTTTTTATGATTTTAAAGGCAAAAAACTGACCGGGGAAGTCTTAGATGAACTCAACTGTCAGTTCCTGCGCCGTTTGAACAGGGAAGGACTTATCACGCTCAAGGAGCTTTTTATCGACGGTACAAAAATAGAAGCGAACGCAAACCGTTATACGTTTGTCTGGCGTGGAAGTATCAACTATCATCTTGCCGGCCTGCTGGATACGATCGATTCCCTTTATGCGAGGTACAATGCTTTTTTAAATGAAAATGGGTATGGTCCCAAATACGATCTTGGGAATGCCCGGATGTTTATCATTGAAGGCATGGATAAAGTCAGGAGTGTGATCGAACAGAACCGTAAACGGAAACTGACGAAACATAAGAAACTGTCTAACAATACGATCATAGAGATCGATCACTGTTCTCCGCTTGAGATCGTAAAGCTTCAGAAGAACCTGCTCACGGTCGCTGCCAGTGAAGGGATCGAGTTTGCGCAGGAGAAAGGGAAACGCAAGCCGGAGATTCAGCAGCTCTACGAAGAACTGGAGAACTGCGGCACCCGCCTGATGGAATATAAAGAGTGTTTGAGATCATGGGAAAAGACCGGAACAGTTATTCCAAGACAGATCTGGAAGCCACTTTTATGAGGATGAAGGAAGATCATATGCTGAACGGGCAGTTAAAACCTGGTACTATGTCAAGAAAAAGTACAAGTTAAACGTGAACTTTTTTAATAACAATCAACTTTATACCGCTTTTAATTCCATTTCCTTCAATTCCTTCCAATATCCTCTTTCATACTCATTCGGAGAT
>JAFAGA010000019.1 GCA_023423045.1 Bacillota bacterium | reverse complement strand
ATAACAGCTGATAGCAATCACGCAAAACTACACACGTAGACAAAGACTAATGATACTATACTATACCAATAGAATATATTTGTCAACTGTTTTCTTAAGGAATTCGTAATATAATAGTTATATTATGGTATTAAATACAGAACACTGCATAATATGGGACGTATTTTATTTGATTGGTAAATTCAAAATTCCGTGAGGATATTTTTATTGAATAAGGAAACTCACATCTCTGCTTTAATACACTGATGCTCTTCGATCTGGTATTCTCACCGGTAAAGACCTCAAGCGGAATCAGTTCATCCTTCTTGAAAAGGATAAAATCAACCTTCGCCATGGAATCGCTTTCCCAAAAAGCAAAGGGATAATTTTGGGCGTGGAGGGATTGAGCTATGTAGTTTTCCAGCAGTGCTTTTTCGTATTGATGAATATTCTCACGGCCCTGCTCTTCCAGAATTTGAGAATGCAATACTCCCGTATCCGGAAGATACAGCTTAAAATTCGTATTTTCTTCGTCCTTAAAAAAAGAAAGAATATCAAATTCAGCAGACCGGGATAGCTGTTCTGAATTAATCCGGTTGCATCGTATGATATAATTCTGTTCCGACAGCATGTGGATGGCCTCCCGGTACATTGCATGGGTGGTACCCTTTCTGATAATCTTGTACTGGAATTTTCGGTTATCCTTCATCAGTTGGTGGACCAAGCTATCCAGAACCTGCTGCATCTTTAATGCATCGCTGTAGCTGTTATCCTTCAAGATATAATCCCGATAAGAGCCGGTAATGAAGCTGTGCTGCTCCGGGATATTGAATTCACTTAGCAGATTAAGATATTCGTTAATGCTTCCGGGCATTCCGCCAATTTGCAGGTATAGCTGATACAATGCCAATAGCTCTTTATGTACAATTTCCGGTATCTTTTTGTCCGTATTAAAATGATTCAGGATGGCTTCAATATACCACTCATTGCTGGTAGCCCTTAGAAATTCATCAAACTCCAGCGGATGGATGTTGATTTTAAAATAATTCTGCTCCTGCTCCTCCGGCAGCGGATGACTTGAAACGACAATAATGTATTCGAAAGCAGGCAAAAGCTGCTTCTTTCGGATTGCAAGAAGCACTTCCTTGCTGAAGCTGATTTCATCCAGAATAAGAATTCGCTCTTCACGGGACGTATCTTCTGTTATCCGGAAATAGTCCATCAGCCGGCGGCAGAGATCATTTTCACAATCCGGTTGAAATAACTGTGCCAGCCGTGGCTCACGCTCAAAATTAATATAAAAGATATGCTTAAAGAATGCCTTTGCATAATCGCAGGCAAGATATGTTTTACCCACGCCCTTTGCACCCTTAAGCAGGACAGGGATATTATGTTCTTCTGTTTTCCATCGGATTAGTTCATCAATGACTTTTCTCTTCAATGACAGTTACCCCTTATGCCTTAATTTCACTAATAACTCGGTAAAATAATCCGGAAGCGGCGCCGTAAACTCCATATATTCTCCGCTGGCAGGATGAATTAAGCCCAGAATCCCCGCATGCAAGGCTTGTCCTTCCAGATGAAAGGGGTCCGTGCCGGGTCCGTATACCGTATCCCCTACCAGAGGATGGTGGATGCTTGCCATATGAACTCTGATTTGATGGGTCCTTCCGGTTTCCAGAGAGCATTCGATATGGGCATAATGCTTTCCCAGATTCTCCAAAACAATATAATTTGTTGCCGCCTGCTTACCGTTCTTATGATTAATAGCCATCTTCTTGCGATCTCTGGGATCCCTTCCGATCGGTCCCTCCACTCTACCCTGTTCTGTTTTAAAGGCATGATACACTATTGCCTGATACCTGCGGGTTATGGAATGAGCCTTTAGCTGTTCTGCAATCGACTGATGTGCCCGGTCATTCTTACAGGCCACCATAACGCCGGTGGTATCCCGATCAATCCGGTGGACAATTCCGGGACGAAGAATTCCATTAATGCCAGATAGTTCGCCCCGGCAATGATAAAGTAATGCGTTCACCAATGTACCGCCGGCGTGTCCGGCAGCCGGATGTACCACAAGGCCCTTCTGCTTATTGATAATGATAATATCCTTATCCTCATAGATAATATCAAGCGGCAGATCCTCCGGCACGATTTCCGCCTCGACAGGCTCGGGAAGTATCATCTGTATGATCTGCCCTGTTTTCACCTTTAAATTGGCTTTTACGGGCTTATCTTCAATCAAAACTCTTCCATCCTCGATCAGCTTCTGGATATAGCTGCGAGAATGCTCTGCCTGAACAGCAGAAAGGTATTTGTCGATTCGGTTATCAAAAAACTCTTCTGATACGACATACTCCCGGGTTTGCTCCAGTTCCGGCAAATCCATTACTTCTTCATCCATTCGTATCAATCTCCATTCACATCAATCTTCACGATATATTACACTGATTTCTACTACTTATACAGCTATTTCTATTACATCTATTTCTATTTATCTTTATTTATCTCTATTTCTATCTTTCTCTATATCTCTATATCTCTATTTTTATATATCTAACTCTATATCTCTATTTCTATATACACCTATTTCCACTATATCTATTCTTCTGATTTATCACGATCTGAACCATCCGTGCCATCTTCCACTTGGGAAGCATCTGCCTCTTCAATGGCAGAAGAGTCTGCGGACACAGTGCCTTTTTTCTTAGAGCCGAATAACCGGTCAAGAAAGGCAAAATCATCATCCTTGTAATAAAAGACAGCCAGAAGGAACAGCACGATGCAGGATACGGTAAGATAGCTGTCGGCAATGTTAAAGAGAGGGAAATTGATCAATTCAAAATAAATAAAGTCTACTACATAGCCTAAAAAGACACGGTCAATAAGATTGCCCACTGCTCCGGCTAAAATGAATACGGTGACCAGCCTCAGCGGATGATACTTTTTCTCCTGAGGTATTCTTAAGTACAAAAATATAATAAATAACAAGATTATAAAAGTGAAAACACTTAAAAACTGAGTCTTACCGCTCATAATTCCCCATACTGCGCCGGTGTTCTCATGATATTGCAGGACGAACACATCCGGAATCAGGATCAGAGGACCATTGTTCATTAAAGTAGATCTCACCCACAGCTTAACCCCCTGGTCCACAGCCGCAAGGATAATAAATAATAGAAAATGCCTTATTCTTTCTTTCATCTCAATCTCCATTCTACCGTCACAGACGACGGCATAACTAGTAAAAATCTCTTCAGGCAGCGCTATTCCAATATCGTACCAATTGCCTCCAGCATCTCATCCTTGGTTACCGTTGTATCAATAATGGCATTGCCAATTCCCTGCAACAGAATAAATTTAATCTGCTCGGAATCCATCTTCTTATCGGATCTGGTTACTTCATACACCTCTGCCGCTGATAACCCTTCTACTTTGATGGGCTGCTTGAAACGGCCGATCGTCTGAAGGATATCCTCATATTCCAGATTGGTTATCAACCCCCGCTGCATTGAAAGGAAGGAGGCGGCAGCCATACCGAGGCAGACACATTCCCCATGAAGATAGGATAGCTCCTTCAGTTTTTCTACTGAATGGCCGATGGTATGTCCATAATTCAGCAATGCTCTTTCTCCCATTTCCTTGGGATCCCTTTCCACAACCTCCCGCTTGATTTCACAGCTGCGGCGAACTGTCTCCAGAAGAGTATTAAACTCACGACTATGGATTTCCTCCTCGTGCTCCTTCAGCCACCCATAATACCGGGCATCCTTGATCAGGCCATGCTTCAATATTTCGCCCATAGCGGAATAATATTCTGCCTGGGGAAGGGTCAGCAGGGATGAGAGATTCATGTATACTAATTGGGGCTGATGAAAAGCACCCACCATATTCTTATATGCTTTAAAGTCTACACCGGTTTTACCGCCGATACTGGAATCTACCATGGCCAATAAAGAGGTCGGTATCTGGATAAATCGAATTCCCCGCAGGTAGGTTGCCGCAACAAAGCCGGTCAGATCTCCTGTCACACCACCGCCAAGGGCGATAAGAACATCATTGCGGTCAAACCCTGCCTGAATAAGCCGTTCATAACAGCTGCTGACCGTATCCAGATTTTTGCTGCCTTCTCCGGAGGGGAATATGAAGCTCTCCACCGTTTTTGCTATGGGAATAAGCATGCCCTTCACTTCTTCCAGGTATAACTCCCCTACATTGCTATCGGTTATAATCATAAATTTACGGTTTGTCATGGAAAGTGAGCCGATTGCTTCACTCAGCCGGTGAAATCCCGGCTCCAGCATAATAGAATAAGCCGGTTTACCCTTGTAATTGACATTGATTGTTTGATCCATATCATTTGTTCCCTTTCGTAGAAGTTTAAGTAAAGATGGAAAAATAAAGCATAACCGCATCATAGGATAAGACGAGGTTATGCTATCCTCTTAAAAATTCAAGAATATAACAATATTTTAACGCTGTATCTGCCTTTTTTCGTCTGATATGATGTGCCTTCATAGAGGAACTTACCCAGGCCGCGCACCGATACCACATCCCTCTCCTTCAGGCTAAAGCTGTTGGACAACACTTCCTTACCGTTTACAAATACCTTTCCGCCTTCGATTAATCCGCTTAAACTGCTTCGGGAGCTATGAAAAGCTACTGCCAGAATACTATCCAGCCGGACGGAGGAAACAGTTCCGGTAACTAAAGTGTAGCGAGGCTCATAATGAAAGTCCTGCTGCTCCAGTATACCGGTACTGACCATTGTATGTCTGATTTTGGTCAAATTCTCGGCGATAAACTGACTGATGGAATTATGGGCGAATATGAATCCTTCGTTTGATATAATCAGGATATCTCCCACTTTACCACGGTCAATTCCAAGGTTCAGTACCGCTCCCAGGAAGTCACGATGGTTCAGATCATCACTAAAGCGTTGATTGACAGGAGTAACCTTGATACAGGTAATCGGAAAACTGACTTCCTCGACTGTCTCTATCTGATCGTTTCCACAAAAACAAAGTATTTTTCTCTCGGCTTCCTGAAAACCTCCGCAAGTAAAATACTTTATCCTTGGCAGTTCATTTTTAAAACGCAGAAACAGGTTTTGCTCATACAGATTCAAGTAATCCGAGAACACACATATTCCGCGGTTATAAGCGGTATTCGCCAGGTCCGCAAGCCTTCGCCGTAATAATTGTTCTTCCTTATCCGAATTCATCATGGCCTAAAATTTGGAGTGGAAGGTCGGCGGCTCAAAACCGCTTTCCTGTATTAAATCAAGATAGTCACCGGAGATGTCCACCGTATCAGGAGATACAATAAAGATGGCATTGGAGATTCGATGAAGCTTTCCGTTAATAGCATATACCGAACCGGAGATAAAATCCATGGTTCTCTGGGCTAATTTATCATCAAAGCCTTCCAGATTGATTACAGTTGCCCTTCCGGTTAAAAGCATGTCGCAGATCTCCTGGGAATCTTCAAAGGAAGTAGGCTTCATAATACATACCTCCAACCCTCTGGTGGTAGTCCGGATCGGCACTACCTTACTGATACCGTTCCGCTCCACTTTGGCGGTCTTCTCCTTCTTGAAATCACCTGCAACCGGTGCCGGCATAGCAGATAGCGACTGGCTCTTGGGAGGCTCCGCATACTTCTCATTCTTTGCTTCTCTGCGCTCCGCCCTAAGTGCACGCTTTTGCACCTTCTCTGCTTCCTCCTCCAGATAATCCTCGTAGTCATCTTCGTCTTCTGTCAATTTCATTGAATTTAAAAAGTTTTTAAAAATATTAGACATCCGTCTATACCTCCATCCAGCCGCCTTGCGGCATAAAGCATTCGCTATCCTCGAATAGAATAATCCCGCTCACCGAAGATGCCTGTCCCAACACGGACCATTGTTGCACCCTCTTCGATAGCTACCTCAAAATCTCCTGTCATGCCCATGGAAAGAATATTAAACTGCTCCAGTCCTATGCAACAATGGGAAGTATCGATATTGGAAATGTTTCCATTACCAATATTATCGGTGTTTTTTGATTTTATGTCAACATATAATTGTCGCAAATTCTTAAAATGCTTCCTGTTTTTTTCCGGATTTTCTACATAAGGTGCTACTGTCATCAGGCCCCGTACCCGTATATGAGGAAGGGCCAGAAGCTCTTTTACCAATTTTTCTGTCTCTTCCGGCTTTACACCGTATTTGGTATCCTCATTTGCAATATTCACTTCGATCAGTACATCACAGACCACTTCCTTCTTGGCGGCATCCTCTTCAATCTGCTGTGCCAAGCGAAGAGAATCAACGGAATGGATCAATTCTGTCCCGTCAACAATATATTTAACCTTATTGCGCTGAAGATGCCCAATCAGATGCCAATGAACCGGTTCCGAAAAACTTCCGTTTAAATCCTCCTGTTTTTGAACCAACTCCTGTACTTTATTCTCGCCAAAATGCCGCATACCATTCGCATAGGCCTCCAACAGCATCTCATTCGGCTTGGTTTTACTTACGGCGATCAGGATGACCTCCGAGCGGTCTCTGCCGCTTCTTTCACAAGCCGCCAAAATGCGCTCTTCGATTTGAGCAATATTGTCTTTCATTCCATTGTCCTTCATCCTATTGTCCTCCATTCCGGTATATGTATTCACGCAGACTTGCATGCTGCGAAACTGTTAATAAATAATCGCCTGATCTACGGCTGTTTTCCCATCCAATGCAATCTGGTCATAAGCGGATAGCCCCTTCTCCGTATGGTCACTGACGATGGCATATTCCTCATTCTGATACAGAAGCTCTATTCGTTTAAATACGGCGTAGCCCAGATTGACATTATATACTCCGGTCAGCTTGTTGGTCGGCCCCAGGGTGTAGCGCTGGCCTTCCAGAGGCGAATGAATATAGGTGCCGGGGGCAAACTGTTCCGTATCCACATAGGCGTATGCCTCATCCTGATAATAGATATCCGTGGCAGTAAAATTATATTTTGCTTCTCCGCTTTTTTCATCATAGCTTTCAACAATCAAACCGGACTGTGTGCTATCTGCTCCTTTAGAGAGATATTCCAGGGGAACCAGATAGAAATCCTTATCTATAATAGAGCTCAGAGGGATCTTTAACCCCTCTACCGCATCAAAATTCAGCTCGATTTCCAGAAAACGATCACTCAGGTAATTGGAAAGATATCGGTTCAGGCTAAGCTGAGCATAATACTGGGAATTTCTTTGTGTCAGCGTAAGCGCGGCGGTCATATCAAAATTATCCTCTAAAATAGTAAACCGGATCTGCTCTTTATCCTGAAGCCTCTCATACTGGTCCTGCGTAAGGGGAAGAACCAGATTCCATTGCTCCGAGGTGATCAGCTTGTATACCGGAGTATTAAGGTCAATCATGCTTGTAGTCCGAAGGCCTGTCTTAGCATAAGCTTCTGTATTAAACAGCTCCGCGGATACATTCTCCGGCGTAACACCTTCATATCCGTCGGTATAGTAGCTTACAATTCCGCTTTGGGGGCTCCTGACCATCTGATAGGAAAAAGCTTGTCCGGTCTCCTCCCTCAGTGTTTTTTCATTAAGAAGCATTGTAGTATTCAGAATATCCAGCACGGTACTCTGGGCATCCTCCTTAAAGTCGTATACCCGGCTGAATTTTTCATCAGAAAAGGTATTGCGGAAATTCTTAATGGTATGAAGCAGTTCGGCGCTATCCTTCTTTGACATGGTAATAGGAACATCACCGGCTTCCAATACATCAATCATTCGGCCGCTGTCATCAAGAGAATATACGGCGGCGCTTTTCGCAACCCTGGCGCCTTCCTTCTGGTAATAGGAAACATACCCGGCCTGGTCTGAGGTTACAATCTGTTCTTCTCTCACAATGAGTGCCAATATTCGATTGTCAACCGCGGTAGAGCCCTCATGCACTTCATAGATCGAGAGCTGTTCCTTTGTAAAATAAATATAGACATTGATGGCGATGTATACGAATAAAATCAGAAATACAATCACACCAATGTTTATACTTTTCCTCTTTTTGAATTTAACAACCTTATTATTGTCGCTCAAGAAAAATCCTCCTGTTACGGCTATTGAATGAATGTCCGCCAAAGGTTATCCGGACAGGCATCACTTATAACATTATACTTACTTTTTAAGAATTTTTAAAGCCCCTTATCCTGTTTTTCCATAAAATTTAGTAGTAAAATCGTAACAAAGATTTAATCCGTGAAAATGCAATTCAAATAGGGACATGAATAAAAGTAAAAAAATAGGTTATTATATGAAAAGAGAGTTTTCTCTTTGTATCTGCATTCTTAAGGGATACATAGAGCTTTGAATTACATTAAAGTCATGAAGGAGGTTCTTTATGAAAACATTGGATTATATTGCACTAATCCTTGTGGTAATCGGTGCAATAAATTGGGGCCTGATCGGATTCTTCAGTTTCGATCTAGTAAGGATGATTTTCGGTGACATGACAATTGTGTCCAGAATCATTTATGCCTTAGTCGGTGTATCCGGTCTGTACGCACTAAGCTTCTTCGGAAGACTTAGAAACGAATAATAGGCCAAAAACAGGAGCGGCGGGTAATCCGGCGCTCCTTTATCAAACAACGAGTGGTACGCAGCGCGTACCACTCCTATGTATAACAACGAAGTCTCACAATATGTGCCACTCGTTGTTCGTAAGAACAGAATGCCGGTTTCATGCTTTTTGCCCCACAAGAGCCTAAACCACTCTCCAAGCTTTCTATTTATATTCTATGTCATTAACGGCTTATAACGAGACAATTACGTTCTTTTTATAATTCTCAGGCAGCTGATCCTCATTCAGGGAAATACTGATAATGAAATCCACATGGAATGCCTCTGATATTTTTTCTAATTTGGAGAAGACCATTTCTAAACTTTCACTATTAACATAAGCTATTTTTAGGAAACTATCCAGATAGATTGACTGCAAATCATGATTACCGGATATGATACCACAGATAAAACCGATGAACTCACTTTGATTTTCAATATAATAGTCGCGTACATTTTCTAATCGGATCTTATTACTCAATTCATACATGTGCTTGTTGCTTTTGTCAAGATAAACAATGCTTCCTTTTGCAGCTCTCACTTCGGTGTTTGCTTTTTCGATAAGGATTTTGGTCTTGCCCTTACCCTTTTCACCTGAAATTATCTGTATCATTGTAATCTCCTCCTTATTGTGGGCGCAACGTAAGATGTGCGGTGCCGGATATTGAATTGTACAATTTGTCTTGAAAACCAAATTTTATAAATCAATTATAGTACAATTGGCAGAGAAAAACAACTATAAAATCACAATTTAGAGATTTTTTATTATTAAAATTATCCTTACTCCGCAGCTTCGCCAGTACTTTGTTCGTCGGAGTTTTCGGCAGCAGCTTCCCCAACTGTTTCGGCTGCTTCTTCGCCCGCCGTCCCGGTGGTTTCTTCCTCACTCCCGTTATCTGCGCCACCCGCCGTCTCGCCGGCTGCTCCGTCTGCCTCCACAAGCGTCAGCAGATGTGACATCTGGGAATAGAGCACATCGCTGCCGGAAGCCTTTAATATAACAGAGATAAACTCTTTCCCACCGGAATTTTTGCTCAGCAGCACAAGGCAGTTACCCGCTTTACGCGTGGTTCCGGTCTTGCCTCCGATAATCTGAATCCCTTCCGGAACAGAAGCTGCTCCCTGAAGGTAGGAATTGGTGGCTTTAAAGGTTTTTTCCTTGGCATTACCAGTTTGGTCCTGATAGACTGCCGTATAGGAATCCATCACAATGATGGAGCGAAAGGTATCATATTTCATTAATTCATGAAACATAAGATAGACATCATATGCCGTGGTATACTGATTATCATCATGCAGGCCGCTGGAGTTCACATAATTAGTATGAACAGCCCCTATTTTCTTAACTTCCTCATTCATCAGCTTGACAAAGGCTTCTTCACTTCCGCTGATATGGCCTGCAATGGCTATGGCTGCATCGTTGCCGGAATAAACCAGCAGGCATTTCAGCAGGGCATCCATAGCTATAATGTCACCCTCCCGAAAGCCGCAAAGCTTGACCCCGCTCTCAGCGATATGAGAGGCTTCATAGCTGACAGTTACAGTATCTGTCAATTCCCCGTACTTCAATACCACCAGAGCAGTCATTAATTTAGTCAGACTGGCAGGATAGAGCCTGTCATACACACTATCTGCGTACAATACCTTATTGTCCGTTGTATTGATCAGGAGGCTGGCACCGGAAGTTAATTCCTCATCCTCCCCCTGATTTTCCTCCTCACTGACAATGGCCAGATTCTCTGCAAGAAAACCGGCCTGGGTTAAGCGGTTATCAATAGAATAATCAGCGGATACTGCTGTGTCCCGGAAGGCCAGATAATCCACAGAGGCCCTCTGGCATCCGCCCAATGACAAAATCAGCATGCCTATACATGCACCGGCAATCAGCCTTCTTCTCATAAGCTACACCATCTCCTGTAAATCTTAACAATCAAATCAGGTCTTAAAGAGTTCTCTCCAATCCAAATCACCACGGTCCAGCGCTTTTACCAGCAGCTCGGCAGTGGCGAGATTTGTTGCCAGGGGAATATTATGCTTGTCACATAACTGAAAAATATTATTCACATCCGGTTCGTGGGACTTGGGAGTTAACGGATCTCTTAAAAAGATAACCAGATCCATCTGATTATGCTCTATCTGAGATCCCAGCTGCTGCTCGCCGCCAAGATGGCCGGCCAGATACTTATGAACCGTCAGATTGGTTACCTCCTCAATCAAACGTCCGGTGGTACCGGTTGCATATAAAGTGTTTTTGCTTAAAATACCGCGGTAAGCAATGCAAAAATTCTGCATGAGCTTCTTTTTAGAATCATGAGCAATCATACCAATATTCATATTTGCCTCCCTTCTGCCACAATGCAGGACTTTTCGTAAGCAGTCCGAGCCCGTCTTTCTCCGGGCAGCGTACTAGCCTCTCGTCCTTTTGGGCTGTAATCTAATATTAAGAATCATACCAACTCCCATCATGCCGCTGAGCAGGGAGCTTAAGCCATAACTTAAAAACGGCAACGGAATACCCGTGTTAGGCAATAATTTTGTTGCCACCCCGATATTAACAAATACCTGAAAGGTGAACATTGAAGCAATTCCCACCGCAATCAGCATCCCCATGTAATCAGGCGCTTGCCTGGCGGTCTGTATACATATATAAATAACAACGGAATACAGACCCAACAGAATGCAACTGCCAATAAAGCCGAATTCCTCTCCCGCCACAGAAAAGATAAAATCACTTTCGGAGATGGGAATGATATCATAATTCCGATCATCTCCCGCGTCAAACAGCTTCCCGTGAAGCTGTCCCGATCCGATGGCGCTTACGGAATTATCCTGCTGGAACATCGTGGATTCATATTCCTCCGGATTCAGGAAGGAAAGAACCCGCTCCTGCTGGTATGGCCTTAACAGAATCTGATAATCCTGCTGAATATACCAGAAAAGTCCAAGTACGGCAGGGAGCCCTATCACAAGGATAGGAAGGATTACCCTCCACTTCAGTCCCGCTGCAAATATCATCATTAAAAAGATAAAGCTAATTACCAGGCTGGTGGATAAATTTGTCTGTATCAGGATCAACCCGGTGGGTAATCCGATGGATATCACGGTAAGAAGCAGGGCGAAGAAATTATTAATCTTGGCGCGCAGTACCGAAAACAGCTTGGCGGCAAATATAATCAATATGATTTTCGTCAGCTCCGATGGCTGGAACTCCGGCAAGGGGCCCAGCTTTAACCATCTCTGCGCATTGTTGTGGCTTACTCCGATGGTTTTTACCAGAACCAGCAGTACCAGGTTTATTACATACAATACGATATAAAAACTCGAGATGAAATGATAGTCGATTAAGGATAATATTAATGCGCCGACAATTCCCACAGCTAAGCCAAATACCTGCTTCATAAATAAATTTTCATCTTCTGTCTGAACCTGCTTGATTAAATAGGTCCCTATCCCGCCCATCAGCAGTACTACAACGAGCAAAGGAATATTATATCGTTTAAAATCATATTGCTTAAATTTCAACATCCGGTCATCATCCTTATTTCTTGGAGGCCTTTAGATCTTTAATCGGAATATTGGCAAATAAGGCCGGCACCGCGCCGTTATTTGTCTCTGATTCCATCTGTGTGATTTTAATATCCAGTCCTTCCAGGTCAATCTCAATATATTTTGATATTACTGTAATAATATCATTTTTGATCTGTTCCATGATCTCCGGCGAGCATCCCGCGCGATCGGACACCAATACCAGCTTCAATCTGTCTTTCGCTATACTGCCGGTCCCCTTTTTCCTAAAAAAATCCGAAAAGCCCATTATGCTACCTCCCTATTTTTTTCGCTTTCCAAACAGTTTCCCGAAAATACTTTGTCTTTCATCCAAATCCAGGTAAGGTACCTCCTCGCCAAGGATTCTTCTGCAGATATTCATATAGGCTTTTCCTGCCATGGTATCATTGCCCACCAAAGGCTCTCCCTGATTCGCAGAAATAACGATATTCTCATCATCCGGTACGATGCCGATCAGATCCACCGCTAAGATTTCGCATACATCTTCACTGGACATCATATCACCGCGTTTTACCATATCCATACGGATCCGGTTAACAATCAGATGAGTCTGCTTCATTTCGTTGGCCTCTAATAAACCTATGATGCGGTCCGCATCACGAACGGCAGATACCTCAGGGGTAGTAACTACTAATGCTCTGTCTGCTCCGGCGATAGCATTCTTAAAGCCCTGTTCAATACCGGCTGGACAGTCCATTAATATGTAATCGAATTCTTCCCGGAGTTCATCGGCAAGCTTTTTCATCTGCTCCGGTGTTACGGAATTCTTGTCTCTCGTCTGTGCCGAAGGCAGCAGATACAGATTAGGATAACGCTTATCCTTAATCAGGGCATTGCGGATACGGCAGTTTCCCTCAATAACATCCACTAAATTATAGACAATCCGGTTCTCCAATCCCATAATAACATCCAGATTTCTCAGACCGATGTCCGTATCGATCAACACCACTTTCTTGTCCAGCATCGCCAGGCCGGTACCAACATTTGCGGTTGTAGTGGTCTTACCTACACCACCCTTACCCGATGTTATAACTATAACTTCTCCCATAACTAAATTGTTTCCTCCTGATAATTTATTGATCGAAAGGCTTATGAATACACCTTTTTCGATGAACCGACACAATGCTTCCTTCCGCCTTCAAGCCGGATATTAAAGACTAATATCCGATAATATATTCTTGTTCAGCGGTTCAATATAGATATTCCCTTCCTCCAGGAAAGCAATTTTAGCTTCCTTTGCCTCCTGCTTCACCGGTTTGTCGGGAGCCCTGGCAATGGTATCAGCAATCCGGATCTGGGTAGGATTCATGTCCAGGGCAACAACAAAGGAATTCGTGTTGCCAGTGGCTCCGGCAAAGGCATTGCCCTTTAAGGCTCCGAGAACAATAATATTTCCCTTGGATACCACCCTGGCTCCGTGGTTGACATCACCGATGATGATGACGCTGGTCTCAAACTCCAGGGAAGCTCCGGAACGAAGGATTCCTTTATAGAATTGCCCGGTATTGTTGGACAGCTCCATGAGCTTTTGCTCCACGGTCTTTTTAAAGGTGTCCTCCTTTTCCGTATCATTCTCCAACACACAAACAATATGCATTTCAGTATTTTCTCCGATAATATCCAGAACCTCTCTCTGTTCTTCATTTGACAGCGTTCGGCCTTCGAAGCTGATTGCCATTTTTGCGTTTTCGAAGAATTTACTGGATTCCCTGAATTTCTCTGCGATGAGCAGCTTCAGGTCTTCGAAGGGCAAATCAGGATTCAGGACAACAATAATACCGTATTTATTACCCTTAATAATAACAGAATTATTCATTGCAATACTCCTTCTCAGGTGTTACGAATTTATAGTAATCATATTACATTTACGCTTATTCAATTGCAGCATCAATATTCGTTCCCTCAGGTAAGGTTACCTCACCTTCCAGAATTTTATCCGCTTCCTCCAGGCCAAAATATAATTTATAGATATCCTTTGATACTTCTGCCGCATTGGAAGAGGTATATCCCCGGGGAATTACTGTGGTAATGGATATTTCAGGGTCTTCATAGGGAGCGAAGGAGAGGAATAATGCATTATTCGGATGAGCTTTACTAACCTGAGAGGTACCCGTTTTCCCGGCTATCTTAAGATCCAGGTTCTTGAAGAACCGGTACACGGAACCGCCGGGTTCATTCACTACGGAATACATTCCCTCCCAGACGCTGTCCCAGCTGCTCCGCTGAAAATCTGTCAGCTCATGATCAACTGTCGCCTCATTCTCCTCGGTCTTGCCATCCCTGCCCACCGTCTTGTCGATCAGCGTGAGATTAAAGCAGGTACCGTGATTAGCCAGGGTAGTAATATATCTGGACAGCTGCACCGGAGCATAGGAATTAGAGCCTTGTCCTATGGAGGAACGAACTGCGTCTTCCGTGGATATCTCCGGCGTGGTTTCACTCAATTCGATGCCCGAGGGCTCATTCAAGCCAAATAAGCCTGCATATTTATCCAGCTTGGACAATCCAAGCTGCTGATCAAATTTGCCGTTGTTCATGCTCAGACGCCAGCCCATCTCATAGAAATAGTAATTACAGGATACCTTAAGGGCATCCACAATATTAACCATTCCATGGGAACCGGGATAAATATGGCATTTTGCTGCCGGGTCGATTTTGTCGAATTCCCCCAAGTCTCTGATCTTTGTGTAAGGGTCCGTCACCCCTTCTTCCAGAGCGGCAAAGGCAGTGATCATCTTAAAGGTAGAGCCCGGAGCAAACTTTTCCGATATCGGACGGTTGTTCATCGGCTTTGTCTTATCATTATTAAGCTTGCTGTAATAGGCAGAATCAATCTTATTGGCAAATTTATTGTTATCATAGCTGGGATAGGTTACCATGGCCAGCACATCGCCTGTCTTGACATCCGTCACTACGACGGAGCCGCTGCAAGGATCCAGCGCAAGCATCGCCGGAGTGATCTCCAAAGAGATGATTTTCTCCCGAATAAATTCATAGGGTGACTTGCTGCCGCTCTTTAAACGATTCACATCACCTTCATTATATTCTAACACACCTTGATCAAATAATAAAAGACAAATTTCACTTCCTGATAATTTATACGAAAACACTAATTTTCGATAAATCTTTTTATTAAAATTGTCATCCCCCGTCAGAAGGTCCTTGGTATACGACATCAACTTTTCATAGTGCTCTTCTGCGGTAAAATACTCCTCTCCCACACCCAGCTTTGATAAATCAATCCAGTTGTTGGAAAGAGCATATTGGAGCAATTGGCTCAGACTCATTTTATCATTCTTATAATCGGTAAGCACAGAATTGTCTTTCCCAAGAGCCGCCTCGGTAAACAGATTCTCGGATACCACTGTATAAAAATAGTCGAGAAACTCCTCCATATCACCGGTTTTATCGCTTGTTAGCGTATTGTTCATATCCAGCAGGATATCCAGCTGCTGAAATACAGAGGCCAGTTCTGTCTCATAATCCGCATAGACCTGCTGTTCCAGAGCAGTTGCATCCTTTGCTTTCAAATGCTCCAGGCTGATAATATTATTATTGATCAATGCGTAATAAACCTCATAGATCGGAATTGTAATCTCACTGGAGCTTGTACCCTTGCTGCCGTAACTCATGCTTGGAACAATATTTTCCAGCAGAATTCCGGCTATTTTTTTCTCAAGAATATGATAAATATTCCTTTGCAGGTCGCTGTCAATAGTCAGGTAGATATCGCTGCCCGCTATGGGCTCTGTACGGCTGAGCACCTCCACCACCTTGCCGGAGGTATTCACGCTTACCTTTTCGGAACCTTTGGTGCCGCCAAGGAGGCTTTCATATTTTTTCTCCAGCCCTGCCTTGCCAACGATATCCGAGGCGTCGTAGTATTCCTCCTCCGCATTCATCGCCTCCAGCTGCTCGGAGCTGATCAGTCCGGTATAGCCGATGATATGTGCAAGATACAGGCTGTCTTCATAAATCCGATGGGTCTGATGTAAAACCTCCACACCCAGAAGCTCGGCGCCGCTTTCATTAACCGCCGCCACCGTTTTATCGGAGACCGCAGAGGCTACCGTAATCTGCTCGTACTTCGGGTAATTCAAAAACAGGGCGTATCTCACCGCCATAATCTTCAAGGTGTCCTCTACGCTGTACTCATCGGAAATATCAAACATCCTGGAATAGCCGCTGCGGGTTCCCTTGCGCATGAATTCATAGAAATCCTCTGCCGTCTCACTGGGATACTCCTCGGGAATCTCGCCGTTACTATCCAGGACATAGGAATAGACATTCTTTTTAAAGCGGGCCAAAGCATTGCCGCCTATGGTAAATTCCAACTCCTTCTCCTCGTTTTGACGGATATAAAACTCCGTATCCAGGGTATCCCCGTTTCTTTCAATGATTTGAATCAGCTTATGGATAATTCTATTTCTTTCTTCGTTACTCTTAATCTTTGTACTGTCCTCCATAACAACCGAGTAAGTCAGTTTACTGGAAGCCAGCAGCTTGCCTTTACGATCATATATGTTGCCCCGGGTGCTTTGAATCACCCTGCTTTTCGTATATTTTAACTCGTTTTTTGCCACGGTCTCCGGCCCCTGGACAATCTGCAGGGTGAACAGCCGGTGGATAATCACAGAGAACAGGACAGCGTAAATGATTGTAATAGGAAACAGTCTGGATTTTAGTAATCTTTTTAAATAATCCAAAAAAATATCAAACAATCTTATACCTCCTCTTCCGGTTTGCGCTCCAAACGATTGTTGATCATATGCAGGAGCTTGTATAAAAGGACGGATACAGCAACGGTATATATTATCTCAGGCAGAATGAAGCGTCTCAGATAATACAGAAAATCAAGGCGTCCTCTTAATAGAAACTCAAATACATAATAAAAAAATCCATAAATGAAATCGCTGATGCCGATGAAAATCATGGGCAGCGTATAATCATCATTGGAATATACCTTGTTGGTAAAGCCCATGAGATAACCGATGAGCAGGTACAATAAGGCATACAGGCCGACCACATAGGAGCCGAACATCAGATCCACCAGCAATCCGCTGAAAAAGCCCATCAGCATGCCGGAAAACCTTCCCCGCATATAGGCGGTGGAAACCACCAGAATCAACAGCAGATTGGGCATGATATTGGCCAGCTGAAAATAATGGAAGGTAGCGGTCTGCAAAACAAATAATATTATAATTTCAAGTATGGATACAATTAACCTTTTCACATTAACTCCCATGCCTTCCCTTTGCATTGGTTACTATCTGCCATGCAGCGGCATGCCCTACTGCGGCAGTTCAGAAGACCCATCTGTCACGGAAGCCTCGTCTGTCACAGAATCTTCATCTGTTACAGGTGCTTCATCTGTTACAGGTGCCTCATCTGTTACGGGTGCCTCATCAATCAACGGCTCCTTCAGCTCTGTGATGATAAGTACCTCTTCCAAGCGTTCAAAATCAACCACCGGTGTCAAATACGCCGTTTTTGTCATATTGCTGGCATCCAGCTGAATGTCGCTGATATAGCCGATTAAAATGCCCTGAAGAAAATTAGGACTGATATGAGCGGTTACAACTTCGTCCCCATCCTGTATCTGAGCATCCTTGCTAATGAAATTAACCCGGATCTTTCCCTGATCCATAAGGCGGAGGTCCCCCTCCACGTTGCAGGTATCGGAAGTCTCAAGAAACATTCCGGTCACGCTGCTGTTATCATCAATAATCGATCTTACCACAGAATAATTATAATGAACCTCAGTGATAATGCCTGCCAGACCGTACCCCGCCAGCACATTCATATCCTTCTCCAGTCCGTCCCGGGAGCCTTTGTCTATAGTAAATACATTATACCAATTGTTCGGGTCCTTGTTAATGACATGTGCCGCCACCTTGGGATAGTCCAGATATTTTTGATCCAGAGCATAGAGCTTGCGAAGACCGTCCAGCTCATATTTATCCTGAAGCAGAAGTTTATTCTCATAAGAAAGAATACTGACCTTTTCCTTCAGCTGTTCGTTCTCCTCCAGTAAATCATGGATGCTTTTAAAGGTATCCAGCCGATCGGACACATAGGTTCCAACTGAATTGATTCCCACCTGCATCGGCGTAACCACCATGCCTACCGCATCCTTTACAGGAGAAAGCTTGTCGCCGAACCGGAAGGAAAAGATAATCAGACCGATACAAAAAATCACTAATGCGATGAGAACATACTTTGGATTAATATTAATTTTTGTCCTGCGTCTCATTCGTTCCTCCATTCTAGCGCCGGTTTTTTAAACCAGGGTCTTCGGCCTTAATGAATCCGCCAGAGAGGACAGCTTATGATCCTCCATAATCTTTCCCAGGCCGTTCACTACGGTATTAGAGGAATCAGGACATATGTTGATCTTCAGATCGGTTTCCTTATGCATCAGCTGATCCAACGCATATATCCTGGCAGATCCTCCCGTGACATAAATACCGCTGTCGATGATGTCGGAGGAAATCTCCGGAGGAGTCCGCTCCAATATAATCTTAATCGCATCAATAATGGCAAACATATACTCGGAGATGGCCTCATAGACATCGCCCGAGCTCACCTCCATCTCTGCCGGCAAGCCGGTAACCACATCACGGCCATACACCCTGACGCTGGCCTCCACACTGGTAATGGCGCTGGCCAGCTTCTTCTTGATATTCTCCGCAGTCTTATCGCCGATATATAAATTATACTTTCTTTTAACCATATTCTTGATCGCTTCGTCCAGCCGGTTCCCGCCCACAGGAATTAGCTTGCTGAGAACAATACCGCCTAGGGACAGAATGGATACCTCGGTGGTATCGGCGCCGATGTCCACAATCATAACCCCTCTTGCAGTCATAATATCCAATCCGGCACCTACCGCATCTGCAATGGGTTTTTCCACGATCTTGATCTTACCGGCCTTCAGATTTGCACTTGCAATCAGATCATAGAAGGAACGGCGTTCCACCTCCGTAATATCCGTCGGAGTCGCCACAACATAATCAGCGGCGCCCAGGCGCGCAGCCCCTCCGATCCGGTGCATGAAATGCCGAAGCAGGGACAGCATATTGGCAACATCGGCAATAACCCCGTTCCTTACCGGATAGCTTACCACGATGTTGGCAGGTGCCTTTTCATACATCTCAAATGCGTCGTTACCCGAAGCAATTACCGTCTTTCGGTTGGAAATAGCTATAATATTACGTTCATCAAGAACGATACCCTGTCCTTTTTTATATATTTTTATTGTACTGGTACCAAAATCGATACCAAATGCTTTCGAAGCCATAATTGTGTAACCTCCTATCTTCGCTTAAGCGGTCATAAACAACGAGCGCCACGCTTCGCGGGCCTCTCTTATGTTAGTCAAATGCCGGATTGACCTTTGGAGCAGTTCAGATAAACCCATGTTCCTTTAAGCTGATATATCTATTATCGCCAATAATCATGTGATCCATAAGTGTGATTCCGATTAAATTTCCAGCTTCTGCTACTCTTTTTGTAACCCGGATATCTTCTGTGCTTGGGGTGGGATCACCGCTTGGATGGTTATGCAAAAGAAGAATGCTTACCGCCTCATATTTGACGGCATGTACAAAAATCTCTCTGGTGGGCATGAGGGAGGTGTTCACTGTTCCTTCCGAGATCACCAGTTCCTTAATCAGCCTGTTCTTGGAATCTACCATGAGAAGAAGCACTTGCTCCCTGGTTAAGTGCCGCATATCCTGCATATAATAATCCGCAACACTTTGAGGCGAAAGCAGCCGAATCGGTTCCTGCTGTGTCTCCTTTGCCATACGCCTGGTAAGTTCCGTAAGGCAGAGCAGCTCAATTGCCTTCACCCTGCCAATCCCCTTGATTTTCATAAGTTCTTTCAACGTAAAATAATTCAAACCCTTTAAACCAGGGTGGGCAGTGGAAGAATTCAATACATTCACTGCCAAATCAATTGCCCTTAATTGTCTTGTTCCTGTCCTGAGAATAACAGCCAATAACTCGGCGTCAGACAAAGCCCCGGCACCGTAACGCTCGCACTTTTCATAGGGACGCTCCGATTTGGGTAATTCCTTAATGGTTAAATAAGTGTTCATCCTTTGATCCTCCAAATTCCTCTCTCCAAGAAATCAGGCTGATCCTGCAGGGGAGTTCCCTTACAGCTTTTTGTAAATGATTACGGCAGCAACAGCACCGATGACGCTTGCTATGGTAATTCTGAGCCGGAATCCGAAGCGCAGCACCAAAACCCCAAGATCCAGGGTCGCAACATTGCCGCTGTTCGTATCGCCTATGGCAAAATTCATTCCGTAATTCAACCATTTTAAAGCGCTTACATCCTTCAACAGGTGTCCTAAAAAGCTGCCGACCACAATTCCGGCCAGCAACAGAAGAAATAAAGCCCAATTGTTTTTGCTAAAGGTTCTTGCCATAAAATGTATGCCTCCCGGTATCATAATCAAATAACATTTTATCACAACTGCCGTGCTTTGTATACTTTAAACTTGAATCTCTATAACCGGGCCAATCCTTCCTCAAAGAGCTTCTGCACTGACTTAAGGATACCGAATTTGGCATGGTACCAGGTGAGGCCGCCCTGAAAGAAGACCGTATAAGGAGGCTTGATCGGAGCATCGGCGGAAAGCTCGATGGAGGAGCCCTGAACAAAGGCACCTGCTGCCATAATTACCTCACATTGATACCCGGGCATTGCCCAAGGTTCTGGAACCACATAGCTGTCCACAGGGGCTGCCGCCTGTATTCCCTTGCAAAAAGCGATTACTGCCTCGGCACTTTGAAGCGTAACCGCCTGGATGATATCATGGCGCTCCTCCGTGGAATTCGGCAATACGCCATAGCCCAGCTGCTCGTAGATATTCGCTGCAAAGATGGCTCCCTTAACCGCTCCGGACACCACTTGAGGGGATAAGAACAGTCCCTGGAACAAGGATGCATTCAGACCCAGAGTAGCTCCTACCTCCTTGCCCAGACCGGGGGCGGTCAGACGATAAGCCGCATTCTCCACATATTCCTGTTTCCCCACAATATACCCTCCGATGGGTGCCAGGCCGCCTCCCGGATTCTTAATCAGCGACCCAACACAAAGATCGGCTCCCACTTGGGTCGGTTCCGTCAACTCCACAAATTCTCCATAGCAGTTGTCTACCATACATATGATATCAGGCTTAATTTCTTTAAGGAAACAGATTAATTCCCCGATTTGAGCGACAGACAGGGTCGGCCGGTCAGCATACCCTTTGGAGCGCTGGATGGTAGCCAGCTTGGTATTTTCCTTCACCGCCCCCCTGATTCCCTCCAGGTCGAAGCCTCCGTCCGGCTTGAGATCCACCTGGGAATAGGTGATTCCGTATTCCGCCAGAGAGCCTTTGGCCTCAGTGATGCCGATTACACCCTCCAGAGTATCATAGGGCTTACCCACAGGGGAAAGAATCTCATCTCCGGGCCGCAGATTACCTGCCAGGGCAACCGTAAGGGCATGGGTACCGCTGATTAACTGGGGCCTCACCAAGGCATCCTCCGCCTGAAACACATCAGCATATACCCTTTCCAGCGTATCCCTTCCTATGTCATTGTAACCGTAACCGGTGGTAGCGGCAAAATGCACATCGCTGAGCCGGTTATTCTGCATGGCCTTTAGTACCTTCATCTGATTGTATTCGGCAATCTTATCAATGGCCAGAAAACGATCTGCAAGTCCCTCTTCTATTTTAAGGCAAAAATCCAGTACCCTGGCATCAACTCCAAGTTCCTGGTAAGCCTTTGTTAATTCCTGCTCAATCAAAATGATATCCTCCTATCAGACTTCTGATGCGCTATAATTCAGCATACAATCCTTTGTAATGCAGAGAAGTCCGGTTTATCCAATTTATTACTATTTAATATGTTTCTTCTCAAGTAGTCTACATAATATTATTATGACAATCTCAGTCTCTTTATATAACTTTTTTCTCTTTCAGGCAGTCTAAAAAATAATTCAGCAAAGCTTCCTGGGAAGGAAAATTATCCTTTTCCACCCATAGGACTTCTTTCTCCCGCTTGAACCAGGTAAGTTGGCGCTTGGCAAAATGTCTGGTATCTCTCTTCAGAATATATACCGCCTCTTCCAGCGAGCATTCCCCATCCAGAAATGCCAACAGCTCCTTATAGCCAAGGCCCTGCATGCTGACCAGATCCCTTGTATATCCTCTTTCCGCCAAATCTTTGACTTCAGCCAGAAGTCCCCGCTCCATCATCCGATCCACACGGTAATTAATCGTATCATAGAGTACGGCACGGTCCCGGTTCAAGACAAAATAGCAAAATTGATAAGGTGATTCCTTGCTGCGCTGATTGGCATTATGCTCCGACATACTTCCTCCGGTCAGGCTGGCATATTCCAGAGCACGGATGACGCGCTTGCTGTTATTGGGATGAATGGCAGCCGCACTGTCCGGATCTATTTTAGCAAGCATATCATGGAGATACTCCTTTCCCCGTTCTTCACAAAGCTGTTCCAGCTCCCTGCGACAGGCGCTGTCCGTCTCCTCTTCGGTAAAATCTATGTCATACAGGACTGCCTGAATATAAAAGCCCGTCCCTCCCACAATAATGGGTATCTTATTGCGGGCATGAATCTGCCTGATATATTCCCTGGCCAGCTGCTGAAAGCGGACTACGTTGAACTCCTCCTCCGGAAGCAGCTCATCGATGAGATAATGGGGAACGCCCTGCATCTCCTCTGCTGTAATTTTAGCAGTTCCGATATCCATATACTTATATACCTGCATGGAATCAGCCGAGATAATCTCACCATCCACCGCCTTGGCAAGTTCGATGGACAGAGAGGTCTTTCCGACGGAAGTCGGACCTGTCAAAATAATTAGGGGCTTTTTCTCCATAGTAATCTCCATTCTGCTACAGGCTTTTTATAATACCCGTTTAAATTTGCGTTCCAGCTCATACTGGCTCATCGATACAATAACCGGTCGCCCATGGGGGCAATGGTAGGGATTTTCCAGGGTTAGAAGTTCCCGAATCAGGACCTGTGCTTCCTCATGGGAAAAAGCGTGGTTTGCCTTTACCGCAGCCTTGCACGAAAGTGAAGCCACCCGTTCCAGAATGGAATTCGCGCTGGGCGCCCCGCCGCTTACATCTTCCACCAGCTCGTCAATGAATTCCAGCAGCAGTTCCTTTTCCGATAATCCGTATAAATCTGCCGGCACGGCACGAACTGAATATTCATTTCCTCCAAAATGCTCAATTTCATAACCGATGCTTGTCAGTGCCTCTTCTCTCTTGGCAAGCATCTCCTGTTCTCTGAGCGTCAGGGTCAGCACAATCGGAGGAAGCAGCTGCTGGGATACATAGGTTTTATTCTTGGCTGCCGCCATAATCCGTTCGTAGAGAACCTTCTCATGGGCAGCGTGCTGGTCGATGATATAGAGGTCTTTCCTGTACTCCACCAGCCAATAGGTAGCGAATACCTGACCGATAATCCGGTGCTCGAGGGAGGCCTGTTTTGAAAGGAAGGTTCTTCCTTCTTCCCCCGATGCATGCTCCGTAAACAGCTCCAATTGCTTGTCAATTATAACCTGAGGTTCGCCCAGGTCCGCAGGGGCGTTGTCCGAAGGCAAAGCCTGGCTGTTCTTTTCTGCCTTTTCCTTGGGTTGAAAACTTCCCTCCTGCTCTTTCCCTGATAATATCCGCAGCGCTTCCAGGCTGACTTCCGGATCCGATGCCTTTGGCGCCGGAAAATTATGAACACTTTTTGATTCTGTGGTTCTGCCGGAAGGTGTACTGCCGGACACTTCTTTGAGCAGCAATGGATCCGCTGCTGCCTTGTAGATAACCGAAGAGGCGGACTTGGAAGAGCTTCCTGAAGCTGCACCTGATGATATTTCCTTCTGCATCAGATACTGTTCTCTCCGCTTCTGCTCAAAGGGCTCAGGCAGCCTGTGCTGCTCCTGCTTCTTCTCTTCCTCCTGGACGAGAATGACCTTGGGGATCATCTCCTTCCCTGAGAGGGTATTCCGGATTAAATGGTAGACACACTGATAGATATCTTCACTGTTCTTTAATCGTATCTCCAACTTTTGAGGATGAACATTCACGTCAATCTGTTCCGGATCAATCTCGAAGTACATGGAGGTAAAGGGATATTTATGCTGCATCAGGTAAGGCTTGTAAGCCTCTTCAATGGCTTTTGTTATTACCTTACTCTTAATATAACGACCATTGATAAAATAATTTTCAAAATTCCGGTTACCTCTGGTAATAGTAGGCTTACCGATGAAGCCGGTAACCTTAATATCCCCGGCTTCATACTCCAGCGGAAGAAGTTCCCTTGCAATATCCCTTCCATAGATCTGGTACAGGATATCCTTACTGTTATTATTGCCGGAAGATTGCAACTTAACTTGATTATTAGCAATAAATTTAAAGGATACATTGGGGTGGGAAATCATCAGACGTTCCATCAGATCACTGACATATCCGGTTTCTGTCATGGCAGATTTCAGAAATTTACGTCTGGCCGGAGTGTTGAAGAATAAATTTCGCACAATAATGGTAGTCCCGGTAGGACAACCAATCTCTTCAAGGGATTTTTCTTCACCGCCCTCCACCATATAACGAAAGCCGTTTAACGCCGAGGGGGTCTTTGTGATCAGCTCTACCTGAGCCACAGATGCGATGCTGGATAATGCCTCTCCGCGGAAGCCCAGGCTGGTGACACTAAGCAAATCCTCGGCAGTCCGGATTTTGCTGGTAGCGTGGCGAAGGAATGCCAGGGGAATATCTTCCCGGGCAATCCCGCTTCCGTTATCGGTAATCCGGATAAAGGTAAGTCCGCCCTCCTTTATCTCCGCAGTAATTGCGGTTGCTCCGGCGTCCATTGCATTTTCAATGAGCTCCTTTACAACCGCGCTGGGACGTTCCACTACTTCTCCGGCGGCGATCTGGTTTATGGTGGGTTCATCAAGGATATGAATGAGCGACATGGGCACCTCCTATATTCGGTCCTTTATCTTCTTTTGAAGATGGTA
This sequence comes from Bacillota bacterium, assembly GCA_023423045.1. Classification (GTDB taxonomy): domain Bacteria; phylum Bacillota; class Clostridia; order Lachnospirales; family Lachnospiraceae; genus Mobilitalea. The sequence continues at coordinate 91,077 of JAFAGA010000019.1, read as the reverse complement.
TAGCTTATTTATGGCATCAATAGGTGTCAGCCGGGCTACATCAAGATCCCGAAGCTCTGTGATGATATCCTCATTCTCCGAAGTGGAGAATAAGGAAAGCTGTTCCCGGTATGACTTGGATTTCTTATCTTTTTTAACTCCGGTACCGGAAAGAGCGGACAACGCATCCTGTCCAAAGCTGAACTCCTCCTGCAGGAAGCTTTCCTGCAAAAGACCTTCCTGTGAACAGGCCTCCTCCGGTGAGGAAAGATTCTTCGCCTTAAGGGCCAGGTCATTGCCGGTCAGCTCCGTCACAATCTCTGAGGCGCGCTTTAGCACACTGGCCGGCACACCCGCAAGCTTCGCTACCTGGATGCCGTAACTCTTATCCGCTCCGCCCTTGACGATTTTACGCAGGAATACAATATCCTCTCCCTGCTCCTTAACAGCGATACAGTAATTATTAACGCCCTCCAAACGGCCCTCTAACTCCGTAAGCTCATGGTAGTGAGTTGCAAACAAGGTCTTGGCACCCAAAATCTGAAGATTGCTGATATGTTCCACTACGGCCCAGGCAATGCTCAAGCCGTCAAAAGTGCTGGTTCCCCGTCCGATCTCATCCAGAATTAATAGGCTGTTCTTGGTTGCATTGCGCAATATGTTGGCCACTTCGGTCATCTCCACCATGAAGGTGCTTTGGCCGCTGGCTAGGTCATCACTCGCTCCAACCCGGGTAAAGATGCGGTCAACAATACTGATGGCCGCCGAATCTGCCGGCACAAAGCTTCCGATCTGAGCCAGTAAAACGATCAGCGCCGTCTGGCGCATATAGGTGGATTTTCCGGCCATATTGGGTCCTGTAATGATGGAGATGCGGTTCTGCCTGCTATCCAGGAGCGTATCATTTGCCACAAACATATCATGGGAAATCATCCGCTCCACCACAGGGTGTCTTCCGTTCTTGATGTGAATGGCCCCTCCGGTGTTCATCTCCGGCTTAACATAATTATTCTGTTCCGCGGCCAGGGCCAGGGAAGCAAATACATCCACCTTGGCGATCGCCTTGGCCGTCTGCTGAATTCTCTTCACCTCCAGGGCAATCCGGTCACGAAGCTCCCCAAAGAGATCATATTCCAGGGAAAACAGCTTATCTTCCGCACCCAGTATAATATCCTCCAGGTCCTTAAGCTCCGGGGTGGTGTAACGTTCCGCATTGGCCAGCGTCTGCTTTCTGATCCAGGTGGGAGGAACCAGGCTCTGATAGGAATTGGTTACCTCCAGGTAATATCCGAAAACACGGTTGAAGCGGATCCGAAGGTTCTTAATGCCCGTAGCTTCCCGTTCCTTGGTCTCCAAATCCATGAGCCAGTCCTTGCCCTCGGTTTTCGCCTTACGAAGGCGGTCCACATCCTCATGGAAGCCTTCGCGGATGATACCGCCTTCCTTGACATTAATAGGCGGTTCCTCGGCAATGGAGGAGGTGATTAATTCATAGATATCCTGCAGAGGATCCAGCTCCTCATAAATTTCCTTAAGCAGCTCACTGTCAAAGCTCTGGAGCAGGAATTTGATATGGGGGAGCATGGACAGGGAAGAACAAAAAGCAATCAGATCCCTGGGATTGGCACTCTTATAGCTGATTTTACTCATAAGACGCTCCAGATCATAGATGGGGTTTAAATACTCCCGCATCTCTTCTCTGGAGATCATATTATCCTTTAGCTGGCTCACCGCCTCCAGCCGCTGATTGATCATGTCATAATCAATTAGGGGCTGTTCCATAAAGCTGCGCAGCAATCTGGCACCCATGGCAGTCTTTGTCTTATCCAACACCCAGAGCAGGGAACCTTTCTTGCTCTTCTCCCGAATCGTCTCAGTGAGCTCAAGGTTGCGTACCGTAGAGCTGTCCAGGAGCATGTATTTCTCATACGTATAGGGGGTGAGCTTAATGATATGGGACAGGGAGCTCTTCTGGGTCTCCCGCAAGAATTGCATAATACAGCCGGCAGCAATGACTCCGATGGTATAATCCTTTAAGCCAAGCCCGTCCAGCACACTCACGTCAAAATGCTCCTTCAGGGCACGGATACAGAGTTCATCATCAAAATACCAGGGCTCCAGAGGAGATAAGGTGATATTATTATAATTTTTTAAGGCTTCAATATTAACACCTGAGACAAAAAAGGTATCGTTGCAGATGATCTCCGAGGGAGACCATTTATAAATCTCGTCCATCAGCTTTCGCTCGCTGTCCACCTCTGTTACATAGTAATCTCCTGTGGTAACATCTACGATAGAGAGGCCGTAGGCATTGGTGGTATGTACAACTGACATCAGATAATTATTCTTTGATTCATCCAGCACCTGAGTATTCAAGTTGGTTCCGGGAGTAACGATTCGGACTACCTCTCTCTTAACAATTCCCTTTGCCTGCTTCGGGTCCTCCACCTGCTCACAGATTGCAACCCGGTAGCCCTTGCTGACAAGCTTACTCAAATAATTATCGACGGCATGATACGGCACGCCACACATAGGAGCCCGCTCCTCCTGACCGATATTCTTTCCGGTCAGCGCAATCTCCAGCTCTCGGGAGCAGACATGAGCATCCTCAAAAAACATCTCATAAAAATCCCCCAGCCGGTAAAATAAGATACAGTCCTTATATTGTTCCTTGATCTGCAAATATTGCTGCATCAGAGGAGTTAGTTGTGCCATGGTAAAATTCCTTTCGTACGTTGTTATTCTTTTGAATGTCCTGTAAATCATAAAATCATACTAACTTCCATCTCGCTATTCCATAGCAGTACAAAACCTGAAAGAAAATCAAAATGAATTTCCCTATGGAATTCATTTTGGGTTTCTTTTCAAGGACGGTGGCATTTTTGACATCCTTTTCACACTATTTCTTTTATACTGTCTATGGTAGTCACGGACATTAAAAATAATATACATAGTATTTGTATTCGATTTAAAATCATATCAATTAGATCATGAATATAAACCGTATCCATGATCTTCAGCTCCGATCGCATGCTTACGAGCAAGCTCGCATCATGTTCACTCCGCTTTTCATTATATCATAATGATGTTCGATTGCAAGGTTTGGGCAAAAATAACTCCTCCGAAGAAGAGTTATCCTTATCCATACGCCTCATAGGAACGCGCTCTATTCTATCTTCTATTCCTCTGCTATAATATCATCCTGCAGCTGATCCCCATCTGCGGCTGTGGTTGCCAGCACATCACAGCGTTCATTCATCGGATGGCCGTTATGTCCCCGCACCCACTCATAGCGCACCTCATGCGGTCCCATGGCTTTTAACAGCCGTTTCCACAGATCAACATTCTTTACCGGTTCGTTTTTACCTCTTTTCCATCCCTTCTTAATCCAGCCCTCCAGCCAATGTTCATTGAAGGCCTTGACAAGGTACTGGGAATCGGAGTACAGCACCACCCGGCAAGGTTTGGTCAGAGCCTCCAATCCCACGATTGCTGCCATCAGCTCCATTCGATTATTGGTGGTTTTCTTATATCCGCCGGCATACTCCCTTTCATGAACCGTTCCCTTAGAATCAATAAAAACTACTATTGTACCATAGCCGCCAGGACCATCCGGATTCCCCCTGGCTGCTCCGTCCGTATAAATTGTAACGTCCATACTTTCCTCTTCTCTCTTCTATTTATAAATCCTTCCACTCACCATCCGTCAGAAAATCCTCGGCAGCCTGCTTGGCGGAGCTGGTGATATCCCCCGGATAGCCCAGCATATCCAAAAGCTTAATAGCATTTTTTGAAACAGCTTTCCCCTGATAAAGTTTATAATCAAACAGCACCTGATTACCTTCAATCCGCTCCTGGAAATGATAGTTCGAAAATTCACTCTCCAAAATATGAGTCAATTCAATATCATGAGTCGCCGCAAATACCATTGCATTCTGCCCCGACAGGCTGTACAGAATTCTCGAGGAGGCAGCAATCCGCTCCAGCGTGTTGGTGCCTCTCAGCACCTCATCAATAAAGCACAGCATCGGGATATCATCGTTCACATGATCCAGAATCCGCTTTAAAGATTTTATTTCTACAATATAGTAGCTTTCATTACTGAAAATACTATCCCTGAGAGCCATGGAGGAGTAGATCAGGAAAAAACTTCCCCGATAGCTGCGCGCACAGGAGGTATATATCGTCTGTGACAGGATGGCATTAATCGCTAAGGTCTTGATAAAGGTGGATTTACCGGAGGCATTGGAGCCCGTAAGAAGCACACTGCGGTTCACCGTAATAGAATTCGGGACCGGATCCTCCAGCAGGGGATGGTACAAATCCTCCGCCTCTAAAAAGGTTTGAGCGGACTTTGACAGCTCCGGCTCACAATAATAATAGATTAATTTGCGGAAGGAGGCCGCTGCAATCATACTGTCCAGATAACCGACGGTCTCGAAGATTCGGTTCAGCACCGTCCTGCTCTTTTTAAAGAAATTCAGCATGGAATTGTATTTGATTAAATCCAGATGAAACAGCATCCTAAAGTAATCGAGTATCGCCTCCACCAGATTGCCATTGACATTCTTGGGAGCCAGGATAAAGGCACCGCGCTTGATCCTGCTGAAGTATTTGATATCCTCCCTGAGCCGGTCAGTATAATCCTTGATCTGCGGCAAATCCAGCTTGATGATATCTCCTGCACCGTCCAGCAGGCGAAAGAGATAAGAAAATACGGTAATATAATTCTCGATCTTTGCCTTGCAGGAATAGTAATGAAAGATATTGATAATTACAAACGCAAAGGTTCCTACGCCGCCCAGGCCTGGGTTAACAAAGATAAGAGCAACAGATAACAGTAATCCCAAATCCAGAAGATAATGGATTAAATTACTGCCGGCCTCCTGAGCCTGAAGTCGGTCAATGTATTCAAATACGGAGATGCTTCTTAACTTTCCCATCTTATGGAGTTTTACCTGGAGAAGGCTCCGGGCCTCTTCATTCTCCTCAAAAAACTTCATCAGACGGTTCCTCTCCGTTAATTCCTCTTCCGAGAAGCAGGGCTTGCGAAGCAGCGCATAAAGATACTCTTCTCCAATGGAGGATTGGGTATTATTCATCTCCATATAGATTTCACTCATATCAAGGTCGTTCCAGGTGATATCATCCACATCCAGGTGACTATCCTGTATGGAAGTATAATAAGCCCGGATAGATTCCAGCTTTTCAGAAGAATATTCCTCGGTAGGGATCGCACCCCATTCCCTTTTTAAACGAAGCTTCAGCTGCTTCTGGTAATTGATATCATTTATTTTGCTCCATATTACAATTGCAACCGCTAAAGCCGCTAAGATTAAGATATATTCCATGGTTTCTGGCTCCTGTCCTGCCCGTCAATGGCAATGAATACTTACATAGGGCTTATTATAGATTTCTATTCTGACGATGTCAACCTGCCGGTAAGAAATAATTTGTACTGCCGTTACCCCATCAGCAAAAAAATGGCTGAGCACCGTGTACTCAGCCATATCGTATCCATTTTTTAATCTCTTATTCTTCTGCCGCCGATATCATGCTATCCTCACCGCTGTCATCAAACAGCGCCATCTGCTCAAACTACTCACTGATGTATCGTACACATTTTACAGGAGATCTGTAGTACATGTTGGATATCTTGATACCGTCTCTCCGGTTGCTGGCATGAATAACTCTTCCATTGCCGATATACATGGCAACATGATTAATATAGGAAGATCTTCCGTAGAATACCAAGTCGCCGGGTTTTAGATTAGAGGAAGATACTGTTCTTCCGCCTCTTGCCTGATCTCTGGAGGTTCGGGGAATGCTGTAGCCCATCTTTCTGTATAATGCCTGAGTAAAGCCGGAACAGTCAACACCCACTCCCAAACGGGTACCACCCCATACATAAGCATCTCCCAGATACTGCTTCGCCAGATCAATCAATTTAACACGAGTGGAGGAAACACCGGAGCCATATACTAATACCTCCAGGGGCACAGCTTCAGGTAGCTGAAAGGACAAATCAACATATTCCTTCGCAACAAAACCTACCGAACCGTCTGCGGAATCATCAGAATCAAGATTGACCTGAACCCAATTGCCATGGTCCTTGTCATCCGTGATAACCCTGGTGTCCAGCACCATCAACTTCTCACCCTTCGCAATCTGATCAATAACCTCAGAATCTGTGGAAGGCTCCTTGCGGACGCGAAGACCTCCGGTATTGGCAATTGCTACATAGCTGCCCACCTTCTTGGCCAGGGCCGTTGCCTCAGCACCGGTAATCAGATAGGAGCTTTTAACATATCCCTTAACCTTGCCGGAAGTGATCTTACTCCATCCGTCACTGCTTTCCTCAATCGTACAACCGCCGTTCTTCGGAAGCTTACCAACCAGCTTCTTATCCTCACCCGGACCGGACCTGATGTTCAGATTATTCTCCACATTAGCAATACCGATATTCGTGAAGCCCGGGATGGGTATCTCATAAATTGATAAACTGGATATTGTAGTTCCCTCATCACCGCTTCCTGCGGCGACAGTAATCTTATCGTATGTAAATCCGGCAACCGCTTCTTCATAAGCCAGCGCTGTCTTTGGGCTGGCCGTGAGCATCAATGTTCCCGTTGCACAAACCAAGGAAAACGTAAGGAGTTTCCTGTTCATTGCTCTTCCTCCATAATTTTCTTGTTCTATTACGTGAAGTACTCCATATGTCAATATAATGTTTGTTGTTTTGTCAATTCAATTATTACATAAATATTAAATATGTTACGTGAGTATTATAACAAACACTATAATCTTTGTCAACTCTTTGTCAAATATATTTTAAATACGTTTCAAATATTAGGTTTTATTAACAAAATGGTCAAAAAAAGACTACCGCAGTACGAAACTCTCGTTGACCGGGTAGTCCTTCCAGAATACATAAACAATGAGATTAAATAATAATGCAAATGAGGCCGCCATTGCTGTCGTTAATAATCCGCTGCATGGTATCCTGGAGTTTTAGCTGACTTTCATCCGTCAGTTTATTAATTTTTGTATTAATTCCATCCTCTACCAGCTGCCGCACGGATTTTCCGAAGATATTGGTCTCCCAGATACCCTCGGGATTTTCCTTGGCATTGACGTTAATGTAGTTAATCAGATCCTTTGCCTGCTCCTCTGTACCGACAATGGGCGCAACCTCTGTCATGATCTCCGCTTTAATCATATGGATGGAGGGAGCTGTGGCCTTGATTTTGACACCAAACTTATTTCCATGCTTCACAATCTCCGGTTCGTCGATGGTTACTTCATCCTTCACCGGAGACACAATTCCATAACCCTTGGACCGAACCTGATCCGTGGCATAGGATACCTTTTCATATTCCGTCTTCATAGCGGCCAAATCCTTCAAGGTATGAATCAACTGGTATTCCCCGTTAATCGGAACACCGATCAGATCGCTGAGAATCTGATAATAATACATATCGTCAAATTCAACATTTACGCTGACGGTACCGTCCTGCATATTGATTTTATCAATCTTAAAACGCTTGACATACTGGCTGTCACTATCCAGATTCATTGCTCTGGTATCCTTCATCTGCGAGATATTGCCAAACAATCCCCGTACGGAAGCGACCAGATCCTTCTTCAGCCAGTGGCTCTCCGGCAGCATCTCCGCCCATTTTGGCATATAAAAATCCAGCTCGGTAATAGGAAATGCATACAGAATGTTCTCCATAATCCTGGTGATGTCTTCTTTCCTCAGCTGCTCCGCATTCACCGGTAAAACAGGAACATTATACTCTGCCTGCATCTCTTCCGCAATATGCAGCGTATCGTTGGAGTAAGGCTTATTCGTATTCAGCAATACGATAAATGGCTTGCCAAGATGCTTCAACTCATTGATCGTCCGTTCCTCCGGAACTTTGTAATTGGCCCTGGCCAGTTCTCCGAAGCTGCCGTCTGAGGTCACGACAATACCGATGGTGGAATGGTCATTGATTACCTTTTTTGTTCCGATTTCCGCAGCCTGGGTGAAGGGGATTTCATGGTCAAACCAGGGAGTACGAACCATACGCTCATGCTGATTCTCTATATGACCGGAGGCGCCTTCCACCATATATCCTACGCAGTCAATGAGACGGATTTTTACTTTAGTATCATCATCAAAAGTAATTGTGGCAGCTTCCTTTGGTATGAACTTTGGCTCGGTAGTCATAATCGTCCTGCCGGCCGCCGCCTGAGGCAATTCGTCAATTGCCCGCTCCCTGCTATGGACATCTTCGATACCCGGTATTACCAAGAGATCCATAAACCTCTTAATAAAGGTAGATTTTCCTGTTCTGACCGGCCCTACCACACCTATGTATATTTCACCGCCTGTCCTAGCCTGAATATCATTATAAACATCATACTGCCCTAACATGTGCCAACCCTCCTTAATGGTTATAGTTAAGCATATGCATGGATGTTTCATTCTATGATTAGGAAAAACATGCAGTTTTTGCGAAATAAAATCAACCGCTTGGGATGAAATAAAGAGTCCTCTTGCGGGCTCTTGCGCTGCCGTGCAGCTGCCTTTAGGCAACATCTGCCTTGTGTGCGGCACGTGCATCCTGCGCGCATTTTTTATTACATAGGACGTAATTTTCTATGTAATAAAAAATGCGGAAGGAAAACATGATATTTTCCCTCCGCTCCTATGAACTAAAAATTATATAACAATAATTCCATTAAATTCTTCATATGCCTTCGGTGTGGCAGCCACAACAGCGCACCCCCGGATAAGGGGAAGCTCCCCGCCCCCGACCACCGATATTCTGCCCCCTGCTTCTTCAAGAATCAGGGATGCCGCTGCATAATCCCAGGGGGACAGCTTAAGCTCAAAGTACAGAACAAAACGGCTGGCCGCAACATAACAGATATCCAGCGCTGCAGAACCGCTTCTGCGGATGTCCATCGCACGGTCAAATAATTTTCGTGACAATGCGAAGGTTTCTTCTGCCTTCTCACGGTAATAGGGACAAGTTCCCACTGAAACCAACCCTTCGCTAAGGGGAAGATCAGATAGCTTTAAAGGCTTGTCATTCAGATAAGCTCCGGTTCCCCTGACCGCGTAGAACAGTTCCTCCAGATAGGGATTATACACCACTCCGGCCGCCATCTGACCGTGGTACATCAGTCCGACACTGATTGCACTGTGACGGCAGTCCTGAATAAAATTCGTGGTCCCGTCGATGGGATCAATAATAAAGCAGTATTCACCGGGAAGTTCTTTGTTATCACCCTCCTCCCCGATAAAGGTGGCTTGGGGATACAGCCTGGCCAGCTCCGAATATAGGAACTGCTGAACCTCAACGTCATATTTAGTAACAAAATTGGCCCGGCCTTCCTTGCTCTCTACGGCTCCCTGTATGTTGCGGGCATTCATAATAATATGGCCGGCCTCTTTTACAATTGCAATAATTTCATGTATCATACCGTCTCCACCCGACTAATCCCACTCTAATGACAGGTATTCCTTTCTCTTATCCCTGCCCAGGAGATCATAAAGCGCATCCCCCGCCCGTTTCCCTTCAAAGAGAACCATATTAATCTGTTCAACGATGGGCATCTCCACTTCGTTCTTCTTAGCCAGTGTCAGTGCTGCTCTGGCCGAATTAATTCCTTCCACTACCTGTCCGACCTGCTTCATGGCTTCCTCCATGGACTTACCCTGTCCCATCAGATAGCCCGCATTCCAATTGCGGCTGTGCTTACTGTTGCAGGTTACAAACAAATCTCCGAAACCGGACAGACCGGAGAAGGTCTCTATCTTGCCGCCCATTCGAACTCCAAGACGGCTGATTTCTGCCATTCCTCTGGTCATCAGAGCGGCCTTGGTATTATCTCCATATCCCAGGCCGTCCACAATGCCGGCAGCCAGAGCAATTACATTCTTCAGGGACCCTCCCAGCTCGATACCCATAATATCGGGGCTGGTATATACACGGAATACATCGGTCATAAAAATATCCTGAATATATCTCGCTGTCTCTTTGGTGCGAGCACCAACAACAATTGTGGTAGGAATCCCCCGGCTTACCTCTTCCGCATGGCTGGGGCCGGATAACACGGCAACATCCGCCTGAGGAATCTCTTCACTGATCACCTCAGAAAGTGTGTATAAGGTTCCATCCTCAATGCCCTTGGATACATTGACCAGAATTTGTCCTTCCCTGATATAGGGACTGGCAATATGGGCGGTAGAACGGATATAGGGAGAAGCTACAGCCATTACGAGTAAATCCCTGTCCCTGCAGGCTTCCTCCAAATCAAGGGTGATTTGAATCTGCTCGGGTAAACTGGCACCGGGAAGATTCTTCATGCTGTTTGGATGCTCCTTCAACATAAGTGCCTCTGCTTCAATTTTTGTCCAGATGGTCACATCATGTCCGTTGTTGGCAAGCAAAATTGCCAGGGCGCAGCCCCAGGTTCCAGCGCCTAAAACACTAACCTTACTCATAAGCTCCTCCTGTTCTCTCTTTACATTTTTACTCTCTGGCCGATTTTGTTTTCTGTACCGTTTAAAATACGCTTAATATTGGCATGATGCTTAATGATTGCCAGTGCCATAAAGACCAGAGCAACCACCAGCATATGTATGTCGCCCGGATGCCGGATTGCAATCCAGATAGGAAATAATACGGCAATTGCCAACGAGCCGACAGACACATATTTTGTGATAAGAATTGACAATATGAATAAAGGAAGGCCAACGGGAATAATCAGGGGGTCCAGGCTTGCCATCACTCCGCCGGTAGCCGCCATCCCCTTTCCTCCTTTAAATTTAAGCCAAAAGGGATAGTTATGTCCGATTACTACACCTAAACCGGTATAGATTGAAAACAGATCGAGAGCTTCCTGCCCGGGAAATATGACGTATTTCACCAGCAATATGGCAATAACCGCCTTCAGCACATCACCGATTAAGGTTATGGCACCTGCTTTCGCCCCCAGGGTTCGCAGGGCATTGGTCGTACCCATATTGCCGCTTCCGTATTTGCTGATATCAACCTTATTAAGCCTGCCTACAAAATATGCGGTAGAAAAGCATCCCATAATATAACCAAACATCAAACAAAGTATGATTCTAGGAATCATTTAAGAATTCTCCTTTCGCTCCCTGATAATAAACTTTAATGATGTTCCTGAAAAGCCAAAGGCTTCCCGGATTTTATTTTCAATATATCTGGTATAGGAATAGTGCATTAATTCCTTATCGTTGACAAAGATAACGAAGGTCGGAGGCTTTATCGACACCTGAGTGATATAATATAGTTTTAAGCGTTTTCCCTTGTCGGAAGGCGGCTGCTGGAGCGAAACCGCTTCCATCATGATCTCGTTAAGAACACCGGTGGCAATACGAAGATTCTGATTCTGAATTACCACCTCAACGATTTCAAAAAGCTTGTGTAATCTTTGACCGGTCTCCGCCGAGATAAATAAAATCTCTGCATATGGCATATAGGACAGAATTTCCCGGATATCCGCCGTGTATTCTTTGACCGTCTTATTGTTTTTCTCAATCAGGTCCCATTTGTTCACGGCGATAATCATACCTTTGCCTCGCTCATGGGCAATCCCTGCGATCTTGGCATCCTGCTCTGTAACCCCCTCCTCGGCATCAATTACAAGAACTACTACATCCGCACGCTCTACCGCAGACACGGTACGAATGATACTAAACCGCTCCAATTCTTCCTTGATCTTGCTTTTTCTGCGAAGACCCGCGGTATCAATCAGAACATAATCCTTGCCATTTCGGCGGATGGGGGTATCGATGGCATCCCTGGTCGTGCCGGCAATGTTGGATACAATGACACGGGTTTCACCTACCAGCTTATTTATAATGGAGGATTTGCCCACATTGGGCTTTCCAACAATGGCGATTCTCGGCCGCTCGTCAACCTGCTCCTGGGTATTGCCGGAGTTAAAATGCTTTACCACCTCATCCAGCATCTCACCAAAGCCCAGCTTTCCTGCGGAGGATATCGGAAAGGGCTCTCCAATTCCAAGATTATAAAATTCATATACATCGGCCATCAGCTTCTCGAAGCTGTCCACCTTGTTCACTACCAGCACCACCGGCTTGCCGGAGCGCCGGAGCAGATCAGCCACTTTAAAGTCGGCATCTACCAGCCCCTGTCTGACATCTACCAAAAAAACGATAACATCAGCAGTATCAATTGCCATCTGCGCCTGCTGTCTCATGTAAGACAGCATCTCATCCTTGCTGTCCGGTTCAATACCTCCGGTATCTATCATTGTAAATTGTGAATTCAGCCATGTCACATCGGCATAAATGCGGTCTCTTGTTACGCCCGGATAATCCTTGACAATGGAGATACGATCTCCTGCCAGGGCGTTAAACAATGTGGATTTCCCTACATTCGGCCTGCCTACAATGGCTACGATTGGTCTACTCATATTTTACCTATGCCTTTCCTTCAGTAACTTCTCAAATTCCAGGATATCAACTGTCAGGCAGTTGTCCTTGAAGAACTTTCCATCTGATTGTACAATACGCACCAGGGGTTTGTAAAGTATTTTCCATCACTTCAAAGCTCTCCCGGTGACAGTTCGTATCTTAATGCCACCTCTGTCGCTATATATAATAATGTGCTCCTTTTTCCTTATAGCATACATTAATTTTCTATTTATCGCTTCCTGCCGCTCCCATATCCTCGCCGGCAATTGCCAGGAAAGCCCCCAGGCTTCCTCTGCGGCCTCCGGTTTTCCGATGGGAAAACAACAGCTCCTCGTTGCAGCAGGTACAGACTCCGCTGATATGGATATTTTCCTCGGAAAGGCCGGCTTTTAATAAGATTTGCCGGTTTGCCTCCCATAAATCACAACTGAATTTCCCTGCAGACACGCTTTCCGTTTGCATATTCTTCCTTGGGACAAGAATACGGGTATCAAAAGCTCCGGGAAATGCCCCCTCAAACTCCAGCGCCACATCCTCGCCGATCTCAAAGCAGTCCTTGCAGATGGAAGGACCAATCACTGCAATCATATCTTTCGGACGGCTGCCAAAATGCTTCTGCATCTTCTCCACGGTGAGCCTGCCGATCTCCCCTACGGTTCCCCGCCAGCCGGAATGGGTGAGCCCGATGGAAGGTTTCTTTCGATCCACAAAATATAGGGGAACACAGTCCGCATATTTGGTAACCAGCGTAACCCCCTCTTCCTCTGTAATCAGACCGTCAATTTCACTGTAATCCCTGGGGAGAAAAAGACCTTTTCCGCAATCCTCTTTTGTGACAACACGGATATTAGTCTTATGGACCTGATGCGATAACACCAGGCTGCCTGCATCGACACCGATGCTCTTCGCCATTCTGCGGTAATTTTCCTCGATATTGGCTCGGGAATCCGGGTAGGGACCGGAATCATTGCCAAGATTCATGGTCCCATAGATGTCCTCGCTCACACCGCCCAGACGGGTGGAAAAGCCATGCTTCAGGAACGGTATCTCTGCCAGCACCGGAAAGGACAGATACGGGACCTCCATCCCAAAATCAATCTGTGCATCCCGGGAATTCTGAAATATCATAATTCAATCATAACCTTTCTATCACTATTTTACCCCCCGTCAAAAGCGTTCTTAATCAGGGATATCTCATTCTCAAGAATAACAACAACATCAAAGCGGCAGGGGGTGTCTGCCGGAAGCCTGTGCAGCATCATATAAAATTTCGCCGTATTGGTAATTTTACGTATCTTATGCGGTGTGATTGCCTCCGCCGGATAGCCCCTTGACAGGCTGGAACGGTATTTCACCTCAATAAAGCAGAGATAGCCGTCGTTCTTGGCAATCAGATCAATCTCTCCGGTCCTGCAACGGAAGTTACGCTCCAGGATATCGTAGCCCCTGTTCAAAACATATTCGGCTGCCTTTTGCTCAAATTCGGAACCCACCGCTCTCTTATTCATGCTCCATACCAACCTTGCCTTTGATGCGGTCCATCCGGTCCACAAAGAGCAGAACCTCCGCCACAATATCATACAGCTCGGGCGGTATCATTTCTCCCAGCTCCAACCGGGATAAGGTGTCCGCCAGCTTCGCATCCTGATGGAGGGGAATATCTGCTTCCTTTGCTCCGGCAATGATCTTCTCGGCAAGATAACCCTTGCCTGTGGCAATGACCTTAGGCGCCTCTTCATTAGGATCGTAAGAGAGCGCAATGGCGGTCTTGTTTTTGAGTTCCTCTTTGGATTGTTCCACGAAGCTCCCTCCCGTCTTCCTTCACTGTAAAATGACCGATCGGCCTCCTGCACGCAACGCTTCAGCCGGTTACAAAGTTCTTAACAAAGGTTTTGCGATGAATCGGGGTAATGCCGTATTGCCGGATGGCATCGATATGTCTGGCAGAGCCGTAGCCCTTATTGCTGGCAAAATCGTATTGAGGAAAAACCTGATGGTATGCCCCCATCATCCGGTCTCTCGTCACCTTGGCTATAATACTGGCAGCTGCAATAGAGATGCTTTTGGCATCCCCTTTGACGATGGGAACCTGACGTATGGTAATCCCCGGTATCGTAACAGCATCATTCAGCAACAGATCCGGCTTGACGGACAGATTTCCGATGGCCTTGCGCATTGCTTCATAGGTTGCCTGCAATATATTGATCTCATCAATCTGTCCGGGCGGAACACTTCCAATGCCAAAGGCGACTGCCTTATCTATAATCTCATCATACAGCTCCTCCCGCTTCTTCTCGGTTAATTGCTTGGAATCATTGATATACAGGATATTGCAATCCTTGGGAAGAATCACTGCTGCAGCGATCACCGGCCCGGCAAAGGGACCTCTGCCTACCTCGTCAATGCCGCAGATATATTCAAATTCACTATATTTCCGCTCATAGGCCTTCATCTTCTCCAGGCGCTCCAGCTCCTTTTGAAGTGCCTGAGTCCGGTTACGGTATTGATTGCAGATGGTGATCACACCGCTCCGCTCATCCCCGGCGTATTTCTCAAGTAATTCGGGTATCTCCCGGGCGGAAGCCTGCATGAACTCCAGCTTAATCAGAGATATCTTCTTTGGAGCAGTATTCTCGGAATTGTTTCTGATTGTCATGAAAGAAACCTCCTTCTTATGTGTCTATTCCATTTTATCTCTTTGCATTTCTATTTTATCTTCTTGGGGTTTTGTTTTATCTCTTTCTGGTTCCGTTTTATCTTTTTCCGATTCCGCTTTCCCCTTCGGCGGGAACTCCAGCGTAATATTCCCCAGCTTAGTGCTGCGAAAATCATCTATGAAAAGTCCGGCAGCACGGTCGATATCCGGCTCTCCGCCCTTCAGCAGACAGGCCCGCTTCCTGGCGATCTGCTCCAGCACCGCTGCCGCCCGGGGAATATCCAGGTCTTTCTCGGTAATCTCCAGGTCGTAACGGCCTGGCAAAACTTCCGGATAATATCTATGGAGCAGCAGAATTAATTCCAGGGACATACTTGTGGTGTCGATTATATTATCATTAATAGAGCCGATCAGGGCCAGCTTTAAGCCCACCGACTGGTCCTCAAACTTGGGCCACAGAATCCCCGGTGTATCCAGTAATTCCACGGTTTTACTCAAACGAATCCACTGCTTGCCTTTGGTAACACCCGGCTTATTTCCTGTCTTTGTAGAGGCCTTACCGACGAAGCTATTGATAAAGGTGGATTTTCCTACATTGGGAATACCAACAATCATGGCACGGACTGGACGATTTAGGATACCTCTTTTGCGATCCCGTTCAATTTTAGCCTGACATGCCTTATTAACGATATCCTGAACCTGCTTGACACCGGAACCGCTTCGGGAATTCACCAGGGACGCATAATAGCCCTTATTCTCAAAATATTCCTTCCAGGCTTGATTATAGCGCTGATCTGCCATATCCGCCTTATTCAGCAATATGACCCTGGATTTATTTTTTGCCAGCGCATCAATATCCGGATTCATGCTGGATTGCGGTATTCTGGCATCTACCAGCTCAATTACCACATCAATCAGCTTCATATCCTCCTGCATCGCTCGTTTTGCTTTGGCCATATGACCAGGATACCATTGATAATGCATTTGTTACCTCCAATCGCCAAGCACCTGCTCAGCTTCTTCCTTATTACTGTTCCTATTCCTGTATCACTACAGTTTAACTATTCCTCTGATTCGGTTTCTTTTATCAAATTCAATTTATTTACAAAATTAAAAGGGGTTGTTCGAAGGAAGGCCTTCCCGACGATTTCCTCCCGCCGGATCATTCCGACACTGGCAAAACGGCTGTCCTCACTGTTATTGCGATTATCACCCAATACAAAGTATTCATTCTCCTCAAGCCGGATCTCCTCCGCAGCCAGGCCATAATTGGCCATAGCCTCCACATTGACAACCTCATTCATGGGCACCCCGTCAATATAGATCACCTCGTCCTGAAACTGGACGGTCTCTCCCGGCAGGGCAATGATTCGCTTAATATCATAATAGCTGTGTTCTCTGCCGCTCTTTTTAAAGACGATAACATCAAAGCGCTTGGGATCAGTAAAACGATAGGAAAATTTATTGATGATGATCTGATCCCCGTCGGATAAGGTATTCTCCATGGAGATTCCAACCATATTCGTCCGCTCCAGAGCATAATATACAATAAAATAAGCCAGGAAAACCACCGCGGCAATCTGTGCTGCCCAAATAAATATCTCAATGAAGAGTTTCATGATAAACGGTTTTTTGCTTTCTTTATCAAAATCATAGTCCATAGGGATAACCGAATCCTTTCTTCGAACACACAAAAGACTTGCGTATGTGATAAAAAAGGGACAATCTCTTAAGCATTGTCCCTTCGTTGTACTATCTGATTACTTCTTTAACCTTAGCTCTCTTACCAACTCTATCACGTAAATAGAAAAGCTTTGCCTGTCTAACCTTACCGCGTCTCACTACCTCAATCCGGTCAATGCTGGGACTGTGCAGCGGCCAAGTCTTTTCAACACCAATACCATTGGATGCTTTTCTTACCGTAAAGGTCTCTCTTGAGCTGCCATTCTGTCTCTTAATAACGGTGCCTTCGAAAACCTGAAGTCTTTCACGGTTACCTTCCTTTACCTTTGCGTAAACACGAACCGTGTCGCCTACGTTGAATTTGGTAACCTCCGCTTTCAACTGCTCAGCTTCAATACTCTTAATAATATCGTTCATTTTGTGACCTCCTTCATATTTAGATGTTCTTAATACCCAATAGGATAAAGGCAAAGAGCCAATACCATTCCATTTACACAATGTGCGGTACCAGAGGACCATCCCATCTCACAACATCTTACTCTAGCATAAACAGGCTACAATTGCAAGTACTTTATCTCTAATATACATCATAATTTTTTTGAAAAATCAGGCGGGTCAGGAACTCCCCCTCTTTCTCGGTGAGATTCGCTTTCTCCAGCAAATCCGGGCGGCGTTCATAGGTCCGGAGAATGGATTGCTGTCTTCGCCAGGCATCAATATTCGCGTGATGGCCGGTCAGCAGTACCTCCGGAACCCGCTGTCCCATGAAAACATCAGGTCTGGTATACTGGGGATATTCCAGCAGATTATCCTGGAAGGATTCGAATTCGGAGGAAACCTCATTATTCAGAACACCGGGAATCAACCGGGAGATCGCATCTATCATGACCATAGCCGGCAATTCTCCTCCGGTCAGAACATAATCACCAATGGACACATAATCCGTCACTATCATATCCAATACACGCTCATCAATGCCCTCGTAATGCCCGCACAGAAAAACCAGGTCCTCTTCCCCGGCAAACTCCTGTGCCATGCTTTGATTGAATATGCTTCCCTGGGGAGTCACATAGATTACCTTCGGTTTGTGATACTCCTGGGCTTCCTCTTTGGAGAGCTTAATGTGATTTGCAAGATATCCATAAGCCTTATAGACAGGCTCTGCCTGCATTACCATACCGGCGCCGCCTCCATATGGATAATCGTCCACTCTATTATGCTTATCATTACTGAAATCCCTGATATTTACCGTGTTTACTGAAATTAACCCTTTATCCATTGCTCTTCCGGTGATGCTGGTATTTAAACCTTGTAGAATCATATCCGGAAAAAGCGTAAGTACATGAAAATTCATCCGAGTATCTGCACCTTTCTTTCTACTATGGAGATGTGTTTTTACACTTTCTTTCCAACCTGCTGACGGCTTGCAGCGCCGCCTTTTACATTAAGCCGTCCAATAAATGAACTACAATTTTTTTGTTTGCGACATCCACATCCAGAATACATTCTTTGATGGAAGGGATTAGAAGCTCCTTCCCGGCCAAAGTTTTTACCACATATACATCGTTGGCCGCCGTGGTCATTATCTCAATCAGAGTCCCCAGTTCTTTGCCATCCTCGGTATAAACCGTGGAATCAATCAGATCAAAGATAAAATACTCCCCTTCTTCCAGCTCCACCGCATCCTCCCGGTGGATCAAAAGATCCTTCCCGCGGTATTTTTCAATTTCATTGATATCATCAATGCCTTTAAACTTTAGTATTGCCAATTGCTTAAAAAATTTAACACCTTCCAGCTCCAGCGGCAGAAGCTCTTTTCCGGTATCCAGGAATACCATTTTCAGCTCTTTAAACCTGCCGGGATCATCGGTGGTGGGAAACACCTTGACTTCACCGCGAATCCCATGGGTGGTTGTAATGACTCCTACTCTAAGATAATCATCCATATTGCTCATCCCTTTCCATAACGTATTCATTTTGTTGCACTATCCTACCAGGCTGATGGAATCCGCAGCTTGACCGGAAAGAAACACATCCCGGACAAGCAGATCCATCTCTATGAAAACTTGCTCACTTTCATTATAAGCAACCGTTGCATTCTTAAAGAAGGGCTTTGTACAAAAAGAAGCTGTTCCACTATGCCAGCTATGAAAAATATTTCATGAAAATATTCCATATGACATAACAAACAGCTTCCTTGACTCTGCACAGGAAAAACTGCAATTGGATTTACTGCTACTGCAGAATCTCAACTACTACCTTTTTATCATCCTTTGTTGCGGCTGCTTTCACTACGGTACGAATCGACTTGGCGATACGGCCTTGTTTTCCGATTACTTTACCCATATCCTCAGAAGCGACTTTTAATTCCACAACAATTGCTTTATCGGTTTCCTTTTCCGTGACAACAACCTCATCGGGATGATCCACGAGCGATTTAGCGATTACTTCAACTAATTCCTTCATCATATAAATCTCCATTCTGCGGAAACACCGCGAATATGGATACAGTTAAGCCATGCAGAAACATTTGTGTAATCTGCGCGTGGAAGTTTGCTCGCAAAGCACAAGTTACACAAATGTTTCTATAGGACAGATGCCCGGCATTCATAATTTGGCGACATACACATGCCTTATAAGATATCGCACATCTGCCAAATTATGAATGGCATGGCCAAACTGTAACCGAATTTGATTTACAGAATACCTGCATTCTTGAAGATCTTACCTACGGTATCAGTAGGCTGAGCACCGTTTGCCAACCACTTCTTAGCTGCCTCTGCATCTACTTTGAAAGCGCTGGGATTCTGAGTCGGATCATAGGTACCGATTTCCTCAATAAATCTACCATCTCTGGGTGTTCTGGAATCAGAAACAACAATTCTATAGAAAGGAGCCTTCTTCTGTCCCATTCTCTTTAATCTAATCTTTACTGCCATGTATTTCACCTCCTTATAAAGTATCAAAATCTATTGTAACATGTTCCCGGAAATAAATTACCGGAAACGCTATACAACACAAACTAAAATCCAAAGGGCATCTTGAAGCCGCCATGTTTCTTGCCCTTGCCCATCATTCCCGAGAATTGCTTCATCATCTTCTTGGATTGCTCAAACTGCTTAACCAGAGCATTCACCTCGCTGATATCAACACCGGCTCCGGCTGCAATTCTCTTCTTACGGGAAGGGTTCAATATGTCCGGATTGGAGCGCTCTGCCTTGGTCATGGAATAGATAATCGCCTCGGTGGAGGAAAGTGCATTCTCATCAATCTCCACACCCTTTAACTGTTTTCCCATACCGGGTATCATGCCCAGAAGGTCTGTGAGGCCGCCCATCTTCTTGACCTGCTGCATCTGGTCCAGGAAGTCGTTAAAATCAAACTCCGCCTTCTTGAGCTTCTTCTCCAGTTCCCTTGCTTTGGTTTCATCAAACTCCGCCTGGGCCTTATCAATCAGAGTGAGAATGTCACCCATCCCCAGAATACGGGAAGCCATACGGTCCGGGTAAAACTGCTCCAGATCGGATAATTTCTCACCCATACCGATGTAAAGAATCGGACGCCCTGTAACTGCACGGATGGATAGTGCGGCACCGCCTCTGGTATCACCGTCAAGCTTGGTGAGGATAACACCGTCAATGGTAAGCTTTTCATGGAACATCTCGGACACATTAACTGCATCCTGTCCTGTCATCGCATCCACCACCAAGATGGTCTGATGCACCGTTATATTTGATTTAATCTCCTGCAGCTCTTCCATCATGGCTTCATCGATATGAAGCCGCCCTGCAGTATCCAGCATAACTACATTATATCCGTTCTTTGATGCGTGCTCCATAGCTGCCTTGGCAATATTCAGGGGCTTGTGCTTATCCCCCATGGAAAACACGCTTACTCCCTGCTTATCACCGTTGATCTGCAGCTGCTCTATCGCCGCAGGACGGTAGATATCACAGGCCACCAGGAGAGGCTTGCGTCCCTTGGATTTCAGTTTTCCGGCAATTTTGGCGACAGTCGTTGTCTTACCTGCACCCTGCAAACCGCACATCATGATCACTGTGATCTCGCTGGCCGGCTTCAGCTGGATTTCCACTGTTTCCTCGCCCAGGAGATTGACCATCTCTTCATTAACAATTTTAATTACCATCTGTCCGGGAGTCAAACTGTTTAATACATCTTGCCCAACAGCACGCTCCTGGATGGTATTGATAAAATTCTTAACCACTTTGAAGTTAACATCGGCTTCCAATAAAGCCATCTTTACTTCCTTCAGAGCATTCTTAACGTCAGCTTCGGAAAGACGTCCCTTTCCCTTTAAGCCCTTAAAAATATTCTGTAATTTATCCGATAGATTTTCAAATGCCATATGAATTACAGCTCCTTTAAAATATCATCTGCCAATGTTGTTATCTCTTCGATTTTTGACAAGTCATTGCCGCTCTTTGTCTGAGCCGTCAGACTTTTAATCTCATTTAGTTTATCTTTGATTGACCTGAACTTACTTACCAGGGATAACTTCGCTTCGTACTCCTTTAATTCCTGGGTACAGCGCTTTACAATATCGCGAACCCCCTGTCTGCTGATTCCCTGCTCCGCAGCAATCTCACCGAGAGACAGGTCATTTAAGACATAATCTTCAAAGATCCGCTTCTTATGTTCACTTAACAATTCACCGTAAAAGTCGTATAATATCGATTGTTCGACAATCTCATCCAGCTTATCAATCTGGGTTTCCTGAGGACTCATAAAGACACCACCTGTAAAGTAAATTTCTTTACAGGTGGTAGTATAACAAATTCAATATTGATTGTCAACGTGTTTTTTATCAATATATCAGCCCAATCATTTGAGCGCCGTGAGTCCACCTTATTCTTCTTTCAAAACGGCAATAATCTTATGATATTCCCTCGCTAATTTCTCCGTATCCATTTCTATGAGATACGCCTCATTCTGCTCCAGATGGGACAGCAATTGATGGCAGAGGGAGTAAATATGCACAAACCCTAGATTTGCCGCAACCCCCTTCAGTGTATGAATATGCTCATGTGCTTTCGAAAATTGTCCGTCCCTTAAGGCCTCCTGAAGCATTGTATGGTTCGTATCCGATAAAAACTTTCTGCAAATGGAAAGGTATATCATTTCATTGCCGCCCAGTCTGTCAATCACATGGCCGGTATCCACACCGATTTCCTTCAGCTTTCTGCTTAACGGCTCCATAGGTTATCCCTTCATCTTAAGAATGTCATACCTTAATTAATCAAAACACTATGCAAAAGCAATAGCCGCTGTTCGCATAGTGTTCTGATAAGTTCTATTTAAACCGGATAAGCCTGATTTGCTTTATCTGCGGCATTCACATCAACACCGGTTTTCTGAGCCTGACGGTACTTGAAGAAATCAAGAGCAACCTGAGGGAACAGCGCATAGGATAACACATCTTCATCCTGCTCCTTCCATTCTGCAATTTCCGCTTCAATCTTGTGAAGCTCCGGCTTAATCAAATCAGCCGGACGGCAGGTGATGGGCTTCTTATCGCCGATTACCTTCTTCTGCACTTCAGCATCAAAGGGTTTTACGGTCTGACCGTATTCACCGGATAACAAAGCCTTGGTCTCCTTGGTTACCATCTTATAGCGTTCTCCGGCAAGTACATTAAGCACAGCCTGAGTACCGACAATCTGGCTGGAAGGAGTTACAAGCGGGGGCTCACCAAAGTCTTTTCTTACTCTGGGCACCTCCTGGAGCACATCATAATACTTATCCTCCTGCTTCTGTTCCTTCAATTGGGATACCAGGTTGGATAACATACCGCCCGGTACCTGATATAACAAGGTCTTAATATCCACACCCATAACCTTGGGATTAAGCAGTCCGCTGTCCAGAGCTTTGTCGCGGAGAGGACGGAAATAATCCGCAATCTTGGCTAACTCCTGCTGGTCGAAGCCCGTGTCATAGGGAGTCCCCTTAAAGGTCTCTACCATAACTTCAGTGGCCGGCTGGCTGGTTCCCATGGCAAAAGGAGACATGGCGGTATCGATGATATCGCAGCCCGCTTCCACTGCCTTCAGGTAAGTCATGCCGCCCACGCCGCTGGTATAGTGGGTATGCAAATCAATGGGGATGCTGACCGCTTCCTTTAACGCATGGACTAAAACGGTGGCTTCATAAGGAACGAGGAGACCTGCCATATCTTTAATACAGATGGAGGAAGCACCTAATTCTTCAATTCTCTTAGCCATTTTCACATAATAATCTGTGGTATAAGCATCACCCAAGGTATAGGAAATCGCGATCTGCGCATGTCCCTTTTCTTTATTCGTCGCCTTTACGGCACATTCCAGATTGCGGATATCATTCAAAGCATCAAAGATACGGATAATATCAATACCATTTGCAATTGACTTCTGGACAAAATATTCTACCACATCATCTGCATAATGACGGTAACCCAAGATATTCTGGCCGCGGAACAGCATCTGAAGCTTTGTATTCTTAAAGCCGGATTTGATTTTACGCAGTCTCTCCCAGGGATCTTCCTTCAGGAAACGCAGGGATGCGTCAAAGGTCGCACCTCCCCAACATTCTACTGCATGATATCCGATCTTATCCATGGTCTCAAGAATAGGAAGCATCTCTTCCGTTGTCATTCTTGTTGCAATCAGGGATTGGTGAGCATCACGTAATATAGTCTCGACTATTTTAACTGGTTTCTTAACTTGTTCTGCCATTACTCTACCTCCTGTTAATATAAGTTATCGGAAGTTGTACTTTACTTCCGATAAAAGGCGCCGCTACTGCGCCGTATACTGGTCTGCTTAATTTAATGTTGCAAGCATGCTGCCTGCTTCTACGGACTGGCCGGCAGCTACATTGATGCTTGCAACCGTTCCGTCCTGAGGAGATACGATTTCGTTCTCCATCTTCATCGCTTCAAGGATGAGAATTACATCGCCCTTCTTTACCTTCTGTCCGACCGCAGCTTTTACAGATACGATCTTACCAGGCATGGGTGAGCTTACCGGAATACTGCCAGCGCTTCCGCCAGCCGCCGGTGCCGCGGCTGGTGCCTCTTTCTCGGCAGCCTTGGGTGCGGGTGCAGCAGGCCTGGCCACAGGTGCGGGAGCAGCCGGTGCCGCAGCAGGAGCAGT
Organism: Bacillota bacterium; assembly: GCA_023423045.1. Classification (GTDB taxonomy): domain Bacteria; phylum Bacillota; class Clostridia; order Lachnospirales; family Lachnospiraceae; genus Mobilitalea. Next base: position 67,145 of record JAFAGA010000019.1, on the reverse strand, counting down.
TCTGACTCCTTCTTCTACAGATACATCATAGGTATTACCATTCACGGTTATTGTATAATATTTCATAATGAAATCCTCCTTGTTCATTGGCATTATAGGATGCCATATCGTCTACATCGCATTATATTTTACCTGTATGATCGCTTGTGCCGTACAATTACGCGTTCTTCCATCTGTTCGCATTGGATTTACGAATGGAGCGAACTACGAGTCCTTCCGCCGGTACAGCATCACCCATGGAAGCATATATTGCAGCTGTAATAACGGCTACCAACTCGCAATCGGATATCAGTTCTTCTTCCTCATCTCCCACAATCGGTGCAATTGCATTGTCAACAGGGGTGCTCTTGGGAGCTGCTTCAGAGGAAGTACCCTTCAGGTTGGGTTTTATATTGATAAAATATGTTATTAGCATAATGAATACAACGATTGCTAAAACAACTACTGCACCAAACAATGTATCTAAGCTGATATAGTCGCTCACAGGTTTGCCTGAGAGAACCATTGCCTGGTGGCTGTTCACCTGGCTAATTGCCATGTATTGTGCCGTACCCATAATCTCACCTCATTCTATTTGGTACCATGCTTTTTCGCAGGGCGGTTCTCTCTTTTGGTAAAGAGCATCTCAAAGGAATAGATTGCATGCTGACGCACCGTCTCAGGCTCAATAATGCTGTCCACATAGCCGCGTCTGGCAGCAGCCTCCGCGCTGGATTGGAGCTTCTCATACTCTGCTGCCTTTTCCTTAATCGCTTCCGCACCTTCTCCGTCACAGATAATCTGGGCAGCCAATCCGGCATCCATCATTCCGATCTGTGCACCGGGTAATGCATATACCATATCCGCTCCGATATGCTTGGAGTTCATGCTAAGATATGCGGAACCGAAGGCTTTCCCGATGACCACATTAACCTTGGGAACAGTCGCATTGGCAAAGGCATAGGTTAATTTGGCAGCCGCCCTTGCAATGGTCTTCTCTTCCTCAACCGTTGCCTTGTAGCCATTAACATTGGTAAGAGTCAGCAGAGGAATTTCAAATGCATCACAGAAGCTTACAAAGCTGCTGGCTTTCTCACAACCGGCGCTGGTAAGCCCTCCGTCAAACTTCTCGGTCACCTTGCCTCCGTCGCCGATTATCTCGGTACGGTTTGCCACGGCACCGATGGTCATGCCGTTAAGACGAATAAATCCGGTTACCATCTCTTTGGCATAATCTGCTTTCACTTCAAAGAAATAGTTATTGTCCGAGATATCCTGCAACGCTTTCACAGTATCAGTTAACTCGGAAGGCATCTGGGTCAGAAGACGGTTCAGATCATCCGTGCACTCGTTATAGGATACATCGTCCTCATTGTTGGACGGTAAAATTGTCACTAACTCGCGGACCTTGGCTAATACCTCCGCCTCGGAGGAACCCACACAATCAACCGCACCGCTTTTCGCCTGGAATGCGGCAGCTGCGGTATCGCATTTTTCTTTATAATTTGCTGCAAGGGAATTCGGGGAATTCACAAATAATTTAGCGTTTTTTCCCTCCATAAATGAAAAATCACTTAAAGAAGCCAACACAGCCAGGCCGCCGCCAGAATTACCAAATATTGCGGTAATCTGAGGGATAATACCAGAAGCCAAAGATTGCTTCAGGTAAATTTCTCCAAATCCGTTCAGCGCATCGGTAGCTTCCTGTAATCTTAATCCGGTAGAATCAATCAAGCCGATCACAGGCGCACCTACTTTAAGTGCCAAATCGTAAATATGAACTATTTTTTTTGCGTGCATTTCGCCGATGGAACCACCAAGGGAAGAAGCATCCTGACTGTATACATATACAGGATTACCATCAATCACACCATAACCGGTTACTACACCGTCAGCAGGGACTTCCTTCTGCTGTAAATTAAAGTCTGTACTTCTTTTTGTAACGAAAGCGCCGACTTCAACAAAACTATTGTCGTCAAGCAAAGAAGTAATTCTTTCTCTTGCTGACAGTTGTGCTGTACTGCTCATTTTCAGCCCTCCATTTTTCTATTGTTAATTATTAATCAATTCTCTGCCAATTATAATTGTATTATATTTACCATGAAAAGGCAAGGACAATTCATCGAAACTTCGCCAAAACTTTATAGTTACAGTGCAGAGGAAGATTCCCACTATTGACATTTTAGTCTAATGGCATTAAACTAACGATGAGGTTTAACATTATTAGACTTGGAGGCGATCGCATGGAAAACTATAAATTGGGCGTCATGGAAACAAGGTTTGCCGAGCTGATATGGGATAATGAGCCCATATCCTCCGGCGACCTGGTAAAGCTCTGTGAAAAGGAGCTGACCTGGAAGAAATCAACGACATATACGATGCTGCGTCGGCTTATTGACCGCGGCATCTTTCAGAATAAGAACGGCACAGTTTCTTCCCTTATGAGCAGGCTGGCGTTTTCCGCCCTGCAAAGCGAAAAGTTCGTGGAGGAGGCCTTCGGCGGGTCGCTGCCGCAGTTTCTGGCGGCGTTCACGATGCGCAAGAAGCTGTCCGATAATGAAATCAATGAGCTGCAAAAGCTCATTGATGAGAAGCGGGGTGAGTTCTGATGTGGACCTATACTCTGCTGCCTAAAATCCTGAATATGAGCCTGACGGCAAGCATTGTCATCGTTATCGTGCTGCTCGCGCGCCTGTTGCTGCAAAAGTCGCCGAAGGTATTTTCTTATGCGCTCTGGGCTGTAGTCTTATTCCGGCTCCTTTGCCCCGTGTCCTTTTCAACGGAATTCTCGCTGCTCGGTTTTTTTAATACGCCCGCCGCGACAGTAAGCGACAGCGGCGCCTACAGCAGCATGACCTATATCCCCAGCAATATTGTTCATACGGAATACCCTCGGGTGGATTTGCCGCTTCCGGGCGTCAGCGAGGCCATAAACGAAGCCCTGCCCCAGGGCAGGGAGCAGACCGGCGCTGACCCACTTGAGTTCCCGATGTCAGCCGCTACCATGCTCTGGTTACTCGGCATCATGGTGATGTTAATATACAGTGCCGTATCCTTGATGGAGTTACGCAGAAAACTCGTCGGCACGGTGCGGCTACGGGATAACATTTATCTTGCCGACCACATCGCAACGCCCTTTGTGATAGGCTTATTCCGGCCTAAAATCTATCTGCCGTCGATCATATCGTCCAAGGAGCAGGATTATATCATCCTGCACGAGCAGACACATATCAAACGACTTGACCATATCGTTAAGATGATTGCCTTTCTCGCGCTTGCCATGCACTGGTTTAATCCGCTGGTGTGGGTGGCATTTGTCTTTGCTGTCAAGGATATGGAGATGTCCTGTGACGAATGTGTCCTGAAACAAATGGGCGGCGAGATTAAGGCGGAGTATTCCACCTCTTTGCTTTCCCTTGCAGCGGGACGGAGACTTATTAACGGCAGCCCGCTGGCCTTTGGTGAGGGGAACATCAAGGAGCGTATCCAGAATATCATGAACTTCAAGAAGCCTGCGGCTTGGATGGTCATAACCGCGGTTATTGCGTGTATCGCCGTTACGCTGCTCCTGTTGGCGAACCCGGCAAAATCGCTGGAACTTCCGGATGCAGCCTCTGTACTTTCCATGGACATGGAGCAATTCAACGAATACGAAACCCTTGGGGCCGTTACTATAACCGACAGCAGCAATGTTGAAACCGTACTGTCCGCTCTTTCTGGAGCAAGAAAAACGATGCGCCAATCTGTAAATGATTATCCGTTACAGAACAACTATCTCATCGTCAGGCTTAACCTTGCGGGGGAACGAAGAACGCTGTGCCTGTATGCTGAGGGGAATTCGTACTATATTGAGGAGCCGTATGTCGGGATATATCGAAGCGACAGGAACGCGAGCGTCGCAATATACAAAATATATACCGGTTCCGACGGGATAAGCAATTTGCCGGATTCCGGCGGGATAAACGATTTGCCGAAGCAAATCGTGGAAGTCGAAGGCACATCAGAAGCGGCAGATAATTCGGTCTTTGACAGAGTAAAAATAACATTTTCATTCGGGATTAATGGAAGTAAATCGGCAGACGAATTTGAGACGACTGCTTCAAAGATTGTGGCATATATTGATTCAACAATCCGGAACAGGCAACCAACTGAAGAAGCGGCGGACTTAAATAAAAACTATATCAATAAATACGTTATACAACTAACCAATGATATCGGCGGCTCCAGCTACAGTCTTTATTATGATACGCTGTATAACAAAGCCTATATTGCAGGAGACGGAGGCCTTTCCGAAACGAATACCGATTTTGCCCGTTATGTTGATTCACTTCTGGAGAATACAGACATCAAGATTGCAATAGATAATACAGATGCCGCGGCTCTGTTTAAGAAATATGGATGGACGCTTGATTATCAGATATCTGTGATGAATAACAAGCTTGATAATATAACTGTCCTGACCGGTTTCAATCCGAATGCATATTACTTCGCATATAATAATGTTCTATCAACGGATATTGGTTTAGACATGAGCGAATATTCCAACTCTGCAAATATTGATGTTGAAATTTATAGAATTAACGAGAGTATGCCGCAAGAGTTTTATCCTATACAAAATAGCAGGGGCATCGTAGTAAAAGAGAATGGTAAAATTATCGGCGCGTTCATCAGCGCCGGACGGCACAGCACTTTTAATGCCTGCAGTCTGAAGGGCAACAGCTTTGAAAAGGCGGCAGGTCAAACGCTTGACGGATGGCTTTCGGAAAGAGTTCAAGGAGATACCACCGACGAAACGCTTTCAAAACTGGAACCTGAGCAGATAATCAAGGAATATTTCACCGCGCTGAATGAAAAAGACACACAGACAGCGAAAGGCTGCATCTCGAAAAAAACGTTGTTGGATAACCTTACCTCAAACATGTCAAACGATAAATTGTTCAACGAGGAGTATCGTCTGCCATTAACAGCTTCTGACCTTAGAAACCTAAAGTCTGCGAAGCTTATAGAAGCCAAGTTGATAAATGAACCCGATAAAAATACCAAGATCTTCAGAATAACAGCAGACCTTCAGTATGACAAGGTGGTATCCATCGGCAGCGGAGAGCAGCCATGGGATTGCATCCTGGTCTATGAATCTCCTCAGACAGGATGGAAAATAGAAGGCTTTGGACATTAGAGATTATAGTAATGCAGAAAAAGAAATCAGACATCTGCCCACATAATTGTGAATGGATGTCTGATTTTCCAGTTACAGCAACAGCTTGATTTTGCTCAAATCAAATCCCTTTCGGTATAGGGAGGTAATCAGCTTTTGCTTATCCTCGGGGGATAATGCGGCCGGATCCCTGGTCTTTTTAGCGATGGCCTTTTGTATGGCAATCAGCTCCGCATCTTCAGACTCCTCGTTCTCGTATTCTTCCTGGAAAACCAGATCAATCAGCTCGCGTGCGACTCCCTTTTGAAGCAGCTCTGTCTTAATCATCAACTTACTTTTGCGGTTTTTTCTGGAGCGTACAAAGCCGGACGCAAAGCGTTCATCATCCAGATAACCATAGTGATATACATAATCAATCACACGGTCAACAACCTCCTGAGGATACGCCTCCTGCACCAGCTTAGACCGTAGTTCCTGTTCGCAGCGCTCCATGAACTTCAATAAGGAGAGAGCTTTTTGAACAGCCCGTGGATAGACCACCTTATCCCGCAGCTCCTCGTAGAGCTTCATCGTGATATTGTCCCCTTCTTTTAGATTATATTTTTCCAGTTCGTCTTCGGATAGAAGAAAAGCATATTCTTCATCGATGAATACCTTTAATCCAGTCTTCTTTGCTTTTATCAATTGTGTGATCTGCATAGGATAACCGCCTTCCATTAAGAAAGGCTGTTCTCGTACAGAGAAAGCGCTGGTTTACAAAGGAGTCTAACCATATCTCTTCTCTGTCGGAGACAGCCTGTAATATTATGATCCGTAAAATGACCGGCAAAAATTATTCCTGTTCTTCTTTTTGCTCCTTCGCAGGACGAAGCATATATTTTTCTCTTACTTTTTCTTCAATCTCCTCGCAAATCACAGGATTATCCAATAAATACTGCTTTGCATTCTCCCGCCCCTGACCAATCTTAGCATCGTTATAAGCAAACCAGGCACCGCTCTTGATGACGATACCCGCATCGGCAGCCAGGTCAAGAATATCTCCCTCTCTCGAAATACCCTTGCCGAACATGATATCAAATTCAGCCTCCTTGAACGGAGGAGCGATCTTATTCTTAACAACCTTGATACGAGTTCTGTTACCGACAACCTCCCCGCCCTGCTTCAAGGATTCTATTCTTCTGACATCCAGACGGATGGAGGAGTAGAACTTCAAGGCACGTCCACCTGTGGTGGTCTCGGGATTACCAAACATAACACCAACCTTTTCACGCAGCTGATTGATGAACACCACGATACAATTGGATTTACTGATGACCGCAGTAAGCTTTCGAAGTGCCTGGGACATCAATCTTGCCTGAAGACCCACGTGGGAGTCTCCCATCTCACCGTCAATTTCAGCCCGGGGAACCAAAGCGGCTACAGAGTCTACAATAATAATATCTACTGCTCCGGAACGTACCATAGTCTCCGTTATCTCAAGGGCCTGTTCTCCGTTATCCGGCTGTGAAATATACAGGTTGTCAATATCCACACCGATCTTCTTGGCATATACCGGATCCAATGCGTGCTCCGCGTCGATAAAGCCGGCAATACCGCTCCTTCTCTGTACTTCCGCAACCATATGTAATGCGACAGTTGTCTTACCGCTGGCTTCCGGACCGTAAATCTCCAGAATTCTTCCCCTCGGAACTCCGCCAAGACCCAATGCAATATCTAAACTGATGGATCCGGTCGGAATAGTTTCAATATTCATATTGGCATTCGTATCACCAAGCTTCATGATGGAACCCTTGCCATACTGCTTTTCAATCTGCGCCAGAGCCGATTCCAGAGCTCTTATTTTATCATCCTTTGCCATAATTAATCTCCCTTTTTATGAAGGTATCCCTCCAATATACGAACTAATGTTCTTGTACCCATATTAACTTATTTCCTAATCAATGTCAATACATAAATCACAGGAAGCCATGAGTGGAAAAAATACCGAATACAAGAAGGTTACAACTATCACTTGCAAGAACTTTTCAAGCCAGGGGAATTCTATCATAGAAAACTCCTCCAGAGGTTCCCTGATGAAAATTCTTCAAAGTCCGGAAGGATATCCTTCCATAGCCTAAAATAGTTCCTTCAAAAACCCGAAAAGACTGAGAATAACAGAATATAAAGATATTTGTATTATATCAATCCCGGGAATATTTGTAAAGCAATTCCGCCACGATAAAATTCATGAATTTATAAAGGTTTTTTATGTAAAAACACAATAAAAATCCAATATAAGATACACAATGACAGCGGTAAGATCCGATTATAATAGGTTGTTAATACAGCTTATTGGGCTGGCAGAGCTTCGGGTTATAGCCATGGTCGAGCAAAGCCTGGACAATCTCCTGCTTGTGCTCATGTCCAAAGGTCTCCATGGTGATGGTCAGCTCCACCGCCGCATTGCGGTTGATGCTGACAAACTGGTTATGATCCAGGCGAATTACATTCCCCTGGCATTTGGCTATGATGGACGCTACATTCACCAGTTCGCCGGGACGGTCCGGTAAGAGCACCGATACGGTAAAGACACGGCCCCTTTGAATTAAACCATGCTGTACGACGGAGGCTACGGTGATGATATCCATGTTGCCCCCGCTGAGGATGGAAACCACCTTTTTATCCTTGCAATTCAAGTGCTTGAGAGCAGCCACGGTAAGCAGGCCGGAATTCTCAACGACCATCTTGTGGTTTTCAATGAGATCGAGGAAATTGACAATCAGCTCCTGATCCTCGACGGTAATAATATCGTCAACATATTTCTCAACATAGGGATATATGATATCGCCGGGCGTTTTTACCGCAGTGCCGTCGGCGATGGTATCTATCTGGGGGAGCGTTATCACATGGCCGGCCTTCAGGGATTCCTTCATGCAGGCAGCTCCTGCCGGCTCTACTCCGATTACTTTTACATTGGGATTTAACATTTTTGCCAGGGCAGCCACCCCTGCCAGCAAACCTCCTCCTCCGACGGGAGCCAGAATGATGTCCACCGTAGGAAGGTCTTTAAAGATTTCCATTGCAATGGTTCCCTGTCCGGTGGAAACCGTCTCATCATTAAAGGGATGGATAAAGGTATACCCCTGCTCCTGAGACAATTGGAGCGCATACTGGTATGCTTCGTCATATACACTGCCGTACAGAATGACCTCCGCACCGTAGCTCTTGGTGCGGTTGACCTTGATCAAGGGTGTGGTGGAGGGCATAACGATAACCGCCTTGGCATTGTAAAGTTTTGCGGCATAGGCAACACCCTGCGCATGATTGCCTGCAGATGCTGTTATAAGGCCGTGTTTTCTCTCTTCCTTGGTTAAGGTGCTGATCTTGTAATATGCGCCGCGAACCTTATAGGAACCGGTAAATTGCATATTCTCAGGTTTCAAGTATACCCGGTTGCCGGTAGTTTCTGAAAAATAATCGCTATATACCAGCTCAGTGCGCAAAATCACCTTTTTGACGGCTTCCGTAGCTTCTTCGAACTTATCTAGTGTCATCATGGTATAACCCTCCATCCACGTGCGGTCGCACGCTAAAATTCATTATTATACAACAGTTCAGCCGTGATGCTTTTCCTCACCGGCTGAACTGCTGCATTATTACTCGTTTTTCTCGAACAGGGCATTGACAAAGGCATCTGCATCGAATTTCTGCAGATCGTCAATTTTCTCACCGATGCCGATATATTTTACGGGTATGCCGAGCTCCGACTGAATCGCAATTGCGATTCCACCCTTGGCAGTCCCATCAAGCTTCGTAAGAACAATTCCGGTGATATCCGCAACCTCATTAAATTCCTTGGCCTGAGCCAGGGCATTCTGTCCCGTGGTCCCGTCTAAAACCACCAGCGTCTCACGATAAGCCTCCGGATATTCCCGCTCGATTACCCGGTTGATTTTCTTTAACTCTTCCATGAGGTTTTTCTTGTTATGAAGACGTCCTGCCGTATCACACAGAAGAACATCGGCATTCCTGGACTTTGCCGCAATGACCGCATCGTAGATCACTGCCGCAGGATCGGACCCTTCCTTCTGGGCAATGATATCCACATTGGCTCTGTGGGCCCATTCGGTCAATTGTTCAATGGCAGCGGCACGGAAGGTGTCCGCAGCGGCAACCATAACTTTCTTTCCCTGATCCTTCATCTGTCCTGCTAACTTTCCTACGGAGGTGGTCTTTCCCACACCGTTTACTCCGATTAGCAGCACCACGGACTTTCTGTTCTCAAATTCATAGGCGGTGTCCTCCAGCTTCATCTGTTCCTTCATACTGGAGATTAACAGCTGCCTGCATTCCGCCGGATCCTTTATTTTATTTTCCTTTACTTTTTCCCTGAGATTCTCTAAGATGGCTGTGGTTGTATTGATGCCCAGATCCGCCATAATCAGAATCTCCTCCAATTCCTCATAAAAATCATCGTCAATACTGGAAAAGCCGCTGAATATCGCGTCAATTCCATTGGCAATGCTGTTCCTTGTCTTGGCCAATCCCTGTACTAATTTACCGAAAAATCCTGGTTTATTCTCTCCCATAAAAATCTCCATTCTACCGCTATGCTGCGAATTCCAAGTGCAAAAGCAGGAACTTCGCAGTTTTTATTAAAGTTCATAATATCATTACATTGCCATACTGGCAAGACAAATCTTTCATGTTTTGCAACTGTTCAGCCTGCAGTATTCTGACATCCCCTTTTTGCACAGACTGAACTGTTACCACCTTTTACTTTAGTTCCCCTTCGATTAAGCTTACCGACACCAGGGTGGATACTCCCTTTTCCTGCATAGTGATACCGTACAGGATATCCGCCGCCGCCATGGTTCCTCTTCGGTGGGTTATGATGATGAACTGGGTGTCCTGAGTCAGCTTATGCAAGTACTTTGCGAAACGGCCAACATTGGAATCATCCAACGCAGCTTCTATCTCATCCAATAAGCAGAAGGGGGACGGCTTCAGATTCTGAATTGCGAACAATAAGGAGATGGCGGTCAGCGCTTTCTCACCGCCGGAGAGCTGCATCATATTCTGCAGCTTTTTCCCCGGAGGCTGGGCATTGATCCGAATCCCGGCTTCCAGGATATCCTCACTGTCCGTCAGCTCCAGATCAGCATGACCGCCGCCGAAAAGCTCCTTAAATACAAGGTCGAATTCTTCATTAATTGCTTTGAACTTCTCCAGGAATTGAATCCTCATCTCAGTATCCAGCTCCAGGATAATCTGCTGCAGGGCTTCCTCCGCCCTGACCAGATCCTCACGCTGGGCCTGTAAAAACTCATAACGCTCGGATAAGCTGCGATAATCTTCAATGGCGTTGACATTAACATCGCCAAGTTCCCGGATCTTTGACTTAATCTCGGAGATGAGCTTCTTCCCCTGTGCCGGACTGATCTCCTCTTCCATCGGATACAATACCGCAGTGGAGTAAGTAAGCTCATATTCCTCCCACATGTAATTGCTCTGCTGATCGCTCTGTTCCGCCAGCTTGTCCCTCTGGCCGTTCAGCCGGAAGATCTCCTTATCAAGCTCATTCATGCGATTGGACAACTCTTCCCTTTTGGCAAAGAAATTCTTATGAATTCCGGTAATCTGTTCCCGGCGGGCCGTCTGTTCCCGAATCTTTTCCTCCAGACCTAGGATCTCCTGTTCAAAGGAGCGAATCAGCTCCTCGGTGCTGTGAATAATTGACTTCTTTTCCTCTATTGCACCGGCGGTCTTAAGAGTATCCGACGCAAGGGTCTCCTCTTCTTCGTAGAGCTTGGCGATATCCCGCTTGATACGTTTTATATTCTCCAGGGCGAACTGGTTATTCTGCTCCAGAGCGGCCATCTGCAGCCGCAGGGCGGAAGCATGTTCATTTGCCTCCTGCTCCAGGCTCCGTTCCTCTTCCAGCTTTTTGTTCAGGAGCTCAATCTGTTCTTCCTTCTCCCGGTTAAGCCTGGAATTCTGGGACAGGGTTTCTTCGAGCTTTTGCAGCTGTTCCTTCAGCTCCCTGGCCTGGAACTCAATTTCCTGCAGCTCCCTGACATATTCCTGGTAAACAGCCTCAGACTCTGCCTTCCTGGCTTTCTCCCGCTCCAGATTCATGCTTATGGTGTTTTGCTCCAGCAGCTTTTCCTGCAGCAATGTCTTAATAGACTCCAGCTCTTCCCGAAGCCTGGATCGGGTATCCCGGGCTTCCTCCCGCCGGGAAAGCAGTTCCTGAGACTGACGCTTCAGAGCCAGAACCGCTTCCTCCATCTCCTCGATCTCCCTTCTTCTTCCCAGGAGATTGCTGGCATTCTTATAGGCACCGCCGGAGATGGAGCCTCCGGGAGTCAGTAATTCGCCTTCCAGAGTTACAATCCGGAGGGTATGATTATATTTTCTTGCCATACTGGTGGCATGGTCGATGTGGTCCACTACGATGATGCGTCCCAAAAGATAGTCGATTAACGCATTAAATTTTGAATCCGCTTCCACCAGCCGGCTGGCTGTTCCCAGCACGCCGGGCTCACGAAGAGCCTTCTCTCCCGGCTGGCTATTTCCAGCAGAGATATTAGTAAGAGGCAGAAAGGTTGCCCTGCCGAATTTGTTCTTTTTTAAATACCCAATGAGTTCTTTCGCGGTCCCCTCATCTTCGGTAACAATATTCTGTATCGCCCCGCCAAGAGCAGTTTCAATGGCGGTTTCATAAGCTTTATCCACCTTGATGATATCTGCCACCACACCTACGATCCCAGGCATATGGGGTTTTCTCTCCATAACCTTCTTGATGCTGATGCCGTAGCCCTCATACCGTTCCGTCAGGTTCATAAGGGAATCCAGGCGGGATTGCTCCCCCATATATCTGGCTTGTATCTCGTTGTATTCTTTGCCGGCAGAGTCAATCAGCACTTGTGCCTGAGTAATGGCCTCCTCTGCTGCTGCAGCCTTCTTTGTCTGCTCTGTGATCATTCCGGCAATCCGATTCAAATTCTGAGTATGAGATTCTATGGTTTCATTATAGAGACATTCTTCGCTCTTATTTTTCAGAATCCGTTGGTTTAAATCCGCCTTGCGAAGAGTATTCTGCTCCAGCATGGTTTCATAGCGCTGCATATTACCTTTAATACCCGAGTTGATGTTCAAATATTCAAAGATGCCGTTATTGCATTCTTCAATGGCTCTTGTATCTGCCAGAATGCCTTCCTTGATTCGATTCAGCTCATCCAGCGCGGCGCTGAGGAGATCATCCATATTGGCAATATTATGGTCAATGGCTTCCTTTTCGGTAAGATACCCCTGTTCTTCCGTCTTTTTAGCTTCCAGATCCTTCTGCATGTTCTCAATCCGGCTGCGAACATATACATCACTTTGCTGCAGGCTGCTGATCTGCTCCCTGAGAACCTTGATCTCACCCTCCGCCTTTTCCTTCTGCAGCTTCCGTTCGTTGAAGACGTTCTTATTCTCTTCAATTGTCCGATCGCATTCCTCCAGCTGCTGTTCCAGACGGACATATTCTTCCTTGGTATTCTCATATTCTGCTTTGGTCTGTTCATAATCCGAAGCCGCAATGACCAGCTTTTCTTCCAGCTGCTCCTTTTGGCTGCGAATCCTCTCATATTCCTGCAGATATTGATTTATCTCAAGACCCTTTAACTCTTCCTTTAATTTCAAATAAATCCTGGCCACTGCCGACTGCTTCTCCAGAGGTGACAGCTGCTTCTCTATTTCCTTCAGGATATCGGTGATGCGGGACAGATTTAGCTTTTCTTCCTCCAGATTCTTTTCCGCCGCATATTTTCGTCGCTTGAATTTAACAATTCCGGCCGCTTCGTCAAATAATTCCCGGCGATCCTCCGGCTTACCGCTCAAAATCTTATCGATCTGTCCCTGTCCGATAATGGAATAGCCTTCCTTGCCGATTCCGGTGTCCATAAACAGTTCATTGACATCCTTTAAGCGGCAGGGGGTTCCGTTAATCAGGTATTCGCTCTCGCCGGAGCGGTATACTCTTCTGGCAACCGTTACCTCATCATATTCGATCGGCAGCTTATGGTCGGAATTATCCAGCGTTATGGCGACATACGCATAACCCAGAGGCTTACGCATCTGGGTTCCGGAAAAGATAACATCTTCCATTTTTGATCCGCGCAGCTGTTTCGCGCTCTGCTCGCCCAGCACCCATCGGACAGCATCGGCAACATTACTCTTACCGCTGCCGTTGGGTCCGACAATGCCGGTGATGCCGTCATGAAACTCCAGCAGCATTTTATTGGCAAAGGATTTAAAACCGTGAACCTCAATACTTTTTAAATACATCCATAGTCTCCCATCTATTTCATCTGAACAGCCTTACTACTTTATTTGCTGCGCAATTTCTGGATTGCCTGGTAAGCAGCCTCCTGTTCCGCAGCCTTTTTCGTCCTGCCGGCACCGGTACCGATCTCCTCATTCCCCACAAATACGGCAACCGTAAAGGTTTTATTATGGTCCGGGCCTTCCTCCGATATTAATTTGTAACGGAGCTTTTGTCCATTGTTATTGTTTTGGACGATTTCCTGTAAGATAGTCTTGCTATCGAAAAAGAGGTCTTTATTCTTTAGATTGGCTAATATGAAGCCTCTGATAAACTCTTTTGCATTAGTAAAACCACCGTCGAGATAGATTGCTCCAATCACCGCTTCCAACGCATCGGACAATATGGAATCCCTTTCCCTTCCTCCGCAGATATCCTCGCCCCTTCCCAGGAATAAATAATCGCCTATCCTCAAATCCCTGGCACAGGCAGACAGGGTCTGCTCACATACAATACTGGCCCTCAGCTTGGTCAAATCACCTTCGGACAGATTTTCATATTCCTGATACACATATTCGCTGGTGACAAGTTCAAGCACAGCATCCCCCAAAAACTCAAGACGCTCATTGCTCTCTTCCTTGTTCATTCTCATCTCATTGGCATAGGAGCTATGGGACAGAGCATGATATAGAATGGAGGGATCGTTAAAATGATATTTTATTCTGCTCTCCAAAGCCAACAGGGATGTGTCCGGTTTTTTGCGTAAACTCATACGGGTGTATCTTGCCTCCTTTCGTTAAAACCATGGAAAAGCCCATAGACAAGGCGGACCTTATTCACAGGGCTTTTCCATGCATAAGAGTGGTACCTTTTGTGTACCCCTCGTCGTTATCAATCGATTATCTGAACCTGAGCTATTTATGACTATTCCGTCACAACGGCTCTGATGAGCCGACACTCACAACACATGTAAAATACGCATATGCTTGCCGTAATTAGTTCAATGCATTCTTTATCTGCTCAATCGCATCCGCTACCGTCACAATGTTCTCTGCTTCTTCATTCGCGATTTCAATATCGAATTCTTCTTCAATTCCCATGATAATCTGGAATACATCCAGGGAGTCCGCACCCAAGTCATCGATAAATGTTGTCTCCATGGTAATCTCATCTTCGTCTACGTTTAATACTTCGCTAATAATTTTTTGTAATTTTTCAAATTCCATAATATTCACCCTTCTTTTACAATTTATTCGTTATTGCTGAGATTCATTTTGATTTTCTCGTTAATTCCCTGTTCGGTAAAGGTTACACATTGCAGAATAGAATTGCGTACCTCCGCACTTTTTGCATTGCCATGGGTTTTAACCACAAGTCCGTTTAGGCCAAGCAGAGGGGCTCCGCCGTACTTTGAAGCATCAAATGTTTTTAGGGTTTCCTTTAATGCAGGCTTGCATAACAGGGCACCTATCTTACTCTTTGTCGTACTCATAAGACCCGTTTTGATTTTCTTAACAAGCGCGGTTCCAAGTCCCTCGTATAATTTGAGGATTACATTACCGACAAAGGCCTCACATACAATTACATCGGCTCCGCCGTTAGGAATCTCCCGGGCTTCTATACTGCCTATAAAGTTAATGTCCTTACAGTTCTTTAATAAAGGGAATGTCTCCTTCACTAACTGGTTTCCCTTTTCCTCTTCTGCACCAATGTTCACAATTGCCACTCTTGGGTTCTTTATTCCCACTACATTCTCCATGTATATGGAACCCATTCTTGCGAATTGCACCAGGTGGGATGACCTTGCATCCACGTTCGCTCCACAGTCAATCAACAGGGAGACTCCGTTCATCGTCGGAATCAGAGGAGCCAGCGGAGGTCGCTCTACTCCGGGAATGCGTCCCACGATCAGCTGGCCTCCGGCCAAAACTGCGCCGGTGCTTCCGGCAGAGACAAAGGCATCTGCCTGCTTTTCCTTGACTAAATGGAATGCGACAACGATTGAGGAATTCTTCTTACGGCGAATCGCCATAACGGGCGCCTCAGAATTTGTGATGATTTCCGGTGCATGTACGACCTGAATGCGGTCCTTATCATAATCATACCCGTCAAGCTCCTTACGAATGACATCCTCATCTCCGGTTAATACCACCTTGATATCCTTCTTATCCTGAACCGCGAGTACTGCTCCTTTTATGATCTCTCCCGGTGCGTTATCGCCACCCATTGCATCAACTGCTACCGTAATCATATTCTGCATCGTTCCTCCCATTCAACAGGATTAAAGAAAACTGAAACCTATTCCGCTTCCTAGCAAAATATTCTTTACCCTGTACTGTTAGTCTTATCATCTTACTGTACATGATATCTCCTGATGCAATATCCTTTCTCCCGGCAAACAGGAAAAGTTTCAATCATTGCATTTGTAACCGTAAGCTAATCTATAAAACAATATACTCGATATCATACTAAAAATCAACCACATTTTTTAGAAATAATTGTAGCCATTCGGCCTACCGTATCGTAGGAACAAAGAGTCAGCTTGCTGGCTCTTCGCGCCTATGCAGATTGCGTAGCAATAAAATCCCTCTCCGCGGTGCGCATCCTGCACGTGAGTTCAAGCATATGCTTTCATATCATGGGCGTACTTTCCCATGATATGAAAAGAACCCCTGCCGTCAGGCGGGGGTCCGTAACGATTAACATAAGACAAATGACAAGCGACGGGTCGCCCGGGATGTTTCTAAAGGGAAGATGTACTTATGACTTTTTGTAGAAAAAGGATTTGTAATTATGAAAGCCGATCTGCTGCGCCTGAATAATCTGCTCCGTGCTTCCCACAAATAAAAGCCCGTCCTTCTTCAATGCTTTATGAAAATCCGAATAGATTTTATTTTTGGCCTCATCCGTAAAATAAATTAAAACATTACGACATACAATCAGGTCACAATTTGCCGGATAAGAATCCTTTAAAAGATCATGCTGCTTAAACTCCACGCAGGCCTTAATCTGATCGGATATCTGATAGGTCCGGTCATTAATCATCGTAAAATACTTGTTCAGAAACTCCTCCGGCACACCCTTCAGGCTCTTCACATGATACAGTCCCATCTGGGCTTTTGCCATGACCGTCTTATCAATATCCGTTGCTACGATCCTGATCTTGTTAAGCGGAATAAATTTTGATAATTGCATTACCAGGGAATAGGGTTCATCCCCGGTGGAGCATGCGGCGCTCCATATTTTCAGCTCCCTGCCGAAACGTTCCAAAAGATAGGGGAATACCTCCTTCTCAAGCAAAACCCACTGCTCCGGGTTACGAAAGAATTCAGATACATTGATTGTAATGTAATTAATGAACTCGTCGTAGGCTGTTTTATCTGCCTTGAGCTTAACAATATAATCGCCGAAGGATGTAATTCCATGCTTTGTAATTAAAGCCTCGATACGCCGCTTCATCTGACGTTCCTTATAGGAGTTCAGATCAATCTTTGTCATTTCATAAATAGACTGCTTAAAAGTTTCATAACTGCCCTGCAAGACAAATCTCCTTCATCATCTGTTGTAATAATATTTATCCTTAACCTGAAAAAAGTTCAACATCAATTTCTATTTGAATTCATGTTGGACTTTTTCCAATGGTATGATATCTTTGGCATTTATTGATGCCGGCGTTATTTATTCTGCTTCTGTTTCAAACTCTGCCTCTACCGGCGCTTCCTCTTCCTTCTCGGGAGCTTCCAGGGCTTTTACGCTTAAGCTGATTTTCTTATCTTCCTTATTGAATTCCACTACTCTGGCAGTGATTTCCTGGCCGATCTTCAATGCATCTGCAGGCTTCTCAACATGCTCTCTGGAAATCTGGGATACATGCAATAAAGCATCAATACCGGGCTCCAGCTCGATGAAAGCACCAAAATCAGTCATACGTGCTACCACTCCGCTGACAACATTGCCTACGGCATACTTTGTCTCGGCGCTGATCCAGGGATTCTCGCCTTCAAACTTTAAGCTGAGGGCAATCTTCTCACCCTGAATATCCTTAATAAATGCCTTCACGCTGTCGCCAACCTTGAATACCTTCTTCGGATTCTCCACACGTCCCCAGCTCATCTCTGAGATATGAAGGAGGCCGTCTGCTCCGCCCAGGTCAATGAACGCGCCAAAGTCCGTGATATTCTTAACAGTACCTTCCACAGTGTCGCCAACCTTGATTTTCTCAAATAAATCCTTCTTTAAGCTTTCCTTCTTGGCAACGATCAGCTGCTTGCGGTCACCGATAATTCTTCTCTTCTTCGGATTGAACTCGGTGATAACGAAATCAATGGTCTCTCCTGCATACTTGGCAAGATCCTTCTCATAAGAATCAGAAATCAGGCTGGCAGGAATAAATACTCTTGCTTCATCGATAACTACGCTTAAGCCTCCGTTTAATACGGCAGCAACCTTAGCTGTCAATACCTCATGATTCTCAAAGGCCTCTTCCAATCTCTTATTGCCCTTCTCAGCAGCCAGTCTCTTATAGGTTAAGGCAACCTGTCCTTCACCGTCATTCACTTTAAGAATCTTCGCCTGCATTACATCGCCTACCGTTACAACGGTTCTTAAGTCAAGATTAGGTGTATTGGTGTATTCATTTCTTGTAATGATACCTTCCGACTTGTAGCCTATATTTAAGATGATCTCATCTTCTTTCACACCCAAGACAATTCCTTCTACAACATCACCGTTGCTTATTTTCACTACCTTCTCTTCTTCTAATAATTGTTCGAAACTTTTTTCTGACATAGCGGTATGAACCTCCTTGATAATATTGTTTGGGGTCGAAGCCCCTGCTGTAATACCTACGTTTCGATAAGATTTAAATAAATTTAAATCCAGGTCATCAAGCTTCTGTATATAGTAAGTATTTTCACATTCATTTTTGCAAATCTCATAAAGCTTTCTCGTGTTCGAGCTATGCTTTCCGCCAATCACAACCATCGCATCCGACTGCCTTGCCAGCTGCAAGCTTTCCGTCTGCCGTTCCTCTGTGGCATTGCAAATCGTATTTAAAACAAATATATCATAACCCTTTTTTGATATAATTTCAACTAAATCTTGAAATTTCTTGTAATTAAATGTCGTCTGCGACACGATGCATATTCTCTGAACCCCGGAAATATGGAAGCTTCCCGCTTCCTCTTCATTCTCCAGTACGGTATATCCGGTATAGCCGTGAGGCTCCGGGATGTCCGGAGTGCTTTCGCACCAACCGATAATTCCCTGCACCTCAGGATGAAGCCGGTTACCGATAATGATAATATGATATCCTTCTTCACTCTTTTTTCTAACGGCCTTATGTATTTTTTTGACATAAGGACAGGTGGCATCGATTACTTTATGTCCATAGGAAGAAAGCTCTTTTTGTACCGCTTCGGAAACACCGTGGGAACGTATGATTATTGTACCCGCCGGCAGTGATTTTAATTCTTCCGGATCTTCAACAACCTGTACCCCTTTTTTATTTAAATCAGCTACAACCTCTTCATTATGGATAATCGGCCCAAAGTTATAAACCCGCTGGCCGTTCTGAATTTCCTGATATACCAAATCCACAGCACGCTTCACGCCAAAGCAGAATCCTGCGCTGTTTGCCATTGTAATCTTCAATCAGTTAACCTTCTTTCCTTCATCCAGGCCTATTCAAGCTTTCTGCGATAAAGCTCTAAAATACGCTCAACCACCTCATCGACTGACAGCTGGGAGGAATCCAAAAGCACGGCATCCTCTGCCTGTCTTAAGGGAGCCATTTCCCTGGTCATATCCCGATGATCACGGTCAATGATATCCTGTTCTATTACGTCCATATCTGCGGACTGGCCTTTTTCCTTCAGTTCAGTCCATCTTCTTCTGGCTCGTTCCTTTGTTCCGGCGGTCAGGTATATCTTCAAATCAGCGTCCGGCAGCACATAAGTTCCGATATCTCTGCCGTCCATAACAACATTTTCCTTCTTCGCCAGATTTTGCTGCAGTTCCACCAACTTTAGCCGAACCGACTTATATACAGAAGAAGCGCTTGCCATATTGCCGACTTCCTCCGTACGAATAAAATCATTAACCTTCTCCCCGTTCAAAATAACAAATTGCTCGCCGTCCTTATATTCCATGGTGATATCCACGTCCTTACAGGCGGCCTCGATGCGTTCCCTGTCCGATGCCTCGATGCCATTTCTAAGAAAATATAAAGCCATAGCACGATACATCGCTCCGGTATCCACATAGATAAAATTCAGCTCCTTTGCCAGGCGTTTGGCTATGGTGCTTTTACCGGCTCCGGCCGGTCCGTCAATTGCAAGATTAAAATTTTTCAAAGCAATTTTACCTCCGAGTTTCTAATATTCGAATCTGGGGCTTTCCGCATCTTCGAATGATATATGAAAATGTATATCATGCTGTGAGGCCTATACCGATTGTCCGGCAAGATAGGCTGTTGACCAGGCTACCTGTAAGTTATAGCCTCCGGTCAGGGCATCCAAATCAAGGACTTCCCCCGCAAAATATACATGTTTCACCAGCTTTGATTCCATAGTGGAAGGATTGACCTCTTTCACCTGAATGCCGCCCTTGGTGATGACAGCCTGATTGTAATCGCTAAGCCTTGTAATATGAAGTGGGAAATGCTTCAACAGCTCCACCAGGGCAAGTCTTTCTTCTCTTGTAATGGAATTTACTTTCTTTTCCGAATCAATTGGGCTTAGACGAATAATAACATCTATTAGTTTATTTGGCAATAGGCGGTCCAAGGAATTCTTAAATTGTTTGTTTTTAAATTCCTCAAAATCCCGTAAGATTCGGGCGTCCAGCTGCTCCGGCGTAAGTGCCGGTTTCAAATCGATGCTCAGAGTGACCGGCTCCTTGTTCTGCAGATAGGGAATGAGATAGCTGCTGGCGCTTAAGATCACCGGTCCGCTCACTCCGAAGTGGGTGAACAGCAGCTCTCCGAAATCCCGGTAAACCTGCCTGGTACCGCTGGTTATGCTGACCTCCACATTCTTCAGGGAAAGACCCATCAATTCCTTCACATAATCCTCCCTTGTGTGCAGAGGAACCAGGGAGGGATACAACGGCGTAACGGTATGCCCCATCTCTCTGGCAAAGCGATACCCGTCTCCGGTGGATCCGGTGGTAGGATAGGATAAGCCCCCGGTTGCTATAATCACGGCATCTCCCGGAAAGGCTTCCTTCGAATTCTTTAGATTAAGGCCGGAGAAACTGCCATCCCTGGTCAGTATCTGTGTTACCTCGCTGTGGTATCTTACGGTCACCGATTGGCGTTCCAGCTCCTTCTTTAATGCGGTAATCACATCATTTGATTTATCGGATTCCGGAAACACCCGGTTTCCGCGTTCCACCTTAAGGGGCAGGCCCAACTGCTCAAAGAAATCCATGGTATCATAATTACTGAAGGTATGGTAGGCTTTGAACAGAAACTTCGGATTGGTAACCACCTGTTCAAAGAACTCGTCCCGATCGCAGGCATTGGTAAGGTTGCATCTTCCCTTTCCGGTAATATACAGCTTTTTGCCAAGCTTTTCATTCTTTTCCAGCAGTATCACCTCATGCCCTCTGCGCGCTGCCGCGATTGCAGCCAGCATCCCGGCAGCTCCGCCACCTACTACATATATCTTACCCATAACTTTGCTCCATACCCTTGCTATTCTAATATTTGTGAGATCTTTCACCGCTCAGCACCTGGAATGCAATCAAACAGCATCCAAAGCGAATGGCACTTTATTTGACGCTTCAATCATATTATAAAAGATAACATAATATTAGGTAATTGTCGAATACAAATTATCGTATCGCAATTACCTAATGAAACAGGACCTGTTTATTTGTCCTCCAAATATACCTCATCCAATTCTAATTCGATATGACCGCTGGCATAAGCTTTGCCTTCCGCACGATATATCACCTTCTTATAGCTCTCCAGATTATCCACCAGACTTTGAGCTATGGCATCCAGAATCGCCACTTCATATCCGGAGCCTATCTCACTGAGAGGTGCCTTATTCTTATAGAAGCTTACGATCACTGTATCTCCCCGTGCGGTAACGCTCTCAATTCCTACATCGAGAGAACGGTCCGCCATGGACTCCACCACCTTATCAACAATAAGTTCAGGCGTAATATCGATATCCGCCGGTATTAAAGCGATTGCATTCTCCGGCTCCGCGGTGCTGACATTCACCGTATAAATCGTAAGCTCGACATTCTCCGTCGGCTTGATTTGGGCGGGTGTTGGAGTAACCTCCGAACCAGGTGTTACCAAGGGATCTTGATTGGTTTGAGTTACCTCTTTTGACTCATCCTGATCGGGATTCTCCGGCATTTCAGTAGGAGCCAGGGTAATCTCCGGATTGTTTTCCTTGCTTTCATCAAAGAAATCAAAGTGGAATATACTGCATCCGGACAGGAGAAACAAGCCCGCAGCCATTATCATCAAAATTAATAGTCTCTTTATACGTTCCATAATAACCTCCGATTTCACAAATCCGTACAAACACAATTTCCATAGGTATCCTCTGCATGTGAGTGTATTGCAGAATCAATTCAAACACTTGCATATACTTGTTTCTGATTGTCTTTACAATAGCCTATAACTGTGTCATTTCTATGGTATTATGGAACATTTTATAAAAAAATCATAGCAATTAATCCCATTGTTTCCAACAAAACCCAGGCATTTACCCGATGATTTCCTCCCTGGGGAGCAGACTCCTTCGCAGCAGGTCCAGCGCACTGATCACACTGGATTCCCGGATTTTCTGGCGGTTGCCCTTCAGCCTTAACTCCTTCACTGTCACCTCTCCTCCCGCAAGGGAAGCGATGTAGACCAGGCCAACCGGCTTCTCGGCAGTCCCGCCCTCCGGACCCGCAATTCCGGTAACTGCAATAGCCGCATCCGCCCCGGCGGCCCTGGCGGCCCCCAGAACCATCTCCCTGGCCGTCTGTTCGCTGACGGCTCCATGGATACGCAGGGTTTCTTCGCTGACTCCAAGATATTTTGCCTTGGCTTCATTAGAATAAGTAATAAAGCCTTCTTTTAACACTTCTGATACACCGGAAACATTTACCAGCCTTCCGGTTAGCATTCCTCCGGTACAGGATTCTGCGGTGGCTACCGTATAGTTCTTTGATTTCAGCAGCTTAATTACTACCTCCTCCAGGGTTTCTTCTTCCAGAGTAGTATAAATATGATTGCCAAAGCGGCGGTACAGTTCCTTCACCACCGGAGAGATTAACTTCTTCCCTTCCTCCGGATGGTCCGCCGCAGCGGTAATTCGAAAATGTACCTCTCCGTTTTTGGCATAAGGAGCGATGGTCGGATTGGTCTGTGCTTCGATAAGGTCTAAAATTTCCGTCTCTGCCTTGCTTTCTCCGATACCGCATATTTTTACCATGCTGGACACGAATATTTTATTCTGCCTTGCCTGCAGGTACGGATAGATGGAATTCTCAAACATGGGCAGCAGCTCTCCCGGAGGGCCCGGCAGCAGGATAACCGTCTTTTCTCCGGTTTCCACAATATAACCCGGCGCTGTTCCGTTGCTGTTGGCCACCACCTGTGAGCCCTCGATCTTTAAAGCCTGCTTCCAGTTATTCTCCGTGACTGCCCCGCCGGCTTCCTTCTGATAGCGGAAACGGAAATACTCTTCAATATGCCGGCGGGAAGCTTCATCCATCATAAGCTCCAGTCCCAGCACCTTTGCCGTCGCCTCCTTGGTCATATCGTCCTGGGTCGGTCCCAGCCCTCCGGTTAAAATAACAATATCCGAACGCTCCAGTGCGGTTTTCAAACTTTCGCAGAGCCTTCCCTCATTATCGCCGACCGTAACCTGATAATATAGGGAAAATCCCAGTTCCGCACATTTACGGGATAAATAATTCGCATTGGTATTCACAATATTACCGAGTAACAATTCCGTTCCTACGCTGATTAATTCCACTGTCATATCCGTAACCTCCCTAACATTGAAGCGTTTATCCTCTTTATTTTGAAAGGACACTATCCCATCTCCGGTATTGATATCCGGTGACGAGGCAGTGTCCAATAACATCTGAACTATTGCTAACAATATTTTAGTGTTTTTCAGTAAGTACCTTTTTATTCTTGAGCATATAATCCACCAGGGATATTACGGTCAGAGCCGCAGCAAGATAGATTGCAGCCTGCTCCAGGAAATTAATGAATGCTATATCCAGATTGATGATCAACATAATGCTCATCACCATCTGCACCACAGTTTTAATCTTCCCCCACCAGCTTGCCGCAATGACAATTCCGCTGTCGGAAGCGACCAGCCGGAAGCCGCTGATAATAAATTCCCTTGCGATGATAATGATTACAATCCAGGCCGGCAGCAGGCCCAATTCCACCAGACAGATCAAAGCGCTGGATACCAGAAGCTTATCCGCCAGAGGATCCATGAACTTGCCAAAATTCGTTACCAGATTATTCTTCCTGGCAAGATAACCATCCAGCATATCGGATAGGGCGGCAATAATAAAAACTCCTGCCGCAGCGTATCTGCCGCCGGGAATGCCAGGTATCATCATAAATGCAACAAATATCGGTATCATGCAAACTCTGAACAGCGTAATTTTATTTGGTAGATTCACGTTCCTGTCTCCCTTCCGCCAATTCGCCTACCAGATCATAGCCCTTGGCTCCTGTTACCTCCACCTTAACAATATCGCCGGAGATCAACTCTGTTTCTGAGTTCAAAAACAAAAAGCCGTCCACCTGGGGAGCATCCATATAGGTACGGCCAATATACACCTGTTCTTCGTCGGCAATTCTGCCTTCGATCAGAACATCATAGGTACGGCCGATCAAGTTCTCTGTCCGCTGAAATACTATGCTTTGCTGAAGCTTCATAATTTCCTTCAGCCTCTGCTTTTTTACTTTGGCCAGAATCTGGGGTTTCAGCTTAGCGGCAGGAGTATTGTCTTCCTTGGAATAGGTAAACACGCCCAACCGCTCAAATCGCATCTCCCTGACAAATTCCAGCAGCTCTTCATGCTCTTCCTGAGTCTCCGTGGGGAAGCCGGTAATTAAAGTGGTTCTCAATACAATGTCAGGCAAGTTGCTGCGAAGCTTCCCGATAATTCTTTTCAGATCCTCTTTGTTTGTCCTGCGTCCCATAAGCTTTAAGATACGGTCAGAAGCATGCTGAATGGGGATATCCAGATAACGGCAGATCTTAGGCTCCTGTTTCATCGCTTCAATCAATTCGTCTGTGATCTCCTCCGGATAGCAGTAGAGAATACGGATCCACTCTATCCCGGATACTTTGCACAGTTCATGGAGCAGGGCCGATATTTTGACCTCTTCATAAAGGTCCTTCCCATACAGAGTGGTCTCCTGGGCCACCAGAATCAATTCCTTCACTCCCTGACCGGCAAGATACTCTGCCTCCTGCAACAGCTCCTCCATGGGTACGCTGCGGTAATTCCCGCGCACCTGCGGAATAATACAATAAGTACAATGTTTGTCGCAGCCTTCGGCGATTTTAAGATAGGCAAAATAGCTTCCTGAGGTAAGCATACGTTTTCCGCTGCTTTTTGGCAGAACCTCCAGGGACTCAAAATGAGTATGCTGCCCGCCGTCCGTAATCTCCTTCAGCACCTCCACAATTTTAGCAAAGCTGGAGGTTCCCAGCAATGCATCCACCTCGGGTATTTCCTTGAGGATCTCATCCTTGTAGCGCTCGGCAAGGCAGCCGGTAACAATAAGAGCCTTCAAAGAACCGGTTTTTTTATATTCAGCCATTTCTAAAATGGTAGTAATGCTCTCTTCCTTTGCATCGTGAATGAAGCAGCAGGTATTGACGATAATCACATCCGCCTCCTGTTCATCACTCGTAATCCGGTATCCGTTCTCATTAAGGATACCCAGCATATTTTCACTGTCTACCAGGTTCTTATCACAACCCAGTGATATAAAATAAATATTCATTCTTCCTCCGTACTTAATTAATTCCCCATGAAACCCCTCGGATTTCAGAAGTTCAACAAACATTGTAACAGCTTTCTCTAAAAAAAGAAACTGTTTTATTCTGCAAGCTCCGATTGGGAATATTCCTTTTTCATTTCTTTTATATATTTCATCCGGGTGTAATTAAAACGGAAGGGCTTGTAATCCCCTACCAGGGCAGAGTTCATAAAACGGTTAATGCATCGGATGTCCCGTTTCTTAGTCAGGCTGCGAAGTCCCAACTCTATATTCCTGCGAATACGAAGCATTGCCCTGCTCTGATCAATGGTGGTAATCAGCACCCCCTGATCAAATAGTATCTCAATGACCTTCTGATAAGAAAAATAGGCCGGTGCCTGGCTGTCAAGATAATATTCCCTGACTAGATTAGTCCCGATTAAAACGGCACCGTTATAGGATACCGGCAAATCGGAAAATTTATGCTGCTGCGCATGGACCTCCATCCGGACACCGCCCAGATTGAGTGCCTCGCAGCTTCCCAGCTCCAGGCTCTCCAGAAACAGCTTATAATCCTCCACCTGATAGAGGCAATTACAGGCACACTGCAGGGAAGCAGCATTACAGGGCAGGTAACCAAAGGCAACCGGATGTACAATAAATTCCTGCTCGGCTGCCAAGATATGATATTCTGTATCTGAATAGATCAATCTCTGTTCCATTTTCATTTCAAACTCCATTTCGGTACAATACACAAACGATACTGCAAGCTAATTACTGGCGGCTTCCACGCAATTATTCATAAGCATTGCAATGGTCATCGGACCAACTCCTCCGGGCACCGGGGTGATTGCCGATACATAGTCCTCCACATCGGCGAAATCCACATCGCCGCATAATTTGTTGTTTTCATCCCTGTGGATTCCAACATCAATGACTACGGCCCCCTCTTTGACATAATCTTTCGTAACAAACTTCGGTTTACCGATGGCAACAATCAGGATATCCGCGCGCTTTGCTACCTCTTTCAGATTCTTTGTCCTGGAATGGCATATTGTTACGGTGGCATTCTCCCGAAGCATCAGCATGGCCATCGGTTTGCCCACAATGTTGCTTCTTCCCAGG
The DNA here is from genome assembly GCA_023423045.1 of Bacillota bacterium. GTDB lineage: Bacteria > Bacillota > Clostridia > Lachnospirales > Lachnospiraceae > Mobilitalea. Next base: position 40,616 of record JAFAGA010000019.1, on the reverse strand, counting down.
ATAACACATTCCCTGCCCTCCAGCGTGATTCCGGAGCGTTTTAATAATTGGATGATACCGGCAGGCGTGCAGGAGACAAAGCCCTTTTTCCCGATGCTTAGAGCCCCTACACTCTGGGGATGAAAGCCATCCACATCCTTTTGCGGGGAAATAGCTTCTATCACCAGCTCCTCATTCATATGGGAAGGCAGCGGAAGCTGAACCAGAATTCCGTTGACTTCGGGGTCCGAATTCAGCTTGTGAATCAGCTCCAGCAATTCCTCCTGGCTGATGCTTTCTTCCAGTTCATAGGCCAAAGAACGAATGCCGATATACTCACATGCTTTTTTCTTGTTGCCGACATATACGGTGGAGGCAGGATCCTTCCCGACCTGTATCACTGCAAGGGTAACCCGGATGCCTTCCTGTGCCAATTTTTCCACCTTGAGCTTAAGCTCATCCTTAATTTCTACCGATATCTTCTTACCGTCAATAACGGATGTCATAATCACCACTCCCACTATAGTATTATAAATCTGTGTCAGAGAACCAGTAAAACACCATCTATCATAATATATTCCCGGAAATATCTCAAGTTATATTTCAATACCACAGACTTGACTTAATGACATTGCAAGCCGGACTGCCACCTTCAGAAAACAGGGGAGTCTATGTTCTTCTGCGATATGGTGTTCCGGTACTCATTTGCGGAGATACCGACATTCTTCTTGAACACCCGGGAAAAATGCGCCATATCCACAAATCCCACCCTTTCTGCAATATCTCCGATACGAAGGGAGGGATCTCGAAGAAGTTTCTGCGCTTCCCTGATCCTGACATTATTAAGAATTTCCGAAAAATTCTGGCCCAGATTGCGGTTGAGCAGCTTACTCAAATGCCACTGGCTCACATAGGTTTTCTCCGCCACCTCGGATAGGGTTATCTTATGGGGATAATTCTGCTCAATATATTTCATGGCATTATTTACAATAAAATTACTGGCCTCGTTATCATAGCGCTCTTCCTCAGCAGCTTCCTCTTCCTCCGCCTGGATATGCTTCTCCTTCAGATTGTTCACCATGGAAGAAATAGCCTCCTCCAACTCCTCCATATTCGAGGGTTTAAGAAGGAAACGAGTCACTCCCAGCCGGATTGCCTTCTGGGCATATTCAAATTTACGGTAACCGGTAAGAATGCTTATCTCCATATTGGGAAATTCCGATTTTAAACCTGCGATCATAGATAGACCATCCATATCCGGCATGGAAATATCCGTTATAATGATGTTCGGCCGGTATTTCCGGATGATTTGCGCACCTTCAATCCCATCATTGGCGGTGGCTGCAATTTTACAGGAATACTGGTCCCATTTGATCATCCGGGAGATTCCTTCCACAATAATCGGTTCGTCATCAATAATTGCTACTTTATACATTGATATCTCCGTTCTGCCGTTCAGGTACGGCGCTTTCTTCCTATATCAATCTTATCCTTTTATAGTACCTGCTGTCAAATATTTAATCATATTCTTTTGCATTAATTTCCAGTACTTCATTTAATAAATCCTGTGCCGATTTTTCTCCCGTCGATACATCAACAATACCTGCCACCAGGGTGTTATATGCCTCCTGAGTAATACGGGAATCCGTCGGTGAGGAAGTACTGGTTGCGGAATTGGCATAGCTGAGACCGGAGATTCCCAGGGGTGTCAGCTCCAGGGGCGGCTCCACCCTGGCGGCTGGCTGACCGTTGCCTCCCCAATAAAGGGCGATTGATGCCGCTTTGGTGTGTGCCATCACAAATTTCACCGCAGCATCCCTTTTATCGGGATCTTCCCACGCTTTTCTGGTGATATAAAATCCGGAGGATATGCCGCCGACCATGCTTCCGGGCTGGGCCTTTCCGCCGGGAATTGCCGGAGGTGCAATTACTACCGTATTCTTCTGATCCGGGATTCCTCCGGAATACCAGGAGCCCTCCATCTGCATGGCAGCCTTCTTCCTCTTAAACAGCTCTCCGGCATAATCATTGTCAATGGTATCCGCATCCTCGGGAAACGCCCCCATATCTCTCAGGGTGCGAAACATCTCAAGACCTCTGCACCAATCCTCGGGAGCGGTCTTGGGAATGACGGTATAACTCTCGGGTCCTGCTGCGGACAGCATCAAAAATTCAATCCAATAATGAGGCACATTGTTAAGCGAGACAGCGATGGGTATGATTCCCTTTGCCCGAAAGGTATCGATTGCGATCTCCAGCTTCTCCCAATCTGTTGGCAACTCCAGATGATATTGATCAAATAATTCCTTATTGCAGAACAAACCCTCCCAATAGCCGGTAGTCGGCACTGCCCTTTGAACTCCATCGGGATTGGAGGCGAATTCCAGCGCGCTGTCAAGGATATCTGCCGCATAGTCCGGATATACCTTCCTGATTTCCTCAATCGTAACAAATTTATTTGCGGCCAGGACATCGCTGGCATTGGAATCAGTAAAATACTGAATTACATCCGGTTCATTGCCAACTGCAAAATCAGCGGCGATCTTCGTCTTCCAGTCCTGATCTGCAGATTGTGAATCATCTTCGATGGTTATGTAGGGATAATCAGCTATGAACTGTTCGTTAATTGCCTGGTATTTTCCGGCGTTGGCATCGGTCCCCCCATACATGGACGCCGTGGTTATTGTAATCGGGTTTTGCATCGACTCCCCGGGCTCATCCAGAGTTCCCCACATCCCTTCTGTCTGCTTCTTTGCCTGGCAGGCGATCAGCGCTGATAGGACAAGCATCAAAACGGAAAGGATCACTACTGCTTTTCTCATTTTTCTCATACCTCATCCTCCTAAATCATATGATCTTGTATTACAATTTGGTTATGCATTAAACCGCACTGCTTCCAAAGGTCATAAGCCCCCATAGTATAAGAATATTATAACAATAAATTTCCAATTAATCCTTGGCTAAAATTGATTTTTTTTGTTTCTTCTTGCTATCCTGTCCCATAAATCAGACTCTCTTCTTGTTACTATTCACTAAGAATCGGATTTATTCCATAAAAGGCTTGGTTTATTCAGCTTAACCTTATTCGGATCATACTCCAGGGGAAGGGTTATGGTAGAGGCTGTTTCTCCTCCTGGCAGCGGTCCGATGGTCAATCCGTATTCCTCACCGTAGATCAGCTTAATACGCTCATTTACATTATGAATTCCCAGCGCCTCATGCCTTCCGCTATGTTTTTTATCATGGCTGCTTTCCTTGCCGGCCTGCTGCTCATATTTTCCTTCCAGGATATTCTTCACACGCACAATATCTTCCTCGGACATCCTCTTTCCGGTATTGATAATCTGCAGGATCCCGTTATTCTCCTCTTTGAATACCTTGATCCAGATCGTGCCGTTCTTTACTGTCTCAACCCCATGTACCACCGCGTTCTCGATCAGCGGCTGCAGAATCAACTGGGGAACTTCCAGATGGAGCAGCTCCGTATCGACCTCTTTTTCGATTTTCAGCCGTTTGCCAAAGCGCATGGAGATAATATAGCAATAGGCATCCACACAGCGAAGTTCCTCCACCAGGCTGATCATCTTTTTATTGGATCGGTCCATGCTATGATTTAACAGGGTCCCCAGCGCCTCAATCATCTTTGATACGGTCATATCGCCCGCCATTCTTGCCTGCCAGTTCATCATTTCCAATGTGTTATTCAAAAAATGAGGATTAATCTGGGATTGCAGGGCAATAATCTTGGCATCCTTTCTGGCCAGCTTCTCACTGTAGGCATAATCAAAAAGATATTTTATCTCAGATGACATTTTATTAAAGGAAGATTTCAGAACTTCAAATTCCGTATTCGGCATGGGCTTTCCTTCCACCTGCATACCGATACCTCCCTTTTCCAGGCTCCTTGCCGCATCTACCATAACGCTCATGGGCTTGGTAATATGGTGTGAGATAAAATATATCATATAAATAAAGATAGGGATGATAATCATCATGATCAGGAACATAATCCGGTACAGCTCCTGTAACTCTGAGAATATCAGGTCTTCATTCACAATAAGGATTGCTCCGAAATGAAAATCATCATATTTTTGCTGGTAAATCATACCGGTATAGGGCCCGTCATGCTCCTCCGTAATTTTACGGTTACTTTCAACGGAATACCGGGCCTTGAGCTTCTCTACAATCCCCGTGTGGTTTTCCTTATCCAGCCGGAAATCGTAGGTGATCATGGAGTTGGTATCATTGATGTAGAAGGCCAGCTCATAATCCTCATTCAGATAGATTCCATCAATCAGCTTGTTTTTGTTTAACTCCAGGACCAGGGTTCCGAACTTGGTATAATTTTTGGTAGTGTAGAGATTACGGATGATATAGATTCTTCCGTCAATTACTCGTACATGCGCATCCGTTGTATCCTGCTGCGTGATGGCCCAGGCCTCTTGCTCCACCCTCTCACGGTAAATATCGATATAATTGTTTTCCTTCTGTTTGGTATAATAGATTTTATCGGGCTCCTCGCTCAGATAGAACACAGCAATCTCAAAACGGTTGTCATTATAGAATTTGCTGGTGAGATTACCTGTAATCTGACGGTACAGCTCCGACTTTGTTACTCCGCCGGCGCTGTATTCCCTCCATGCTTTTTCAATCACCTGCTCATAAGAGGTTTTCTTTGAAATATCAATCGCCTCATCAATTCGCTGTGCGTTGAAATAGGTAAAATTCTTAAGGCCTTCCTCCATCAAATCCTTTGTCTTACCGATAATGTCATTCCTATAAGACATTGTCATGAAAAAATAGATGATTGTGATCGGAACCATCCACAGGATAACTACCAGCAGCAGCAATGTTCTTCTTAATGAAAAGATCCTTTTCATCGCCCATCCCCCCAATTATTGATATGATAAAGCGTAGTGAGCATGATCAAGCTTGCTCGAAGCATACGATCGGAGCTGGAGATCATAAATGTGCTTTTCATTCATGATCTGATAAAGCGCAGCATTTCATTATATCTAAAAGGGGCTACCCAACGGATAACCCCTATGTCAGTGACTATAATATCAATTCTCTTGTGCGCTCACTGCGTTCGGCGCCATTATAATGTCCAGCAACATTATAACATATTTTTCCTAAATGTCCAACCCCATAAAGGTTTCGAATATTCTGCATATCATCTTCTCCTGGCCTTCCATCGGCATCTCACAGAAAATGCGAAGAAGTGGTTCCGTACCGGAGAAGCGGATCCCGATCCAGCCTCCGTTTTGGAAATACAGCTTGCAGCCGTCCAGATAAGAAATTTTCTCGATTTCCAACGGTATCTCCGGCAGAAGCTTATCCACCAGAAGCATCTGCTGAATCTCCTCCTTCTTCTGTAAATCAAAACGGTAATCCCGTTCCTCCATATAGGTACAGCCAAATTCCTCATAGATATCCTGAACAATCTGGGACAGTTTTTTTCCTACGATGGCAATCATCTCAACCAACAGGGCGGCGGCATAAACGCCGTCCTTACCTTTGATATGGCCGCGCACGGTCAGGCCGCCGGAGGATTCTCCTCCAATGACCGCATCCGTTTCATTCATCTTGGAGGAGATATGCTTAAAGCCTACCGGTACTTCATAGCATTTTTCACCGAAACTTTCCGCCACCTTATCCAGCAGATGGGTTGTCGCAATATTACGCACGGCGGGACCTTTCCAACCCTTGTACTTTACAAGGTAGTAATATAGAATTACCAAAATATCGTTGGGATGCAAAAAACGTCCGTTGTCATCAATGACACCGATGCGGTCGGCATCGCCGTCTGTGGCTATACCAAGATCACAGTGATGATCTATCACATAATTTTGGAGGCTTCTCAGGGTCGCTGCCGAAGGGGAGGGAAGCTTGCCGCCAAACAAGGTATCGTGCCGGTCATGTATAATAGAAACATCACATCTTGCTGTCAGTAAAATGGTTCTTAAGGAGGTCTCGCTTACACCGTACATCGGATCCAGAGCAATGCGGAGGCCGCTCTCACGGATCGCCTGCATATCAACCGTACTGATAATATTATCGATGTATTCATTCAACGGATTAATTTCATAGATCAGACCGGACTCCTTTGCCTTCTCATAATCCAGGTCTGCCTCCTCATCCTCTCCCACATCCCTGATATAATTTTCAATCTCCTGGGTCTGGAATTCATCAGCATCCCTGCCCCCATAGGTAAAGATCTTGATTCCGTTGTAAACGGCAGGATTGTGACTTGCAGTAATCATCATCCCATAGGGAAATTCATGCTTCATCACATAATACATGATCAGAGGCGTCGGTGAGGAACGATTGATGAGATAGGCAGTAATCCCCTCCGAGGCAAATACAAGCGCCGCCCATTGCATGGCCTCCTTGGATAAGAACCGGCGGTCATAGCCTAATACGATGCCCTTGTCGGCCATACCTTCATCCTTCATTTTTTTGGCAAGAGCTCTCGACAGCCTTTGTATGTTCGCCTTGGTAAATTCCTCTCCAATGATCGCTCGCCAACCACCGGTACCAAATTTAATCATTATCCAACCTCCCCTAAGATGACATGCACTTCATGGCTTGTTCCGCCAGGCTGCTCCGGAATTTTGTCCACCGGCACTCCGTTTAATCTTATCTCCTTCACGCCTTTCATCACACCCTGGGGATTCTCAACGTGAATGTGGTACTGCGCCCCGCGCCAGGTGCGGTTGACGCTGAATTCCTTCCATTCCGGGGGAATGCAGGGATCTATAATCAACTCTGAGAGTCCCGGACGAATGCCCAGCATATAATGGGTTGCCGAGAAGTAAGCCCAGCCTCCGGTTCCTGTCATAAAAGGATGCCTTGCCCTTCCAAATCCCGTGTGCTCCCTGCCCATGATAAACTGACAGTAGGAATACGGCTCCGCCTCCCTGATTTCGATCATATCATTCTGATTATAAGGACTCAGAGCCTCATAAAACTTCATCGCCCTGTCTCCGCGGCCCAGAATACATTCCGCCGCCCATGCCCAGGGATTGGGATGACTGAAGATTGCGCCGTTCTCCTTTAATCCCGGATATACTCTGGTAATGAACCCAATCTCTTCATCGGGAATGGTATAGGAGGGACCGTTCAGCATGATGCCGTAAGGCGTATACAGGTATTTATCGATGGAATCCATGGCCTGTCTTCCCTTCTCGGGATCTGCCAGACCCGACAGCACCGCCCAGGCATTGGACTCCAGATGAATCTTACCTTCCGCATCGGAGATGGTGCCGATCTTTCTGCCCGTCCGGGTAATTCCGCGAATATACCATTCCTGATCCCAAAGCTCCCGTTCGCAAACCTCCTTGACCTGTTTTTGCATCGCCTCATATCGCTCTACATCCGTAGAATTACCGGCAAATCCAGCAAGTTCAAGGAAATTCCCTAAGGCCCAGTAATGCAGGAAGGATACCATGGCACTTTCACCGCCTCCCAGATTCAGACAATCATTCCAGTCTGCGCGAAGTCCCTTACAGACACCGTGACTCCCCACCTGTTCATTGGAAAAGTCCAGTATTCTCTTCATATGCTCATATACCGTGCCGCTGCCTCCGTCGGCATAGGTGATGACTTCCTCCAGAAAATCAAATTCACCGGTTTCCTTCACATATTCCGCAATAGAGCTGACCAGCCATAATGCATCATCCGAGCAGGCCTGGTCAATTCCGTGAATCACATCGTTCTTATCCGGTACGGGAATTACCGTAGGGGATTTGAAGGGCTTTGCACTATTGTCCGGATCAAACCATTCCGGCTGGAACAGATGAAGGCCGTATCCCTTGGATACCAGCGCACGAAGCAGTTCCACAATTCTCTGACGGCATTTTCCCGGATTAGAATGTACTACAGTCATAGCATCCTGTGAGGTATCCCGATATCCGAGACCGGTTCTTCCGCCAACCTCGATAAAAGAGGCGAAACGGGAAAACATTACATTAATCTCCGCCTGATACAGGGTCCAGATATTAATCAGGGTATTCATTCCCTCATTGGGGGTCTGAATCTGAAGCTTGTTTCTCTTGTCCTTCCAGTAACCGGACATCTGACGATACGCCTGATCGATTACAGCAAAATCCGAATATTTTGCCCGGATTTTTCTTCCTTCCTCCCGGTTCCCCTCTCCCAGCAGGAATACAAGACGAATCTCTTCTCCCGGCTCCAGGGTGATCCGTTTGTGCAGGGAACCGCAATGATTGTTGCCCTTCTCGTAGGAGCCGCTGCAAATACCTCTTTGTACCGCCACCGGATTATCCTCGGTATGGTATATCCCGATGAATCTATCCCGAAGACAGTCAAAGCTGTCCGGAGTAAAATTAGCGGTAAAAAACTGATAGCCGAACTCCTCGTAGAACAAATCATGCTCAATAATGCCGTCCTCATAGGAAGAGCCTGCCGCATAATTGCTCATCTGGAAATTCCGGTTATCCATATCAATATGATGATAGGAAAACTCAAGATAAGAGAATACGCTCAGCTTCCTCCTGCTGCTGCCGGTATTCTTAATGGTCACATCCCACAGCTCCACAGGATCATCAATGGGAATGAAAAGCTTCTGCTGTGCGTCTATCCCATGATAGGAGCAGGAATATTTGGTATAGGACAAGCCATGCCGGCACTCATACTTTGCTTCCTCCAGGGACTTGCCCACAGGCTGCCAGGACACACTCCAATAATCTCCGCTTTCATCATCCCGGAGATATACATAATGACCCGGACGGTCCATCGGAATGCTGTTGGCGCGAAAACGTGTGATCCGGTGATATTCCGGTGATTTATAGAAAACATACCCTCCTGCCGTGTGATTGATGACCGCACACATATCTCTGACACCAATGTAATTCGTCCATGAGGTTGGCAGATCCACTCTTTCAATCACATACTCCTGATGCTCATTGTCAAAATATCCGTATTTCATAAAAATCACGCACCTCCTCAGTTAATACTTTTATTATAATAAAATGAACGTATTATGGTATTGCTAAGAATGTGAATATTTGATTGAACTTGCCATCCTTTTTATCCCTTAATTCCATAGGATGCCGAGGTTGGAATACAATAATTCCAGCGTCCTCTTCCTGTTTCTATGGACTGTCGCTTTTTGCTGTTATTATTATTTTAACAGTGAAGGAACTTGAAAGCAATACCGGATTGATGGCCCCAAATCCGCAGAATTCATTGGATTTTTCCAAAGAAATAAGGCACAGATACTCCCAAAATACAGGCGGAAGCATACTTACTTATCTTCCCTTGTATTTATGAAGGCATCTGTGCCCAATTTATTCCTGTTTATCCATGATAATAATTGATCAGGCATCCCTTCAGGATGATCTCCCTCTCGTCATCGGTAAGTTCTCCCAGGGTAAGTGTGAATTCCTTCATGTTCTTATTCACTACATAAGCCTTAATTTCGCCGATCTTTCCTGCAACTGCACCGCGGATATCCTTGATGAAAAGATAATCCCCTTTCTCAAAGGGCAGTTCTCCCTTGAAGAGAAAAGGAAGCATACCCCAATTGATCAGATTGGAACGGTAGCGCTTGGTAGCGTATTCCCTGGCAATGTTGGCAAAACCGCCCAGCACCTTCTGGCAGCTGGCTGCCTGCTCTCTTGCGGAGCCATCCCCGGGCTTGACTGCATAGATTGTGCTTCCAATCTGCGTCGTTCCTGCATCAAAAGAGAATTTCTCCGATATCCTACCAAATACCTCCTCCAGTTCCGGATTCGCATTGATGATAGTCTCTCTGGTACTTTCGATAGCAAGTCTTGCTTTTTCCGCTTTCTGAACCTCTTTTGCCCGCCCTACATACTCCGGGTCCTTGCGGGACAGGGTATATTCCGCCAGCCCCAATGGATTGGAACGGAAGGAAGAGGTCTCACCTGATGGAATTAATTCATCCGTGGTGGTCACCGGATCATGAATCATGGATACCACCTTCAGGATCATATCCTCGCTCAAGGCTGTCATGGACGGCCAATCTACGATTCCAGGGCCAAATTTCAGCTCTACGCTGCTGTCCGGCTTGCCGATACCGTTATATATCCGGTTATCATATATGGTACGATCAAAATAGTAATGCGGTCTGGTGAAGTTAACATCAATATCCTCCGCCGAGGTTAAATAACCCTGATTTGCAGCGGTTGCGGCAATGGATCTGGCATCCATCAGGGCAACGGAAGCAATCTGTCCATTGGTTATCTTGGAGCCTTCCCGGTTAGGGAAGTTTCTTGTGGTATGGCGGATGCTGAAGCCATTATTGGCCGGAACATCTCCTGCTCCAAAGCAGGGGCCGCAGAAGGCTGTCCGTATGGTCGCACCGCTGGCCATTAATTTAGCTACCGCTCCGTTCTTTACCAACTCCATAAATAACGGCTGGCTGGCCGGATATACGCTCAGGGAAAATTCATCCGCACCGATAAATCGGCCGTTCAGGATGTCAGCCGCATCACAGATATTCTCAAAGCCGCCGCCTGCGCAGCCTGCGATGGTACCCTGATCCACATATAGCCTTCCATTACGAATCTTATCCTTTAAGGAATATTTGATTTTATTATTATCCAGGCTGACCTGAGCCTTCTTTTCTACTTCATCCAGAATATCATACAGATTTGCATTCACTTCATCAATGGTATATACATTGCTGGGATGGAAAGGCATGGCAATCATTGGCTTAATCTCCGACAGATCCACATGAATTAGCCCGTCGTAATATGCCACCTGCTCCGGAGCCAATTCTTTATAGGCCTCCGGTCTGCCATGAATCTCATAGAACTCCTTCACAGCCCCGTCCGTTCTCCATATGGAAGAAAGACAGGTGGTTTCGGTAGTCATTACATCGATGCCGATGCGGTAATCCACACTCAAATTATCGATGCCGTCTCCGACAAATTCCATCACCTTATTATTAACATATCCATTGGAAAATACCGCCCCGATAATCGCCAGGGCAACGTCCTGGGGCCCTACTCCCTTCCGGGGAGTCCCGGTCAGATATACGGCTACCACCTCAGGCATATTAATATCGTAGGTGCGCTTCAGCAGCTGCTTTACCAGCTCCGGTCCGCCTTCTCCAACAGCCATGGTTCCCAGAGCTCCGTAACGGGTATGGCTGTCCGAGCCCAGGATCATGGAACCGCCCTCTGCCAGCACCTCCCGTGCATATTGGTGTATTACGGCCTGGTGAGGCGGAACATAGACTCCGCCGTATTTCTTCGCACAGGAAAGACCAAACATATGATCATCCTCGTTAATGGTTCCTCCAACGGCGCAAAGGCTGTTATGGCAATTGGTGAGCACATAAGGAACCGGGAATTTCTCAAGACCGCTGGCTCTCGCCGTCTGAATTATGCCGACAAAGGTAATGTCGTGAGAGGTCAGCTTATCAAACCTGATTTTTAATTTTCTGTCATCAGCCGAGGTATTATGTCTATTTAAGATCCCATATGCCATGGTCCCTTTTGCGGCCGTCTCCTTATCCCCCGAAAAACCGGTCTTAGCCTTTACTCCGGCAAACTCCGATTCATCCAAAATTTCTCTGCCATTAATCAAATAAGCACCGTTTTCATACAGCTTTATCATCGTTTCCTCCACTCTTCCTATGTGCGTAAATGCATCGTATCCAGCCAGCTTGTCCTTTAGTCTTCTACATATCCTTCTTCCAGATTAACGATAAAATACTCATCACAGATGATTCTTGGGTTATTAAAAATTCCGGGCTTTGCCTTCACCTTCAAAGATATCCTGCCGTCTTTGTCTGTTCCGAAATTGATTGTGATCTTGCCAGAAAAATTATCATCAAAATACCCGGCGTCAACAAATAATTCGTCATGACCCTCAAATTTAAACCGAACCTCCAGATTGGCCTCCGCATAGAACAAATTGATGGGCTCCTGGGGCAGAACCTGCTTCTCTCCCACAGCCAGATCAGTAATATTGATGCCCTCGTTATAAGCTTCCTCGGGACCGACAAAGAATGCCTTAACATATTCCAGCTTCAGATCCGTATTATTATTGACGACAATTTTATTGTCCGTATTCTCGATGTATATGAATATCCCTATAATAATTAATATTACAGCAACCACAATACCTGCCCGGTATAGTTGCTTTTTGGAATCAAAGAATTCTTCGGACTTTTCCACCTTTTTTGCTTTCACTCGAATTTTTCTCATTTTTGTCGTTCCTCCATATATTTATAAATTTTCAGACATTCTTAATGATAATCGGTAATATAAAAATAATCAAGCACTTTTTCTTTCCTGTGCTGTAAAACCCGCCTGGGGATCAAGCCATTTTGAGGAAATAGTCTCTATCGCCTGAAGCAGCCGCCTAATCCTTCTCATTATTTGAAATATCATAGTATACTTTTCTGATCATTCAAGATTCAGTCAAATTATAGGCGATATCCGTACGGGTAAAGTTGATAAAATATATACTGAAATCACCTATTACAATAATCCTATTGTTAATTCCTATCATGTGATCACTTCTGAGAATTTCGATTTTATAATATTTCGAGATATCACCTTCATCAAGGTTAATAGAATATACTAATCAATATTATAAAGGGCCTGCAGCTGCTGCAGGCCTTTCAATGCTGTTTTTGATATTTGTTTATATTCGCTGATATTTATTACCTTTGCACTCTTCCGGAAGCATCTCCGCCTACCAGCGCATCCACATCGGCTCTGGAGACAAGATTGAGATCTCCGGGTATCGTATGCTTTAATGCGGAAGCCGCAACGCCAAATTCCAGCGCTTGCTCCATGGACTTTCCATCCAGCAGACCGCAGATTAAACCGCCGGCAAAAGCATCTCCGCCGCCCACGCGGTCAACAATACGGATATTGTACTTTCTGGAATGGTAGAAATTCGTACCGTCATAGATACAAGCCGACCAACCGTTGTCGGAAGCGGAATAGCTTTCTCTCAGGGAGCTTACTACATATTTAAAGTTGAATTTTTTGATCATCTGTTCAAAGATATCCTGGTATCCTGCAAGTTCCAGCTCACCGCTGGTTACATCAGTTTTACCGGGCTTGAAGCCAAGCACTTTTTCCGCGTCTTCTTCATTGCCGATGCACACATCCACGTATTGCATCAAATTAGTCATAATTCTCTGTGCCTTCTCGGAGGACCAGAGCTTCTTGCGGAAGTTAAGATCCACGGAAACCGTAATATTCTTAGCTTTAGCCGCCTTCAATGCCTCTTCCGTCAAATACGCCGCCTTATCACTGATGGCAGGAGTAATTCCGGTAAAGTGGAACCAGTCGGCTCCTTCAAAAATCGAATCGAAGTCAAAATCAGAGGGCTCAGCCTCTGCAATGGATGCATGAGCTCTGTCATATACTACATTCGAGGCTCTCATGGAAGCGCCGGTTTCAAGGAAGTAGATTCCCAGCCTCTCTCCGCCCCTTGCAACAAAATCGCAATTCACATTATGTTTTCTTAATGCGGCAACCGCACAGTCCCCGATGGGATTCTTCGGGACCTTTGTAACAAAATATGTATCATGTCCGTAATTGGCCAGGGATACGGCTACATTTGCCTCCCCTCCGCCATAGCATACATCAAAGCTGTCGGATTGAATAAACTTCTGATATCCGGGGGTCGAAAGACGGAGCATTATCTCTCCCATTGTAATTACTTTTGCCATGTTATCTCTCTCCTTCTAGTAAAAATGATGATCACAATTCATAAATAGTATAGTTCCCGGAGCGATATTCGTCAATGGCAAAAAGACCTCAAAAACTCGCAATTATTGCTGTCGTTTGGTTATACCTTTTCCTTCCGTATTCTATTATCATGAAGCATTGAGATGATACCCAGCAGCATACTGATGATAGCAACAAAAAAGGGCAGGATAACCTCGGAGTCAGCGGCTTTGGAAATATCAGAAAGACAAAGCAGCAATGCAATCATTGAAATAACAGCAAATAACAAACCATTCAGAAAACATTTAAATTTACTGAATCTGTATCGGTATACCATTTGTTTCATAAAATCCTCCCTCGTCCCATATTAGATAATTAAATACCTCTAACTAATAAACGAAGGAAACCTGGAAATCGTTGCATTATTTTCAAGTTTTTTTTTAAAAAATGGCAGCTTTTTAAAAAAAAGGATAAAATGTTACCTTAATTGCTGTTATGTTGACTCTTTTTCAATTTTATTAAAAAAGGAAGGACTGAAACAACCGTTCCACATCCTTCCTCTAACTTACTGATTTTCACTTATTAAGTCTAATTGTTCCTCCTGGTTTATTCAATCCGACTTACTAATTCTGATTTATAATATCCCTGCCGTAAGCGACACACTCCAGCAGATGCTCCTCATCCGGTACCCAAAGCTGACGAAGTCCGTCATTCATGATTGTGAACCCCGCATCCCGAAGATGGCCGGTCAGCAGTTTCACCGCCTCGCCGCTCCAGCCGTAGCTTCCGAAGGCTGCCGCTTTCTTGTTCTTAAACTTCAGTCCCTTTGCCATCTCCAGAAGGCCTCCCAGAGAGTAAAGGTAGCCGTTATTAACCGTAGGTGCTCCCATCAGGATCATTTTTGATTTGAATATCTGGGTGATTACGTCGTTTTTATCCTCCTTGGAAGCATTCATCAGTTTGACGGTAACCTCGCTGTCCTGTTCCGTTATTCCCTGAGCAATGGCTTCTGCCATTCGTCTGGTTGAATTCCACATGGTATCATAAACTATAGTAATTTGATTTTCCTGATAATCCTTAGCCCATTCCAGATACTGCTCCACGATCTGGGTAGGATTCTCCTTCCAAATCACTCCATGACTCGGACAAATCATATTAACCGGAAGATTGAAACTAAGAACTTCTTCTATCTTCTTTGTCACCAGCCTGCTAAAGGGTGTTAATATATTAGCGTAATATTTGATCGCTTCCGCATGGAGCTCATCCTGATCCGCCTGATCATTGTACAGGCCCTCCGTCGCATAATGCTGTCCGAAGGCATCATTGCTGAAGAGAATGTTTTCACCGGAAAGATAGGTGAACATAGTATCCGGCCAATGCAGCATCGGTGCTTCTACAAAGGTCAGAGTTCCTTCTCCGATATTCAGGGTATCGCCGGTGGCCACAACATGAAAATCCCAATCCTCATGATAATGTCCTTTCAGGATCTTTGCTCCGTTGGCAGTACAATAGATGGGGGTATCCGGGATTTCCCGCATAAGCTCGGGCAATGCCCCGCTATGGTCCACTTCGTTGTGATTCATGACAATATAATCAATACTTTTTAAATCAACTTCCTGCTTCAGCCGGCTGACAAATTCCTTATCAAAGGGCTGCCAAACCGTATCAATTAACACGATCTTTTCATCCCTGATTAAATAGGAGTTATAGGAAGATCCTTTTCTTGTAGAATACTCCTGTCCATGAAAATGCTTCAGCTCCCAATCAATTTTACCGACCCAAGTTACCTTATTGCTGATTTTTTTACCCATCCGTAATTCCTCCAATATGAATAATTTAGTTTGAATCATATGCGTTGCATACCTTTTGACACCTTAATCATTCTATAAGATGCAAACTTGTATTTTTTTCCTGTATTGTTTAACTTAATGCTAATATACTCTTATCATTCACCATTCACATTGATTTAAATCACATATTATCATATATTCTCTATTTTGTCGTGTTAAGATATTGACCGTTCCACAGATTGATCACCTTCTTGAAACAGAAGCCATAATCAATTTTTTTAATTTCTGTAAGCGCGTAGATCGGAACAGAGGAATAATAATTGCCATCAATGAAATACCTCACTTCTCCAATGACACTATCCGCCTTTACCGGCGCCTCCAGATACTCCGGAAGCACATATTTCACCGATACCTGCTCATCCCTGCGCATTAACAGGGATAAGTTCCCGTTCATGGAAAGTTCCTCATATTTGACCTGCCCGTTCTTCACAAGCATAGGCTCCAGCTTTATGTCCTGATCGATCCGGCGTTCCTCATAATTGGCTATGCCATAGCCCATCAGTTCACGGGTATCCGACCACTTCAGGCTCTTATTGGGCGGCCATCCACAGCCAAGGACCACAGAAATAAATGCTTTATTCTGACGTTTGATTGCTCCGACAAAGCAATAGCCGGCCTTTCCCGTGAAGCCGGTTTTGACGCCGATTGCCCCTTCCATCATATAGAGAAAACGGTTTTTATTGGTGACAGTGAATTTTCGTCCGGTTTTCTTTTCCTGAAAAGTATGGGAAGAGGTGTTGGTAATCTCCAAAAAATCAGAATTTTTTATGGCATAACTGGCGATGACCGCCAGGTCCCTGGCTGTGGTAAAATGTCCTTCCGCATCCAGTCCATTGGGAGTGACAAAATTAGTGTGTTCACACCCCAGTCTTCTGGCCGTATCATTCATCATGGTTGCAAAACCTTCCACAGAACCGCCGACATGCTCTGCTATAGCCACCGCAACATCATTATGGCTTTCCAGCATCAGTGAATACAGCAGATCCTTAAGCTGATACTGCTCCCCCGTATTGATGTTCAGCTGGACATCCGGCATCCTGGCAGCATAAGAAGATACATTGACGGTATCGTTCAAATCCGCATTCTCCAGAGTCACAATGCAGGTCATTATTTTTGTAGTGCTTGCCATAGGCATCTCTCGATACCCGTTCTTCTCATATAATACACGGTTATTGGAAGCATCCATAAGCAGAGAAGATAAGGCATGCAGGCTCAGCTTTGCAGCGGCTTCTTCATTGCCGGCAGACTGATCCTCCCCCTCCTCCCTGTCTTCCGGAGACAATTGCGGATCGGTAACTCCTTCTGCCCTCAGAAGCTTTTGGTAATCCTTCTCCTCCTGCAGGGCGCGCTCATTCTCCTCCTTTACCCTCTTCCCGGCGTCTTCAAAAACCAAGCCGGTAGATGCAAGAAGCTTATCATAATATTCCTCCAACCTATGATATTGAATCAATGAGAGCACCAGCAGCAATGCAATGCAGGGTAATGCCTTTGTGTATTTATTTTTCACAATTACCATCCCATAATAGTTCTTACTCTAAATTTATTGTAAAAGCCTCAGAATATTCATTATTTACTTCATCGGTGCACGTTTTTTGAGATTAAGTTACGTACGGCCTGTAACGGAATTACAGCAGTCCGGCTGCTGCTGCCAAAATACGGCTTTACTAAGAAATCTATTCATTGTATAATATTGATAAGCATTATCGTTTCTATCTACTTGTGTTTATTAGGAAGCCCGTATTCCGGCTTTATAAAGGAGGCTATCATATGGCTGGAAAACAATCGAACAAATCCATCTATCAAATTCTTCGGATTGTATTTATTATCGGGTTTTTGGTATTTACCGCACTTTTTATAAATGAAGTTGTAATCACACCATACCGTATCCAAAAATCACTGGAGAAAACAAGCAGCTATTATAAACCACAGGAACCCTCCAAACCGGAGGGTACTCCTTCACTGCCGGACAGCTCTCTCTCGTCTGTGGAAGAGGATGCGGATGCTCTTCCACAAACGGAGGAAGCGCCCGCTCTTCCCCAAAGGGATGAAAAGGGGCGGCTGATCCAATTCCGTGAATTATTGGCGGTGAATGAGGATGTAAAGGGGTGGATTACCATTCCTGATACTAATATCGATTATGTGGTAATGCAGTCCGGTAAAGAAAAACCCGAATATTACCTGTATCGTGATTTGGAGCGAAAAGATCTAAAAGCAGGAAGCTTATTCCTGGATACCAAAGGATCCTTGGAGGAACACTCCAAAAATCTGACCATCCACGGGCACAATATGAAATCCACTGATAACATGTTCCATTATCTGGTCAATTTCAAGGAAATGGATTATTATAAGAAGCGCCCCGTTTTTACCTTTGATTCCATCTATGACACCGGAAAGTGGAAGATATTTTCCATATTTATTACCAACGGGAGCTCGGCCAAGGAGGAGCTTTTTGACTATACAAAAGCAGACTTTGAAGACGATTCTGATTTCCTGAACTTTATATATCAGATGCGGATCCGTTCTATCTACAACATCGATTCAGTAGATATCAATGAGACGGATCAACTGCTCACCCTTTCCACCTGTTCCTATGAAATCAAGAATTACCGTACGGTTGTTGTTGCCCGCAAGGTCAGAGAAGGGGAAGAGGCATCCGTAGATATGGAGAAGGTGGGGTTAAATCCCAAACCTCTCTACCCGTACTCTTATTACCACCGCTATGGGGGGCAGGCTCCCAAACTGGCCGCCACCTTTGAGGAGGCATATTCCAAGGGTGAGATCAACTGGTATAACCCTGACCCGCTTCAGACTAAAGAATAAAAACTTAAATAAAAAAAAGAAATGCATCCATACCGGAATACTTGCCGGCTCTGAATGCATTTCTTTTTTTATCCGAAGCTATAATCTACACTTAAAATCCTCATATCCGAATTGCTTGATCAGCTCTGGTCCCCCGTTCTCCCGGTTCAGATAAATGGAAGGGAGATTTACTCCGTTGAAGGTATTGTTTTTCACCATGGAGTAAATCGCCATATCACAGAACACCAAGCGATCCCCCTCCTTCAGTTCCTCGGGAAAGGAATAGTCTCCAATCACATCTCCGGCAAGGCAGGTGGGGCCTCCAAGCCGGTAGGTGTAGGGATACTCTCCCGGTTCTCCTGCTCCAAGGATAGCCGGACGATAGGGCATCTCCAGAACATCAGGCATATGGCAGGCAGCAGATGTATCCATAATTGCCAGAGGGATCCCATTCTCATTCAATTCCA
This sequence comes from Bacillota bacterium, assembly GCA_023423045.1. Classification (GTDB taxonomy): domain Bacteria; phylum Bacillota; class Clostridia; order Lachnospirales; family Lachnospiraceae; genus Mobilitalea. Next base: position 21,836 of record JAFAGA010000019.1, on the reverse strand, counting down.
GAACAGTGCTCACCAGAAAGCCTGCATTTAGGGCCACCGCTTCTCCCGGCTCCAGGTACACCTGTACTTTGTAGGTTTCCTTAATATGATTGATGCAGCGGACCAGAGTGTCAATATCATAGTCCGGCCGGGTAATATGATGCCCTCCGCCAAAATTAATCCATTTCATCTGGTGCATCAGGGTGCCGAACTTCTCTTCCACCACACGAAGGGTCCGTTCCAGAACATCGGAATTCTGCTCGCACATGGTGTGGAAATGCAGACCGTCGATTCCGGTCAGATCCGCTCCCTCCAGCCCGGACAGCCGAATACCGAAGCGTGACCCCTCAAAGCAGGGATTATACAAATCCGTCTCTATCTCGGAATATTCCGGATTGATGCGAAGGCCGCAGGATATTTTTTTAGGCATAAGGCCAGCGGCTTGCTGACAGACACTGTTCTTTACCCGGCTTTGTATCTTCGTCTTATATTTATTCCATTGTGCTATGGAATTGAAGACAATATGATCACACAGACTCATAATTTCATCAAATTCCGACTCCCGGTAGGCCGGAGAAAAAACATGAACCTCCCCGCCCATCTCCTCCGCGCCCAGCTTTGCCTCAAACAAGGAGCTGGCCGTGGTACCGCTTAAATAGCTTCCGACCAGAGGATAAGTGGAGTACATGGAGTAGGCCTTCTGCGCCAGCAATATCTCGCATCCGGTCCGGTCCATCACCGACTTCAGAATCTCCAGGTTCTTTCTTAGCAGCTTCTCATCTACAATATAGGAAGGTGTTGTAACTTGATTAAAATCTATATTCATACATTTTCCTCATTCTGCCGCCTTACAGCAGCATACAAACTCAGGAAGAAAGTTGGATTATTCCACCATCTCCGGATTAAAGCATTCCTTCCAGGGCAAACCGCAGCGGTTCAGCTCCTCCATAAACGGATCCGGATCCATCTCCTCGACATTATATACACCGGGCTTTTTCCATCTGCCCTCCAGCACCATCTTGGCACCGATCATGGCCGGAACACCCGTGGTATAGGAAATTGCCTGGGAACCAACTTCACGATAGCACTCCTCATGGTCACATACATTATATACATAGTAACTCACTTCTTTGCCGTCCTTCACTCCGGTATAGATACAGCCGATATTGGTCTTACCCTTTGTCCTCGGACCTAAGGAAGCCGGATCGGGAAGCACCGCTTTTAAAAACTGTAACGGTATGATCTTCTGGCCTTCAAAATCAATCGGCCGGGTAGAGGTCATTCCCACATTCTCCAACACTCGAAGGTGGGTCAGATAACGTTCGGAAAAAGTCATAAAGAAACGGATTTTCTTCACTCCCGGGATATTGATGGCCAGGGATTCCATCTCCTCATGATGCAGCAGATACATATCCTTTGGTCCAATCTCAGGGAAGTTGTAGACTCTCTTAATCTCCAGCGGCTCTGTCTCATGGAATCTGCCGTTTTCAAAATAGCTTCCGTTGGCAGTAATTTCACGGATATTGATCTCCGGATTGAAATTGGTTGCAAAGGGATACCCATGGTCGCCGGCATTGGCATCCAGGATATCAATGGTATGAATTTCATCAAAATAATGCTTCAGCGCATAAGCCGAGAAGACCTGGGTAACCCCGGGATCAAAGCCGCAGCCGAGAATCGCCGTGATTCCGGCCTTCTCAAAACGTTCCTTATATGCCCACTGCCATTTGTACTCGAACTTTGGAATATCCTTAGGCTCATAGTTTGCTGTGTCCAGGTAATCCACCTTGGTTGCGAGGCAGGCATCCATGATGGTTAAATCCTGATAGGGCAATGCAACATTAATTACAATATCCGGCTGGAATTTCTGAATTAATGCAATTACCTCCTCTGTATGATCCGCATCCACCTGGGCGGTGGATACCTTGGTCTTATAGCCCTTGGCTTCTACCTGTGCCTTATAGGCATCGCATTTGGACAGGGTTCTGCTGGCAATACAAATCTCCTCAAAAACCTCGGAATTCTGACAGCATTTATGAATTACCACGCCGGCAACTCCGCCGGCTCCAATGATTAAGGCCTTGCTCATAATTATCTCTCCTTATCTATAAAATATATTTCTTAAAACTGAAGCAATATCTCCCGCAGCAGCTTGCAGGCCAATGCCGTAGAAGCGCCGCTGGGATCATATACCGGGGACAGCTCATTCATATCCATCGCTACTATATTCAACCGAAATGCCTGTTTCAGCGCTTCCAGCAATTCCATAAAGCTCACACCGCCCGCCTCCGGAGTTCCGGTTCCCGGAAAGATGCCAGGGTCCAGTACATCCAGGTCAATGGTAAGATACACCGGCTTTCCCTCCAGAAGCTTAGCCGCCTCTTCCAGACGGTCCAGGTTGAATTTCTGGGTGAATACATGTTCCTTTGCCCACACAAATTCCTCTTTGTCACCGCTTCTGATTCCAAACTGGAATATGTTTCCGTCCCCTACAATCTCATGACACCTTCTCATGACGCTGGCATGGGATAATTTCTCTCCCAGATAATCGTCCCGAAGGTCCGCATGGGCATCAAAATGCAGGATTGCAAGCTCAGGATATTTCCTGGCTGCCGCTCGGACGCTTCCCAGGGTAACCAGATGTTCCCCTCCGATCATCAGAGGCTTCTTTTTATCCTCCAAAATCTGCCATGTCATCTCCTCTATGGTCTTAAGTACCCGCGAAGTATTGCCGAAGCCAAATTCCAGATCTCCAGCATCATAGATCCTGTAATCCGTCAGATCCTTGTCCAAATAAGGGCTATAGGTTTCAATACCATAGCTTTCATTGCGGATTGCCGCGCTGGCAAAGCGGGTACCGGGGCGGTATGAGGTGGTTCCGTCAAAGGGAGCCCCGAATATTACAATATCGCTGTCCTCATATTCATGGTCACAGGCAATAAAAGTATGGATATTTCTATTCATATTCATCTAATTGCTCCTTTACATAATTAGGAAGGGCAAAGCAGCCGGTATGAAGATCCGTATTATAGTACTTTGTCTTAATGCCCAGCCCGTTCCATGCATCCGCCTTCAAATCTCTGACGGGATCATAGTGCTTGCTGGCATAGCCAAAAAGCCAATGCCCGCTGGGATAGGTGGGAATGTGCGCCTGATAAACCTTCGCAATGGGGAATATCTCACTGATGCGCCGGTGGGCCCTCTTCATCGCATCCACATAAGAATCATAGTAAGTGCTTTCGTGCTGGTTCACCAGAATGCCCTTATCTGTCAGCGCCTGATAGCAATTTCCGTAAAACTCTTTGGTGAACAGGCCCTCGCCTGGTCCAAAGGGATCCGTGGAGTCTACCAGAATTAAATCATATTCATTCACCTGGCGGCGCACAAATTTTAAGCCGTCCTCGTAATAAATATGAACTCTGGGGTCATCCAGGCTGCAGGCGGTCTGGGGAAGATACTTTTTACACACCGTAACCACCATCTCATCGATCTCTACCATATCAATGCTTTCAATGCTTTGATACCTGGTAAGCTCCCGAACGGCTCCTCCGTCCCCTGCTCCTATGACCAGAACCTTCTTAATCTCCGGATTTGACGCCATGGGGACATGAACAATCATATCATGGTAGATAAATTCATCCTTTTCCGTTACCATCAGGCAGCCGTCCAGGGTGAGGATACGGCCAAACTCTACCGTATCAAGAATTGCGATATGCTGGAAATCGCTTTGAGCACCATACAATTGCTCTCTGACCTTCAAGGACAGCTTCACATGTTCCGTGTGATGTTCGGAATACCATAGTTCCATATGCAATCACCCGCACCTTTCTTCGCTTGCTATTTAATATGCGTTATGCAACTTTTGACACTTTAATATAATCAATTAAAAATCAACAATATTAATATTTTCAACCTTCATATCCTGGGGACCGGTCAGGGAACTGCCCTTCTCCTTGGCATAGATAATATAGTCAATAATATCCCCTGTAATCCGCTCGCCCGGAGCCAGAATCGGAATCCCCGGAGGATAGCACATAACAAACTCTCCTGCGATATGACCGATTCCTTCCTTCAGGGATACGGATTTCTTATTACTGTAAAATGCTTTCTGCGGAGTAAGCGCCACTTCAGGATCGATATACTCATGCTTTAACATGCCTACCTTATCCTTACCATGGATACGCTTAATCTCAGACAATGCGGACACCAGCCGTTCGATTTCAAAGGCGCGGTCACCGGCAGTAACCATTGCAAGGATGTTGCCAAGATCCCCGAATTCAATCTGAATGTCATATTCATCCCGAAGAAGATCATATACCTCCACTCCGGCCAGACCAATCTCCGCCGTATGGATCGAGAGCTTGGTCCGATCAAAGGCATAGATTGCGTCTCCATCTGTTAATTCCGTAGAGAATGCATAATATCCGCCGCTGCGGTTAATTTCATTCCTGGCATACTCCGCCAGATCAATGGTTTTGGCAACAATCTCCTTCCCATGCAGCACCATATTCTTCCTTGCCAAATCAAGGGAGGACAGCAGCAGATAGGATCCGCTGGTCGTCTGGGTCAGGTTAATGATTTGCCTTACATAGCCGGGATCGACTTCCTTTCCACAGACCAGGAAGGAGCTCTGGGTCAGAGAGCCGCCGGTCTTGTGCATACTGATGGCAGCCATATCTGCTCCCGCCGCCATGGCACTTACCGGAAGTCCCTCTCCAAAATAAAAATGAGCCCCGTGTGCTTCATCTACCAGCACCTTCATATGATTGTCATGGGCCAGCGCCACGATTTCCTTCAAATTAGAGCATATACCGTAATAGGTCGGGTTATTCACCAGGATCGCCTTGGCTTCCGGATTTTGCAGGATTGCCTTTTTAATATCCTCCACCGACATTCCCAAGGGTATCCCCAGGGTGTGGTTTACTCCGGGATTCACATAGACCGGAATCGCACCGCACACCACAAGAGCATTAATTGAACTCCGGTGGACATTTCTAGGCATGATGATCTTATCTCCCGCCTTACAGACGGACATAATCATCGCCTGCACCGCAGCCGTCGTCCCATTAACCATAAAAAAAGCCGCATCTGCACCAAACGCCTCTGCGGCCAATTCCTCTGCAGCTTTTATAACCGACACCGGATGAATCAAATTATCCAGGGGCTTCATGGAATTCACGTCCATCTTCATGCAGTCTATTCCTAAAAAATCGGTAAGCTCGGGGTTTCCTCTTCCTCCCTTATGTCCGGGAACATCAAAGGGTACCACGCGGTTTCTTTTATGTTTGATTAAGGCTTCATGAATGGGCGAATTATATTGTGTATATTCCATGATTTCCTCCATTCCTTATTAAAAACCAGATAAAAATAATTGTTCTCTTAATATATGTTCATGCCGCTGAAAATCTCAATCATCTCCTTGCGCAGGCTGTTGGTAATATCCAGTCTCTGCTTCGGAGGCAGCTCATAAACATCCTTATTAAAGAGATAATTCTGCAGCTCAATCTCTTTAATCAGCATTTTTGTATGAAAAATATTGGATTGATATACATTGACATCAATTGCATCATATTTGGTTAATGTCTCGTCATCAATATAATTCTGAATCGAGGTGATATCATGATCAATGAAATACTTCATTCCATGAAGGTCCCGGGTAAATCCCCTGACACGGTAATCTATGGTCATGATATCGGAATCGAAGCTTCCGATTAAGTAATCCAATGCATTCAGCGGGGATATCTCGCCGCAGGTCGAAACATCGATATCCACACGAAAAGTGGAAATCGAATTATCCGGATGATGCTCCGGAAAGGTATGAACCGTGACATGGCTCTTATCCAGATGGGCATGAACCGTATCTCTTGAGGATAAAAAGCCGATTCCCTGATTGCAGGATTCATCAATATGCTCCGGGGATACGGTGCCCTCGGCAATCAGTACGTTCACCGAAGCTCCCTGGGGATCATAATCCTGTTTGGATATGTTCAGAACATGCGCGCCTATCATCTCGGTAACATCAACTAAAATTTTGGTAAGACGTTCCGAATTGTATTGTTCGTCAATATAGGCAATATAATCCTTTTGCTCTCTCTCACTTTTTGCATAGCATACATCATAAATGTTGAAGCTAAGTGTTTTTGTGAGGTTGTTAAAGCCGTACAATGTGAGCTTTTGATCCACCCCTAACATCACGACCTTTCTGTTTATAATGGTTAAAAACGGTAACTAATCAGTCGACCCGGGAAATCCACCGGGATTTCAAGACATATTGTGCAAAAGCAAGCGCATTTTGCATGTTTTGTGTGCATCGGCCCGCTAGAGCCGCTGTGACTGAATAGTCACAAAAGCCGTTGTTAATCCGTTCCTGCGGTCACCCGTACAATGATATTAACAGCATGGACTATTATACAAAAATGTATTCTATTATGCAAGTATTATTTTTAATATATCTAAACCTAAAGTTTAGTATTACTGTGACTTTTTTAGTATAATTAGTAAAATCCATAAAAAGACAGCATGGCTGAAACAAGCATATGCCGGCATGCACATTTCCGGAGTATTCCTGAAGCCTTCCTGTAAGCTTTTATGTCCGGCAAAGAAAAAAATCCTTCCGGGGAGAGCAGCGGGTTTCTTGAAACCTTTTGCCATCCTCCGGGAAGGATTTTGGTCATAATACATTATTGCAGGTTATGTAATTTTACAGTGTAAATTATAATCTGATTTTTCTTAAGTCTTCCTTCATTCGCTCGATATCGGTGAGGAAATCCTCGATATCATGCTCATGCTCCAGTTCATCGTTCAGTATCTGGGCAGCCATCTGATAGGTGGCATGATCCTTGCCGTAGGTGAATTGGGCAAGATCTTCATATCTTTGAATCGCACAGCGTTCTCCGGTGAGGTTTTGGTTTAAGATAACCTCAACATAGGGATCGGCAGGCTCCTCATAACTGCACTTGGCAAAATCCTTCCATTGGCCGGGATTAAGAATTGGTGTTCCGCCCAACTGAAGAATACGGTCCACTAACAGCACCGCATGTCCCAGCTCTTCGGTGGCATGAAGTAAAAGCTCCGGCTCAATTTCACTTCTCATCGGTCCTTCCATGACTCTTGCGCCTATCCAGTATTGATAATAGGCCAACCATTCCTCCGCCAAAGCCTCATTCAGCATCTGAATCAATTTTTCCACGTCAAGATTAGCAATTGCTACCGCTTTTTTACCCATTGTGAAACCTCCTTGTTCATTTTATTTTATTATTAAGGCTAAAAGAGCATGCCTTTATAATATTCAATTGATGCAATCAGCTTCCAACTCCTATATATCCAGCGTCAGCTGAGCTTCCTCCTCCGCTTCCAGCTTAAAGTCCTCCAGCTTCTCCGGGTTCATCACCGGTAGCGCTTCCAGGGACTGCAGTCCAAAGCACCGCAGAAATTCTTCCGTGGTTCCAAAGAGAATCGGCCTTCCGGGAGCATCCATTCTTCCCATTTCGCAGACAAGATTATATTCCACCAGCTTATTCACAGAGTGATCCGATTTCACACCCCGGATTGCTTCAATCTGAAGCTTGGTAATCGGCTGCTTGTATGCGATTATGGATAATGTCTCCAGCAGCACATCGGTCAATACATGCTTCCTGGGAATATGGGTAATCTTAACAATAGATTCATACATGGATGGCTTGGTGCACATCTGGAATGCTCCGTCCAGCTCGATAATATGTATCCCCCGGTCCTCACTCCCGTATTGATCCATCATATTGCGGATTACCCTGCGGATTGTCTCCGTGTCGTGCTCCAGAGCTCCCGCTATCCTCTCTGCTTCAACTGCTTCTCCTATGGTAAATAATATCGCTTCAATCTGCGCCTCCAGCACCTTTAGTTCCATTAAAAGCCTACCTCCTCCATCGTTATGATATCTGCAGCAAGATAGGTAATACTGATATCATCAAATAAACACTCCTGCCGGATTTCAATTCTTCCGATCTTGATCAGCTCAAGTATGCCAAGAAAGGTTACAATAACCTCCATTCTGGTATGCTGTGCCTCCAATAGATTTCGGAAAGAAAATACCTTATGTAATAATCCGTACTCCTGTATCTGTATGAATTTCAGGGACAGGTTAATCTCTTCTTTTTCAATCCTGCCGAACTTACTTCGAATCGGATCGATTTTGTCCGTCTGCTTTTTCACAATTGACTTAAAAATTTCATGGAGCCTGGCCAAGGTAAGATCGCTCATCAATTCCCCCACATCAATCTCCTCCCGGTAGTCCGCAATCTCCTGCGGGATCGTCGGGGGCTTGAACAACACCCTGGAGGCATCCATTTCCCGATCCTTTAACTCCTCCGAGATATATTTGTACATCTTATATTCCAGCAGCCGTTCTACCAGCTCCTGTCTCGGGTCAAGCGCTTCCTCTTCATCCGTTTCCTCTGCCGGTAACAGCATCCTGGACTTGATGTTGATTAAGGTAGCCGCCATAACAAGGAACTCACTCATAATCTCCAGATTCTTAGAATCCATCTGCTTAATATAATCCAGATACTGCTCGGTAATAACAACAATCGGGATATCGTAGATATTGACTTTATTCTTATCAATCAAATGAAGCAGAAGATCCAGAGGGCCTTCAAAGGCTTCCAATTTCACGGGAATACTCATGCTGCTCCTTTCCAAAGGTCATTTATGATTTTTACTTATTTATCTCCTGTAAGTCTGATATGAATCAACTCCGGCAGGTTAAATATCCTGGGCATAATAGAATGGGAGCCTAATCCCCGGGAGACCACCATATGCCTGGCCCCGCTGGAATAAATCCCCGCATCGTACTTGGGAAAGAACCTGGCCTGGGGAGAGAGAACTCCTCCCAACACAGGGAGACGCATCATCCCTCCATGGATATGCCCGGACAGGGTAAGATCCGCCCCCCACCGGGTATAAGCCTCAAAAAATACCGGGTTATGGGCAATCAATATATGATAGCACTCCTCCGTTCCCTTCGAATGTCCGCCATCCCCCAGCAGGGTGTTCAAATAAGAAGGCTCCAGTTCTTTCGGTGCGTGGAATCCAAAATATCTATCATCGATGGATACACCGGTAATTCTTAAGGGAAGGGATTTCACCTTCAGCGTAACACTCTCATTATCCAGAAACCGAACTCCTGCCCCCGTCAAATGGGCCTTGAACTGTGTCCAGGCCGTCTCGCAGAATCGCTCCTCCTCTGTCAGGCTCGTTCTGTCTTTCTTCCCGAATCCCTCCAGCCTCTGTTCGTGATTCCCGTAGGCAAAGAAAACCGGATACCTCTTAGCCAGCTCTTCCAACAGCTCGCAGGCATTTCCCGGATAGCAAACCTCTTTTTTATTAATCATATCCCCTGCCGCAAGAACAAAGTCCGGAGCAAGAGTATCGATCCGTTTCAGCAGACGTGAGTTTCTCTTTCCCAGGGAGCGGTTATGCAGATCTGCCAACACCACAAAAGAGACAGACTCCGGCTGCCGGGGAAGCTTCCCTGAGGCTATGGTATGCTTTGAGGTCATGAGCAGCCGCTGCTCCAGAATGACCCAAAGAACAAAAAGTAAAAGAAGCCCGTACCAAATGACATCCTTCTGCATTCCATACCCCTTTCCAATCAATATGTAGATATCTCCTCTTCCGAGAAACAAGATATCGTACCCTTATACTATACTAGTTCAAGTTTCCGGTGTCAATAAGCTTGAGGAACGAAAAAAAGCTATGAGCAATCTGCTGATAGCTTTTCTTAACATAAGAGAAGTGGCTTGCCGCTTCTTGTTGTTGAACATAAGAACGGCTCGCGAAGCGTGCCGCTCGTTGTTTGCGTTGCGTCCGGCGGATATATATTCCTCCTGTATCATCCTCCGCTACTTCCCCATAAAATGACGTTTTAAAACCTTTGCAAAATAATTCTTCAGGCCGGCCTTATCAACTGCTTCCAAAGCCAGAATATCAATGGTTCCAATTTTGTCATTCTCATAATAATATATAATCTCACCAATTTTGTCATTCTGGGCGATCGGTGCCTCCACCTTGTCATAGAACACCGCTTCCTTGCGGATCTGCTCCGGACTTCTTCCTTTGGAGCACAGATAAGAGAATTCCTGGGCGGCTTTTCCCTGTACCGTATCCGCCACACCACGGCTGACCTTCACCGGAGACAATACCATATCCGAATTATCATCCGCATAGATGCTGTAATTTGCAAATCCATAATTCAAGAGCTTGGATGCCTCCGCGAACCTGGTCTTCGTATCCGGAGCAGCCATAATCACCGCAATCAGATTCATATTTTCCTTATTTGCCGTAGCTGAAAGACAGTACTTTGCCAGACTCGTAGAGCCTGTCTTTAAACCGGTAATTCCCTGATAGAATTTGATCAGCTTATTGGTGTTGGTCAAGCCAAACTCACTGCTCCCCTTTCTCGTTGTATGGGTGATAGTATCCATCCACACGGTGGAATACTGGCTGATCTGGGGATACTTCATAATCAGCTCCCTGGACATCAATGCCACATCATAAGCGGAGGAATAGTGATTATCCGCATCCAAACCGCAGCAGTTTACAAAATGCGTATTATTCATGCCAAGCTCCTTGGCTCTTTCATTCATTCGCGCAACAAATTCCTCCTCTGAGCCGGCTATTTTTTCCGCCATTGCAACAGAGGCATCATTGGCACTGGCAATACTGATGCATTTTATCATCGTATTTACATCCTGTACCTCAAAGGGCTCCAGATATACCTGGGAGCCGCCCATGGAGGCCGCATATTCGGATACGCTTACTTCATCCGTAAGGGAGATCTGGCCGGCATCCAGAGCTTCAAAGATTAATAACAAAGTCATAATCTTTGTGATGCTTGCAGGCCTAAGCTTTTCATCCTTATTCTTATCATAAATAATTGTTCCTGTAGAACCCTCGATCAGTACTGCAGAAGGTGATTCTATGTCCAGTTGGACGGATGCCTGGGCCGAGACCATAACAGCATCTCCTTCTTTCTTTGGTGCGGTAGGCTTCATCTGCGCTATCGTGGTATTCGAACAGAACAAAAGAAGAAGCATGGAACATAGGAGGATCACTGCACTGATTTTCTTCATAATGACTCCCAAAAAAAGTATTATTACTATTTTAATCCAGGCTCTCCGGTTTTAGACCAAACTTATGGATATAATGTCATCTGACATTCATTGTTTCGCTGTCATGCCCTCCGGTTGTCTCCACCTTAAGCCCTCCTTCAAATTCTCGATGATCAGCTTTGTGAATTTATAAGAATTTCCGGCTCCAAAGACTACAATGATATCTCCCGGCTCGGCTTTGGCTGAGGCGGCAGCGGCGGCTTCTTCACCATTCTCCAAATAGGAGGCCTTTCCTGTATCCGCCTCACGGATCAGCTCGCCAACATCCACCGGCTCCAGATTCTTATGAATTTCCCTCCCGATATAAGTCTTTGTCACAATGGTTTCGTCCGCCTTATTAAGTACCGCAATGAATTCCCTTGGAAATAATTTCAGCCTGGATATCTGGTGGGGCTCAATCACAGCAATGACCTTTCTGCCGGGATAGGTAATACGGAAGGTATCCAGCACTGCAGCAATCGCTGTAGGATGATGCCCATAATCATCAAATACCTTGATCCCGTTCACTTCCTCCACCAGCTCGGTACGCCTGCCAATCCCCCGGTATTCACAGAATGCCTCCTTCAGCGCGGCAATGTCTATTCCCAATTCCACGGCGGCCCCGTATACTCCGAGGGAATTGGACACATTATGAGCGCCCAAAAGACCCAGACGGATATTATCGGTTGTCTTTGGCCCATATACCTTAAAATCAGTGCCGTCTTCCCCAAAACGGCTGATCTCTCCCCGGTACTCGGTAGTAAAGGGATAATCAAATCGCTGATCCAGATAGTATCCGATGATCTTAACCTGATTTTTGATGAGCCAGCTCCCCAGCTCCGATAAAATCTCCCGGATCCCCTCACTCTCTTCATTTACCACAAGAATTCCCGGATGCTTCATTTTAAGGATAAATTGCTTGAAGGCCTCCTTAAATTCCTCAAAATTACGGAAGAATTCCGGATGATCCATCTCTATATTATTGATAATGATCAGGGAAGGGGAATAATTCAAAAAATTGCAGTTGAATTCATCCGCCTCACAGATGAAATAATCGGATTCCGCTATCCGAAAGCCTCCTCCCCAGGGCCGGTAAATGGTTCCCGCCTCCACAATGGGATCCAGACCACCGGCCTGGGCCGTCAGCCCCATCAGTACCGTTGTGGTGGATTTCCCGTGGGTGCCGGCGACTGCAATCACATATTTGTCCTTTTGGAGGTACTTACCCATGAATTCCTGCCAGGTCATCAAGATATTTCTCTTCCTTCCCTCCACCAGCTCGGGATGGTCCGGATTAATATCAAATACGGCAGGTGTTACCGCCAGAATATCCACTCCCTCCAGATGTCCGCTGTCATGTCCGATTTGAATATCAATCTCGCTCTCCCGCAACGCATCACTATAATAACTGGAAGCACTGTAATCACACCCGGACACCTCAAATCCCGATCGTTTGGCAATCACTGCAATGGGTGCCATCCCGCTTCCGCCGATCCCCATAAAATGTACATGTAACTTTCTATCCATTCTGTCCTCCATTTCTGCACACATTTTGCACTGGCTTATTTAACCCTCACCTCACATTGCAGGATCTTTCCCTTTACTTTGGCATAAATAATGGTTCGTCCCCGCTTCCTCGCCTTAACCTTTCCAAACAAAGAGACACCGGCCACCTCCGGATTGGAGCTCTTCCACCGCACCGGGGAATTAGTTCCCAGAACACGAAGGCGCTGTGAGCCGCCCTTCTTCATGCTCAGCTTATCCTTATTCATATCCAGCACATGAACCCGGCATTTTAAAATTCTATCATCTACCTTAGCCAGAATGAAGCATTTTCCTGTCTGATAGCCAAATACCCGGCCGGTAAAATTAACCCCGGCGACCCAAAAGTTTGTTGTGGAAAAGGAAACCCTCTGATTCAGCGTGATGACATAGAGATGGAATTCCTCTCCCTTCAGCAGATACAGGTCATTCTCATTCAGATGTGCTTTCACCGTCGCACGCCTTTGAAACACATTGTTGACCCGAAAAAATATGGAGGAATTCTCATAAATCAATTGAAAAATAATAAGTACCATAATGCCGGCAATCATCCCTTTGATTAAACGGCGCTGAAAAACCTCCCTCTTATTTTTGCAGCAATTCTTCATACCCCATACTCCTATGCCCGTACTGCCATCTGCGGGCATTATTCCATATTGCTATATTGTATGACGGTATCGGTTATATTTTGCCGGCTTCTTTGGGTTTGCCAAGTATATATATTCATTATAGATCAAATAAGAGTTAAAACCTATCCTACATTTTTTCCAGATCATAAATCCTTTCTCTGTCGGCTGATAAAAATATATTTTAATCCATATAAAGATAACCCGTACAAAACAGAGTTAAAAAATGATTGTTTATACATTTTAATGTATTATAGATTGACGAATACAAAAAAAAAGGATAAAATAAAGCAACAAAAAACGAGGGAGATCGATACTATGAGCTTTACATTTATAAAAGAAGTTATCTCACCGGAAGAACTGTCCAAAGCATATCCTATGCCCGCTCGTGATGCTCTTTGTAAAAAGGAACGGGATAAGCAGATAAAAGACATCATCACCGGAGCTTCCGATAAATTTCTGGTAATTATCGGACCCTGCTCTGCAGACAATGAGGATGCAGTATGCGACTATATTTCCCGCCTGGCAAAGGTTCAGGACAAGGTAAAGGACAAGGTAATTCTGGTTCCGAGAATATATACAAATAAGCCCAGAACCACTGGGGAGGGCTATAAGGGCATCGTACACCAGCCGGATCCGGAGAAGGAACCGGATCTTCAGGAAGGGCTCATTGCCATGCGGAAGATGCATCTTCGCGCGATTGCCGAAAGCGGCCTTACCGCGGCAGACGAGATGCTCTATCCCGAGAATTGGCCCTATGTAGAGGATATTCTGTCCTATGTTGCCGTCGGAGCCCGCTCCGTTGAGGACCAGCAGCACCGGCTGACCATCAGCGGCATGGATGTCCCTGCCGGTATGAAGAATCCCACCAGCGGTGACTTTTCCGTAATGCTGAATTCCGTTGTTGCCTCACAGGCAAGCCATACCTTCCTGTACCGCACCTGGGAGGTGAATACCTCCGGCAATCCTTTGGCTCATACCATACTTCGGGGTGCCGTAAATAAACACGGACAGTCCATCCCGAACTACCACTATGAGGACCTCAATCTGCTTGTGTCCATGTACAATGAACGCGATTTGGTGAATCCTGCAATCATTGTGGATGCCAACCATGCCAACTCCAACAAACAATATAAGGAACAGATCCGCATCGTCAAGGAGGTATTGCACAGCCGCAAATTATCATCCGAGATCGCTTCCATGGTGAAAGGCGTCATGATAGAGAGCTACATTGAAAGCGGATGTCAGAAGGTAACCGAGCATACCTATGGTAAATCCATTACCGACCCCTGCCTTGGCTGGGAGGATTCCGAACGGTTAATCCATACGATTGCCGATAATATTTAAATATAATAGGGACCATCACAAAATGGATTTTATCTACATTATATCTGTAGGAAAATTTCATTTTGCGACGGCCCTTCTTTTTTCAGTTTCATTTCTTAGATAAGCCACGGCAATTTGCAGCAGTCAGGTTAGCACAGACCGGATCCGGTTCTTTTTGTAAAATTATGCTCTTGGGTGGGTATTCATATATACTTCGCGGCTGTTTTTATATCCGGTATTGAGATATAACTGGGTTGTTGCAATATCCACGTGCCCCAAAAACTCCTGAATGCTTCCCAGATCCGCTCCATTCTCCAGCATATGGGCGGCAAAGGAATGCCGCAGGGAATTAGGGCTGACCTCCTTCATACCGGCCATTTTTGCATATGCTTTGAGGATTTTCCATAATCCCTGTCTGCTCAACGGTGTTCCGGTTGAGTTTAGGAATATGAAATCCGTATCCTTCCGGACAAATGCTTTATCCCGGATTGCAAGATAAGCCTCCAGCGCCTCCTTGGCTGCCTTGCCAAGGGGAATGCTGCGCTCTCTTTTCTCTTTGCAGGTGATATATCTGGCGGTCAGATTCACATCACCAAGCTTCAGGGTGATCAATTCAGATACCTTTATTCCGGTAGCATATAACAACTCCAGTATGGCCTTATCCCGGATCCCCTTTCTGGTATTGGGGTCCGGCTGGAGCAATAGTTGGTTGATTCGGTCTGTTTTTAGAACCTGGGGGGTCTTTTTCTGCACCTTGGGAGGTCTCAACCGCTCCGAGGGATCCAAAGAAAGCTGCCGATGCTTGATCAGATACAGAAAAAAAGCTTTCATAGCAGCAATATTTCTGGATACCGACGCGGGAGATAATCCGTCTCTCTCCAGAGTCAGTATATAGGAATTCAAATTTGTTTCACTGATTTTATCCACAGAATGGACATTCTGTTTTTCCAAAAACAGCTGAAGTTTCTTTAAATCGTTCTGATAGGCCTGTAATGTATTCTTTGATGCATGCTTCACATTCTCCAGATATTGTATAAAATCAACAATTAATTGTTCCACGGCATCCCCTCCTTAGCCACGTATCAGGCTGGTTGTTACGGTTTTATGCGTTGTTATCAACGTATGAATAATCTCAAGGCCTTCTTCAAGAAAAAGGCTCCCGGATATGCCTCTAAAAAGCTGGCGAAAACCAATGCAATTGCCAGCAGCGCAATGACAAGAAGATTGGCTTTGACGGTTCCCAAGAGGCCTCTCAGGTTCGTATAGCCGGATTGGTAGATATCCCTGCACAGATGAAACCCCCTGTGCAAACAAAGCAGCGCAATGGGAAGATACAGCAGTCCATGGGGAAAGCTGTAAACCAGAACCAGCCAAATGCCCTTAATGCCATATTCCATTGTAACTGCCGAAATGAAAAATCCGGCAAAAAAACCGAAGGAGGCAATCTTTAATGCCATATAGGGTATCCCCAGAATGGTTATACAAAGCAGCCAAAACATAATAAAATCGCTGAAATTGTTCCCCAATACATACCGAAAGAGCCCCGGATAATCAATCTCGCTGTTCACTATCCTGGTAAATACATTATCTTCATATATCTGCAGCTGCTTTGTAAAGTTGTCCTGGAATACATTGGCACATAGTATCCCGAGAAACAGACCGATAATAAGCAGTATCACCGAGACATGAATTACTCCAAGCCGGTTGATTTGTAATTTGAATTGCTTCATCCTTTTGCCTGCCCGTCATCTTAGGTTATTACATAATATGACGCAATGGGAAAAATAGAACAAGCATCTGGTGATTTTGACGCTACTGTCCGGTCTTTACCCGGTAAGCCAAAAGCGCTGCTACGGTCTTGGCATCCTTTATCTCCCCGTTCAGTATCATTTGGGTAAGGTCCTCCAGCGAATGATGCTCGATTGTGACAAACTCATCCTCATCCAGATTCTGCCCTGTGGAAGTGATCCCGGTGGTATAATAAATGCAGATCTTCTCGTTGCTGAAAGCAACCGTCGTATAGACATCAATCAGGTGATGCACCTCCCCGGCCTTATAGCCGGTCTCCTCCTCGCATTCCCGGATGGCACAGATCTCACTGTCTTCTCCGGGATTTAGTCCTCCGGCCGGAATCTCAAGGGTATAGCTGTCAACCGCATTCCGGTACTGGCGTACCATAACGATCTTCCCCTGTTCATCCACCAAAACCATGGCAGAGGCTCCTCTATGATTGATGAAATCAAAGGTGGTTGTCTTCTCCTGGTTAATCTCAATGGTGTCCTGATAATAATCGATAATACTCCCCTTATGAACCAAATCTCTTTTTAATCTCCTGTACGGATTCATCGCTTCCTCCACTCGGGTGTGAGTACCCTGTTTTTATTTTTTAACACTTAAGGCAACCGCTTTCTCATAGCAGGCATCGGTAGCCTTCATAATTGCATTGCGCAGTCCATGCTCTTCCAGGGCTTTTACCGCGGCAATCGTGGTTCCTCCCGGAGAACATACCTGATCCTTCAGCCTGCCAGGATGCTCACCGGTCTCAAGGACCATAGACGCGGCACCAAGCACTGTCTGAGCCGCCAGCACATATGCCTTATCCCTGGGAATACCATGGGCAACCACGCTATCGGCCAGCGCCTCAATAAAGAGATATACATAAGCCGGAGAACTTCCATTGGCACAAACCACCGCATTCATTAAATCTTCCTCAAACACCTCGTATCTTCCGAAGGAACAGAAGAACCGGTCAAGGATGAGCAGCTCTTCCTCCTTGAGCTCCTCTTTGGAGTAAGATATCCCGGTCATACCCATCTTCACCATGGCAGGCGTATTCGGCATTGCTCTCACGACCCTGGCATGATGGCCTAATGCCTCTTTTATGGCATCAACGGTAATTCCGGCGGCAATCGATATAATAATCTGTTCCCCTGAGACCGCTTCCCGGATCTGACTTAACACCTGGGGGAAAAACTGAGGCTTCACAGCCAGGACCAGATAACGGCATTGTCTGGCTACCTCCAGTCCGTTTACAAGATATGCTGTTCCGGTTTCCTCAGCGACGAACTGACAGCGCTGGGATGATGTATCCGTGAAAATAACTTCCTCTTTGCCAAAAGCCGCACTTGCGGCTTTAATCAACGGATACCCCATATTGCCGGCTCCGATAAATCCGAATAATGCCATATTTCTTCCCTCTTTCCGTTAAATTCTTGAAAAAGACTTCCGTGTTGCATTCCGGTTACAAAACCATGCTTTTCCGCTCCTGCAATCTATGTGTATTCTAACACAAATGGGATTTAAATGTCAAAATTAATCCAAGCAAGAGTCTGCCGCAAGTAACAACAGTTCAGCAATTTCCTATGAAAAAGCCCGGAGTCCCTGCCTTACACGGTGTAATGGGGGAGTCCGGACTTTCCGGTTACTATCTCTATTGCCTATAAAGAAATTTTTTATATAAACGCTATGCCAATTCTTCCACCAGCTTCTCGATCCTATCCAGGCCTTTTTCAATTTGCTCCATTGAGATTGCATAGGACAGGCGGATATGATCCGCAAAGCCGAAGTCGGCACATGGAATCACCGCCACATTATATTCTTCGATCAGAATCTTTGCCAATTTATCTACATCGCTAACCTTTTCACCCTTATACTCCTTATCAAGCAGCCGGCTGATATCCACAAACATATAGAATGCACCTTGCGGCGTTAAGGCAGAGATATTCCCAATCCCTCCGATCCTTTCAACCATAAAGTCACGCCTCTTTTTAAACTCTGCATGCATCACGGATACAGATTCCTGAGGCCCGGTGAGTGCCTCCAGGGCAGCCTTCTGGGCAATGGAGTTGGGGTTGGAGGTCTGATGACTCTGCACGCTGGCCATCAGCTTCGCAATCTCCTTGGAAGAACCGGTAAAGCCAATTCTCCAGCCAGTCATGGAATAGCTCTTGGCTACACCGCTGCAGGTGATGGTGCGCTTATAGATTTCCTCTCCCAGGGAAGCAATGCTGATCGCTTCGCCTTCATAGATCAGATGCTCATACATTTCATCAGAAACAACATAAAAATCCTTTCGTACTGCAACCTCTGCAATTGCCTCTAATTCTTCACGAGTATAAATCATACCGGAGGGGTTGCTGGGAGAGTTAAGGATTAGTGCCTTGGTCTTCTCAGTACAGGCGGCTTCAATCTGAGCAGCGGTCACTTTATAATTATTGGATTTCTCACCCCTGACAAAGACGGGTACACCATCGGCAAGCTTGACGATTTCGGGATAACTCAGCCAATAAGGAGAAAGAATGATTACCTCATCTCCAGGATTGCAGATCGCTTCAAAGACATTGGTCAGGGAATGCTTTCCGCCATTGCTTACCACAATCTGGCTCGGCTCATAGCTTATCTTGTTAAAGTTCAAAAACTTATCGCAGACTGCTTTTCTAAGCTCCAGAGTTCCTTCTGCAGGAGTATACTTTGTAAATCCGTCATGGATTGCTTTAATCGCCGCATCACAAATATTATCCGGAGTATTAAAATCTGGCTCTCCTGCCCCAAATCCGACAACGTCTATCCCCTTACTCATCAATTCCTTAGCCTTCGCGGTGATTGCCAGGGTGGAAGAAGGCTTCACCGCCTGGGCCTTGTTCGATAATGTCAACGCCATAGATATTACACCATCCTTATTCATATTTAATAATCTTCCATTGAAATCTTTTTCATTGTAATATATAAGTTTAAAGATTGCAACAAAAATATCAAAAATATTTCAAAAAGTATTTTCTATGGCTTTCATTTGTCCGCACCTCAAAGAATTTCCGTGCAAATTGTACATTTTCAATGATTAAATGAATTATATTACATTTTTTTCTAATAATTTATTTATATTTTTACTTAATTTTATTTGGTTAAGTCTTGTTACAACCTTACATATTAAATAATTTCTTTGTATTACTTAACTATTTATATTCAAAAAAACCGCAAAATGTAAATAGCATTTATATTTATTACATAAATAGTTTATAATCATACGTTTATGCAAGATAAAAAGTCCATAAACCGTACTTTTACACTACCGCGCAGCTGCCTTTAGACAACATCTCTGCGTGGCACGTGCATCCTGCACATTTTCATCCGCATAGGACAAACTCTCCTATACAACAATAAAAAAAATAGCTAAAACCTCATATTTCTATTCGGTTCTAGCTATTAATCATGTTAGTAATTACTTAGCGTAATCAGTTACTCTGGATTCTCTGATTACATTCACTTTAATCTGTCCTGGATATTCAAGTTCACTCTCGATTTTTTTAGATAAATCACGGGCTAACAGCACCATATCAGCATCGCTGATCTGTTCCGGTACAACCATTACTCTGATCTCCCTGCCTGCCTGAATAGCAAATGACTTATCTACCCCTTTAAAGCCGTTGGTAATATCTTCAAGTTGCTTTAATCTGTTGGTATATGTTTCTAAGGTTTCGCGTCTTGCGCCCGGCCGTGCCGCTGAAATTGTATCAGCTGCCTGAACAATACATGCGATCAGAGACTGGAACTCTACATCTCCATGATGTGATTCTACTGCGTTAATAACAACAGGAGACTCCTTATACTTTCGGCATAAGTCCACACCAATCTGCACATGGGTTCCTTCCACCTCATGATCAATGGATTTACCAATATCATGTAATAATCCGGCACGTTTTGCAAGTCTGACATCCACACCGATTTCCCCGGCCAGAAGACCGGATAAAATAGCTACTTCAATGGAATGCTTTAATGCATTCTGTCCATAACTTGTCCTAAATTTCATCTTGCCCAGAAGCTTCATCAGTTCAGGATGAATTCCATGAACTCCAACCTCTAAAGTAGCGGCCTCTCCAGCTTCCCTAATCATAACATCAACTTCTTTTTGAGCTTTTTCCACCATCTCTTCAATTCTTGCAGGATGGATTCGTCCATCCACAATCAATTTCTCGAGGGCAATTCTAGCCACCTCTCGTCGGATAGGATCAAACGCTGATAAAATAACAGCTTCGGGTGTGTCATCAATGATAAGATCCACACCGGTCATGGTCTCAAGTGTTCTGATATTACGTCCCTCTCTGCCGATGATTCTTCCCTTCATCTCGTCGTTGGGGAGCTGAACAACTGAAATCGTTGTTTCCGCAACATGATCTGCAGCACATCTTTGTATCGCTGTGACTACATAATCCTTTGCTCTCTTTTCTGCTTCTTCTTTCGCTTTGCTTTCCAAATCTTTGATTAGCAGAGCAGTTTCATGCTTCACTTCTTCTTCAACAGTCTTAATCAGATATTCCTTAGCTTGTTCGGAGGTCAATCCAGAAATTTTCTCCAGCTCCTGCAATTGTCTTGAGTGGAATTCCTCCACTTCCTGCCTTACTCTGTCAAGCTCGGCTTCCTTTGAGGAGAGTCTGGTATCCTTTTTTTCCAGTGCTTCGGTTTTACGGTCCAAGGTTTCTTCCTTCGTTAAAACCCGCTTCTCATAGCGTTGCAACTCTGCTCTACGTTCCTTAGTTTCCCGCTCGAATTCATTCTTTGCCTTCAAAGATTCCTCTTTTGCTTCGAGCAAAGCTTCGCGCTTCTTAGTTTCAGCTGTTTTTAGAGCTTCATCTATGATTTCTCTCGCCTTCTCATCCGCACTGCCAATCTTCGCTTCATAAACCTTTTTGCGATAGGCAATTGCAATGAGCCAGGTAAGAATAGCTGTAATCACCAAGGTTGCTGCAATAGCAAATACATACTTCAAAGCCTCTGGCACAGGAGCACCTCCTTATTTAGTTTTCATTGTACAATGTAGCCAAAATGCTCAAATCGAATATTTTATATTGATTTTTTCCTCTTCTGTCTACAAATAATATACAACAGTTAAATTTTATACTGTTTTTACTAATATGTCAAGTATGCTCACGAATAATTTATCTATTCTGACAATTTACAGTATCTATATATAGACCATCACTGGATATAAAGTACTACATCATGAAAGGAAACCGCATTCATCATCTTAACAAAGAGTGGCCGCAAAGCGTGCCACTCTTGTTTTCTTTCATCGCATGGCTGTGAGAAAACTCTCATCATGCTCACTATTCTTATTTACTGCACAGTCAAAAGTTCTAAAAATAAAATAACCCTTCCAAGCCATTTTATGGTATCCTAAAAGTCACTACACTACAAAGGATAAAAATCGCCGAAAGAGTTATCTCGTGGTAAGTTTACCACA
>JAFAGA010000100.1 GCA_023423045.1 Bacillota bacterium | reverse complement strand
TTCAGGCAGGGCTTATTAAAGTGCCTCTAATCCATGAACTGCCACTCTTATACAATCTAAAGAACGGTAGATTGGCACTTTAGTGGAATTTATTTATCTTTAAGTTACAGTTTACGGAAACTCAAGAAGAATACAGCCTTGACCAGGCCAGCATTACAGCCGGCCCGGCATCCTGTAAAAGACCTTGCAGGTTTCAGAGTATACCGGGCATTCTCATCCCTCCGACGGCTGCTGATTCTTCAATTCATAAATATCATGATATATCATCATCATAATGCCGAAGACATCATCTCCCAGCAATCCGGCCTTATGAGAATATTCAATCAAAAAGCAGGTATAGGCGACAAACTTCATATGGGCCAGCAGCAGATCAAAACGCTCCGTATCATAATATTTTTTGACAATATTCCAGTTATGGTCACAGGCTCCTTTCACCATGCTGTCCGGCTCCTGATTTAACCTCTGAGTTAACTCCTCGAACTTACCTTCCATGAACAGTCCCTTTAATTCTAAATCCAATTGTCCCAGTTCCTCGGTCATACTTACCTCCTGTATATACTTTTTGTGAAGAAGTCCGTTGCACCTGTTGATCAGCCCTATTCACCCGAACCCATTCCGCATCTAATCGTATTTCCTATTTTATCATGTATCTTCCATTCTGAAAAGCTTAAATGAACCTCTAACGTAAAACAAAACAGGATTATTCCAGAAGAAAATAGCGGTTTATTACGCTTTTCGTCTGAGAATAATCCCGTCAGGACCACAGCTTTCCGGATTATTTCGCCATCTTGGTGCTTCCGGTGATCTTGCTGGTACCGTCCATTTTAAATGTTGATTTTGCTTCATCCGTCATAAAATATACATCTCCGTCAATGGTTGCATCCACCAGTTCGAAATTATCCACATTGATATAGAGATCTCCCTTAAAAGTGCCTCTTTGAATGCTTGCCATAGGACTGGTTACCACAAGCTTCGGTGCGGTCAGAGTATATCTTGCGGTAATATTGCGCTTATCATCCTGTGCATACAGGGCGAGTTTACGTTGAATTACTTCTTTTCCGGCATCATCCTTCTTGCCGTTTTTGAATTCTCCTTCCATAAGCAGCTCTTTGTCAACGCTCAGATCCTTGGTCAGACAAATGATCCAGGTTCCGTCCTTGCCGATTGCCTTCAAAAAAGCCTCCTCGGTATCCACAATAGAAGCGCTGCTCACCGCATCCGGTGTCACATTAGCAGACTGGGTGGGTTCCGCTGTGGGTTCTTCTGTTGCCGCAGGTTCCGTCGGTGCCGTCGTAGGTGCAGCGGTTGCAGTTGCGCCTGCTGTAGGGTTCGGTGTGGTCGTTGCATTGGCCCCGGGGCCTGCCTTTTTACCGCATCCCGCCATAGTCGCCATGAATAGGATTATTACCAGTAATATTACTTTTGTCTTCATAGAACTCCTCCTTGAAATGATTTCAGTCTTTCACTGGTAGAATTATTACCATATTCAGAAAAAAAATTCATTTATTGTAAGAAAGAAATAATATATCAAGGAAAGCAAAAGGCAGAGCAAAGGATCCGGCGAAAGAGAAGCATTCCTTCCCAGCCAAGTCCCATGCTCCAAAAACACATATAGGAGTCTAAGTCAAACCTTGTAAGCTTAATTTATGCCAATCTTCCCCTCTTTTTAGAAAGAACGTCAAAGGTTACTGCGGCAAGCAGTACAATACCCTTGACCACCTTCTGTACATTGCTGTCGATCCCCATGATGGACATACCGTTATTAATAACACCCATGAAGATCGCACCGATCACTACTCTGGGTACTGAACCGATTCCGCCGTATGCGGAAGCTCCGCCGATATAACAGGCACCGATTGCATCCATCTCATAGTTCATACCAGCGGTAGGCGCCGCGGAATTGAAGCGGGCCACACAGACCAGTGCAGCAACTGCACTGAGAAATGCCATATTAACGTATGCGAAGAATAACACCCGATTGGTATTGATGCCGCTGAGCTTAGCAGCCTTTTCATTGCCGCCCATTGCATACAGATAGCGTCCGGGCACTGTCTTCGTAGTATAATAGGTATAGGCAAATACAATAACTGCCAATAGAATCAGGATCATCGGTATTCCCTTATGATAGGCCATGGAGAAAGCAAAAGCCATAATAACAACACAGATGATGACTATCTGGCTGATTTCGGATAATGCCGCTTCCGGCTGATAGCCTTTCTTTCTTCTGCCAATTCTTGTAAGGCTCTTTATGACTACATAAATAACACATACAATAAAGCCCAATACAATGCTCAGTATATTGATACTTCCCTGAAAGATATCAGGAACATAGCTGTTAAACAGCTTCAAATAGCTTTCCGGAAAAGGTGATATGGTTAATCCGTCCAAGACAATCAGCGCAACACCTCTCCAAAGGAGCATACCCGCCAGAGTAACGATGAAAGCCGGTATTCTTAAATAGGCGATCCAATAGCCCTGTATCATGCCGATTACAATACCGACAACCAGACATATGATAATCGCTGTCAGATTATTCATCCCTTTATTTACAATCAGGGTACCAGCAATTGCTTCGATCAGGCAGACCACCGAACCTATGGACAGGTCAATATTACCGCCGGTCAGAATACACATTAACATACCCACCGCAAGTATCACCACATAGCCGTTCTGGGCAATGAGATTCGTGACATTCTGGGGAACAAGCAAGGTACCGCCTGTTGTTATTGTAAAAAATAGGGTTACCACAATAAGAGCAATAATCATTGTATTCTTTTTAAAGAGTTCTTTTACTCTATCCATCGCTATACTCCTTTACTTGATTTCAATATTTTTCCCATGATCAGCTCCTGGGTAGCTTCTTCCTTGCCAACTTCGCCGACCATCTTACCCTCGTTCATAATGTAGATTCGGTCGCACATTCCAAGAAGCTCCGGCAGTTCGGAGGAGATCATCAGGATTGATTTACCTTCTGCCACCAATTGATTGATAATACAATAAATCTCATATTTTGCACCGACATCAATGCCACGAGTCGGTTCATCAAGTATCATAATATCGGGATCCGTAAACATCCATTTGCTGATTAGTACCTTTTGCTGGTTGCCGCCGCTTAAGTTGCCCACCATTTGCTCTCCGGAGGTGCATTTTGTCCTCAGCTTTTCAATATAGAGCCTTGCGGCATCTTCCTCAAGCTGCCTCTCGATCACGCCTCTTTTGCTCACTCCGTTCATATTGGCCAGGGTGGTATTGACACGAATTGGGTTGGTGAGCACCAGGCCGTCACCCTTACGGTCCTCGGTAATATAAGCGATCTTTTTATCAATTGCCTGGCGGGAATTGTATATCTTGACCTCCTGCCCGTTCAGCAGCAAGGTACCGGTAATATCCACACCATAACTTCTGCCGAAGATGGACAAAGCCAGCTCCGTACGTCCCGCACCCATCAGTCCTGCAATTCCTACCACCTCACCCTTGCGGACATGAAGGGATACATTGTCCACTACTTTTCGCCCGGCGTACAGAGGGTGGAACACGGTCCAGTTCCGGATCTCCAGATTCGTCTCTCCAACGGGTGCGGCTTCTCTCTTCGGGAAACGATCAGTCAGAGTACGCCCAACCATTCCTTTAATAATGTGCTCTTCCCGGATTTCCTCCCCCCGGTTGTCCAAGGTCTCGATGGTGGCACCGTCACGAATGATGGTTATTTTATCTGCAACATATGCAATCTCATTTAGTTTATGAGAAATAATAATCGAAGTCAGCCCTTCCTTCTTGAATTGAAGCAGCAAATCCAGAAGCTTTCTTGAATCAGCTTCATTCAAGGATGCGGTGGGCTCATCAAGAATAAGAAGCTTTACGTTTTTGGCTAATGCTTTTGCAATTTCAACCAACTGCTGCTTACCTACGCCAATATCCTTGATTAAGGTTTTTGAGGATTCCTTCAGTCCTACGGTCGCTAATAATTCATCTGCTTTGCGATAGGTTTCTTCCCAATTGATCCGAAGCGCCTTCCCTTGTTCGTTGCCAAGAAACATATTCTCACCTATCGTCATATATGGAACAAGAGCCAGCTCTTGATGTATAATTACAATCCCCTTTTCCTCGCTGTCCTTTATCACATGGAATTTACATTCCTCTCCCTGATAAAGAACCTCTCCTTCATAGCTTCCATGAGAGTAAATCCCGCTCAGCACATTCATAAGCGTTGACTTACCGGCCCCATTTTCGCCAACCAATGCGTGGATTTCACCTTCTTCCACTTTAAGGTTGACATTATCTAATGCTTTGACTCCGGGGAAACGTTTGGTAATATTCTTCATTTCCAATAACACTGCTGCCAATTTGACCCCTCCTATATCTATCCTGTCCATCGCCCGGAGAGCTTCCTTCATAAGAACACAGTTTTCCGCGAAAGAATAAGAATCCTCCTATAGATTCTCGCACCGGGTGCAGTCGGCATAACCGCCATAATACCTTTCGTACCATCATACAACAGATACCCTTCGGGCGGCATATCCATCCCGTCCGAAGGGCTTCTGCTGCACGAGAAAGTGCTTACTATTTTAACTGATCCTCGGTGTAGTATCCGGAGTCAATTAACAATTCCTTATAATTATCAGCATCTGCGAATACGGGTTCACAAAGGTAGGAAGGAATAATGCCTGTTCCGTTGTCATAGGTCTCTTTATCATTTACCGGAACTTCTTCACCCTTCAAAATAGCGTTAACCATCTCAACAACCTTAGCTGCCAGGGTGCGGGTATCCTTAAAGATTGACATGGACTGTGTTCCTGCTTTGATATTCTTAACAGAGGTAATATCGCAATCCTGGCCGGTTAAGATCGGGAAGCTGTCACCCTGATAGCCTGCGTTAACCAAAGCATTGGTAATACCGATAGCACAGGAGTCATTGGAGGATAATACAACATCCAGTTTTTCTCCGCTGGCATAGAAAGCGGTAATCAGATTTTCCATTCTCCTCTGAGCTTCTTCTGTTGACCAGTTCAGCGTAGCCACTTCTTCAAATGACTTCTGACCGGATACAACATTGAGCTTGCCGCTGTCAATGTAAGGTGTTAAGATATCCATTGCTCCGCCAAAGAAGAAACGGGCATTGTTATCGTCGGGAGACCCGGTGAATAACTCGATATTGAAGGGTCCTGCCTGATTGTCAAGATCCAGTGCATCAACGATGTACTTACCTTGGATTGTACCTACCATGTAGTTATCAAAGGTTGCATAATAGGAAACCGCATCGGTACCCATGATCAGACGGTCATATGCAATTACAGGAATCTTCTTCTCCTTTGCCTGTGCAAGGACTGTTCCCAGGGAACCGCCGTCGATGGAGGCAAGAACCAATACCTTGCATCCGCCGGTAATCATATTCTCAATCTGGGATACCTGAGTGGATACGTCATTGTTGGCATACTGCAAGTCTACGGTATAGCCTGCTTCTTCCAGAGCCTTCTTCATATTCGCTCCGTCCTGGTTCCAACGCTGTAAGTCCTTTGTAGGCATTGCTACTCCGACCTTCTTTGATCCGCCGCCTGCCCCCTGTTGGCAGCCTGTGAAGAATGCGGA
Source organism: Bacillota bacterium (assembly GCA_023423045.1). Lineage (GTDB taxonomy): Bacteria > Bacillota > Clostridia > Lachnospirales > Lachnospiraceae > Mobilitalea. The sequence continues at coordinate 9,179 of JAFAGA010000100.1, read as the reverse complement.
AACGAGTACAAGACACAGTACCAGACTTATTAACTTCTTCTTCATAAATATAATCCTCCCATAAGATAAATTGTTTTAAACAGAAGACCGGCGGCATACCGCTTGTCGCTGTTTATTTGCTACACTGAAATCATATCATAGCCAAAGCAGGATTAACTTGCGAAGAACTGTATATTTTTGAATTGAAAACGGGCATACTATTCCATTTATAGTAAAAATCACAAGAAAATGCTATATAAAAAGCAATTATATCCTATCAAATAGTACATTTTTGTGCTACTCCCATGAGAAGCTGCAAAACCAGGCAAATATCAAATGCAAGACCCCTCACGCAGGCTGCGTTACCGAATGAAAGCCGGCTGGAATCTTTTCGAGATCCAGCCGGCTTTTCATTCAATGTATATACTTTTTTGCTCAATTATTCCTCGGATTCCTTCGGAACATTCAGGTACACATCCTCTTCCTTCTGAAACCCTCCTTCGATAATTATCTCTCGAATATTGTCCTTCGTTACGGCAACCGGCTCCAGCTTGACATAGGGCACCTCATGGCTGCCATCGTCTATGGTAGCACTCACATTGATCTCCTCACCCTTCGCCAGCTTAACCGCATACTCTGCCGCCGCCTTGGCCAGCTTATCCACCGGCTTATATACCGTCATAGTCTGCGTATCCTCGACAATTCTCTGACAGGCCACCAAATCGGCATCCTGTCCCGTGACGATTACCTTGCCTGCCATACGGTTCTCTGATAATGCAATAATAGCCTGTGTCGCCAGATTGTCGTTACCGCACAGGATGCCGTCAATATCCTCAGTGATCTCCAGCGCTGCATTTACCGCATCATAGGCCTTTTCCGCCAGCCAGCCCTGGGCATAGACGGAATAAACAACATTAATATTATGACCTTCCATTACATCCTTAAAGCCTTGCTCCACCAGGGTAACATTATGATCCGAAGGAGAACCGAATATGGTAACGATATTGCCGCCCTCCGGAACTTCTTCCACCAGGGTCTGCGCCATAAGCCGTCCAACCTGCTCGTTATCAAAAGAAATGTACAGATCTACATCCGCATTCCTCACCAGGCGGTCATAGGCCACACAGATAATTCCGGCATCCCGGGCCTTCACCAGCACATTGCTGAGCGCCTCGGAATCAACTGCGATCACCACGATAACATCCATCTTCTTATCGATCAGATACTCGATCTGTGAAATCTGTTCCTCCACATCCCCGCTGGCATTCTGTACATTCACCTCAGCCCCCAGTTCCTGAGCAGTCGATACAAATACCTCCCTGTCACGCTGCCAGCGTTCAATCACATACGAATCAAAGGATAAGCCAATCTGAATCTTTGTTTCCTTAACATCCGTAACCTTGACATCCTCCTTGTTGTTACTGCAGCCGGTCATAGATAGGATTACGGTTATCAAGATCATTACAATAACCTTCCTGTTTTTTACCATGCCCATTCCCCCATACAATCATATTTTCTGTTACTGTTTTCTTCCAATGCTCCTACCCCATCCTGTCCCTGTATTCCGTCGGTGTGATTCCAACCTGCTTCTTGAAGATACGGCTGAAATAATTCGGGTCACTGTAGCCTGTTTCCATACAGATGCTTTTGATGCTTATCTCTTTGTTCTGCAGCAGCAGCTTTGCCTTCTCAATTCGGAGATTGGTAAGATATTCAATAAAATTCTCACCGGTCTCCTCCTTGAATAATTTACTGAAATAATAGGGACTGATATCCACGGACCGGGACACGTCGTCCAATGAGATATCCCTGCTGTAGTTCTCTTCGATAAAGGCTTTTGCATTGGCAATGGCTCCACTGGTCTGCTCCTCCCGTTTCGTGATGATATTCCGGCAGGCCTCCATAACCTTATCCAAAAACCATTTTCTCAGATGCTCAAAATTATCTATCTGAATCAGGCTTGACAGATAATCCTTCCGATATCTGAAATAATAGGTCATTCCTCCGCTTAAGAAGGCTCTCTGCTCCGCAAACAGGATGAATTCCAGAACCTTTAATTTAATATCCATCTCACAATCGGGATAGTGTTCTATCATCCAATCGAAGAACCTGTTTGCCTCCTCCTTCGTCCCCTCCAGATTTCCCTTTTCAATCCGTTCAAACAACGTCTTCTCCACATCAATGGGATAATCCCCTTCGTACTCACAGCCCAAGGGCAGGTCCTTTACATGAACCACCCTGCTCTTACTGCTGCGGATCACATTCAAGGCTTCCTTATAGGATTCACTCAATCTCTGCAATGGGGTAACCGAGCCAATTCCTACCTTGAATTGGACATCGATCCTCTTCGTCAGATCCCGGATCACTTTTCTCATGGTATCAATCAGCATGGTACGGTTGTCATATTCCAGCTGTGCCTTCAGGCTCGGCAAAAAGACCGCTATTTTATTCACCATAATCGGTCCGACGACGCAGTCAAATTCCTCCTTCAGATATGCCCGGATGACCGGATAAAAAGACGCGGCCTTGACACTGACACCCACCGGATTGGTAAGCTCCCCGTCTACAAAAGAATCACCGAATTCCATAACCAGCATCATGCCATAATCTTCCTTGATACTCAGCAGATTTCTAAAATTCGCTTCCGGCCTGGTCAGTTCATCCCCCGAGATTGCAGCATAGATAAAATCACTTTCAAGAATCGGGACAACAATTTCAAGCTTTTCCCGAATCATCAAATCATTGCTTCTTTTTTTCCGCTCCTCTTCAATGAGATCCATGGCCTTTTGCAGCACCTTAGCTATTACGGTATGATTCACCGGCTTGGTCAGATACTCCAAAACCCCGAGATTGATTGCCTCCTTGGCATAGTTAAATTTATCATAAGCCGTCATTACGATAAATACCACGGAGGTATTGGTCTTCCTTATCTCCTTCATCGCCTCAATTCCATTGATTCCCGGCATCTGTATATCCATAATTGCAATATCCGGCTTAAATTTTTCCGCCAGCTCAATCACACTTCTTCCGGTTGTCGCATGCTCCACCATGCAACTGTCGCTGAAATTCTTCTCGATAATAAAACGCAGGGAATCGATTACTATCCCTTCATCATCCGCCAACATTATCTTATACATCGCCACTCCTGTTCTACCTCACTAATATAAATTTCATGTTCTATCCGCAGTACAAACTCCATATCTTCGATCGGCTCTGCCGCATCACCATTTTAATGAGGTATCAATTGGTAACTGCCAGCGGTCCTTCAAATAAATGGAGACTCCGGTTTTTCATAGTCCCCGGGGATGCAAATGATCACCCTGGTCCCTTTATTTCTTCCTTCACTCTCAATGCAGAACACTTCCTCCCGGTCATAATACAGACGCAGCCGGTTAATTACATTGCCCAGGCCAATTCCATTGGAATCCTTGGAGATATTCCGTTCCTTCAGGGCGGCACTGTCCTCCGGCCTGGCATTCATAATCCGCCGGATGATGCTCTGCTCCATACCGGCCCCATTATCCTCCACCGTAAGCAGTATGCTATCCTCCCGCCGCGATACACTGAGATTAATCCTTCCTTCATAATCAATATCCCGGATTCCGTAATTAACTGCATTTTCTACCACCGGCTGCAATATCATGCTGGGCACCCTGATATCCAGCAAGCTTTCATCCACATCCTTATAGTAGTGAATCCCGCCGGAAAACCTTACATTCAGAATATAGATATAACTGTCCACCAGCTTCATTTCGTCCCGAATCGTTGAATCCTGATCGAAGCTCTTCATATTAAACCGAAAGAAATCCGCCATGTTTTCTATAAACAGACAGGTCTTATCTGCGCCTTCCATCATCGCCAGCTGTGCTCCCGCATTCAGAGTATTAAACAGAAAATGCGGATTGATCTGTGCCTGAAGATATTTCAGCTGTGCATCCTTTAGATGATTGGTCATCATCAGCTCCTTCTCAACCATCTTACTCTCCAGCTCCATGCTCTCCTTTACGCGGATAATGTACTGATGGATACTGACAATCATATTATTGAAGGCCTTGGTTACCACCTCAACCTCGTCCGAGGAATCCACCTGCACCAGATCCACCTCAAAATTACCTCCGGCAACCTCATGAGCTACCTTAGTAAGCTTCATCAGCGGTCCGGTAATGCTTCTGGTGACAATAACAATCAGCAACACATTAAAGGCGGTAATGACCATCAACACCACCGTACTGATGACCTCCAGATACCGGAGCGCAATCAGCAGTCTCTCATAATTCACCGAGTTATACATAAACTGTTCATTATTCAGACTGTTGATGAAGGTGCTGATATAGTCATACATCGTTGTTGCCTTCACATAGTTCGTCAGATATTTTTCGATATTTCTGCCACGTTTGGCATCCACTGCTTCCGCTACGATACCCAGATAAGTTTCCGACATATTCTTAATATTCTTCTGCATCAGAATGATATCAGAATCATAGATATTGCCGTTCAGCTCATTGATCAGCTTCCTGTAATTTCCTTCGCTTCGGTAATAGTTCTCCAGCGAATCCGAGCTCTTTGTGTTCAGGTATTCATTCACATAGTCCTGGACATCCGTCAGCGCTTCCCGCAGCTCATTAAACTCGACATTGCTCTTATAGACTTCATCAATGGTTCCAATGGATTTATTGATATTGTAGTACATGAACATATTTACAAAGAATATGACAATGGAGGAGAATGCAAATACCAATACCAATCTTTTCTGAATGGAGCCTGTTTTATTATTCCTTTTCATCCGCTCGCTCCCATCTATTTTTCCTCTGCTTCATTCCTGAGCTTTTCTTCAATAAAGCGGTTGACATTGTCCTTGTTGATTACTGTAATACCGACAGAATAATAATCATTCACCTTATGGTTCTTACGGTACTCGGTGAGAGCCTCCACACAATAAGCGCCCATCAGATTCGCATCCATAGTCATCGTGGAATGAACAATATTTTTTTCAATGGCCCTCAGGATAATATCCGAGTTATAATATCCGACTATATCAATCTGCCCCACCCGGTTATACTCCACCACGGCCCGATAGGCACTTAAGGTATCATCTGCGGTCAGGCAGACCAGTACATCCGGCGGATTATCCTTGTCCATGATAATATTGCGGATATCTTCCTCAGTGCTGAAGGCATTCTCCGTATTAATTGTTTCCTGCTTCACAGAGACCTGGCGGGAACCAATCATCTGCAGAATGCTGGAATAGATTACATTTTGGCTGGAATCCCTGTTATCATCGTTCATTAATATAACAACATTACTCTTACCATTGTCCATGAGCTCCGCTACCTGTTTGCCATAGGCCTGTCCCTGGCTGTAGCTGTTAATATCAACAAAACTGATCCTCCGGCTGGGTGTAGCTTCATTATGATACTGATAGTTATCCTTATTCTGGTATGAATCTCTTAAAACTGTCACCACCGGAATTCCTGCTTCATCCGCATCATTGATCAGGTCATATATCGCAGCTTCTCCATTGGGTTCCAGAATAATCCCATCTACCTTGGAGGCTATGGCCATCTTCATCAGATCCTCCAGAGAATACGTAATGGATAGATTCTTACCAATCCTCTCCACATAAGAATCCTCTTCCTTCCCCTTTTCTGATGCTCCCTGATAAATCGCCTTCCAGAACTCAGAATCCTTTTCTTCCGAGATCAGGGCGTAATGATACTTATATTCATGATAATCCGTTGTTTCGGTAATCCCCAGCCCGGATATCTGATGTTTATAATAGGCCATTCCCGAGACAATCAAAAGAACTCCCACCAAAATGCTGCTTATGGAAGCGATGGATATGACTCGGCTTCTCTTCCTGATATTCCGTTTTTCAAGCATATGCCTCTCCATTTTAGATGCAATTATTTACTATTTTGATTATAACATGGAGATTGTATGATTACCATACAAAATATGTAACAACTTTTTCTCAGGTGAATATAATACTATAGTCATGTGGAAAGGAAGTGTCTCTTTGGCCATTCGTATATTTATAGATCAGGGTCACAATCCCAGCGGTTATCACAATGCGGGTGCCACCGGCAACAATCTGAATGAATCGGAGATCAACTATCAAGTCGGCATATACCTTGCCGATCTGCTGAATAATGATCCCCGGTTCGAAGTACGCTTATCCAGGCCCACTCCCACTACCGTGCTGGGCACCAATAATGCCACCAGCCTGGCCGAGCGGGTTAATATGGCCAATTCCTGGCCGGCCGACTATTTCATCAGCATTCACTGTAATTCCAATCCTAACCCGGCAGTGAACGGTACTGAAGTTTACATCTACCAATTCGGGACACAGGCCCAGTGGTTTGCCGAACAGATTATGCGCGGCATTACCCAGGCTGTGGGAACCCGTAATAATGGTATTCGCACAAATCCTTCCCTCTATGTGCTGCGAAGAACACAAATGCCCTCCGTGCTGGTAGAACTGGGCTATCTGACCAACTCATCCGATGCACAGAAGCTGCGGGATGATCAGTACCAGTTTGCCTATGGTATCTATCAGGGAATTCTGAGTTATTTCGGATTTGCATAAGGAAGAAAAGCCGGCCGCTATGCTGTTCATCTTACACAGTTGTCGGCTTATTTTCTTGAGCATTATTAACAAATTGTATGACATCATTTATAAATTATACAAAATGACTTTACAGCACAAGAAAATTATGTTAAACTTCAGAAGTATAAAGTAGTCATGTATGATCTCACATATTTTTGTAAGTCATTACATCCTTGATGGCCTACAAAAATATGTGATTTTTTTAGCATGAACAACATTAATTCAGGAGGTATCTTTCATGAACAACGGCACAGTGAAGTGGTTTAATGCACAAAAGGGATTTGGTTTCATCACCAACGATAACGGTGGAGAGGATGTATTCGTACATTTCTCCGGTATTGCTTCCACAGGCTTCAAGACCTTAGAGGAAGGTCAGAAGGTTACATTTGACTTAGAGAAGGGTCAGCGCGGTATGCAGGCAGTTAACGTAACTATCGCATAAGGAAAGCGTAGTTGTAATTATAGTGGATTAACCGGAAGGATATGTTACTCTCAGTCTATACTGTGGTAGCATATCCTTTTTTTCGTCATATAGGAAAGTTATTCTATACGATAAAAATGCTCCGCAGGATGCACATGCCGCACAGAGATGTTGCCTGAAGGCAGCCGTGCGGCAACGCAAGAGTCCGTAAGCAAACTCTTCATTATATATTAAAAATCGAAAGGGGGTTATCCGTTATATGAGGAAACTCGTTATGAATGCGTAGCAGAGGCTATCGCATATAATTGAACATAAGAGTGGTTCGCAAAGCATGTCACTCTTTGTTAAGATAGCTTTTGCCCAATCCTGAGAATCATATTTTAGGAGGAGCAAAATGAGCTATATAAAAGCAGAGTTAATACTGCCGAAGGAACTTCTGGAATCAATTCAGGAGTATGCGGACGGTCAGTATCTATATATCCCCAGAAAAACCGAAAACCGTAAAGAATGGGGAGACAACACAGATTCCAGAAAACAGCTCCAACTCCGAGATGAACAAATATACCGCAGGTATAAGGAAGGTTGCAGCACAATGCACCTGGCCTGCGAATATTATCTCTCAGTTAAGAGTATCCAACGGATTATATTAAAAGAAAAAAACAGGGAAGCCCTTGATTACGCATAGGAAACTCCCTAAAAATCCCGGCTGCCGCAGCTTTCACTGCGGCAGCCTTTCTTTTCCTCCCGGCAGATATGGCATGCCTCAACCGGCCTTAACTATCTTTCTTAACCAAGAATGAGGTCGGCAAACCATCCTATTCATGCTATTCTGATTGCAGGCACAGAATGTGCTTATCGGAACAAAAATATGTTTCGGTCCTATTAAAAATATCGGAGGATTTTCCATGACTACACCCTATCACATCTAATTCTTATTGAGCAAAAGGCAAAGCATGCAAGGCAGGTCCCGGTCCAGATTTCGGGTCTTCTTTGCATGCCTTCCAAAGACCGCAGTACAGCAATCTGTCAGGACAACTGTGCTGTCACATAAGAATTAGTCCGTTTTGGAACCGAAAGCCGCCGATGTCCTCCGGTTATATTTCCTGTCGAAATACAGGAACGCGCTCCGGAGTGCTTTCCTGTGCTTTTGTTTCCATACGGCGTTGAGAAGGAGCGTATGGAAATGCAACATATTTACCAATGGGAACTCATTCCCTCTTCCCTGCCTGTCGTTATTCGAAGCTGCCCAAAATGCGGCAATGCTTCAAATTATATTTGCAGCGGTAATTTTCGTGTCAATGCCAATCAGAGCTCACTTGATGTATGGCTGATCTATCAATGCGGTAAGTGCAAAAGCACCTGGAATATGGAGATCCTTTCCCGAACCAAGGTGAAAGCCATAGACAAGGATTTATATCATAAATTTATCTCCAATGATCCGGAGCTTGCGAGACAATATGCCTTTGACCCGGCAATCCACAGCCATCACAAGCTATCCGTCAATTACGACGAAATCGAATACGAGATACAGGGAAAGGTCCCGGAATTAGGAAGCGCCCAATGCAGAATTGATATTACCTCTCCCTGTTCCATTGATCTGCGGCTGGATGCACTCCTAAGCCGACAGCTCGGTCTATCCAGGGAGAAAATCAAGAATTTATGGAAATCCGGCAAGATCATGCGCTGCGATGGCAAGGATATTACAAAAGTGAGGCTGAACGGCACGCTGTCAATTCTCCTCCATCCCTGGAACGAAGGAAACTAATCCTTAAATGAAAATTTATTTCAAGGGCTAACAATTAGATCCATTATATTCCAAGGAACTGTTTTGTAACCAGTCATCTGACTGATAGAAACAGTTCCTTTCTTAATATCGACCTTATGCCTTTATCAATTGTTTTACTAATGAAAGGAGGCTGAAGATGGAAAATGTACAGTGCGCTGAATCATGGATAACAAAGGAATCGGTATTATCAGTATTCTTCCCTGATACCAAACTCCGCAGATTCAACCCATTCCTCCGGCCGGGTCAGCAGCTTAACCAGTTCCTCAAATAAGAGCAGATGCTCCTCTTCCTGGCGGACCAGATAACGAAAAAGTTCCTTCTCGGACTCCTCGGCCTGCTCCTCCATTTCCCGGTATAATTGAATACTTTTTTCTTCCTGTTGGCAG
>JAFAGA010000063.1 GCA_023423045.1 Bacillota bacterium | reverse complement strand
ATTCTACCCATTCTTTAAATGATACAAAGCCTTCTCTTGTATTACTGAACTTAAATACCTTTCCAAGTTCGATTCCCCGCCAGCTAAAAGCTCTGGCGAAGTGTGTAGTGCTTCCAATGTCTACTCCAACAATTAAAGTTGATTCTGTTACTTGTGCAATCCTGATATTTTGGTTATAATTCATCTGTGAATACCTCCGTAAATTTGGTTTACTAACTGGCCAGTCAGTATCCTTATTTTACTTCGAGGTATTCTTTTTTTCAAACCGGTTATTTATTACTTAACAGGAATGCTCCTTTTCTACAAGTTTTCTAACCTTTTCTTTCGCTCTATAAATCCGCGTATTGACATGCTTGGGGGTCATGCTAAGCTTCTCTCCAATTTCTTTATATGATATACCAAGAACATATTTCATTATTAGTACCTGTCTGCTGATTTCATCAATACTTTTCATATATTTACGAATAGCCGCATAATAAATCTATACATTTATTCCTCACTATAATAACGGATGAGAGAGGAAAATCCCTACATTCCAAATTAAAATATTTTTCTTTCTCCTTTATGATAGAGATATAAGCATTATGTACAGCGCCGCTTTAGATCCTGCAGCCGTCAGTATAGGGCAAAGACCATCCCCAATTTCAAGTTAAAAATAATAAAAGCGTCGGGTTAAAATTGAATCCCGGCGCTTTCATTTATTTCCAATTTTCTAAAGAGTGTATTTATTATAAAAAGTATAAAAAATCACTACAGGTTATGAGCTTTATTTAGGGGGTGCTTAATTTTGATATTGCTACATTTTTGTATCCCTATTTGCTGTCATCACGATTATTTATCTGCTGTATAATGTCTTTAAGCTTTCGAGGCAATGGCAAACCCATATTGCCTGCATTCTCAATTATGCTGATACCCTCGTTAGACAGATAAAACATTATAATCATTGTTTTAATAGAGCTTCCAAAACCGATATTACACTGATCAATAATATTACCCAGGGCTACTAGAGCAAATATCATTACCTTTCTACTAATACCTTTAAATCCTATTTCACTTGATATTCTCTTATTATGGATCGCAACCAATACTCCTGTAATATAATCAATTGCGACAAAAGCAACAAGAGCATATATGAGAGAGTCAAATCCGCCAAAGATCCATCCGAAAACTCCCCCCGAGAACGCAAAGATTATTTTAGTCTTATCTAATACTGAGTCCATAATTCTCCCCCTTAAAGCTTGTCCGAAAAAGTATTACGCAATTTTTTTAGTGCTCTATTTTTCATCTGATTAACAGCTTGTCTTGAAGTACCATAGAAATTTGCAATCTCCGTTACTGTATAACCGGTAAAATAAATCATGCTTATAACGCTCAGTTCTTGTTTTGTTAATATTTTTTTGATAAACGATAATTCATATTCTTGGTATACATCATTAGTAGCGGATATGGCTTCAATATAATATAACTCATTATCGTTTAAGTCTGAGTAAAGTAGGATGTTCCGAAGTCGCTTGACTTCTATTAATTTTTTTATATAACTACTGTGAACTGAAGTGCATATGTAGGAAATCATGCTTCCTTCACTTTTGTTGTGGATATTTTCGATTTGCATATTATGTAGCAGTTCAATAAAATCGAGCAGAAGATCATTATAAGCATCCTCATAAGAAAGCTTAAAGGCATACTTCTTCAGCAATGGACTAAACTTTTCAATAAGCATTAATGTGGCATTGCCGTCCCCACCTTGTGATTTTATGATAATATCAACAGTCATAATGCATCCCACCACCTTTCAAATGGTAGAGAGATGGGATGCTTACTTTTGTAAACATATAAGTAAGAAAAATTTAATTTTTCATCATGATCGTCACCTTTCAAAAATCAGCGCAGGTATTACGGTAATTCGACCATAGTATCTGCTTAATTTTTCTGCTTATCGAAACTGTGCGAATTATTTTTCGATATATCAAATTTTCAATTAAAACTGCCTTTCTATAAACATAAAAAACCCAATGAAATTACAGCCTCACTAAATACCGTCTCAATCTATAAAACCCGAAACGATATCCTGATATATAAATAACGTACGTAAAAGAAAAACCCCTACAATTTTTAACATAATTTGTAATAATTTGTTTTTTGAGTACTGACTGGATATGCTCTTTAAGAAGTCCGGTAAATAAAAGCGTCGAGATCACTTTATCCCGACGCTTTTATTATTTTTTTCTCAAATCTTTCACAAGAACCGAAATATGTATAAGTTGTTCGTCGCTTAACCGCCACAGCACCACCAGTAAAATTTAGTGGGTAGTTGACGGAGCACTCTCTATCTTTTTTCTAAAGAGATGTTTACTTTTTGATTACCTCCCTCTCTTTATTTTGTAGACAAGCTTCTAAAGTGTGCGCGCCATTTTACAAGTTAGTCAAAAAAATAAAGGAAGGTAATCGATTATGGCAAATACAGCAACAACAGTTTACGATAATATTCTTCAGTATTATCGGGTTGATATCAACGGAAAAGCTGGTATCTACATGGCTACGCAGCCAGATGCAAATACACTAAGAGATCGTCTCAATGCATTATTTTCTGATTCGAACCGCGATTTGGACTTTATTACACCCTCACACGATGGCTCTCGGTATATTATTTCATGTCCATTGGTGAGAAAGAACATTGGAGAGAAAACTTATTTTTATGACACATCCTCAAACCCATCATCCAACTATTATGGTGAGAAGCTATACGAGGCGACAAATAATACCGATCCTCGCACATCCGCTCAGACTTTGCTTTACCAAGTAGGGGTAAATAACACAATGCCTTGGTATGATGCGCTATTGATTGCTAATAAGATTCGTGCTCTCGTCAAATTGAATTTCAATGATGCTAAGGGCAGCTCAACTTGCACAGACCTAGTGATGCCGACAAACAAAGGCGGAACAGTTGCAAGTACAATTTCTAGTAGCGCCACATGTGATTATTATGGTCTTCCGTGCCAAGGCACTCAAGCCGGTAAGACATCAACATGCCCTGAAATAGGATTTCCTGCGGAGAATATTCTTAACGCAACAACTGCAAACGGTGAAGTTTTTCATCCTCAAGGTTTAACTGCAGCAATGACCTCCACTAACAGTTGGCATACCACCTATAGAAATAAATTTGTTAAGGTAACAAACTTGTCAAATTCAAAAAGTATCGTTGTCAAAGTAACCGATACTGCTCCAGCAAATAGGGGTATAGAATTATCTTATAGGGCGTGGGTTTCCATTGGCAAACCGGCAGGTGCAAACACTGTAAAAATTGAGCTTATGTCAACCTAATTATTGTATAAAAAGGAAGCAGAGAGTAAAGCTCTCTGCTTCCTTTTTATTACATAGAATATTTACAGGTTACAGATTATTTTCTCTTCTTATTTAAATCTTCACTTTCATCAAAATGGGAGTAATATCTCTGTCAATCACATCAAGTACAGGATAAATCATTATTTTTTATAGGCGTTTACAAGCAAGGATATATCTTCTCTTATTAAACGGCACTGGCTCTTATAGTACAACCGGTGATACCGGCTATTCCGCAGGTGTGGAAACAACGCAGACTTATCTGAAAAATATCGTGTATAACATTACTCCAGATGGTCGCTTCGGCACTAAAACAAAAGCAGCAGTTACATAATTTCAAAGAGAGCATGGGATTTCACAGACCGGAATAGTGAACCAATCTACACTCCAAAGAATAGACACAGTACGCTCTTCTACTTATTGGACAAGCTATGGCTCCAGACTTGAGGATAGTGCATGGGGTCGAACTAATGTTTTAGCAGGAAACTTTGCAGATATTGGCTTACTTGCACGTATCATCTATGCAGAAGATAATCTAAATATAAGCGCCCAGGGAGGAATTGCTATCGTAATCAAGAAACGCTCCGGGTCGTCTGCGTACTATGAATCTGCAAGTACCTATCCTAGCGCTTCTATTTGGGCGAGAGTTGCAGGAAAAAAATCCCATTATTCTTCTGTAAATGCGGGTACCACGAATGCACAAAAACCTACTCGCAGCTACGATGGTACTGCGGCTACCGGTTTTGTTGACTCAAAATGGAAAAATGCTGTTGATATCGCAACGAACCTCGTAAACGGTACCTCATTCTCGGTGACCGGATATAAGGTATCTGGACTGACCATCACCTCAACTACCATATCTCTTTCCTCAACTACCACTGCAAACTATTATAATCAGGTTGCATGGAGTGCATATAAAGATTGGTACGATGATGGAAAAATTAGTTCGATTGTAACACCCATTACATTTTCTACAAGCACTACAAACGCAACTGTAATCTGATACTATGTATCAGATTAAAAAAGTCTTGCTCCCCCTCTGTAGAAGGGAAGCAAGACTTTTTTAATTATATTTTGATTCTGATCGCTCCAAAACGATCCACCCTTTTCCATTCCAATAGATGGTTTGACTTTCTCGGCCACCTATAGGACCACTATATCCATCACCTGACGAATGAAGGACAATGCCTTGCATCGGTTTATTATCAATATCTGTAATGGTGGTTCCTAATATGAGACTCCCTTCATATAATTTCTCGCCATCTGCAGATAATATAGGCACTTCTCCAGTTGTGTTTAGACGCTCTACAACCGATGGAAATGGGTCTGTTTCATAAAATTGATAGCTGCCAACTTCATGCTCGATATGTGCCGTTGTATCACCAGTACCAAACTTAATCCGTACTACAAGTTCTGAAACATCATATCTATAAAATCCATTATGATCCCAGACATAAAGACTTACATACGCCTCATCATCATGATCTCCAATTCCATCCAAGTTCAATCCAGAAAAAAGCTGCCCGTGTTCTTCAATTGGCTGTGCCCAAAGAGACTCGTTACTGTTTTCTATGTTATTCTGATTCATATCTTCTGATTTAGAATCTTGTGGAGTAATAGTGCTTAATTCTAATCCTTTCATTGTATTGTAAGACGTTTTCCCTTGCATACAACCAGTTTAAACAGATAGAATCATGAGCAAAGATAAATGCAGATTTAAAATACTTTTTTTCATGTAAAGACTCCTTAATTGATATTTACATACTTTAATTGGACAATAATATAATTTCATTAATCTAAGGGAAACTAAAGCAAATATGTGATATACTTGTCAATAACAACCTTTATTTAACTCCTTCTTAATCTTTCTTCTTTTCCTCTCGTAACTGCTCATTTGTCTCATAAATATAAGTCACCGGATTTTGATTAGCTTCAAAGGCTAAGCTAAAAGTGTTCGTTGTAGCATCGTACATTGAATATTCAGCACCTGATTGTTCGTTAATATCAGCGATATTAACTTTTTGTTTATCAAAATCGAAAAGATAAATTGAAGTATCAGGTACAGTGCCTACAGCAGAGACGACTTCATTTGTGCCATTTTCATCTATATCGCTAATTTGAGCAAATCCTTCAATCTCCGAAATAATATACGGTGTCTTTTCCTTTATTACAATAAAGATCGTGACACCGTAGCTCGCGCCACGCAGCTCATTTGTTATATAAACCGTATCCGTTTCAGCCAACGTTGTTTTCGTTAAATCATACCAAGTCTCGCCAAGAGAACGTGACAAAGCATATTTTATCCCGGAAACTTCAATATAAGAATAGGTATAACCTTCGGGATTTTCTTCATTGAACTGTTTTGGGATATATTGAGCGGATATGACCATATCATCAATTTTTGTTGAGTTAACAATACTCCCTATCTGACTATCGTCCAATAAACTAAGGGGTATATCAGAAAAATCCTGATCAAAAAAATTTAGTTGTATGGTATCCGGCGTTGATGATGTGTTTTGTGCTCCTTGCTCTAAGGGAGTGTCGTCGACCTGTGGTTTAGGCTCATTTTGTTTTTTTGTACAAGCTGTACATATTAGTAAGAGAAAAATAAGCATAAGAGCTATTATGTTTCTACAATTTACGGTTTTCTTTTTTTTCATAGCGTACTCCTTTTAAATCATAATTGGGAATCAAATGTTGGCACTTCAAGATACAACGTAAACGCTCCATAGTGGGTACTCCCATAAAGCTAACCGCTCTTATGAGCGGCGCATTTTAAATTGATTTTCTGCAATGACTCGGAAGCTTTTCTGACCAAGGGAGCAGGTCCTCACAGAAACTGTTGTCTTTTTCATCCAGATGCTTCGGGATCTCCGATAGAAGATGTTCAAAATAATCATAAGGCTTCAGATGATTCGCTTTCGCTGTCTCTGCTATGCTATAAATAATAGCACTGGAATCCGCACCTGCAATTGTATCTATCATCATCCAGTTTTTCTTTCCTACACAGAAAGAGCGAATTGATTGTTCAGCGGAATTATTATCCATTGGAACTTCACCTTCTTCAAGAAATACTTTCAGATATTTCTCTTGATTGATGGAGTAAGTAAAACCCTCGTGCGTTTTACTTTTCGCTTGAACCTTGCCCTCATTCTGTTTTACCCATGTAAAATAAGCATCTACCAGAGGCTTTACCGTCAGCTGGCGATGTTTCAGTCGTTCTTTGGGTGGCATGTCACAGAGTTTGTTTTCTTCTCTGTAAATAGCCTGGATTTGTTTCAATGCGAGATAAGCAAGTGATTTCTTTTGCCTTTCCTTGGGCAATGCTTTCACGGCTTCGTCATACCTACGTCTCGCATGAGCCCAACATCCCGCAATCCTCAGGTCTTCACGTTCTTTTTCGAGTGTGTGGTAGACCTGATATCCATCGGTCACACAGATGCCCTGGAAATTCCTGAGAAATTCCCTTGGATGGCTAGCCTTTCTTGTGGGCTGATATTCATAGAGGACGATCTGTTGATCCTGATACATTTTTCCGGTACGATAGACCCACATGTAATGCTTGTCTCCTTCTGTACGGTTTTCCTTTGTCACACGTACAGGGGTCTCATCTGCCTGCAATACATGGTACTCATAAATCTTTTTATGCAGATAGTCATACAGAATCGATAAGTAACGTTCTGCACAAAGGATGGTCCAATGAGCCATTTCACCTCGGGTGATGTTCACTCCATATCGTTCAAACTCTTGCTCCTGACGATAGAGAGGTATGGCATTTACATACTTTGCATTTATGATTGCTGCTTCAAGAGAAGCTGACACTAAACTGTTCCTCAGTAGATATCCCGGATGCTCAGCCTTCTTAAAGTGATTGTCTTTTTTAGATTTGTAAACACCTACATGATGTTCTTCAATCTCAACCTTCGCAGGAGTAAACTTATAACGCTTGTAGATCTCATCTTCAAGCTGGTACCATCCGTCCCTACCGAATTCAGAGACGAGTTCTTCTTCCGACATCATGTGATTTACCGGGACTACTGGAAGATCTTTGATATCCTGAGCTCGCTTGCCCTTCACTTTTTTCGCTCTTTGCTTTGCGGGTTCATCCTCATCATATTCTGTTAGGGAAGCAATCGCTTCTGCTTCATTAAAGAATACGATTTGACCATCCGTTTCCATAAAAGCGATCTGATGCGTGGTATCGAGCTTTTCAGAGGATTTTCCAAATCGGTGGTTGTTCATTACAGCGATCTGTTCCAACACAAGCTGAAGCTTTTTATCGATATCATTCAGCTGGGACTGCTGAGCAAGAAACAGCTGAACGATGGTATCCTTGTCAAACTTATTCAGTTGTTCCTCTGTATACGTGATCGCCATATAGAACCCATCCTTTCCTGGTTCTATTATAACAGAAGGTATAAAATAATGCGAATTCCTCAAAACTCTGGCTTCGGCATAATGCCTATAAGTTATTCGCCTCTGTGTGACTGCTGAAGAGCCATTGAATCACAGGCTTTGGAAAAGATGATTGTGGAATTACAATCGAAGAATGCTTTTATTGTAAGTTCGTAGCGGTATCAAAACCGCATGGAACGGCTACATTTGCATGGATAATTAATCATGAAATCAGCGAAAAAATTTCTCTGTTTTTAACAAGTGTCATGCTAAATATTCGGGCGGTTCCACTTGCTTTACGGACCTCTTAGGAGTAACGGTAAGCCCTTCCATCAGCCAACGAAACTGTTGCTGTGTCAGGCTTTTTACTTCAGACTCAGAGCGAGGCCATTGAAAACTTCCTTGCTCCAATCTTTTGTATAACAGAAGTTGTCCATCCGATTCCCATACCAGTCCTTTGATGCGATCCGTTCTTCTTCCACAGAAGAGATAAAGAGTATCTGGCACAAATGGGTTACTCCCAAGTTTTGATTCCACGATAGACGCCAATGAATCCATACCAGCTCTTAAATCAGTGTACCCAGTCACGATATAAATAGTTTTAAAGCAGGTTGCATCATTTAACATCGACAGCCACCTGCAGCACCATCCTTAGTAGTTCTGGGGTAGTCCCGTTGGTTACATGGATGCAAATGTTATTTACTGAAACTTCTAATCCTGATCCCGCGGTGGATTGTGAATCACTTATCATCAATTCCACTGGAACTGGAACAATGGTTTGCGGTATAGCATCATGTGAAATATGATCAAGACAAGCTTTTCGTACTTCCCTTAAGCGATAGTAATAATTCGCAGGGGTAATCTCATGCTGACTACACCATTCATTGACAGACAGTCCAGAGGATCTGTTTTGACAGTCACGTATCTGATCAGCCCATTCCTGAAGTCGATATTGCCTAGCTACTAAAGAAGTTGTTGAGTTCATAGACTTTTCCTCCTATGGATGTCAAAAAAGTTAAGCCTCAACTTTTTTGATCGGTTAGCCTATTATCTCAAATTTATGGGATAGGGTCTACGCACCCACTATGGAGCGTTTACGATACAACTTCTGATATATTTAGCTAAGTAATAGTAATAAGTTTACCCTCAGTGTATCGAGAGGACTCATATTCACTTTTTTATTATATTATGAACTATTATCCCATGGAATCACTCCTTTCATAAGTTTAACTATTTGCCAGGGATTTAAGTGCTGAATTTTACAATAACACAAGTTCTGCTAAGTTGTAGTTCCACTTTAATAACGCACAAGAAAACAAAATCCCTACAAACTTTTTAGAAAAGTAATAAAAATATTTATATGGTGTTGAAATCTATTTTTCTGTTGTAACAGAAGCGCACCTGTCCATCATTCACAGGCTTTGTATATTCTTATGAAATTGTACCGGTGTTCCGAAGGAACGGATACCGCTGTTCCGGTCAGACAATACCGCTAGACCGGAACAGGGATACCGTTAATAAGCTGCTTTGTGCGAGTTTACTCGCTTAATGCCGGATCTAATCCGTATACCTCCCGCATAGACCGGTAGTTTGTCGGGTCTGTTGGAATGATATTGATCTTATAGGCATCATGCTTGATGCGGTCGAGAATGGCCTCGGAAAGAGGGCTGTCATCTCCGCCAAGCTGGTCATACCATCCGTTTGAGTCATACTGTGAGCAGAAGATTGTGGAAGAATTCCGGCGTCTCCTGTGCAGCAGTTCCAGGATGTCATGCTGTTCTGATTCTGTCGGCTTCAGCAGGAGCCATTCATCTATGATAAGAAGAACGGGATTCGCATACTTGGCCTGTACTTTTTTGTAAGTGCCGTCGCTTCGTGCCATCTCCAGTTCAAGGAGAAGGTCAGGAAGACGAATGTATTTGGTCTTAAAACGCTGCTTGCATGCCTCCATGCCGAATGCGCAGGCCAGATAGGTCTTGCCGCTGCCCGTGGCACCTGTGATAAAGAGGTTCCTGTGTTCTGTGATGTACTCACAGGTTGCGAGCCTCTCGATTAATACCCGGTTGAGTCTGCGGCCGGATGTATAGTTAATATCGGAAAGATGAGCCTCCGGCTGGTCAAACCCGGCATTGCAGATCAGGCGCTTTAAGCTGTTGTGCTTCCGGTTGCTGTACTCAACATCGACCAACATCCCGAAGCGGTCTTCGAAGGCAACCTCTTTCATTTTAGGGTCATCGATCTGTATACGGAACGCATCTGACATGGCTGTCAGGCGCATTTCGATCAGTTTATCCATTGTACTTTGAATGGTCATGGTCCTTACCTCCTATAGTAATCAGCGCCTCGGGTGAGCGCATGGCTGTTCTGTGTGGATGTGACCTGTGCATCAGGTGCCAGCCCTTTGTTCGATGGCGATGCCCTGTCGTTGCCGGTATCAAGGATGTTCTTGATGCTCTTGTAACTGGGCGTGGCGGTGAAGGAGAGGGCCTTTGTACAGGCTGCCTCCAGCCGGTCGACAGAATACTTGTCAGCAAGCTTCAGAAGGCCCATACAGCTCCTGTAGGACTGTTGTTCCACACGTTTGGAGTTAAGGATGCCATCCACTACCTGGTATGTGCCGGTGCCGATCCGTTCCGCCCATTTGCGGAAACGGTCGCCGTTCCACTCCAGATACTGCTGATGGGAGGCCGGCATATGCTCGGTAATGGTGCTGTACTGCCCCTTGCGACCGTAGAGACGGCGGTGGGAGGCAATACGGTTATTACTATAAAATATCTCAATCGTCGTACCGGTGACCCGTACATCAACCTTGCGTTTTATATATTCATGCGGAACCGAGTATAGCATTCCAGAGCAGGATATGTGATAATTGAACTGGACGGTGGCTTGTTTCCATTCCGCCAGTTCATACGGGGCAGTAGGTAAAGGCATCAGCAGTGGCAGTTCTTCGTTGCGGAAGATCTCATATCGGCTGCCCTCTTTTTTCTGGAAAGGGCGTCGACTGAAGGCCTCCAGCTTTTGGCGGATAGCCCGGTTAAGTTCACCGATGGAAAAGAACTGTTCATCGCGCAGAGCTGCCGTGATCCAAGTGGAGATGTTACCCACGCAGCCCTCAGCATTTGGCTTATCCTTCGGAGCCCGGACGCGGGCGGGGATAACGGCAGTGCCATAATGTTCTGCCATCCCCTGATAGACTGCATTGATCCGCTGGTCTTTCCAGCCTTTGTTGTGGTCAACTGCAGTACGGCAGTTATCCGGGACGAGGATTTTTGCAACGCCGCCAAAGTATTCATACATATGGACATGTGCGGCGATCCATGATGGCTGTTTTTCATCAACAAATGCTTCGACATACGGATACTGGCTGTATGTCATGACCCCGACGAAAAGATATGCATTGATGCTCTCACCGGTATCCGGATCGGTGAGATGGGCCGGATCTCCTGCCCAGTCGACCTCGACCTGTTCTCCGGGTTTGCGGTTGATATGCATCGTAGCGCGCCGCTTCTGCTCATCCTGCTGAATGTAATAGCAGAACTGGGAATACATGAGTGGCTCGTTGCCTGCGAGGCGGCATTCCTCCAGGTATTCCGTCCACAGGAGCTTTTTGTTAACTCCGTTACGGAGAAGTTCCTTGCGAATGTGGTCATAATCCGGCATTCGCTTATTGGAGGCAACGGCAGTTTGCTCCTCCTCCGGAAACAGCATTTTAGCCAAGACATCATCTGTCAGCTTCTGATCCAAGGGCCACATGATTATTACGGTGCGGCAGAGCCGCCAGTCCGGTGTGGCGTGAGCCACCTGTCCGGACTAACGGAGCCACTTGGTTTATAAGTTACTTTGACTGTGCCGGATCCAATCCATAGACCTCTCGCATAGAAAGATCCTTGGTTGGGTCAATGCTTTCAATATCGATTTTATATGAGTCGTACGAAATACGATCCATTATGGCATCTGCGAGAGTACTTTCTCCACCACAGATCTGCTGATACCATTCGGCTTCCTGATACTGTGAGCAGAAAATCGTAGATGATCTCTTGCGTCTTTTATGAATTAATTCAAAAAGATAACGGGCCTCTGGTTCTATTAGTTTCAGAAGTAGCCATTCGTCTATGATGAGCAATACCGGATTCGTATACTTCTTGAGTACTGAGGCAAAGTTTCCATCTGCTTTGGCTGACTGCAAATCCAGCAGAAGATCCGGAAGACGGACATACTTTACTGTATAATACTGCTTGCAGGCTTCCATACCAAAAGCACAGGCCATATATGTCTTGCCACTTCCGGTTGCTCCGGTAATAAAGATGTTCCGGTGTTCCGTGATGTATTCACATGTTGCTAGCCGGGTAATAAGTGACTTGTTAAGCTTTCTTCCTGATGTATAATCAATTGCTGAAATGCTGGCATCGGGCTGTTCAAGACCTCCGCTCCGTATGAGCCTTTTTAAACGGTTATTCTTACGGTTGGTATATTCAACATCAACCAGCATACCAAAACGATCCTCAAAAGGAACTTCCTTCATGGAAGTGTCATTCATCTGGATTCGGAATGCATCAGCCATAGCAGTCAGGCGCATTTCAATAAGTTTATCAATCGTACTTTGATTTATCATAGATTTTTACCTCCGTAATATCGGGCACCTCTTGTGATGCCATGTGGTTTGTTGCTTTCAGCGAATCCTGTATCGGATGGGAACGTTTCTGGCTCATCTTTCATTGCAACCAGAAGGTTCTTGATACTTTTGTAGCTTGGGCTTGAACTGAAGGTTAGTGCTTTGGCACATACAGCTTCCAGTTTGGCTGGTGAATGCTTTTCTGCCAGTTTTAATAGTCCCATACAGCTACGGTAGGATTGTTGTTCCACCCTGCCGGAGGTAAGTATTGCATTAACTACGTTACTTGTATTAGTTCCAATCGAATCTGCCCATCTGCGGAAGCGGTCGCCATTCCATTCCAGATATTTCTGGTGATCTTCCGGCATATGTTCCGTTACCGTGGAATACTGGCCCGGACGTCCATAGCGACGCCGGTGTGAGGCAATCCGATTGTGATTATAAAATATTTCAATTGTTGTTTCTGTTATACGCACACCGACCTTATTTTTGATATACTGATAAGGCACAGAATAATACATTTTTTCTAGTGCGATGTGATAATTGAACTGAACAGTGGCTTGTTTCCACTCACACAGTTCAAAAGGTGTAGCAGGCAATGCAGCCAGTAATGGCATTTCTTCCCCAAGAAATAAACCAAGCCTGCTACATTCTTTTTTCTCGAATTTACGAGCATTGTAAGCAGTCAGTTTTCCCTTTATTGCAGTATTCAGTTCTGCTAACGAGAAAAACTGTTCATTTCGGAGGGCTGCTGTGATCCAGGTGGATATCTTTCCAACAGAACCTTCTACGTTTGGTTTATCTTTGGGTTTCCGGACTCTTGCCGGAAGAATGGCTACATTGTAATGTTCTGCCATCTCATGATAGGTCATGTTCAGTGCCGGAGTATACCATGTGCTTTTTTGATGATTTACTGCAGTTGTGCAATTATCGGATACCAGCATAGGTGCAACGCCGCCAAAGAACTGATACATGTGATTATGAGCTTTTATCCAGTTGTTTGTGCGTTCATTGATAAAGGCTTCTGCAAACGTGTATTGGCTGTAAGTCATAACCCCAACAAAAAGCCATGCCTCTATGATTTCACCGGTATCAGGGTCGATGATGTGAGCAGGATCACCTGCCCAGTCAACTTCAACCTGCTCACCGGGATTGCGTGGGATATGCATGGCGGCTCTGCGTTTTTCCTCGTTCTTCTGAATGTAGTAGCAGAACTGAGAATACATCAAAGGATCATTGCCGTTCATACGGCATTCCTCGCAGTATTCCACCCACAGAAGTTTTTTGTTGACTCCATTCCGGAGAAGTTCTTTCCGGATGTAGTCATAGTCAGGCATACGTTTATTTGTTGCTGATTTGTCCTTGGGAAACATAAGCTCATCAAGGGCGTGATCGGTCATATCAAAGTCGAGTGGCCAGTTGATATGTAATTCATCAGCTCGCTTTGTTACTTTGGCGACCGTATTTCTTGAAACACCGCAACTAGCTGCAATGTTTCGCTCACTGAATCCAAGGCTTTTTAGCCGTAGGATTTCTCGATACTTGGTCATATGTGTGACCTCCTTTAACTGTATTCACACCATTCGGTGCGTACCTACAGTATAAAGGAATTTATGTAATAGAGCCTATAAATGGGCTCTGAATTACCGGAACCACCGGCTCTGGAGAACCGGAATGGTGGCTCTCAAAGTCCGGACAGGTGGCTCAAAAGTGTCCGGTGGAATCAGGCCACACAATGTTCTTTTCTCTTGCTGCTTTAAGAACCTTGTTGACTGTGGTTTTGGATGCATTACAACTGAGCGCAATGTTAGTCTGGCTGAGATTTAATCCGGCAAGCCGGATAATCTCACGATATTTGGTCATAATTGCGACCTCCTTCAACTGTATTTACGCTATAAAGCGCATAGATACAGTATAAAGGAGAACTCACTATTTTACATGGACAGCGGTATCGTTAACCGGAATGTTGGTATTCTGCCTCCGGAATATCAGTATCGGTCATTCCGGAATAGCGGTATCATGCAACCGGATTGGCGGTTCAAAAACACCCGGAATACTCA
>JAFAGA010000005.1 GCA_023423045.1 Bacillota bacterium | reverse complement strand
ATCATAATAATGCTAACAAGCCTGTCTACTTTCATCTGATAGCCGCCTTCAAAATTTTTATCATTACAAATTGTTGCCATACTGTTGTCAACAATTGCATCGTACAATAAAAACGCAGACAAATCAAATTACCTATCAGGAGGGGACACGATGCAGAAAAAAGCCTTAGTAATCATTGATATTCAAAATGATATAACAAAAAATTACAAGGGTATTATTGGAAATGTCAATAAAGCCGTTGATTTGGCAGTCAATCATAATATTCATGTTATTTATATAAGGCATGAAAATTTATCAGCCGGTACGAGGACTTTTAAACCCAATACATATGGGTCTGAATTAGCTTCAGACTTGAAAATAGTATCAGAAAATATTTTTACAAAATACAAAGGAAATGCATTAAGCAGTGAAGAATTTACAGACTTTATCAGTAAAAATGAAATATGTGATTTCTACATAACAGGAGCAGATGCTGTTGCTTGTGTTAAATCAACCTGTTACAACTTATGCAAAGCAAATTATAGCGTTAATGTATTATCGGATTGCATTACAAGTTATGATAAAAGGAAAATTGAAGAAATGCTGCGCTATTATGAAAGTAAAGGCAGCAAAATCATTAGTTTAAATGACTTGTTATTTAGAACGATGGGATAAATTATTCCACATGAAAGAAGTGCAAAACGGAGCCCTTTACATTATTAAGTGATGGTGATACGATATGGATAAAGGCTTGCTGCGTAAATTTTGAGACAGGCGGATTGGCCTGCTTAAGTATGGAGGGAAGTAGATGGCAAAGTTAAGAGAGACTGTCTGTATACATTACAAGGCAATGGGGGAATGTGCCAAAGGAAGAGAGGCAAACCACCACGGGTATTGCCAGAAATGCGATAAATATTATCCAAGGGCAAAGGTACGCCATATCAACCGTAAAAAGCAGGAGTTGAATAAGCTCAGGGAAAAGGAGATGTGATAAGGTTATTATGAAGGTATTGGTGATTGGAGGAACCAGATTTTTTGGTGTTCATATGGTAGAGGCATTATTGAGGAACGGCCATCAGGTGACCATTGCAACAAGAGGAAATGCAAGGGATGGATTTGGCAGCCGTGTCCGGAGGATTGCTGTTGACCGGATGGAAGAAGAGGCGGTAAGGAAGGCTTTTTGCGATAATGCCGATGGTTATAACTATGATGTGGTATGTGATAATATCGCTTACAGTTCTTTGGAGGTAAAATATCTTCTGGATGCAGTAAAGTGCAGGCGTTATATTCTGACCTCCAGTGTGTCGGTCTATGGGGAACTTGGAATGGGGACGAAGGAAGAGGACTTTCAGCCGCTGTCCTATCCGCTTCGGTGGTGTACAAGGCAGGAGTATCCCTATGACGAGATTAAGCGCCAGGGAGAATGTGCCTTGTTTCAGGCCTATCCGGAAATTTCCTCTGCGGCAGTCCGTTTCCCCTATGTAGTTGGTACGGATGATTATACGAAACGTTTGTATTTTTATGTGGAGCATGTCCTGAGGGAAATGCCCATGAGGGTGGACAATCCGAAGGCGGAAATTGCATTTATCAAAGCAGAACAGGCAGGGGAGTTCTTGGCCTGGCTTGCGGAATCTGACTTGGAAGGGCCGGTCAATGCCTGCAGCACGGGGACGATAACTTTGCAGAAGGTTTTTGATTATGTGGAGGCCAGAACAGGCAAAAAGCCGGTTCTTACTCCTGACGGAGAGGAAGCTCCTTATAACGGCAGCGAGGGATTTTCTCTGAATACGCAGAAGGCGGAGCAAGCCGGTTATGAATTTCCTGGTTTAGACAGTTGGATGTCTGAGTTGCTGGACGCATACATAGAGGAAGCCGAAGGCTGATACTCTTCCGGCTGAATGCAAATGCTTGGAATTACATATGCTAGCGATATCATATTAGAAAGGAAGCCACTTCGTTATGATATATGCCGGCACAGGACAGAGGGCAGACCGGGCAGAGGAGTATATTCGCGGTCTGCTGGCAAATCAGTGTATGCCGACGCTGTTAAAAGCAAAGCCGTCGGTCCTTGTTACAGTAAATAAAGCCTTAATAGGGAATACGAACCGTTTCTTCGCCCTTCTGGGGGAATATCTGAGTTGCTTTGAATGCAATTATCTTCCTTTGCAGGAAACCTGCGGCAGAATCTACCTGCTGTTATATTATGAGCCGCTGCTGCGCCAGGCACTTGAGGTAAAACAGCGGCAGAATTTTCTGGCATCCTGTGGATATGGTAAATATATTCAAGACAGGGAATACAGCACAGGCAGCGTATGTCAAGAGTATAGTGAATACGGCGGAGGGGGAGATGGCAGCGGAGGAAGAGTTTTGCTGGAAGGTGCTTTGATGCGGCTGGGTTATCGGTATCACAGTTATTGGGAGGCAGATGACTTTCCCCATGAGATCGGAATTTTTCTTGGATATCCCCTTGCAGACGTGACAGGTTTCATAAAGAACAAGGGCAGGAACTATCTCTTATGCGGAATGTGGAAGGTATACCGGCAGGAAGAAACGGCAGCGACAGCCTTTCAATATTATCGCAGAATGAAGGAGCAGGCGGTGCGGCGGCTGGAGAGAAGGAATGATCTGAACATTCCTGACTTCTGGTATGCAGAAGAAAGAACGTATCTTAAGGGACTGCTTGATTATTAATGAACAAAAGTATGAATTGGAGAAAATATCAGAATGGATTTATGGATTATATATGCGATCCTATCCGGTATATTTGTAAGCCTTCGTGAGCTTTATATTAAGAAGTATGTCAGACAATCACCGGAGATGGTCAGCTTTGCCACAAGATTTTACGGAAGCATTATATTTCTGCTTCTTGCCGCTCCCGGCAATTTTCTTCCGGGAAATGCTTTGCAGGGGAGAATTGGAATAAGCAATTTGCCGGTTTTTGCAGGGGTTACCGGGCTTACGGTAGTAATCACCGCAGTTGCTACCTTAATCCGCTTGAGATTGATTAAAACAGAAGACCTGTCTCTTACCACACCTTGGCTTGGATGTGTTCCGATCTTCGTAGTTCTGTGGAGTATGCTTCTGTATCAGGAGCTGCCGGGGATCTTGGCTCTGCTGGGGATCGGGTTGGTGTCTGCAGGAGCATTTATGATTAATCTGCAGGGAGGAAGGCTGCGGATGAAGAAAGCCAGCTTGTGGATGCTGTTTTCGGCGGCTATGCTGGGATTGACCACCTCAATGGACAAACTGGCAATTGGTGCATCCTCGGCCATCACCTATTCCCTTTTATGGACCATAGTTTCGGCGGTATTAATGTATGGGGTGGTAAGAACCAGGACAAAGAAGGTGGTACTTGCGGATCGGCATCTGATCCTGCAGGCGAGCCTGTGGGCAGGAGAATTCCTGTTTCAGATGCTTGCTGTTCAAAGTCTCAGCTCCCTGGCATCCGGGCAGACCTATGTCAAAACCCTTACTATGCTGAATATCGTCCTGACTACCGTTATCGGCGGCATGATATTCGGGGAGCAGGAGAGAAGAAAGCGAAGCTTGTCTGCCATATTGATTTTTGCCGGAGCAGTTATTGTGGTGATCTTCCGGTAGGCAGCAGATACCAGGTGACAGGATGTAATGTTAGTTTACATAGAAAGTGATATAATAAAAAGCGTAGTGAGGATGCTGCAAGCTTGCTTGTGAGCATGCAGCTCTGGGCTGAGAATATAAGGAATGGAGAGCGATAGCATGAATTTATTAAGTAAAGACACAAATATGAATATGATACGCAGGCTGTCAAATGCAATGGGAGTAGCCGGCTTTGAGGATCAGGCGGTTGAACTGCTCCGTCACTACAGTGAAGGGTTGGGCGAGATAAAAGAAGATACGCTCCGCAATCTGTTTATTTATCGCAAAGAGAACAAGGGCAGCCGTCCGGTGGTACAATTGGATGCACACAGCGATGAGGTAGGGTTTATGGTGCATTCCATCCGTCCCAACGGAACTTTGCAGATCATCCCCCTGGGCAGCTGGGTGGGCAATAATATTCCGGCGCATAAGGTGTGGGTGCGAAATGCGGACTATGAATATATTCCGGGGATCATAACAAGCAAACCTCCCCACTATATGAGTGAGCAGGAGAAGCATGCGGCCATCGATATTAAGCAAATGACCATTGATGTGGGAGCAACCTCCCGGGAAGAGGCGGTAACGCGGTATAAACTCAGGATCGGCGAGCCTGTGGTGCCCTGTGCGGATTTTGAATATGATGAAAAGAATGATGTTATGATGGGAAAGGCTTTTGATAACCGTCTTGGCTGCGCCGGAGTGATTGCAACGTTGAGGGCACTGGAGCAGGAGGAGCTGGCCGTAGATGTGGTGGCGGGGATTGCTTCCCAGGAAGAAGTGGGAGCCAGGGGAAGTGTGGTCACAACGCGGGTGATCAAGCCGGATATCGCCATTGTGTTCGAGGGCTGTCCTGCGGACGATACCAGTGCGGAAGGGCATGAGATACAGACTGCTATCAAAAAAGGGCCGATGCTTCGTCACATTGATTCCAGAATGATTACCAATCCCCGGTTCCAGCGCTTCGCACTGGATCTGGCCAGGGAGCGTGATATCCCTGTTCAGGAGGCGGTAAGGGCAGGCGGATCTACCAACGGCTCGGTGATCCATCTTTCCAATCATGGAATTCCAACGATTGTTATTGGCGTTCCGGTTCGTTATGCGCATACTCATTATGGTATCTCAACCTATTATGATTATGAGAATGCGGTTAAGCTGGCGGTGGAACTGCTGAAGACTATAAACGAGGATATCATTCGGAGCTTCTAAGAGCTGCATAATATTTTCTGAAAGCAGGCTTCGGAGGCAGGCAAAGACCTTCCAAAGGAGAAAATAGTGGTTGACAGGGCTTAGAAACAGATGTATATTAATATAAAAATATGAATAAATATACATTGATAACGAGGTGGCCCATGAAAAAGAAAATATTTGTCGACGGATTATCCGGAACCACAGGACTGAAGATTCATGAGAGATTAAGTTTATACCCTGAGATTGAGATTATAGAGGCGCAACATGAGAAGCGGAGGGATCCCAGGGAGCGGGCCAGATGCCTAAATGAAGCGGAGCTTGTATTTCTATGCCTGCCGGATGATGCGGCCAGGGAGGCGGTGGCTTTGGTGGAGAATCCGGACACCAGGATAATAGACGCCAGCACTGCCCACCGGACGGCTTCGGGTTGGACCTATGGGCTTCCGGAACTGTCAATGGCGCACAGGGAAGCAGTAAACAACAGCAAGAGAGTCAGTAATCCGGGCTGCCATGCCACTGCATTTCTCCTGTCGGCCTATCCGCTGGTTAGCCGCGGAGTTCTTGCACCGGATTATCCGGTAACCTGCCAGAGCCTGACCGGATACAGCGGTGGCGGTAAGGCCCTGATTGAGAAGTATGAGGCCAAACAGGGAAGGAATAATTATGCCAAGGCGCCGAGACCTTATGCATTAAGCCTTAATCATAAGCATCTTCCGGAAATGGCACTCCATGCAGGGCTTATGCAGGAGCCTCTGTTTGTTCCTATCCTTGGTAATAATTATAAGGGTCTGGCGGTAATGCTTCCCCTCCATACGAAGCTATTGAAACAGAAGCTGACCGCCGGGGAGATTCATGAGCTGCTGGCTGAGCACTATGCCGGACAGGAATTTGTCTCTGTTATGCCGTATCAGGAAGAAGCCTGCCTGTTTGACGGTGCCGTAGATATTACTGCCTGCAATGATACGAATAAGGCAGAGCTATTTGTCTTCGGAAATGACGCCAAAGGCACAGCATTGATCCTGACCCGCATTGATAACCTGGGAAAAGGAGCCTCAGGTGCGGCAATCCAGAATATGAATCTGATGCTGGGCTTTGAGGAGAAACTGCATTTGTAATTCTGAGTATTAAACGTATGACGATCCATAATCGAGTCGAAAGGGGCTGCTTTAATGTGGGCTGAAAAATTAAATGTTGGTGATACCATTGGAATCATTTCACCAAGCCATATTGCTTCTGAGGAACGTTATAAAAATATTATTGCTGGTATTCAAGAACAGGGATTTAAAGTAAAAACAGGCAATAATATTTACAAAGATACCTACGGTTATTCAGCGAGCGAGTTTGAGCGTGCGGATGACTTAAATCAAATGGTATCGGACGAAGAGGTCAAATTGATATTTTTTGGCGGCGGATACGGCAGCGTTGATTTGCTTCCTCATATCGATTATGAAAACATTAAGAAGAATCCAAAATTATTTTTAAGTTACAGCGATGGAACCTCAATTCTTAATGCCATTTACTCAAAGACAGGTCTGATTACTTATTATGGACAAACTCCGGGTAATTTCGAGAATTTGAGCAATTACACTATCAAACAGTTTTTTTCGCATTTAGTATTTCGAAATGCTGAACTCTTTGTAAGTAATAGTGTGTGGCATTCTCTTACTGAGGGAAGTTGTGAGGGACTTTTAATAGGAGGATATTTATGGAATTTTGCTTTATCTGTGAATAGCCCGTATCTAAAAATCGATAAAAATAAAAAGTATATTTTGTTTTTGGAGGACCGCGATAAATTCAGTTGTGTGGCGGCTGTCAGTATGCTTTTATCACATATTGAGCAAAGCGGTTTTATGAAAAATGTGGCGGGATTGCTGTTTGGCAATTATTCTGATACAATTTCGGAGGAATTGATGGGAAGACTGAAAAGGTTTGGAGAAGCACACAGTATCCCTGTTGCATATTGCGACGATTTCGGACATGGAGAAAACCATGGGATTTTACCGGTTGGCTGTCATGCAATATTGAATACTCAAGAAAATTCAATGAAATTCCTTTACTGAGGACCAGGCTCTTTTCGATGACAGGATAATTTAAAACATAGCCTGAACATAGTTTGGGTTGGAAGTGCAGGGGTTATAAAATGCTCCCCTTGCGATAACCGGTTGTATTTAACTGTTTATTGCAAGGGGGGCATCTCAATTTTATGCCGGTGTTAGCTTCATAACAGCAGACCAATCTCTAAGTGTTAAGAAATCCGCATAGTATATTTTTCGGAAGAATTGGAAGATATAAGGTCTCCGCCAGAGAGCAGAATTTATCGACTGCACATACCAGCAGAGCTTCCCGGCAGCGGGGAACGGCGCTTAAAGTCAGGGGCCACATATGCTTGAGTATGATATCCTCTTCCACGGAATTAAGCTCAAAGTACTGTCTTGCATTATCTAAAGCAAAGCGGGGATGGACAAATCCGTGCAGCCGATGGCTGCGGTCAGGGATATGCCAGTCATAGAGATAAAAATCGTGGAGCATGGCTCCGCGTATGATGCTCCTGTAATTAAAACTTACCGGCAGGAAGAGAGCCAGGCGATAGCTGTAATATGACACAGCAAAGCAGTGGGCCAAGGTGGTGGTATTGCCGTGCTGAATAAACCTTCCCATCTCCAGGACCGTTTCCTGGCGCAGAAACTCATAAAGAATACGGATAAATTCTCTTTTCTGTGCCGTAGTAATAGACCTCACCGCCTTTCTTTGTAATCAGATGAAGTATCTCTATTTCTCCTCTATTTTAATCCATGTAGAAGAAATTTTCAATGAGCCGGGCGGGTTTCTCCATATCGGAATATTCTGGTTGAAATGGAGGAAACAGGTTGATAATTCAAGTATTTGGAGTTAGAATAACCATAGGAGCAACGACCTGATTATAAGATCGGAGGGAGCGGAAAATGGCGAATAAGATGTTTTGGCAGAAAGGAGATTTATTATGAGCAAGTATCTGGGTTTTCAGAGCAAGATTAAGGAGATCTATAAAAATCCCATCGGTCATGATATATTATACAAGCTATTGCTTCAGATGAATAAAAAGGAAAGTCTTCTCACGAATCCGGTGGTCGGAAATATGAAGCTGAAGACGGTAGCAGGGATTACAAAGAGAGTCCTGGGAGAGGAGTTTTTTCAGACCTTCCTGGATCTGCTGAACAGTGAAGACGATACTCCTGTGTTCAGACAGGGGGACATTAGCAGGGCATGGTGGAAGGAGGCGGTGTTTTATCAGATTTATCCAAGGAGCTTTCAGGATTCCGATGGGGATGGTATCGGAGATCTCCGGGGGATTCTATCCAGGCTCGATTATCTGAAGAGGTTGGGAGTGGATGCAATCTGGCTGTCTCCCATCTATGATTCTCCCAATGATGATAATGGTTATGACATCAGGGATTATCAAGCGATTATGCAGGAGTTTGGCACCATGGAGGATTTTCAGCTTCTGCTGGAGGCGGTTCATAAAAGAGGAATGCGCCTTATTATGGATCTGGTGGTGAATCACACCTCGGATGAGCATCTTTGGTTTCGTGAGGCATTAAAGGATAAAGATTCGAAATACCATGATTACTATTTCTTTCATAAATCCAAGGATGGAAAGGAGCCGAATAACTGGAATTCCTTCTTCAGCGGCCCGGCCTGGAATTATTATGAGGAGCTTGACGAATGGGGGCTGCATCTTTTTTCGAAGAAGCAGATGGACTTGAATTGGGAGAAGGAAGAACTTCGTGCGGAGATAGCGTCGATGATTCGCTGGTGGCTTGCCAAAGGGGTGGATGGCTTCCGGCTGGATGTCATCAACTATATCTCGAAGAAGGAAGGCCTGCCCCAGGGAAATGAAAATATTGGCAAGCTGATGGGGTATTATGGTATCGAGCACTATTATTACGGTCCCAAACTTCATGATTACCTGAAGGAGCTGAGAAGGGAAGCCTTCGAGCCATATGAAGCCTTTACCGTGGGTGAGACACCCGGGGTTGGAATGCAGATGAGCAGGCTTTTGACGGGAGAGGAGCGGAGAGAGCTGGATATGGTGTTCTCCTTTGATCACCTGGAGACACCCGGACATGCGCGTTTCGATGATTACCGGTATGACCTGAACTATCTGAAGGATTATATGATTGACTGGATGGAGAACTATGGCGATAATTGCTGGATGTCACTATTTTATGAAAATCACGATAATCCCAGGATGATTTCCAAGATAAACCCTGATCCGGCGGTCCGGGCAGTGCTTGGCAAGCTGTTAGCCATGATACAGCTGACGCTGAAGGGAACTCCCTTTATCTATCAAGGGCAGGAAATCGGCGGCATTAATCACAACTTCACTTCGATAGAGCAGCTTCGGGATGTGGAGAGCATCAATTATTATGAAGAGCTCCTTCCTGCTTTGGGAAAACAGGGGGCTTGGGATAAGGTCATGAGCGGCAGCAGGGATCATTCCAGAACACCGATGCAGTGGAGCAATGAGAAGCATGGGGGATTTACCGAAGGAGAGCCCTGGCTTTCGGCTGAAGACGACTATGAGAATTGGAATGTGGAGGTACAGGAAGAAGATCCGGATTCCGTATGGAGCTTTTATCAAGGATTAATTCGCCTGCGGAAAGAGCATCAAGCGCTGGTCTATGGAAGCTTTCGGACGGTGAACCGCAGGAAGAAGGATATCTTTACCTATTACCGTACCCTGGGAAGCTGTGAATTCTATGTGGAATGCAATCTCAGCGGGAAATCGGTGAAGGGAAGGCCTGCCTCCGAGCCCGGGTTTAAGAAAATCCTGTCCAACTACCGGGAGAAGGGGGAGCAGCTCCGCCCTTATGAGGCTAATCTTTATCTAAAAACAGAGTAATGTGACGAAAATATCCCGGCAGTCATGGTGCAGGAATGACCGGAGACTGCCGGGAATAATCTGCTTAAAGAATATAGTGGAGGATACTAATCTGTTTCAAAGAACATAGCGGAGGGAGCTACTCTGGGGCAATATCACCGTTATCCTCCAGCCGTTTCATCATTTTGTGGAGTGCTTCCAGAAGTTGGCCTGCATAGCCCGGATCAAGATCCAGGCAGCAGATCATGCTCTTTGGAATGATAAGAGCCTCCTGCTTCAACTCCCGGCCCCGGGGGGTTAATTGAATATATACATTACGTTCATCGCTGGAGCTTCGGATTCGCTTAATATAATCCTGAGCCTCCAGCTTTTTCAGCATTGGAGTCAGAGTGCCGGAATCCAGATAGAGCCGTGTGCCCAGCTCCTTAACGGTTATATCGTCCCTTTCCCATAAGGCCATCATGATAATGTAGCCGGTATAGGTCAGGCCAAAAGGCTCTAAAAGGGCCTTGTATTTTTTGATAATCTCCTTGGAACACACATACAGGGAAAAACATAGCTGATTATCCAGCATGAGCAGATCATAGTTTGTATTCTCCTGCAAGGATGGATTCGTATTTGATGAAGAAGTATTCATAGGATTGCCTCTCTTTCCATCGATAAAACTATTATGTCTAAATCGATCCGGAAAAATCCGGAACGAAGTAAATTACTAAGATTAATGTTTACAATTAGATTTTAAACAATATTTTTATAAAAGTCAAATAAAACTATTGACAAACACAATAAAATAGCATTAAATTAAATTGTAAGCAATTTAACTTCTTGAGAAGACGGAATTCTTTAATGAATCCGTAATCAGAATTAGAATAGAGTAAATATGGAATGCAGAAACTAGAATGATTCCAAAGGAAAGGCAGGTAGTAATTATGAGTAAAACGTTTCGTGAGGCGGTAGAGAGCCGCAGATCATATTATGCAATCGGAAAGGACAGTAAGGTATCCGTAGAAAAGGTCAGGGAGGTAGTAGAACATAGCGTGAAATTTGTCCCTTCTTCCTTCAATTCACAAAGTGCAAGGGCCGTTGTACTGGCAGGAGAACATCATGACCGGCTATGGGAGATTGTCCGTGAAACTTTGAGGAAGATTGTTCCGGCGGAGTCCTTCGGACCGACAGATGAGAAGGTGAATTCCTTCAAAAATGGATTTGGCACCGTTCTTTTCTTTGAGGATCAGGCGGTGGTGGAAGGTTTACAGGAGGCATTTCCGCTTTATAAAGAGAACTTCCCGCTATGGTCTCTCCAGTCCAGCGGAATGCTGCAGTTTACTGTATGGACGGCTTTCGAAGAGCTAGGTCTGGGAGCTTCCTTGCAGCATTATAATCCTCTCATCGATGAGGAGGTTCACAGGGCCTGGGAGCTTCCGCAGAGCTGGAGGCTGATGGCTCAGATGCCTTTTGGTAATCCTCTGGCACAGCCCGGCGAGAAGGAGTTTGCACCTCTTGAGGACAGGGTGAAGATATTCGAATAAGGGTATTAAAACAGTACTGTGACATTTGCATTCCTCCAATAAGGAGCTTTACAAAATCATAGTTGTTCAGCTTACTGCCGAACGATTATCGATGAATTGTAAAGAAACTTATTGGAGGATTTGTTTTTTGTCCGCCTCCTCTATCATCTGAATATACACCATCAGTTCCTTGCGTGAGGTGACGTTTAGCTTTGTGTAGATACGGCGGTTGTGCGTTTTAATGGTATTAATGGAAAGACAAAGGTGTTCCGCAATTTCCTTTGCCGTATATCCCTGCACATATAAATCAAAGACCGTTTTTTCAGCGACCGAAAGTGTTTTAACATTTTTAACAAATTCCAGATACATAGCGGGGTACTCAAGTATGTGAGGAGGGGGTGCCTCCCCGGTTGTGGATAATTCATCCTGGGCAGCCAGATATTCAATCAGGTCGTCGATTTCGGGAATTTTGGTTTTGGTTGTGGGAACAGGCTTTTTTAACTGCTCCAGGGCTTCTGCAACCGGACGGATATAGCGATAGCTGATGTATGAGGCCAGAGCGATATTGGCAAGCATCAGCACCAAAAGCCCTAAGACCAGGTTACGGCTCTTGGCAGAAAGCAAAGCATCCAATTCCCCGGTGGGCATCAGTAGTGCTGCTGCCCACTGCTCCGAGCCATAGACGGAATTAGACGGATAGAGAGCGATGATCTGATGCAATCCGCGGTAACCCTCTTTTCCGGTCTGCCGATAGCTGTGAAAGCTGCCTGCCGCGGAGGATATTTCTACCGCTGTGTAATGGGGGACGAAAGAGTTTACGGAAAAAAGTGCTTCTGACAGCTGCAGCGTGCCTTCCTCCATTGGTGAGAGTGAGCAGAACAGGTGCTGATAGCTTGTCGCTTCCGGGGTGTGGGAAAGCTTGAAAAGCATTTCGCTTACCTCAAATCCGCACACGCCAAATACGGTACCGTCAGAGGCGACCAGCGGTGCTATGCAGAGCATGACCCGTTCGCTGCTGCCAGGCAGGGAGGTTGCCTTGCTCCAGCGATATAAACGGGAAAGCGGGGCATCTTGTTCTCTTGCGGTATCCATCACTTCTGCAAAATAAGAAAGCTCTGCAGTATCCATCTCCATCTGCCACTGGGGAAGACTATGGATTTTATGCTTTCTTGCGATGGTCATGGGACCAAAGCTGTAGCGCAGATTGGCAGTCATGCCGCTCACAATATTCGGCTCCATATTTTTCAGATATAGGCAGGCCCGAGAATGCTCTGCGTCTGGAAGAGCAGGATTCACCGTCGCATCCAGCAGGAGAAAAGCACCACTTCCCTTAGATTTTTCAAGAGCGCCGACGAGCCTGCTCAATTCCTCATCCAACAGATGCTCCAGCAGTTCCGGTGTCCTCTGTAAGGAAGCCGTTGACTCGCCGTGCTCCTTTAAATGCCTCTCCAGCTCAGTCGAAAGTCCATTTGAAAGCTCCACTGCTTGCACGGAAAGGCTGCCGAAGGAACGGTAAATATCCTGCGCAATATGCGCCAGCTCGCCTTCCAGAACCGGCTTATGCTGTAGCAAGCCGATCTTGAAAGCTCCGGTGGAAAACAGGATGAGCAGGACACCCAACATAATGGTATTGAGAAATAGAAGCATAAACAAAAATAGTCGCAGATGCATAGGCAGGCCGTTTTGTCCTCTGTGACGTATCGCCTCGCGGTAAAGCTCCCATGTTTTGGTCAGTCGCCTCGGCATCCCAATTCCCCCTTTTTTACATTCGTTTTTACCGGTCCAATTTTTCAATAAATTCATCTAAAGCACCGTCTGTTGCCGTTTCAAAGGCAGGGGCAGGTTCCATCATTTTCAGGTTTTGGAGGTACTGTTCCCGTCTGTCGGCGGCTATGGCGAGGAATCCGGCTTCAAAACCATCACTGACAGTATTGAAGTTGTCAAATACAGGCGGGATATAAAAATCATATTCCTTATGTACTACAACGGCGGTGCGCAGCAGCTTTTGGATATTCGAATTGCTGTTTCTGGCAATTTCACTCTCCATATGTTCGGTGAAAGCCTGCCCGGTTACAGGCAGATACCCGGTGGAAGACACAAAGCGCATATTTTGTTCGGAAGCGGTAAACCACTTGAGGAACAGAGCGGCGGCTTTTTCTTTTACAGGGGTGGATTTTGTCACTGCAAGCCCCCCGCCCCTTTGCATGGCGATTTTTTTGCCGTCCGCAAAAACAGGATAGGGCAAAACCGTATATTCCACTGCCTCCTTTGTGTTGTTTGGATAGGTGATTTCCTCTCCATAGAAGAGAATCCCCGCTGTCGAGCCGGTAGAACAAAGGATATCACCTGTCTTGGAAAGTTCGGAAGAGTAGCCGTCGTAAATGGCTAGGCCGCCCTTGACCGCCGGTTCAAAAAGCATATCCCAAATCCGTCTAAACTCGGGTGTATCCAGCCGGAGGGCTTCCCCTTCAAAGAGGGAGGTTCCCATCTGCTCCATTCCTACCTGAGTCAGATTAAAAATCGAATCGGCGGCATAAAAGGCTTTTCCATCGTTTGAAATATCCGGGGTCAGCCCGTCGGTCCAGCTGTAATACCTCATAGCCGTATCAGCGATCCCCTCAAAGGTGGCAAGGCTGTCGGAAGTTACTCCGCCGGCTGATGAAAAGTGGTCAAACAGCGTTTGATTCAGAAAAAGCACCTCGGTGGATTTTGCAAAGGGGAAGATATACAGCCCACCGTCTGGCAGTCGTCCCTCATCTAAAAAGCGGGGTAGATAGTCTGCCAGCTCTTCTTCAGTGAACTGCCCGTCCAGAGCAGCAAGCAGCCCCTCTTCCGCCAGCAATGCGGCTGTGGCCGGATAGCAGGTGGTGATGTCAGGCTTTTCCGGTGCGCCGGGATCTCCGGCGGCGATCATGGCCAGTTTTTCCTGTAGCGTCGCTGAGCCTGAAATTGAGGTGACATTGATCATAATTCCCTTTTCCTTGCCTAGTGTGGAGTTGAACTCTCCAATCTGTTCGTCCATGGTGGCCTGCATCTGCCCGCCAAAATTATGCCATAAGGTAAGAGTTAGAGGCTTTTTTGGATTCAGTCTCCCGGCTTGCGCACATGCGGATAATAAAAGAGTCAGCAAAAGGGGTAGCAAAACCACACAAACAATCTTTTTCATGGAAGTAACCAATCCTTTCCGGGGTCATCTGAAAAATCACCCCTGAAATCACCCCTGTTTTGACCTCCCAATCACCCTTGGGATGATTACAAAAGGTGATATTTTGCGTATGATGAGACCGAGGAACAGCTATCATACCTATATATTAGCAAATATAGCGGCTGCAAACAAGTATTTTGCGTTTTATCGAATAGGTATTGCCGCCATCTCAAACAGGTATTTCGTGTTGTTTCAGGCAAGCATTTTGTACAGTTGCAAAGAGGGTGATCCTATGGAAAACAATGATAAATTGCTGCTGAATAGGGAAGCTTCCCTGTTCACGGCAAAATACCGGACCGTACAGGAGAAGTGTGGATTTCGTCTGACTTTTTTCTGCGAGATCTGCGGCAGCGGATACACCACGCCGCTGATTGCCTGTAATACCCCTGAAGAGGCTCTACGTTTAGGAGGAGAAAATGCACGATTTTACTTCAACCGGTGCCGATGCTGCCACCGATGGGTGTGCGATCAGCATTACAATGAGAATCAGATGATGTGTACGGACTGTGCACCCCGTATCTGCATCCGGTGCCAAGCTGCCATGGGAAAGGAGGATCAATACTGCACAGCCTGCGGTGCGGCAAAGCAGTAATTTAGTTATGAGCAGGTGGCAAAGCGGATTGTGAATATCTGCTTAGTATTTTCTTGACATTTATGAGGAGGAGGATTTTTATGCGTTTAATCAAACGGATAGCCTGTTTGCTACTTAGTTTTTTACTGTTTCTGGGGGCGTCTGGTGATACTTTCGCAGCAGAGCCAATGGACACACGCTCGCTCGCCATGTTGAACAAGCCCGGGGTGGTGCTGGTGCAGACCCGCTGGACGGCCGACATCACCTGGTATGAATTTGCATTTTATGATGATTTTCAAGAGCTTTTGAGTGAGGCTATTGAGGAGATGGTTGTAAACGGAAGCATACCCAATACCGAGCAAGCGATGTACTCCGCAATGGTGCGCCTGATGAGCGAAAATATGAGCTATTATGCTTTTTCCACCGGCAATTCCAAGACAGAAAGCGCCAGCACTGCCGCGGTGGGCACGGGATTTATCGTCACACCCGACGGTTACATGGTTACCAATGCCCATGTGGTGTATACGGACGAGGAAGAGTTATACATGCAATTTGTCAGGACCGCTCTTGAGGAATATGCCATCGGCGCAGCGGATGAGTTTGACGCCGAATTGCGGCGCAGCAATTATCAGATGACCCAGGAGGAGTGGGATGGTCTGGCGAACGCCTTCTACGGACTTTTAGCACAGAGCATGCAAATCGACAATCTTAAAACCAATTACCAATGCTTTATGGGTAATGTCGCACCGGGCAGCGATGTTTCAACTAAGGGCATTGGCCTGGACTTACGAAAAATTGGTGAACCAATTCCCGGCAAGGACATTGCTATTCTCAAACTGGACAAAACAAACCTGCCAACAGTTACTTTGGGCGACGATACGCAGCTTCGAACGGGAGACCGGGTGTATGCCATGGGCTATCCTGCCGTCGCAACGCTGTCCGAGGCACTCAACATTGCACAGGCGGTTCAGGAACCCACGCTTACACAGGGCATCCTTAGCGCGAAAAAGGAAATGGCAGGCGGTTGGAGTGTTCTGCAAACGGATGCCGCCATCCACGGCGGCAACTCGGGCGGGCCGTTGTTCAATGAATTGGGCGAGGTCATCGGCATCAACACCTTCGGCATGATTGACGAGAGCAGCGGGAGTATGGCGGCAGGTATGAATTTTGCTATTCCTGTCAGTATTGCCAGGCAATTTTTGAATGAAATCAATGTGACACCTGCAGAAAGTCTGTTTACCAAGCAGTATAAAGAAGCGAAGGCGCTGTATGACGGTGGAAAATACGGAGATGCGCTGAGTATCCTGCGCACACTAAGTGAAACTAACCCCGGATATCCCGTGATAGCAGATCTCTTAGCGGAGTGCAGTGCAAAAGCGGCGGAACAGCCATCGGCAACGCCGGCCTTGCAGGCGGATACGGAAGCCGGCAACATGCCTGCGGTTTCCCAAAAGACCGCTGATCGAAGCACAGAACCAAGAGAAAACCGCCTGCTCATGTATACGGTCATTGGCGGAGGGGTGATTATCCTTGCACTGATCTTAAGTATCCTTCTGCTGATGCGGAGAAAGAGAGCAGCGCCGATATTGCACCAGGGAGATGATGCGGACCAGACTGTGGGGCAGGCTCCACAACGGCAGGAAGATTGGCTTCAGGATGCCTTTTGCACAAAATGCGGCACAAGACTTGCACCGGGTGCACAATTTTGTGGAGCCTGCGGTAGCAAACTTTTATGATTTCTGGTTTTCTGCCAATGATTAGTGAATTTACCATTTTAAAACAAGGAGGGTTTATTTATGTTTCGAAGGACAAGGAAAGTTATGGTGTTATTATCTATGATGATGTTGTTTAGCCTTTTGTTTCCGGGAGTTAAGGCGTTTGCCGAAGAGGAGGATATGTATGAGGAAACAACCGATGTATCGGAGGATACCGCATGGGAGACTTCAGAGGATGAGACCGGTCAGGAGGATAATGTGGCTATACGCGGGGAGCTGGGCGGCTATCAGGGGCTTGTTGCACACTGGAAGTTTGACGGTGATTTAACAGATTCCTCAAAATTCAAGAATAACGGTGCTGCCGTAGGCGGTAAAAGCGGCGTTACCTTTGTGGATTCCGTGATTGGGAAGGGTGTAAAGCTGGATGGTAAGAGCTATATTGAAGTGAAGGATAGCGCTTCCCTGGATCTTAAAGATGAATTTACCTTCTCCTTCTGGGTATATAAGGATGACTCAAGAAAGAAGGACAGTTGGGATGGCGGAATACCATACATTATTAAGAATCCGGAAGAGTGGGGAGAGATTCCCTATGGTGTATATGAATGGTGGAGGATGACTCCCGGGTTTACCTATTACGATGGAGAATACTCAGGCGATATTCATTCGGAAAAGCAGCTGGATATTCAGAAATGGACTCTATTATCCGTTACCTATGACGGTAAGACAATGAAAATATATCGTGATAAGGAGTTAGTAAAAAGTGAGTTGAAGGATGTTGTATTAGCCCGTTCGTTTAACCCTTTGTATATCGGATTCGGACATTTTATGACTACTGATAATTACTTTAAGGGTATTCTGGATGATATGAGAATTTACAATCAGGCGCTAACTTACAGTGAGATCGAAGATCTCTATGATGAAGCAGCGAAGGGTTCCGGTAAGGAGTTAATTCATAAACCGGATCGGCTGGTCGCCTACTATAAATTTGAAGATAATCTGAAAGATTGGTCAGCGTTTAAAAACAACGGAGCTGCAATAAAAGCAAATAATTTCAAATATGTAGATGGTATGGCAGGAAAAGCTGTCAAATTCAACGGATCCAGCTATATTGAAATAAAGGACAGCGATTCTTTGGATCTTAACAAGGGCTTTACCATCGGAACCTGGATTTATTTGGAGAAGACGAAGAGTGATACGCAGCCTGTATTCTACAAATACGGCGAAAGCCACTATAAGAAGGAGAGCTCCTATAGCTTGCATTATTGGAGTGAAAGCGGGGAGTCCAGGCTTAATCTGTCTGACTATGAAGAGGGCGGAGATAGCTTCCAGGATGTTACATTCTATATGAATGATGTCAAGGAAGTTGGGAATGGCAGGTGGTTTTACTATACGGCCACCTATCAAGGCAGCGATCCATATGCAGAAACACCTTCGAAGGATTCCGGTACGCTCAAGCAATATATCAATGGAAAGCTGGTAAGCTCCGAAGAATTTGACAGCAGTATCGCCCACTCCAGCGGGCCGCTATGGATTGGCGGATCGACCAACGGAGATTACTTTAAGGGAAGAATGGATGAGCTGAGGATTTATAACTATGCCCTGACACCGGCCCAGGTAAAAGCACTCTATAATATGAGGGATCGCCTGGAGATAGTTTCTGCAGATAAGAAGGTGAAGTTATCCTCATTAAAGCCGAAACAAAAGGTGCAATTGGAGGTTGATTTATTAACGCATTTATTCACCCCTTCTGCAAATGAAGCGATGGGCGGCAATGATGAACTGAAAAAGCAGAGGGTTACATCCAAGGCCACTTTTAAATCAAACAATAAAAAGGTAGCAACTATATCAGGGAAAGGTGTTCTAACTACGGTAGGAAAAGGAAAAGCTACCATAACCGTAACCTATGGGAGCTATTCACAGAATATCCAGGTCAGTGTAAAATGATGAATTAGCGCCTTTTGGTTTCTGCTGAAACTGAAGGGCGCTTTTTATGGGGGAAGAATTGCTGCTTGGTTTTTGCCGGTGCAATTTGTGATTATCATTACCGCTGTTGGGACGCTGGTTGAGTTCTACTCCACCCGGGTAGTTTGGATTTTGCGGAACACAGGGTGGGCGGAACGGATGGGCCTGGTAGAATAGCCATTTTCTTTGCATAATTCGCATAAACTTTTTTGCTTTAGAGAATACAGATGCCGAACTGTAGTTACAGCTTAGCGGTTGCCTGGCGAAGAACAGTAACGAACTGTAACAGTCATAAGAGCAGGAGAGAGGATAATACTTGATGTCGGCAGAAAATAAAGGTATAATCGGATATGTGGAAGAGGTAATGTGATCCGGAAGGAAGCTTGAAAGTGACAGGGAAGGCTTGGAGGAATGCGTTAGAGCTTTGGATAGAAGGAAGCAGGGCGGCGGGCAGCCGGTCAGGAGGAAGGGTATGGCGCAGAGAAGAAATCGGTTCATCATAGTTTTGCTAATTATTCTGTCCTGTGTTATAATGGCTGTTGTAGAAGCTGTTTTGGCACCGGGATACGGGATGAAATCATTGATTAAGATAGTCCTGTTTCTTCTGATTCCCACGGTACTTTTGGGAAGGAACAAGAGCTTTCCGCTGACAGATCTGTTTAAGGTAAAAGGGAAGCACTTGTCAAAGTCCATCCTTCTTGGGGTTGGCGTATATGCCCTGATCCTTGGAGCGTACTTTTCTATCGGCTCCTTCTTTGATTTTTCACAAGTGGCGGAGGCAATTACAAACTCCAGCGGTGTGAGTAAAGAGGAGTTTGTCTGGGTTGCGCTTTATATCTCATTTATTAATTCGCTGCTGGAGGAATATTTCTTCCGGGGGATTGGGTTTTTAATGCTTGGGAAGGTCAGCTCCAGACGTTTTGCGTATCTGTTCAGCGCCCTTATGTTTGCTCTGTATCATATTGCAATCATGTCCAGTTGGTTCAGCATATACCTGTTTCTCCTGTTAATGGCCAGTTTGGTCGCGGCGGGCTTTATATTTGACTGGCTGGATGAGAAAAACGGAACGGTCCATCAATCCTGGCTGGTCCATATGTTTGCCAATTTCGCGATTAATACCATTGGGTTTATGCTGTTCGGTATCATTTAATATTCTGCTGCAGTGAAGACAAATAGACGTTTTCGTCGTTCTTACTATGAGAGAGACACAAAAGAGAGGCAAACAAAACAAAGGACAGATGTGTCCGCTGGTATGAAGAGGGTGAAAGCTATGAGTTTAGAAAATAAAGAGCAAATGAATTATATTTATGTGGTATTTATTTCTACCAATACAGCCATGGGAAAAATGATTCGGCTATTTACAAGGAACAGATACAGCCATGTTACGGTTGCTTTTGAACGGGATTTAAACAGGATGTATTCCTTTGCCAGATATTATATCAACTCGCCGATTCTTGGGGGATTTGTTACGGAACGGCCAGGCAGGTATCTGTACGGGGAACAGGATGCGCCGGTGAAAATTTGCGAAGTGCCGGTGGAGTTTGGGGAATATGAACGAATACGGAAGGAAGTGGATTTTTTTCAGAGAAACAGGGAGGAAATGATATATAATACTGCGAATGCGGTGCTGTCCCTGTTGGGAAAGCGTCTTACCGCCAAGAATATGTTCACCTGTCTTGAGTTTACAACGCATTTGCTTCGCTATCCCAACATGAGTGAGATCCGGGAGCTGGAGCGGAGACTGGAGAAATATGTGGTGTATACAGGAAGTCTTCGGGACACGGCGGTCTGGGAGCAGGAATATGCGGATGGAGATGAATTTTTCCGAAGGCGCCGGGCCATCGGAATCGCTTATGATACCATTTCCCATTTCAGCAAGGTTGTGGGAAGGGTGCTTCATGCCTGACCTGAAGATAATTAAGGCACAAGGCAATTGAAATATAACGTGATTGAGACAGGTGGTAATTAAAACAGTCAGTATATTATAGATATAATTTTAATACAATAAGATAAACATCATTAAGACAAACCGGGAAAGGAAGAAGAACAATGAACAAGGAATGGTCACTGGATATACTATATAAAGGTTTTCAAGATGAAGCGTACAAGAAGGATAAAGCAGGACTTCAGACACTGATTGGGGAGCTTGCCGCCTTCAGTGAAGGGCTGGCCAGTTCGGAAGGAGAAGAGGCAGCGTTTAAGAGAGCGGTGGATTATCTGGAGCAGTATCAGCTGTCGGGTACCAGACTGGCGTACTACGTGGCGTTGAGACAGTCGGTGAATACCTCCGACAGTGAGACCGTGAATGAGATGAATGCCATCGAAAAGCAGCTTAGCCTGGCCTCCAAGCCGATGGCGGTAATTCATAAATTCATTGCCGGAATAGAGAATCTGGATTCCTATTTGGAGAGGGATCCGAAGCTTGCAGCATATAAGTACCTGTTCTCTGAGATAAAAAAGGAAGCGAAGCACCTGCTCAGCGATGATGTGGAGGATGTAATCGCAAA
The DNA here is from genome assembly GCA_023423045.1 of Bacillota bacterium. Classification (GTDB taxonomy): domain Bacteria; phylum Bacillota; class Clostridia; order Lachnospirales; family Lachnospiraceae; genus Mobilitalea. The sequence continues at coordinate 3,125 of JAFAGA010000005.1, read as the reverse complement.
GCTTAATATCAGTGCGGGCTCGGCATGGGGCAGCATGCAGAGCTTTTTGACCTCTACCCTTGAGGTGGAATACCGGGATAATATTATCACTTTTCCCGAAGTGCGCAACAAAGCTCACAGTGAAGATGCAGAGGTCCGCAAGGATGCTTTTGCCGCGGAGCTGAAGGCGCTGGAGAAGATTAAAGATGCGGTCAGCTTCTCCCTTAACAATATTAAGACCCAGGTGAATACCATCTGTGAGCTCAGAGGTTATGAATCCGCTCTGGACATGACCTTAATGCAGGCGAAGATGAAGAGAGAGACTCTGGAGGCGATGCTGGAAGCGATTCGGGAAGCTTTACCCTCCTTCCATAAGTACCTGAAGCACAAGGCCAAAATCATGGGTCATGAAAAGGGCCTTCCCTGGTATGACCTTTTTGCTCCGATTGGAGAGACGAACACCAAGTTCACCACGGAAGAGTCCAAGGAATATCTGCTGAAACATTTCAGAGGCTTTGCCGGTGATCTGGCGGATATGGTGGAGGAAGCCTTTGATAATGAATGGATTGATTTCTATCCCCGCAAGGGTAAGGTGGGTGGTGCATTCTGTGAGAATATGCCCTTTGTTAAGCAGAGTAGAATTCTTACGAATTTTACCGGTTCCTTAAGTGATGTGGTAACCCTGGCCCATGAGCTGGGTCATGCTTATCATGGACTCAACATTCAGGAGCATCTTCCCCTCAATGTAGATTACAGCATGCCGGTAGCAGAGACTGCTTCCACTTTTAATGAGGCGATTATTATGGAGGCGGCAATCAAAGAAGCCGACGGCAGGGAGAAGATTGCGCTGATCGAAAGCCAGCTGCAGGATGTGACTCAGATCATCTGTGACATTTATTCCAGATACCTGTTTGAGACGGCGGTATTTGATAAATGCAGGACCGGTTTCCTGTTTTCAGATGAGCTGAAGGAAATTATGCTCGAGGCTCAGAAGACAGCCTATGGAGATGGACTGGATCATGATTATCTGCATCCTTATATGTGGGTTTTAAAGGGACATTATTATTCCGAGAATTTAAGCTTCTATAATTTCCCCTATGCCTTCGGAGGATTATTTGCCCGTGGCCTGTATGAGAAATATAAGAATGAGGGAGAAGCCTTCGTTCCCAAGTACCGGGCTCTTCTCAATGCGACCACGGTGATGAGCGTTGAGGATGCCGCAAAGCAGGCGGAGATAGATCTGGAGGATCCACAGTTTTGGAGAACCAGCTTAAAGACCATCGAAGCGCTGATCGAGGAATTTGTGCAGTTGGCATAGAATATAAATATTTGGAACGGGCCGGCAGGTAATTTGGGCCGGCCTGTTTCTATCAATTGATATAAGGACAGGCGCAGCACATCTCTAAGATAAGTGCGGAGTACTATTATTATGGAGAAAAATAATGAATACAAAGGATAAGGGATCAACAAACGTATTCAACCGTGTGATCGATACAATTTCAGGCATTTTTCTGCCGATTATCAATGTGCTTATGGCAGCGGCACTTCTTAAGGGCATCTTGTTGGTAATCGTCAATGCCGGGCTGCTGAGTGAAGCCTCCGGAGCTTATCGGATTCTCTATGCGATATCGGACGGCTTTTTTCATTTTCTTCCGGTCTTTCTGGCGTATACTGCCTCCCATAAGCTAAAGGCGGACCCCTTTACCTCGATGCTGCTGGCGGCGGCACTGATCTATCCGGATATTACGAATCATTTTGCACAGGGGAAGAGTCTTGAGCTTTTCGGGATTGCGGCAGCCCCGGTGAATTATCCCTCCAGTGTTATACCGATTCTTCTGGCGGTGGGGATGCTGCATTATGTGGAGCTTCCTCTGGAACGGCTGCTTCCCGGAACGATTAAGGGCTTTTTAAAGCCGATGCTGGCGCTTGTCATTGTCACACCCATCACCTTTTTGGTTTTTGGCCCTCTGGGTACCTTGGCAGGCAATGGATTATCGGCCGCCTATTCAGCAATCTATGGCTTCAGCCCGGTTTTGGCCGGGGGTATCTTCGGACTGATCTGGCAGCCCATGGTGGTCTTCGGTTTTCACTGGGGAATGGTTCCGGTTATTATCGAGCACATCAACAGCCTGGGCTCGGATTCCTTCCTGCCCCTGTGCGGACCGGCTGTTATGGGACAGGCAGGAGCGGCAATGGCGGTGAGCATTCTGGCGAAGAACAAAAAGCTGAAAAGCGTTGCGTTGTCCAGCTCCCTGACTGCAATTCTTGGTGTTACCGAGCCGGTGTTATATGGAGTAAATATTCCCCTGAAGCGGCCGATGATTGCAGCTTGCATTGCAGGGGCCATCGGGGGGGCGATTGTCGGAACTTCAAAAGCCAGGGCGATGGCCTACGCTTATCCTTCGATGATATCCCTGGTAGTGTATTTTGGAGAAGGCTTTTGGACTTTATTGTCCTCCATGATTGCAGCATTTTTTATCAGTATGATTTTGGTATTGTTGTTGAAATTTAACGAAGCGGATTATCAGGGCAGTTAAAATTGTACGGTTTTTGAAGAAATAGGAAGTAAAAACTCACATAAAAGAGAAAAACAATCAGATACTAAGCTTGAGACAATTGATAATATTGCGTGCAATGTGTTTACCTTGCATGTTTTGCATTCGTGCAATGTTTGTAATGCCTAAAAGCAGGAAAGGAGCAAGCGATGAGTCTGATTGATAATGAGCATCAGCTTCCGGAAGGTCTGGGATTTCGTCTGGCGCTTGATATGGAGGCGATGAAGAATTTTGTGAATTTACCGGATCAAGGGAAAGAGCAGTTAGTTGACTATATAAAAGGTTCAACAACAGGAGAAGAGGCGAAGAGCCGGGTTACGGAAGTCGTTCGAAATCTTCATAACGGGGGAGCCTTTCACTGAATGTATTATGAGGAACTGTGAAGAGCAATCGGTTTACAGAAAGAACGGATTGATATATCAGAGCGGTGCGAGGGGATGAAAGTTATACTCCAGGAGCACCGCTTTTTTTAATTCATAGGAAATTGCGTCCTATGAATTAAAAAGCCCTCCGGGCAGGATGCGCACTCTGCACGCATGCGCATAAATGCGCAGGGTATTATGTCGGCTGGGCCGACCGCGCTCGGCGCGA
>JAFAGA010000099.1 GCA_023423045.1 Bacillota bacterium | reverse complement strand
TGCTTAGACACCATTATTCTACTACAAAAAGGAAGTGGATTCCTTATATTTAGGGCATTATTTGAAAGTTGTTTATAAAGAGAGTTATGAATCCGAGACTCTGTGGATAAATCTACGGAAACTCAAGTATACACAATCATTGACAACGCATGAATAAAAATGTAGAATGTGCTACATAGTATTTTTTATTATACAATGATGAAGGAGTTGATGGGATCCCTTGACGCTTTCATCCTATTATTTGGGAGGACTAACCATGAGACTTATGATACCGGAAGGGTATAAAGCACAAATAGACATTAAAGAAACAGAAATCGGAATCAAGTATTGCAAGGATTTTTTTGAAAGGGAGCTGGCAAAGCAGCTGAATCTCACAAGAGTGTCAGCACCTCTCTTTGTAAAGCCGGAGACGGGTTTGAATGATAACCTGAACGGGGTGGAGAGACCCGTCAGCTTTGGGGTGAAGGAGCAAAATGATGCGGTGGTGGAAATTGTACATTCCCTGGCTAAGTGGAAAAGGCAGGCGTTAAAGCGCTATGGTTTCGAGGGCGGAGAGGGACTGTATACGGATATGAGCGCCATCCGCCGGGATGAGGACACGGATAATATTCATTCTATCTATGTGGACCAATGGGATTGGGAGAAGATCATCGAGAAGAGTGAACGTACGGTAGAGACTTTGCAGGAGATCGTCCGCAAGGTATATGCCGCATTAAAAAATACAGAGCGTTATATGGTTTTAAAGTACGATTATATCGAAGAAATTCTTCCGGATGACATTACCTTTGTATCCTCCCAGGAGCTGGAAGACAGATATCCAAAGCAGACGCCCAAGGAGAGAGAATATCTTATTGCCAAAGAGAAGGGAGCCGTATTCATCATGCAGATCGGAGGAGCGTTAAACTCTGGCGAACGCCATGATGGAAGAGCTCCTGACTATGATGACTGGAAATTAAACGGAGATATTATTGTATACTATCCGGTGCTTGACATTGCGCTGGAGCTATCCTCCATGGGAATTCGGGTGGATGAAGATTCCCTGGTGGAGCAGCTGAGGATCAGCGGCTGCATGGACCGGGCCGAGCTTCCTTTTCAGAAGGCTTTGATTAACAGGGAGCTTCCTTATACCATCGGAGGCGGAATTGGACAGTCCAGAATTTGTATGTTTTATCTTAGGAAGGCGCATATCGGTGAGGTGCAATCCTCGATCTGGCCCCAGGATGTGATTGAGGAGGCGGAAAGAAAAGGGATTCCTCTGCTGTAAGTGAATGGCCGGGTGCTGCCCGGCTTTAGGATTAAGGCGGTGATAAGTGGTATGGTGAATTTATATCTTGTCCGACATGGCAGACAGAGCAGTGCCTTGTGCAATGTGGATGTGGATCTGTCTGAGGAGGGGCGGATGCAGGCGGACCTGCTTCGCCGGCGTCTTGGCAATTATTCCATCGATGCTTTGTATTCAAGTAATCTGCTCCGCGCAAGGCAGACGGCTGAGATTCTGAATGAGTCATTGGGGCTGGAGCATTACATAAGGGAAGAACTTCGGGAAATCTCCTTCGGAGCGCTGGAGGGGCACACCGATGAATACATTGAAGAGCATTTTGCCGGGTTCAAGGCAGAGCAAAAGAGGATGGCGGAGGATATTCCCTATCCTGAAGGAGAAAACGGTACCTCCGTTTATGAAAGGGCAATGCCGGTGATCCAGGAAATCATTCAGAGCGGAAAGAAAAATATCCTGGTGGTCACTCACGGAGGGACCATTCGGGTATTGGTGGCCGCACTTTTTGGAAGAAGTCAGGCAAGCCGTTTTCATTTCGGGGTATCTTTGGAGAACACCGGAATTACTCAACTGGTATATCATCCCGAGTATGACAGGTTTTATCTGGAACGTTTTAATGATTATGCACATCTGGAGGGCCATGAGAAGTTGTACCGCAGTAATTGGTGCGGATAAGGATACAAGAGAAAGGGTTTCTTAGCTGAGGGATTTTCGCAGAAAAATGTGAAGCGGGGTTCAATGCGGGGAAACCCTTGTTTTTATGAAATGTGATCTATGGAATATAAGGTGAGATTGCTTTTTCCTTTGCGGGAGGAGATAGAGTGAATTATGGACAAGGAATTTAATTGCGGTTGGGAGGAAGAATATGTATCGGCATATGATATGGGATTTTGATGGGACCCTGTTTGATACCTATGAGGTCATGGGCAAAGCGCTGCAGCTGACCTTTCAGAAGAATGGGATTGATGAGCCTCTGGAGGAAATTATCCGCCTTATGAAAATCTCAGGCATCGTTGCGTATAAGCATTATGAAGAAAAATATCAGGTCGATGAGAAGCTTATTCGAGAATACGAGACGATCCGACGTGATATGGAACCTGAGCTTTGTAAGCCTTATCCCGGGGTGCTGGAGCTATTAAGATACGGCAAAGAGACAGGAAGATGCCATTATCTGTTCACTCACCGGGGAGAATCATCGGTTGCATTTTTGAAGCGGTACGAAATCTATGATTGTTTCACGGAATGCATTACCTCCCGAAATAAATTTGAGAGAAAGCCCAGTCCGGCCGGAATACTGTTTTTGATGGATAAATACCAGATCAGACCCGAGGAAGCCATAATGATCGGTGACCGGGAGCTGGATATTCTTTCGGGTAAAAATGCCGGTATTGATGCTTGTTTTTTTGATGGAGAGGGATTAAATTGTCAGACAGCCGATTACAATATCCGCAATATGATGGAGTTGTATGATATAATAAAAGCGGAATGAGGAAATACAAGCTTGCTTGTATTTCCGATTGGAGCAACAAGATCATGAACATGGTCTATGTTCATGATATAATAAAAGCGTAGGTGAGCAGTGCGAGAAAGGCGCTCGCACACCAAGTTTGCTCGTAAGCATGCGATCGGAGCTGGAGATCATATTAACTAGAACAGGAGCAGGTAATCCCGGATGTAGGAAATGTTTTCCTACCAGGTTTGCTGCTCCTTATTATATATTTTATCAGCAGACTCCTAAAACGGAATCGAGTCAGGATGATGCCCGGTCAACCCGAAAGCCTCCAGGGCCTTGAGGGCCTCAATCTCTTCGACGGTAAGCTCAAAGTCGAAAATATCCATATTCTCTATCATGCGCTCCCTGATCGTTGTCTTGGGCAGCGGAAGGAAGCCGTTTTGCAGGCTCCAGCGCAGCAGAATCTGGGCGGGGGTTTTATTGTGAGCCAGGGCAATTTTCTGGAGCAGGGGGTGATCCATCTGTCCCTTAATCAGCGGGCTCCAGGCTTCAACGATCATACGCTTTTCCTTGCAGTAGTTCACTGTATCACGTTGGGTATATTGGGGATGCAGCTCCAGCTGATCCACCATTGGGGCGATTTCAGCGGTTTCCAGCAGTGCATCGATATGATGCTCCAGGAAATTACTGACACCGATGGCTTTTATTTTCCCTTCCCGGTATAACTCCTCGAAAGCTTTCCAGGTTCCTTCATTTACTTCCTTCCAGCAGTCACGGTAAGCCAGGGGAATAGGCCAGTGGATCAAATACAAATCCAGGTACTCGATGCCCAGATGATCCATCGTCAGCTGGAATTCCTCAAGAGTTTTTTCATATCCATGATCGGGATTATCCAATTTACTGGTGATAAATAATTCACTTCGTTTCAGACCGCATTCCCGCACGGCTTTTCCCACGGACCTCTCATTTTGATATGCAAAGGCAGTATCAATATGGCGATAGCCGCAATCAATAGCTGTTTTTATAATATCCACCGTAGACCCGTTATCCGCCAGTTTCCAAGTACCGAAGCCAACACAGGGGATTTTTACTCCATTGGAGAGCACATAACTATCCTGTACATTGTTCATTCTCGAATACTCCTTTCATCATATCAGACTTAGTTTATTCTGTGTAGTTATTGAAGAATAAATGCATTTGATTCTTATAATTTCAGAGAGGGGATGCGCCTGGTAATGGAATTAACTTGTACAGATATTAAATGTATAATATAATGAAGCGTAGTGAGCATGATGCGAGCTTGCTCGCAAGCATGGGATCGGAGCTGGGGATCATGAACGAAGTTCATGATATAATGAAGCGTAGTGAGCATGATGCGAGCTTGCTGTCAGAAACGTAAGGCAGCTATGAATAGGATGGAGGACAGAATATTGGATAAAAAAACGGCAATTATTTTTGACGTTGATAATACGTTAATCGACCGCAGAAAGGCATTTTATGATTTCTGCGAGCATTTTATTGAAATTTATGAAGAGGGGTATCCTTACGAGGGAGAGAAGGAAGCTCTGATACAATACATGGTTGAGATTGATGAAGATGGCTATAGCGGATTGAGTAAATTCATCACAAGGCTGAAGGAGGTATGGAAACTGCCTCATACGGTTGAGAGCTTTATTCAGGAGCGCAATGAGATATTTGGCGGTCTGACCGTTCCTTTTGAGGAAACTCATGAGGTGCTGAGTGCCTTAAAGGGAAAGTATAAGCTGGGCATCATAACGAACGGCTATTCTTCGGTACAGCGGGAGAAGATCCGTATGGCCGGGATCACTGATTATTTCCAGGATATTATCGTATCGGGTGAGGAAGAATTTGAGAAGCCGGATGATAGGATATTCCGGTTATCCTGCAGCCATCTGGGAGTTACAACGGAGGAAGCGGTATATGTGGGAGATTACTATCCCAATGATATCGTCGGTGCCCTCAGCGCAGGAATAACGCCCCTCTGGGTCAATGCTGATCCTGAGGAGCGCAGGGAATACAACGGAATTCGGGTCAGCCGGTTAAAGGAGATTTTGGACTATCTGTAATTTTCCTTCAACCACTGGGCAACACCGTCGTCATAATTGCAGCCGATTACCTGATCCGCCCGGTCTTGTAATGCCGGAACCGCATTTCCTACGGCGATTTTGTAATCACTGGCATCAAAGAGAGGGTGGTCATTGGTGTTATCACCGAAGCAGACAACACGGTCCGGTCTCAGGCAGCTGCGCAAAAACTGTACGCCATGGTACTTGGAGGCTGTCTTATGATAGGTTTCCAGATACCAGAGACCAGGGGTGTAGTTATCCTTATAAAAGACACAATTTAAATCAGGAATATCCTTCAGAGCCCGGTAAACGGGCTCTAATTTTTCCTGTTGGTCCATTAAGGAGAAATAGATCAAAGGCTCCCCGGATAGCTGAGTAAAATCTTCAATCTGAGTAAAACGTTTCTGGTAGAGATCCACCCGCTCCTGATAGAAATGCTCCAGTGCGGGGGTACTTAAATCCTCGTAATAGGTAGACATGACACCATCTTTAATTGTGTATGCAAAACCCTTAAGCCGATGCTCCCGGATAACCTCCATAAGTCGGCTTATACCGGGTTTTGGAAGAGTTTCCACCTTGATGTATTGATTGTTCACAAGGTCATAGATGCAGACTCCGTTCATCAGAATGACCGGTGCAGTGATATTGACCTCTTTCAGAATATGTTTTACAGATGCGATGGATCTTGCTGTTGCCACACTAAAAATCATTCCTTGCTGTATGAGATCGTTCAGCAAATGGATTGTGCGCCGGGAAAGCTGGATATCCGGCTGCAAAAGAGTGCCGTCAAGATCTGAAATATAAAGTGTCTTCATATGATTTGAACCTTTCTGTTCCGGAAAATCATCTATTATGAAAAGCTGGGAAGCTGCCGCTCTAAGGACTCATAGGCATCAATGATTTTATCCGTCCAAACATCGAATTCAGGATCTGTTTTTTGGTACTGGGGATGCTGCTCAAGGAATGCGAGTGTCCGGCGTACTCCCTGGTCAAAGCGTACCCCAGCGGTATATCCGGGAACCAGCTGCTTCAGCTTGGAGTTATCAAAGATTACGGTATGGGATTTGTCTCCCAGCAAACCGCCAAGGCAGTCGGGATAGGCTCTTGCCAGTGTTTCGGATGGGATGTGGACAAGCTTTGGTTTACAGCCGAGAGCCGCTCCGATAATCTCATAAATCTGGTTCCAGGTCAGGCTTTCATCCGAAGTGATCTGAACTGTCTCACCGATGGCATGGATGTTGCCCATAAGACCAACAAAGGCTCTTGCAAAATCTGTGTTATGAGTCAGAGTCCACAGGGAGCTTCCGTCGCCATGGACAATTACTTTTTTTCCCTGCCGGATGCGTTCGATCACGCTGTAGCTCCCATTTTTACCGTGTAATGCTACCGGGACGTCGAAATTACCATAGGTATGGCTGGGACGGATGATGGTAATAGGGAAGCCTTGACGGCGGTATTCTTTCATCAGATACTCCTCACAGACTATTTTATCCCGGGAATATTCCCAATACGGATTAGACAGGGGAGTACTTTCCGTAATAAAAGGGCTGGATAGGGGCTTCTGATATGCGGAAGCGGAGCTGATGAAGATATATTGCCTTGTCCTTCCGGCAAATAAGCGCACATCACGCTCCAGAGCTTCAGTATTAAAAGCGATGAACTGGGTCACCACGTCAAAGCTCATATCCCCCAGCTTTTCCTTTACCTCGGATTCATTATTGATATCTGCCTGAATGATTTTAACCCCGTCCGGAACAAGCTCGGTCCGGTTGCCGCGGTTTAATAAATAAAGCTCAAAGCCACAACTGGGAGCAAGCTGTGTGACTGCCGTACTGATTGTTCCCGTACCCCCGATAAATAATGCCTTCATAGATATCCTCCTCTCAGATTTAGTATAACAGTCCGATCTCAGGTATTCTGACAGTCCCTTTTTGCACAGAACTTTTGCGATTTAGCTGTTTTGATCATCCTGTCAAAATTCTGTGATTCTAGCGACGGTATCCTGAATGGGATGCTTCTCGTATTCTTCCTTTAATAAACCATAGATATAATAATCCGTCATCACGTTAATAATGGCACCCTGGCGTATGAAACCCTCTTGCGAAAAGCCCAGCTTTTGAGCAACACGGACGGAGCCGAGGTTGTCGGCAAAACAGCGAAGCTGGATACGGGTCAGCCCCATATATTCAAAGGCGATTTTAATCAGGGCCTGTCCCGCTTCAGGAGCAAAGCCTTGTCCCCAATAGGACTTATTGATGCGATAGCCAATATCGGCTTGTCTGTGAAGACGAAAATCATAGAACACAATCTCGCCGATTACCTTATGGGTATCCTTAAGCTCCATCAGCCATGTCAATTCTCTGCGTGCCCGGTATTCCTTCATGGTTGCGTTATAATGATAGTCCAGCTTGATTTTTTTCTTTGGACGGCGCCGTCCGTTGGTATCCCCTGCTTCATCGTATACACCCCAAAAACGGTATACGCTGTAATCATTAATGAATTCCAGACTGTCCCTTCCGTCAGAGGGGCTGTCGTTTATCTGGCGAAGAATTAATCGGCTGGTTTCAAGCCTTGGTAATTTTTCAAAGCAAGCTTCATAGCTCATCTGCATTCTCCTTTTCGTTACCTCTATTTTAAAAAAGATAAATTTTATGATATGATTAATATTGTTTTCTGTTCCTCTGATTTTAGCCTGACTTTATGTACAATTTTGGATGAATAAGAAAGTATGCTAAGGAATGGAGAAAATGGGGAATATGGATATTAATTCTATTGTAATAATAGCATAATAATTATGTGAATACAATAATGATTGACGAAGTATCCAGAACGTTAGAAGCCGAACACAGCTTAGCAATGTGGTTATGAGAAAAGATAATAAGTTGGAATTATGACTACTCTTTAATGCAAATATAAAAGGCGGCGGCTTTTGAAAATGGAAGCCGCCGTTATTTTAAGAGTGGATCGCCATTTTTCGTTGTTTGTACCCACATATGGGCGCAGTTTTAAGTTATAGAGGGTTCGTTTCTAACGGTTCCAGAGCGAAACGGCGGTTTATATGAATTGATTCTCAATAAATATTTTCAGACCGATGGTAAGCAGTACCAGGCCTCCGATAAGCTTAGCCCGCAGTCCCAGCAATGAGCCGAACTTCTTGCCTATGTAGACTCCGGCCGTACACAAGATGAAGGTGATCAGACCGATAAGGAGGGCAGCGGAAACAATATTGATGTTGAGTACGGCAATACTTACTCCGGCAGCTAAAGCATCAATGCTGGTTGCGATAGCCTGCATCAACAGATTTTTTACGCTGAATATGTTCCGGGTGGTACACATGGATACGGTTCCGGCACTTTTCCATTCCTTGAAGGTATCGGTCAACATATTAATTGCGATGGCTCCCAGTAGAAGAAGCGCAATCCAATGCTGATAGCGGCAAACAAAATCAGAAAAGGTTCTTCCCAGAGTAAAGCCCAGTACCGGCATCAATGCCTGAAAAAAGCCAAAAGCAAAGGCGGTTGCAATGGCGTGGCCTTTGGTTACCCGATTGCTGCACATACCATTTGTTATTGCTACGGCAAACGCATCTGCAGATAACCCGAGAGCAAGTAGTACAAGTGTTAATAAGTCCATGTTCATTTCCCTTTCTTATCGGTTATTGTCAGGCAGATGAGGTGATACGTATATCTAATCAACAAGCATAAAATAAAACCCATGTACAGCCGGATGATCAGCCATACATGAGTCTCGTTCATTAAGGTAAGCCAGATTTCTTACGGAATCAATATGTTGACTTGCCACATACTTATTGTATGCAAACTACTCCCTCATTTAGTACCTGTTACAAAGTAATAGGATTCTATCATGTAAAAATTTTTTTGGCAAGAGTATTTTCTGATTTTTGATAAGAAATTATCAAAAATTCGCTTTTAACAAATTTCTTCTTGCCTCATCGGGTAAAAAAGTGCATAATAATGAACAGTGCCATTAAGGCAAAATGTATCAGGAAAGTAGGTTATGGTCATGTCTCTTGCTGCTACCGCATTTAATCAGATTGCAATTATGTTCCTTATCATCGTTGTGGGAGTTGTCAGTCATAAGGTGAACTTAATTGATAAGGAGACCAATAAGAAGCTGTCGGATATCGTGCTGATGCTGATTAACCCCATTATTATAGTGATATCCTACCAGAGAGAATTCGAGACACATTTATTGAAAGGGCTCATGATTTCTCTGGGATTAGCTCTGGCAACCCATGCGATGGGAATTGCAGCAGGCTATGTGATGCTTCGCAAAGGTAAGGGCAGGGCGGACCTGGAAATTGAGCGTTTTGCCGTATTGTATTCCAATTGCGGATTTATTGGAATTCCTATGGCAGGCGGATTGTTTGGGAACGAGGGAGTGTTCTACATTACGGCGTATATGACCATCTTCAATCTTATGGTCTGGACCCATGGGCTTGTTCTTATGACCGGCAAGGCGGATATCAAATTCATCACCAAGGCAATTCTGTCCCCATCGGTAATTGCGACAATTACAGGCTTTCTGCTATTTATAGCCCGGATCATGCTGCCGGAGTCCATAAGAGAGGCTCTCACCTATCTGGGTAACATGAACACTCCAATGGCTATGCTGGTAGCGGGCGTAACCATTGCCCAGACAGATATTAGAAAACTGCTGGGCAAGGTCCGAATCTATTACATAAGCTTCCTGAAGCTGTTATTGATTCCTGTGATTATGCTTTTATTGTTTCAATTCCTGGAGCTTCCCAGGGTGGTATTGCTTACCTCCGTATTGGCGGCGGCTTGTCCGGCTGCGGCAACCGTCAATTTGTTTGCCCTGCGCCATGATAAAAACTATCTGTATGCATCGGAAATATTTGCCGTTACAACGATCCTTTCCATGGGCAGTATTCCTCTGGTGATGTTCATCGCTAATATGCTGCCATAGAGGAGAATATATTATAAATGTTATGGATTTGGATTGTGTTCATGGTATAATAATAGAATAATTTAAGAAGCCAATAATATAAGTTATGAGAAGAAAGTGAATCTATTTCTCATACTCCGATTACAGGAACATGAATTTCGTTCCTGTAATATAAGCTATGAGAAGAAAGTGGATCTATTTCTCATACTCCGATTACAGGAACATGAATTTCGTTCCTGTAATATAAGCTATGAGAAGAAAGTGAATCTGTTTCTCATACTCCGATTACAGGAACACGCATTAGGTTCCTGTAATATAGGTTATCAGAAGCTGTACTTTAACTTCTGATAAAAGGCGCCGTACTTGCGCCGTGCATCTCGATTACAGGAATATGAACTTTGTTCCTGTAATATATAATATAATATAAAGAGGAGCTGTAAAGATGAGTGATTATGTAATCGTGAGTGATGCGACCCTGGATTTACCTGCAAGTATCATTGATGAATATGGAATAAGGATCATTCCCATGGGAGTGAATGTGGATGAGGTAGAATATTCTCATTTTCCGGATGAGCGTGAATTAACCATTGAGGAGTTTTATCAAAAACTGAAGAATGGAGCGGTTTCTCGCACAACACAAATTACCCCCGCAGTGTTTATGGATTATTTTGAAGATATATTAAAGCAAGGGTTGGATATCCTGTACATAGCCTTTTCTTCAGGATTAAGCGGCACCTATCATACCTCACAGGTTGTAATCCGGGATTTGTCGGAGGAGTATCCGGATCGGAAAATATACGGAATCGATTCCCTGTGTGCGTCCATCGGAGAGGGACTTCTGGTGCTGAATGCCGCAATGCAGAAGAAGAGTGGAATGGGGCTGGATCAGCTTCGCGACTGGGTGGAAGCCAACAAAAGGAATTCCCGCCACTGGTTCACCGTGAAAGATTTGTTCTATCTTAAGCGGGGAGGAAGAATAAGCTCCATAGAAGCCGTGGTAGGTACCGCCTTAAAGATACGGCCCATATTAAGTACGGATTCTGCCGGTAAGCTCGCTGTGGTATCAAAAATTCGCGGCACAAGGGCAGAGCTGGAATTTATGCTGGGAAAGCTGGAAGAGGAAAGTACGGATTTGTCCTCTCAGACAATTATTATCGGTCATGGGGATGATCTGGCACAGGCGCAGGAATTGGAGAAGCTGATACGGAGCAGGAAGCAGGTTAAGGATATTATTATATCCAAAATCGGTCCGGTAATCGGCACTCATACCGGTCCGGGCATGCTGGCACTGGTATTCATGGGGGGGACCGCAGCGAAATAAGTTGTGTAAGGAAAGGTTCAATTTTCTTTAAAATATTTGTAAACCGGAAGGAATCCAATTGATTTCACCTGGCAAATTAAGTATACTTATAGTAAGGTCGTATCGTAATTCAATATGATACGACCTTTTTAGATTATGAACATAAACCATGTTCATAATCTCCAGCTCCGATCGCATACTCGCAAGCAAGCTTGCAGCATGCTCACTACGCTATATTATATCTTATGATCTTTGGAGGATAAGTGCTTGAAAAGTGAAAAAAAAATAGTATCTGGCGCGGAACAGGGTCAGATAAAGCCATATAAAAAGGATGCGGACTATTCCTACACACTGGGTGCATTTCCAACCTATGAACTGATTAAGGCCAGACCGGAGCAGGTGCTTAAGGTTCTGGTGGATACCAGCTTTACGGATCGGGATAAACTGATGAAATTATGTGAAGAAAAGCATATTCCCGTGGAATTTAACAATAAATTAATTGCTAAAATCAGTGATAAGGAAAATTGTTATGTCGCCGGTGTATTTCAGAAGTATGACGGCCGGCTAAGAGCGGAGCGGCCCCATATCGTTCTGGTGAATCCCGGGAACATGGGCAATCTTGGCACGATCTTGCGGACTGCGGTGGGGTTTGGCATCTATGATATCGGAATTATACTGCCGGGAGCAGATATCTGGAATCCGAAGACGGTACGTTCCTCCATGGGCGCATTGTTTCGGCTGAATTTTCGTCATTATGTGGATTTTGAAGAATACCGCAAGGAATTTGCGAAGCATGAGATTTTTACCTTCATGCTGGACGGGGAGAGAACCTTGAATGTAAAGGATTGTCCCAAATCGGAGCTTTTTTCCCTGGTCTTTGGTAATGAAGCTACGGGTCTGGATGCTTCTTATCTTAAAGTCGGAACCAGTATTTTTATTCCCCAGTCGCAGGATGTGGATTCCCTTAATCTGACCATCGCTGTGGGAATTGGAGCATATATTTTTACAAATCAATCATAAATGTTGTGGAGCCTATGTATATGGGCAGAAGGAGGAAGTATGAGACTGAATTATAAGCGGACATTCTTTGTGGGGCTTGCATTTATGTCAATCTGCGCCTTTTGGCAAATGTACGACAATATTATTCCCCTGATGCTAAAGAATACCTTCGGTCTTGGAGAAACAGTCACCGGAGTATTGATGGCCCTGGATAATGTTCTGGCATTATTTTTGCTGCCGCTGTTCGGCTCTCTGTCAGACAGGATTAACACTCCCCTGGGCAAGAGGACCCCTTTTATTATTGCAGGCACACTGGCAGCGGTGGTAGCGATGAGCTATCTCCCGATGGCAAACAAAGCAGCCAGCCTTACCTTGTTTCTGGTTTTCCTGGGGATTGTGCTGGTTGCCATGGGATCCTACCGGTCGCCGGCTGTTGCCCTGATGCCGGACCTTACGCCGAAACCGTTAAGAAGCAAGGCAAATGCCGTTATTAATCTGATGGGAGCGGTTGGAGGAGTCTATACACTGATTATGATTAAGCTTCTGGTGAAGGAGGGAACCAGTTACCGGGAAGTTTTCCTCTCCGTTTCTGCCATCATGGTGATTGCTGTAATTCTTCTGGTAATTACCGTGAGGGAGAAGAAGCTTGTCGCTTCCGTTGATCTTGAGGCAGGAGCCATGCATAAACCGGAGGAACAAGAGCCCTATGGCGGTGTGGACAAGGGAGAGAGGATGCCCAGGGAGGTTAGGAAAAGCTTTATCCTGCTGCTGGCTTCCATCTTCTTATGGTTTACTGCCTATAATGCTGTTACAACAGCCTATTCCAGATATGTGGAGCAGGTATGGAGGCTGGAGGAAGGGGGATTTGCGGATTCACTGCTGGTTGCTACGATCGCTGCAATTCTCAGTTACATACCCATCGGTATCATTGCAAGTATCGTGGGGCGAAAGAAGACCATTCTGGCCGGTATTCTCCTCATGACCGCCTCTTACCTTTGCGGAGCCTTATTTGTGGAATATTCCTTCTGGATTAATGTGGTATTTGCATTTACCGGAATCGGCTGGGCGGCAATCAATG
This sequence comes from Bacillota bacterium, assembly GCA_023423045.1. Taxonomy (GTDB): domain Bacteria; phylum Bacillota; class Clostridia; order Lachnospirales; family Lachnospiraceae; genus Mobilitalea. Next base: position 29,841 of record JAFAGA010000099.1, on the reverse strand, counting down.
TGAATTCCTATCCGATGGTGGTGGAGATGTGCAAGGGCTCCGATATCGGTAAATATACGGGTCTTTATTATACATTTTCCATGTCCGCCCAGATATTAACGCCGATTGCCTCGGGAGCGCTGCTGGAACATGTATCCTACCGCACTTTGTTTCCCTATGCAGTGGTATTTTCCATTGCCTCTCTGTGCACGATGCTGTTTGTAATGCATGGGGATTCCAGACCGATGCGAAAGAAAGACATGGTGGATAACTTTGATGTTCCGGATTAATTACGGCTGCCTGTAGGATACATGAGGTTATTTGACGTCACTATCCGAAGTTCGTTATTTTCATACTTGATTGTATGCTGGCTGCGGATAGTAATGATTTGACAGATGCGGAGGAAATTACATTATGTTACTAAAGGTATTACTTATCATTATTATTGCTATACTGGTATTATATTTATTGGCTATCATGCCGAAGCTCAGGCGCAACAAAGGGCTTATATCCATGGATGGATGGCTCTATGCCCACAGGGGGCTGCATAATAAAAAGTCCGGGGTGCCGGAGAACTCCCTGAAGGCCTTTGCCCTGGCAGTAGAGAAGGGGTATGGAATTGAATTGGATGTCCAGCTGACCAAGGATCAGATTCCGGTGGTACTGCACGATTATAACCTGAAGCGTGCCTGTAACAGTGATATTCAGGTATCCTCCCTGAATTACGAGGAACTGAAACAGTACCGTCTGTTCAAATCAAAGGAGCGAATTCCCACCTTGAAGGAGGTTCTGAAGTTGGTAGATGGCCGGGTGCCGTTGATTGTTGAACTGAAGATTCCATGGAAGGCTGAGCGGCTGTGCAGCGCGGTATCAGAGATTCTTAAAGGATATAAAGGGTTTTATGTAATAGAATCCTTCAATCCCCTTGGCTTGCTGTGGTACAGGAAGCATTATCCCCAGGTGATCAGGGGGCAGCTGTCCACTGATTTTAGAAGGGAGAAGATTGAGGGTGATCCGTTTCAATATTTCCTTTTAAAGCATCTGCTGATGAATTTCCTGACAAAACCCGATTTTATTGCCTACCATCATGTCTATAGGACCGGGCTTTCCTTCACGATATGCAGAAAGCTGTATCGTGTGAAGACAGCGGCATGGACTATACAATCCCAGGAGGATTTGGAGAAGAACTTAGACTACTTTGATCTTTTCATATTTGATAAATTCATACCGGAGGAGAAGATTCAAAGAACAAGAGAAAAATGATATGAACAAAATTATATTCAATAGCGGGCAAAAGTACCGTAATAGTATTTGCTAAATAAAAATATATAACATATGGGGGTGTGGATATGGATCAATTTGAATATAAAACATTGTTTACCGATGCAAAAGGAGCATTTGGAGGAAAAGTTGATAAACATGAATTTCAAAATGAATTAAATGAACTTGGGTTACAGGGTTGGGAGTTGGTAAACACAGTCGCTGCCGCTCAAAGCTATGGAAGTACTAGATGGATTATCTCAATATTCAAACGCAAAATACAGTAAGGCCGCAGTTGGAAGGATGAATGAAGTTAATATAAAATAGGAATACAAAACGGCAAGCCATATTCGTAAATCAGAATAGAGATTGCCGTTTGTGTATAAAACGGCAGGGCATCGGTCAGCTGGGCGGACAAGCTTCTGGAAGGAGTGGAGACATGGAAATAGGATCTATCGTTTGGGGTGTAAAAAATGTGGAAAGGGCGGTGGGCTTTTGGAGTCAGGCGTTGGATTACCGGCTGAAATATCCGGCGTCGGAGGACTGGGCAATTTTGATTTCCCAAAACGGAAGCGGGATTCAGATGTCCTTGAATAAAATTTCATCCGACAAGGCAAAGCGTCACCATATAGATTTGTTTACGCATAATCAAAAGGAGGAGGTTGACAGGCTGCTTGCTCTTGGTGCGGTAAGAGCAGAATGGAATTATCCTCCGGATGCGGACTATATAGTATTGCAGGATCCCGACGGCAACCCATTCTGCGTCGTCCAGCGTTAAACTCCAATTGGCATCATAGCGTAAGAACGAGGTGCTGGTGCATAATACCCGGATAATTGGGAATGATGATTACATAATTTTTCGGGAGGAGTTTCTATGCTGAAATTCATTGGAATCTGGATGGTTGAATGGCTGTGGTGTCTTTCCGATTTGATCTTAAAGCCGCGGATGCTGCCCTACAATAAGGGGTATCAAAGGGAAATCAACTGCAAGAAGGCGAATCCGGAGGAATATTATGCCTGGGATAAGGAGATATTCACTCTGAAATCTGATTATGGCTATCGGCTCTCCTGCGAGCTTTTGGATGGAAGAGCAGAGGAGGTTCGGAAACAGGAGAAGGAAAAGTCACCGGCTAAAGTGGTGATTCTAAGTCATGGTCTGGGTTATGCTAAATATAGCAGCTTAAAATATGCAGCAATGTTTTTTCGTTTGGGTTATCAGGTGTTGATCTATGATCAACGCAATCATGGTTACAGCGGGAAGGCTCATACCTCCATGGGCTTTTATGAGAAATATGATCTAAAATGTATTGTGGATTGGTGTATCGAACGGTTTGGGACTGACTGCAGGATTATTACCCATGGAGAATCTATGGGTGCAGCCACGGTGCTGCTGCATCTGGGGATTGATCGCAGGGTCAGCGCCGCGATTGCGGATTGTGCTTATTCGGATCTGACGAAGCTGTTGTGCCATCAGCTGAAGCAGTATTATCATCTGCCCTGCTTTCTCATACCGGTGGAGAGTATTCTTACCTACTTTAGAGCGGGCTTTTGGTATAATGAGGTATCTCCGATATCGACAGTGCGTCATATCCTGACCCCCGTATTATTTATTCATGGGAAGGTTGATAATTTCGTGCCTGCCGAGATGTCCAGGCAGATGTATCTTGCCAAAAAGAAGAATAAAGCAATTTATCTTGTTGCAGGAGCCCGTCATGCTGAGAGTTATTGCAGGAATAAAGAGAAGTATGAGAAGATAGTGGAAGAATTTCTTGGGAAAGGACAAGAGAGACGGTACCGAAAGAAGTGAATGCACATGCATGTGTGTACAGAGGAAGGGCATGGCAGGCATAATGCCTTTAATTTCCCATAAGAAAGGGCCGGTGAGCCTTGGGAATAAATCCCTTGGCTGCCGGCCTTTCTGCGGAGCTCGCAGGAGCCCTTTGTCCGGGCAGGGGATGCTGCCCGGGCGGCAGATTAGAATCTTGATTATTTCTGGTCCAGGGAGGCCATCTTCATAGCACGAACCTTCAGGGATAAGCCGAAGAGGTTAATGAAGCCTTCCGCATCGTGATGGTTATACAGGCTTCCGGTGGTAAAGGAAGCGATGCTTTCATTATAGAGGGAGTAAGGAGAGGTTGTTCCCTGCTTGATAATATTTCCCTTATAAAGCATCAGCTTCACTTCTCCGGTTACATATTCCTGGGTTACATCGATAAAGGCCTGATAAGCTTCTCGCAAGGGAGTGAACCACTTGCCCTCGTATACGAGATCGGCGAAACGGTTGGCCACTTCCTTTTTGGCGGTCATGGTGGCACGGTCCAGAATTAATTCCTCCAGCTGCATATGTGCTTCCATAAGAATGGTACCGCCGGGGGTCTCATATACACCGCGGGATTTCATGCCGACTACGCGGTTTTCAACGATATCGACGATACCGACGCCGTGCTTGCCTCCGATGTCATTCAGCTCTTTGATGATGTCTGTTGCGGTCATCGCTTTGCCGTTCAGTGCTGTGGGAATGCCCTTTTCAAAGGAAAGACGGATGGTTTCCCCTTCCTCAGGAGCCTTCTGGGGGGTGACACCCAGCACCAGCAGGTGTTCGTAATTCGGAGCATTTTCCGGAGCTTCCAGCTCAAGACCTTCATGGCTGATATGCCAGAGATTACGGTCACGGGAGTAGCTGTTGTCGGTGGAGAAGGGGAGATTAATTCCGTGCTTTGCACAGTATTCGATTTCCTCCTCCCGGGAAGCCATGGTCCAGATTCTCCAGGGAGCAATGATTTTGAGGTCAGGAGCAAGGGCTTTAATGGTCAATTCAAAGCGTACCTGATCATTGCCTTTTCCGGTCGCTCCATGGCATATAGCAGTGGCCCCTTCGATCCTGGCTATTTCCACCAGCCTTTTTGCGATTACCGGACGAGCCATAGAGGTTCCCAGCAGATATTTGTTTTCATATATGGCATTTGCCTTTACACAGGGCATCACATAGTCGTCTACGAATTCGTCCACCACATCCTCGATATACAGTTTTGTGGCGCCGGAGAGTTTCGCCCTTTCCTCAAGACCGTCCAGTTCGTTTCCCTGTCCAACGTCAATGCAGACACAGACTACATCATAATCATAATTTTCCTTTAGCCAGGGAATGATGGCGGTAGTATCCAAGCCGCCGGAATAAGCAAGAATTACTTTTTCTTTCATAAGATTACCTCCGAATATTTTAATAAAGTGGGAAATTCTATTTGCTTAAATATACATCATATTTAATTATTATGCAATAGGTAAAATGAATAAAAAGCATAAAAATACAAAAACGTAAACTAAAACTGTAATCTACGCAGGGCGAATAAGCCCGGGAAGGATAAAAAATGTATCAGATCATATTAGCATCGGCATCACCGAGAAGAAAAGAAATCATGGAAAAGATGGGGATTCCTTATGAGGTAATTGTCAGCAATGTAAAGGAAGAGGTAGAGGAGACAGTGCCGGACCAGATGGTACAGGCTCTGGCAAAACTGAAAACGGGAGCAATTAAAGAGGAAGCGAAATCCGCAGTGGAGGCAGAAAAGGACATTATTATTATCGGAGCCGACACTATGGTATTCTATAAAGATCATGCGTTAGGCAAGCCAAAGGATGAGGCGGATGCAGCAAGAATGCTCAGAATGCTGTCCGATGCTGTCCATGAGGTAGCGACAGGAGTAAGTATTGTAATCATACACCGCGACGGAAGGGAAGAGGAGCTGACGTTCTCCGTATGCACTAAGGTGACGGTGAATCCGCTGACCGATCAGCAGATTTTTGATTATATTGCAACAGGAGAGCCCATGGATAAGGCGGGGGCTTATGCGATTCAGGGAGGCTTTGGAATCTACATCGGAGAAATCGAAGGGGATTATTATAATATAGTAGGTTTTCCCATCGCAGAAATCTACTCGGTGTTGCTTCGCCATGGAATTGATTTAAAAAAGTTAAATTAGGTATTGCATAAAATTAAATCAGGATGTATAATTATAAATATTTTTATAATGAGTAATTTTACATCCGGAGGTGAGTATTCATGATAAGGCTTTTCCTGATTGAAGATTATGACCAGGTCTGCCGGCTGTGGAAGAGGACGCCTGGTGTCGGACTGCGGAGCATGGATGATTCCCGGGAGGGCTTGGAGCAGTTCCTGAAGCGTAATCCCACGACTAATTTTGTCGCGGCAGAAGATGACGATATCGTCGGAGTGGTGCTGGGCGGTCATGACGGCAGACGCGGATATCTCTATCATGTCTGTGTGGCAGAGGCTTACCGAAGGCGTTCCCTGGGAAAGCAATTGATAGAGAAGCTGGTTCAGGCCATGAGGGCAGAGAATATTACCAAGCTGGGGCTGGTCTGTTTCAAAGAGAACGAGGCAGGTAATTGCTTTTGGAATGAGCTGGGATGGGAGCAGAGGTCCGATTTAAATTATTATAACGTCAGCATTAATGATAATAATAAGTAAAGAGAATGGGTAGGGAAAGGCAAGGTGTATCAGATGAAGATCATAGATGGAGGAGTGACAGCCCCTCAGGGCTTTTTGGCAGCAGGAGTGTATGCCGGAATCAAGAAGAAGAGAAAGGATATGGCATTGGTCTATTCCGTAGCACCGGCGAAGGGAGCGGGAACATTTACAACCAATGTGGTCAAAGCGGCTCCTGTAAAATGGGATATGAAGATAACCAAGGAAAGTCCTTTCGTCCAGGCGGTGGTTCTTAACAGCGGTGTAGCCAATGCCTGTACCGGTCAAGAGGGTGATATTAATAATGAGAAAATGGCCATAGCCGTGGCGAAGACAATGAATATTCCCGCAGAAGCTGTCTATACGGCATCTACCGGTGTGATTGGCAAGCAGCTTCCCATCGGCATCATAGAGGAGGGGGTGAAGCTTCTGGTTTCGGAATTAAAAGAAGGGAAGGAAGCTGCCACTCTCGCAGCAGAGGCAATTATGACGACGGATACTTATTCGAAGGAATGTGCGGTCAGCTTTCTGGTTGATGGTAAAGAGGCAACGGTCGGAGGTATGGCAAAGGGCTCGGGCATGATTCATCCTAATATGGCTACGATGCTTGGTGTAGTGACCACGGATGTAAACATCAGCAAGGAGCTGCTTCAGGAAGCGCTTAGCGAGGATGTAAAATGCACCTTTAACATGATCAGTGTGGATCGGGATACCTCAACCAATGACTCCCTGCTCCTGCTAGCCAACGGCCTGGCCGGAAATATCGAGATTACAGAGAAGAATGAAGCTTATGATAATTTTTGCAAGGCCCTGAATTATGTTACCACGGATTTGGCAAAGAAGATGGCTGCTGACGGGGAAGGCGCCACAAAGCTCTTCGAGGTACAGGTGGTAGGTGCCTCGGCCAAAGAGGAAGCGGCAGTTCTTGCCAAATCAATCATCACCTCTAATCTTGTGAAGACGGCAGTATTCGGCAACGATGCAAATTGGGGAAGAATTCTATGCGCCATGGGATATTCGGGTGTTGAGTTTGATCCTGATCAGGTGGATTTATATATTGAAAGTGCAGGCAATAAGCTGAAGCTGGTGGAGAACGGAATGGCAACACAGTACAGCGAGGAGCTGGCCACTGAGATACTCTCCGCCGAGGAAGTGAAAGCTACTGCGGATCTGAAGGCAGGAACAGAAGAAGCAACCGCCTGGGGCTGTGATTTGTCCTATGATTATGTGAAAATTAATGCAGATTATCGCTCTTGATACATTCAGAGATAAATTCGGAAAGGGACGCGCAAAGATGGAACAGATGGATCAGATATTAATGAAGGCTCAGATATTAATTGAGGCACTTCCTTATATTCAAAAATTCAACAACAAGAAGGTAGTGGTAAAATACGGCGGAAGCGCCATGCTGGATGAGAACCTCCAGCTCAACGTGATCAAGGACGTGGCACTTCTGAAACTGGTAGGAATGCAGCCTATTATTGTACACGGCGGAGGCAAGGAGATCACTAAGTGGCTGGGCCTCATGGGTCATGAATCCAGGTTTGTGGAGGGTTTAAGAGTGACCGATGCACAGACCATGGAGGTAGCCGAGATGGTTCTGGGCAAGGTGAATAAAAACCTGGTTCAAATGGTGGAACAGCTTGGTGTGAAAGCGGTGGGAATCAGCGGAAAAGACGGCTGTACCCTGAAGGTGGAGAAACGTTTTGTGAACGGTCAGGATATTGGGTTTGTGGGCAATATCAAGGAGGTTAATACGGAGCTCATTGATACATTGATTGAAAATAATTTTGTTCCTGTGATTGCACCTATCGGCCTGGATGATGAATACCGGAATTATAATATAAATGCCGATGATGCTGCCTGTGCGGTGGCTACTGCGGTCGGCGCAGAGAAGCTGGTATTTCTTACAGATATTGAAGGGGTTTTTGCCGATCCCAAGGATAAGGACAGTTTAATCTCCGTGCTGACTCTGGATAAGGCGGATAAGCTGCTGGACAGCGGCTTTGTCGGCGGGGGAATGCTTCCGAAGCTGAAGAATTGTGTGGATGCAGTGAAAAATGGTGTGTCCAGAGTACATATTCTTGACGGAAGGATAGAGCATTGTCTGCTGCTGGAGTTCTTCACCAACAAAGGAATTGGAACGGCCATCATTGATCAGGCCGGAATCTACGAGAACGAGCTGTCCTAGAACCGCCGGAGCAGCCTGGCCGGGAAACTGCATGGGCAGGACCGGAATAGATTTATGTCCATTGTGACTTCTTTTCAGGGAAAAGAGAACCCATAAACAAAATAGATGTATAAAAGGGGGAAGTTTGTGTGAAACACTATATTGAGGAAGCAGAACAGGTGCTGATGCATACCTATAGCCGTTATCAGGTGGTTCTTGACCGGGGTGAAGGGGTATATTTATATGATACAAAGAACACAAGATATCTGGATTTTGCGGCGGGAATCGGAGTATTTGCCCTTGGATACGGCAATCCGCAATATAATCTTGCATTGAAAGATCAGATTGACAAGCTGCTTCATACCTCGAATCTATATTACAATATACCGGCGATTGAAGCCGCAAAAAAGCTGCGGAAGGCTTCCGGAATGGACCGGGTTTTCTTCACCAGCAGCGGTACGGAGGCAATAGAAGGTGCAATTAAGCTTGCCAGAAAGTATTATTTCAAAAAGACCGGTGAGGCAGACGGCCAGATCATCTCCATGAACCATTCCTTCCATGGCAGAAGCCTTGGGGCGCTTAGCGTAACCGGCAATCCAAAATACCGGGAGGCCTTTGGTCCGTTAATACCGGGAGTGGTATTTGCCGAATTTAACAATCTGGACAGCGTGAAGGAATTGGTGAATGATAAAACCTGTGCTATTATTATGGAGCCGGTACAGGGGGAAGGCGGCATCTATCCTTCCGCCAGGGAATTCATCGAAGGTGTGCGTAAGCTTTGCGATGATAAAGGAATTCTGTTGATTCTGGATGAAATTCAATGCGGCATGGGAAGGACCGGAATGATGTTCGCCTATGAGTATTACGGGGTGAAGCCGGATATCATTACCTGTGCAAAAGCCCTGGGTTGCGGTGTCCCTGTCGGAGCATTCGCTGCGACCGAGGAGGTGGCTTCGGCTTTTGAACCGGGAGATCACGGTACGACCTATGGCGGCAATCCCTTTGCGGCCGCTGCGGTGAGCAAGGTTTTTGACTTGTTTGAAGAGGAAAAGCTGGTAGAGCATGTCCGGGAAATTTCGGAATATCTGGAGGAGAAGCTGGAGGAACTGAAAGAAAAGTATGATTTTATCATAGAACGTCGCGGTATGGGGCTGATGCAGGGGCTGGAGCTTTCCGTTCCGGTGAAGGATATCATTCCAAAAGCGATGGATCGAGGGCTGATTTTAATCTCAGCAGGGCCCAAGATACTCCGGTTTCTTCCTCCTCTGGTGATTCAGAAAAAACATGTGGATGAGATGATTGCAATCTTGGATCAGCTCTTAAGCGAGCTGCATTGAGCGAACAACAAGAAGCGTCAAGCCACTTCTCTTATGTTGATAAATTTCTGTGTCCAAACACAGGTAAAGTCTCGCAGATTGATTTTTGCCATAAGGCGTTCCTCCATTTCGATTTTGGGGTTTGACGAATCAAAATGGAGGGGGAGATCCGTATCGCAGTTTACTTTTGGCTATCACAAATAACATTAAAAAATATCAATTTTTTTCTCTCGGTACACAATATAAAAAGAAGCAGCTAACCCTGCTGCGAATACAAGACTGCAAACAATAGGTTCTATTCCAAAAATCTTTGTATACCTGTAAAAAGGGTTGCTTGAACTGGAAATATTCCGCAAAACGCCAGAACAAAGTGCCCAAAGAGCAGCAAACGCTGGGATTAGTTTTAGTATTAAGGTGATGATATTTTGGCTGTATCTGGAAAGTACAAATGCAATGCCGGCCGTACCTAAACATAGCAAATAAAGAAATATAATATATAATACGATATACTGCCCATAGGTTATATCAAACCAATATATATTGTAACCAAGAAAAGATATCAGTCCATGATTCAAAAATAGCTTTGTTCCATGTATGCTGTAAATTGCACCAAAAACAAAAATCAGGGCTGTGGTCAGAAAAAATGCCGATAGAATAACAGCGGCAAACTGTTGATTGAAAATTTTTCTGCCATTCTTTGAAGTGTATTGTAAAAGATATAGGTTTTGCGTGCGATCCGTAATGATTAACGGGGCAACAAGCACTAATACCGCCAATATCGCCAATATTGCAAGATGGATCGTATATATGACGGTATGCTCCAATACCTCTCCGTCCATTATGTTATTATATTTTTCTGCATACTGAATTTCTGTAAGGCGCAACTGTTCTTTTTCACTTAAATAATGAACCGGATAATGAAAGCCGGCAAGATAATCTTCCTCAATATCTTTAATCGCTTGCAGCTTAAAAAGAAGATAACCAGATTCTTCCCCTAATAATATATCTATCGCATTGTCCTCAAGCTGTGTGCCTCCACCTTTTTGAACTATTTTTTCGATATCCGCCAAAGTATCTATCCCTGCCGCAGAAAAGGCGGCATTGCTTTTGATATACGCTTCTATTTGAGAGCTTATTTCTGCATTCGCTTTTATAATGAATTCATTATATTCTTCGGGTTCCAGTGTCGCGCCAAACTGTTTTGTCATTTGGATACTATAATTAACGCCTTCTGTTTGAGGATGCGAACCAGTAAAATTTTCTATATAATAGTGCATGAACATAAAAAAGAAGAGCGTGCATAGTACGGCAATGATTAAGAGTAGTTTTATGTTCCAAATTTTTTTCATTTCATATAAAATAATTTTCATGTCAAATCTCTCTTTCTAAAATAAGTATTGGCAATCACACAAAAAATCAGGAAGGCCAAAAGCGATACAGCTATTCCCAATGTTTCAAAATGCGGCCAAAGGATATCTGCATCACCGTCTGTAAACCATATGCTATGTTTCAGCCATAACCATACAGGCGTAAGCATAGAATAATATCTGGCATATAATCCCGCAGCCAGTGTTTGCGGAATTTTCATCGGTAGTACAACAATCGTTGCATTAATTGCAAGAAAAACCAGAAAACCAATATAATGATTGTCTATTAATACAGCAATTCCAGAAGCCATAAGTGAAAAACATAGAATTAGACTTGTACTAATTCCAAGCATCGCAGCTAAATAGGTCACGACGCTAAAGCTATGCCATGTTATAAACGGCCTGTCCCCGGCAATCAGGTCATGCCTGTAATTAAATATGCTGGACACATTACTGCTCCAAATATCCCCGTAATCATTCAAAATGAAATAGATAAACAGAGTAAACAAAGCCAATAGCATATATGCGCCAAGCCCCGCCGAAATAGATGCTGAAATTTTTGTAAGCAGGACACTGCGCCCCTTTTGGGCAGAATATACAATCGCTTCTGTCCTCTGGCTCTTTTCATATCCAAGGGAAAGAAAAACCAGGAGAACCGAAAGGAGTATGCCCTCGATAAGAAGCCACCCGGTTAAACTATTAAACAGAGCTTGATGCCGTGGATATGTCCCTCCCGCAAAATAAAGCGCCAGGCTTTCGTCTTTCCTTCCTTTTTCATCAACCACTTTTTGTAATTCCAAATATTTTTTCCGCATGCTTTCCGCGAAGCCGCCTGTTGTGCCGGAAGCAGCAATGTATCTTTCACCGATTTCCTTTGTGTCGTAATCGTCAAACACATCGGTCACATTATTCGTATCATATTTAAGCTGTTCTAATAATTCCGTCTGTTCATCCCTTACTTTTAACCCGGAAAGATTATCGTAAAAAGATTGATTCAGTATGTGCCCCGTATCACTTGAAACCGAGCCGATAAAATCAGCATAGTTATCGCCGGAACTGCTTATGGCCAAAAACAGGTTAAACATAAGGCATATGGCTATAAATCCCCATACAGCTACGGAGGAAAGCATTTTCTTAATCTCATACCAATAAATAGCCATTAGAGCACCTCATCACGGTAGGCATACAAAAATACGTCCTCCAGATTCGGAACGACGGGCTTTGCAGTGCCTGTGTATTCTGTATCGCAGGCAAACCGTACAAGAGTACGCCCGCCCTCCTGCCGCTGCGTCAACAGAAGATGCGGCTGTGTAACTGTTTCAATTTCCCATGTTTCATATACTTTACCGTGCAGGGTATTGCAAATGTTGACAGGGGAGTCATTGCAAAGCAACTTATGATCTTTAAACATAATTACATGATTTGCAACTGTTTCAATGTCGGAAACAATATGTGTAGAGAGAATAACAATACGGTCTTTTGAGAGAGCGGAGATTAAATTGCGAAAACGTACCCGTTCCTTTGGATCAAGTCCTGCTGTCGGCTCGTCCAGTATCAATATCTTAGGGTCATTTAACATGGCCTGTGCAATACCTACCCTCTGAATCATACCGCCGGAAAACTTCCGCATTTTTTTATCCATTACTTCGCTAAGGGAAACAAGTTCCAAAAGCTCCGCTGTCTTGCGTTTTGCGGCTGTCCGGTCAATTCCCTTTAATGCCGCCAGATAGTGCAGAAATTGGCGGGGAGATTGGTTTTTATAGTATCCGAACTCCTGCGGTAAGTATCCGACAATATCCCGGTATTCTCCATCTAACCTGATAATTTCGCTGCCATTCCACAATATCTCCCCTTTTGTAGGGAAAAGCAGGGTTGTAAGCATTTTTATCAAAGTGGTTTTTCCTGCGCCGTTTGGTGCAAGTAAGCCGTAAACGCCGCATGTAAACTCAATCGTGATATCTTCAAGGGCGGTAAAATTACCATATTTTTTTGTTACATGATTAATAGCCAACATAATACGCAACCTCTCTTTTATGAGTATTCATAAGTTTTTTGATTTCCATAAGAAATAAACTGCACGCAATTACAGCGGCAAACATAGTGATAGCAGCAGGTATTTGGGATAAAAAAAGTTCCCAGCGCTCTCCTAAAATCCAAATCGGCATAAAGCTAAGCGTAATCCAGAGCGGCATAGCAGAAAAGTGAATCCATTTCCAATTGAAATGCCGCATAAGGGATATCGCTAAAAATGCACAAAGGAACAATGCACAAAGAGAAAGCGAGACTGTTTTAAAAAAGCTGTATACGGCTGATAATCGACTGAAATACAGGCTTATAAAGGTACAAAACATGGTGCCCAAAAACGAAAAGCACAGTACACGAAATGCGGCAATCTGCAGTATGGTATATTTGCAGGTCATTTTTAATTCGTATAATCCGTTAACCTGTTCCATTATTTCGGTAAACAGCACAATAAAGAGAAAAAATAATGGAGCAATCGTAAATAGTGTAGCGTATAGGTGCTGTTCCAAGGTCAGGGGGTATAGTACAATAAAGCAAATTGTCGCAATAACAGTCATTACGATTGGAAACGCCATCTCAAAAAAAATATATCTAAATCCAAGTGCGCTGTATAGATTACCAAGATACCCCAAAAGGCTCTTAGGTTTTGACAGCCCCTTCGATAAAATATCTTCAATCGCTTTATCCTTTTCGTATTGGGAAGGCTCAATAATATTCATTCTTAAACTCCTCTCTAAGTGTTTTTAGTAAGCGGTAATACTTTGATTTTACCGTTGATTCCGATAACGATAGAAGTGCCGCGATCTGTGTAAATGTATATTCGCCAAAGAACTTTAGTCTAAAAATTTGTTGTAATTCCATTTCCAAAGAATTTATATAGTCCTGCAATCGTGATAATAACTCTTTGATTTCTATTTGCTGTGTAAATTCTGCTTCGTCAGGAATAACAATCTCTTCCATATCAAGAATGTGCTTTCTTTCCGACGTACATCTGCGGAGATAATCAATGGTTTTATTTGTTGCAATCCGGTACAGCCAGGTACGAAAACTTGCCTGTTTTCCATTATAGTTAGAAATCGATTGAAGCATGGATATAAAAATATTCTGTGTTATATCCATAGAGGTGTGTTTATCAGAGGTTTGCTTGTAAACGTATCTATAAATTTCATCATAATAATGGCAGATTAATAGATTAGCGGCCTCTCTGCTGCCGGTTCTTTGTATCCTGCGAATCAACCGCATTTCCTCATTCAAAATCACACCCCCTTTCACTTGTCCTCTTGTCTATATATTCGTTTTGATTGGGTGAATAGTTTCAACATTGCTGAATTTATATTTTTATCATTCTTAATATTAGAGTTTCTTATAAATTATACTCCTTTTTTTGCTATTTTGGGGGCCATATTGTCCCGAAGTACCAGCTTCCAAAAAAAATCGCCGCCCCTTGTCTAATTGGGCGGCGATTATGTTAGGTTGGTAGCCGGTTCTAGGTATTTTACTTGACAATCAGGTCTATATGAAGTTAACTCTCATTAAGCTTTATTAAGGCATCTTTGGTTAATATGGGAAATGTAAGAAAATTGTAAGATTTCCCTCGACAGTTTTGTAAGGAATCTTGATTATGATAAAGACAGTTTTAAGGAGGAGCTTATATGAGTGAATGCGTACTTGTGGTAGACGATGACAGGGAAATAGTGAAGGCCATCTCCATATTGCTGGAAGGGGAAGGTTATCAGGTGCTGAAGGCTTATGACGGTCTGCAGGCATTGGATATGATAGCCGTTAATCCGGTCAGGCTTGTGTTGATTGACGTCATGATGCCCAGGCTGGACGGATTATCCGCAGTTATGAGAATCAGGGAGAAGCAGAATATCCCCATTATTGTCCTGAGCGCTAAAAGCGAGGAGACGGATAAGGTTCTGGGGCTATCCATGGGAGCCGACGATTACGTGGCAAAACCTTATAACCCCCAGGAGCTGGCGGCAAGGGTCAAAAGCCAGCTCAGGCGGTATACCCGGCTTGGCGATATCCATGCCAATGCGGTATCGGGCAGGATAGGGAATGGCAGGCTTTGCTATCATACGGACGAAAAGGTTCTCTATGTGGATGGGGAGCCGGTGAGGCTGACCGCCACTGAGACAAAGATTATGGACCTGTTAATGCGCAATGCGGGCAGAATCTTCCCGGCAGAAGAGATTTATCGCAGAGTATGGGAAGAAGAATGCTTTGCACCGGAGAACACCGTCATGGTACATATCCGGCGCATTCGTGAAAAGATTGAGCTCAATCCGAAAGAACCAGAATATTTGAAGGTGGTGTGGGGAATTGGATATAAAATCGAAAAGATTTAAAATGGCAGCAGGCTTCATTGCTTTTTTTGCAGGCGTCTGTCTGCTGCTTGTCAGCCTGTTTGACCTGGCAGGAGGAATGCTGACCGGAGGAGGCTGGCGGCTTTGGTATTCTAATAATTCTTATGGTGAGATATGGAAGGGAGACTATCAGAATACGGCGAGTTTCAGGCAGTACATCTCCGGTCATTTGGAGACTTTTCTTGGGATGGCTACAGGAGCACCGGTGACCGGAACGAGAAGCAGCTTTTACTGGTATAGCGGCGCGAATTCGGGAACAGAGCTTAGCGTTGCGGCTTCTGGTTCCATGGAAGAATACCAACAGGCGATGGAAAAATACCGGGCTGCGATGAATGCTTATGAGACAGCAATGAATATGGATGACACTTCACAAGGGGAGGTTTCCCAGGACTGGAAGGGGATGCTGGGTGATATCTGGTCCGATATCCTGAAGCAGATTAACCCGGAGGCCTCCGCAAAGAAAGAGAATAAGGAAATGGCGGAGAAACTGCATCGCTATCTTGAAAAGGATAAGAATTTATTGTATGCGATTTCCTATGACGGAGAAATGCTTTATTCCAATGGGGATCATGTGATGGAAAGTGCAGGAACGGGAGTACTGCCCGAGGGATACAATTTTATGCTGTATTTTGACGGACAGAAAGCCAAGATTGTCAAAGACGGCGAGGAGCTTGATGTGTATGGGGATGGATACTACAGAGATTCTTCCGGGTGGTATGTGCCGGGATACCAGAATTTTCCTGCAGGGGAAGGAGTGGAGAAGGCCAGGATCTGTATGCTGGCAGCTAAGACTCCGGCAAGGTATTCCTATAGCGGATACGGCGAAGCAAGCTTTAGGCAGGGGGAGAATGAAGCGTATTGGATCTGGTATAATTTACAGCAGGAAGGAAAGCGGCTTGACCGGGATATCATCGGTTTGGGAGCCGGCCTGCTGCTTCTCCTGATTTATATCTTTCTTCGCAAGAGCAAGGGAGAAGCGGACAGAGCGCTGGCTGATTTTATGGGGCGGCTTTGGCTGGAGGTTAAGATCATCGTGGTGGTGCTTGTGACAGGTATGATGCTTTCCTATGCCGGGACCGGCTCATACACTGCTTTATTAGCAGATAAAAAAGTTCTTTCGACGAGCAATGCGACTGAGTCGGGGACGGGAAGCAATACTGCCTCGGTAGTGGAGGACGGCACATGGATTTTTGATGGGATAACAGAAGAAGTGACGGTAGTGGGAGGCGGAGCAGTGGCTTCGGAAGGCGGAGCGGGTTCCGCCGGGGTATGGCAGATTTTTGAGGAAGTGCTCCATGGGATATTCTCGAGGCCTATCCCGATGCTTCTGCTATTATGGACTATATATTTTATGGTACTGGATCTGCGGAGGAATCGGCCGGTATGGAGGCAGAGCCTCATATATAAGCTGCTATGCCTTTATAGGGCCAGGGAAAGGAAGCTCCCCCTTGCAAAAAGGCTGATCCGCAGAAGCACTATTACGGCGGTTGCCTGTGCTCTGGCGGCCTTGGCCGGGATAACAGGCTGGCTTCTCTTAGGGATGCGGGGCAGAGTGGGAGCAGTACCGATAATTTTGCTTTTATGCCTTTTAGCCATGATCCTGGGCGTACAGTATTTTTATTTGTACAGCACCGGCAGCCTGGCAACGGACCTTGATCTTCTGGCACAGCGTACAGCCTCCATAAGGAAGGGGGAATTTCCGGGGAATAAGGAATTTCTGGGGGATTCGGATTTGTCGGCCCTGGCTCATGATCTGGAGGATATCGGACAGGGAATGGAGCGGGCGATTGAGGAGCAGGTGAAGAGCCAGCGTATGAAGGTGGAGCTCATCGCAAATGTGTCCCATGATATTAAGACACCGTTGACCTCCATTATCAGCTACGTTCAGTTTCTGAAGCAGGAGAAGGATCTGCCGGAGCATGTGTCGGATTATATTCGTATTCTGGATGAAAAATCTCAGAGACTGAAAAATATGGTACAGGACGTATTCGATGTCAGCAAAGCTGCTTCGGGAGAGCTGCCGGTGCATAGGGAAGCGCTGGATTTTGGAAAGCTGCTGCGCCAGACCCTGGCAGATATGGAGGAAAGGATACAAAGCAGTCCGGTGACTGTAAAAGCGGAGATACCGGAGCAGCCGGTGATGATTGAAGCCGACGGGCAGAAGCTTTATCGGGTATTCCAAAATCTGATACAAAATGCACTGCAGTACTCCCTGGAAGGATCACGGGTTTATCTCACGATGAAGGTGGAGAATTCTGTGGCGGTAGCAAGTATAAAAAACACCTCACGCTATGAGCTTTCATCGAATAAGGATTTTACCGAACGTTTTGTCCGAGGGGATGAGAGCCGAACGGACGGAGGGAGCGGTCTGGGGCTTTCCATTGCCAGGAACTTTACGGAAGCCTGCGGAGGGAGCTTCCGGCTGGAGACCATAGCGGATTTATTTGTGGTGACTGTTTCTTATAAAATTGTATAGGGAATACCTTAAGAAATAATTCGGGATGCCGCAGCTTTGCTAAACATTGTGTTTTGCTGACTGCGGCATTTTTGAATGTAAAAGCAAGAAATAGAATAATTGGCCGCCAAACTGGAAATGATGATAAAATAGGTCAGGAAAGGTTTGGTGTGTATTTATGTTAGGATATCTTATAGCGATTCTGTCCGGTGCCCTGATGAGCACGCAGGGTGTATTCAACACCGGAGTAACCAAGCAGACGGGAATCTGGGTGTCTGCAGCCTTTGTACAGTTTACCGCTATGCTGGTATGTATCGGTGCCTGGTATATGACCGGGCGGCAGGGGGAGTTTTCCGCTTTAGTCAAAGTGGAGAACAAATATATGCTCTTAGGAGGTGTTCTGGGAGCCTTTATCACCTATACAGTCATCCGGAGCGTAGATTCCCTGGGCCCGGCCATGGCAAACATGTTCATCATTACCGCACAGCTGGTGGTGGCCTACCTGATTGAGCTGTTGGGTATTTTCGGCACCAAGAAGGTGGAATTTGAATGGCATAGACTGATCGGGCTGCTTTTGGTCGCAGGCGGCATTGTGCTGTTTCAGTGCGGTTGGAAAAAATGTTGAGGAATTTCTTGTTTTCTGGATGAAATGCCTATTGTAAATGACGGGCATATTATGTAAAATAAGAATGTCTATCAAAAAGTATGGAGGTACTTTTTAAGTCGTCTTTAAATAAGGAAGATGACATAGCATGAGAAAGAAATATATTATTGCAGGAATTACAGGCATGCTTCTGCTGACGGCAGGGGTTTTCTATAGTTTGACCCGCCATCAGGACCTTTCGGCGCCGGTCATGATATCGGAGCTTTCCGATCCGCCCCGTGAGAATGGAACGGAGGAGGATTTCCCTGAGGACAAGCTTGCAGGAACGGATTCTGTTCAAGAGTCGGAAAAAGGAGTATCGGGGTCGGAGAATGACACTTTCTCGTTAAAGAGTAAGGATGGAACCATGCCGGCGCCGGAGCAGACAGGGGAAGAAGAAATCTATGTGCATCTGTGTGGTGCAGTACTTCATCCCGGGGTATACCGGGTGAAGAGTTTCTCCAGAATCGTCGATGTCATTGAATTGGCGGGAGGCCTGCTGGAAACTGCGGCGGGAGATTATATCAATCAGGCGGAGCAGATGGAAGATGGACAAAGAATCTATGTGCCCTCTCTGGAGGAGGTGGGAGATATGCCCGCAGAGGAATATTATTCCCTGCACAATTCTACCGCCAAGAGTGTCAGGGAAAAGGGTACGGAGACAAAAAGTACAGCTTCAAAGAATGCGGATATAAGGGAAACGGATGCTTACGGACAATTGGTGGATATCAACCGTGCAGGTAAGGCGGAGTTGATGGAGCTTCCGGGGATCGGTGAGGCCAAGGCAGCCGGAATTATAGAATACCGGAACGCTCATGGCGATTTTCAGGCAATTGAGGATTTGATGAAGATACCCGGAATTAAGGAAGGCTTATTCCGCAAAGTAGCTGATTACATCACAGTCCGTTAGTCTGTAGAGTCTGTTCCTCCATAAGAAATGTTACTATTAAATAATAATACAGAGCAACAAAACCAAGAGGTGAAGAGATGGCAAAGAGAGTTCTTGTAGTAGATGATGAAAAATTAATCGTAAAGGGAATCCGCTTCAGTCTGGAACAGGATGGAATGGAAGTGGACTGTGCTTACGACGGAGAAGAGGCGTTAGAAGCTGCCAAAAAGAAGGAATATGATGTCATATTGCTGGACGTGATGCTTCCGAAGTTGTCGGGCTTTGAAGTCTGCCAGCAGATCAGGGAATTTTCTATGATGCCGATTATCATGCTGACAGCCAAGGGAGATGATATGGATAAGATTCTGGGCCTGGAATACGGTGCGGATGATTATATTACCAAGCCTTTTAATATTCTGGAAGTAAAGGCGAGAATTAAAGCCATCATACGCCGGAACAATAAGAATACAGGCACCGGAAGCTCCGATGCCAAGACAGCGGCCTTCGGTGAGATGAAGATCGATTGTGAGAATAGAAGAGTCTATCTTTCTAATAAAGAAGTGAATCTGACTGCAAAAGAATTTGATTTGCTGGAGCTACTGGTATTTAATCCCAATAAAGTATATAGCCGGGAAAACCTTTTGAATATTGTATGGGGCTATGATTATCCGGGTGATGTCAGAACAGTGGATGTTCACATTCGAAGATTGCGTGAGAAGATCGAAAGCAATCCAAGCGAGCCAAAATTTATACATACAAAATGGGGTGTTGGCTATTTTTTCCAAAATCAAGAGTAAATTACGTGTTCTTAACAGCATGAGGGTATATTTGCTGCTTATTTTTATAGCTCTGGGGGTTGTCCCCCTGTATTTCTTTACCTATATTTTGCTGAGTACCTATGAGGATAAAGCCATTAGCAACCGGGTGGCGGAGCTGGAGAATCAAGGACATATGCTGTCCAATATGCTTTATTCCAGAGGCTTTTTGGCTAACGGCGAGGATCCGGAGGTGGATTCCGAGGTTACCAGAATCTCGGATATCTACAGCGGCAGAATAATTATTGTCAACGGCAGCATGAATATTGTGAAGGATACTTATTCTCTGGAGGAGGGGAAGTACCTGATCTCCGAGGATGTGATCCAGTGTCTTATGGGAAACAGCCCTCATTCCCTGTCTGATCGCAAAACCCACTACATTAAATTAACCTATCCCATCACCCATAATGAGAATAAGGAAGTGATGGGTGCTATTGTCATGAGTTTTTCTACCAGGGATATCTACAGCATCAGGGGCAGCATGGAACAGAGAGTGGTTCTGTTTGCAATTATTCTGGGTATGATAACCGTATCCTTTGCCATCTTTTTCTCGGGGGTTTTGACCAAGCCTCTGACCAGGGTCGTGAATTCAATCGATCGCATTACCGAAGGCTATATGAATGAAAGTGTGCAAATTAAAGGTTATATCGAGATTGAAAAAATATCCGACTCCTTTAACCATATGATTAGCCGGATGCAGAAGCTTGAGAATTCACGGCAGGAATTTGTATCCAATGTCTCCCATGAGCTGAAGACGCCCATTACCTCTATCAAGGTGCTGGCGGATTCTCTGCTGATGCAGGAGGATACCCCGGTTGACTTATACCGGGAGTTTTTGGTGGATATTACGGATGAGATCGAGCGTGAGAATAAGATCATCAACGATCTGCTTTCCCTGGTTAAGCTGGATAAGACGGCAGGTGATATGAATATAACTCCGATTAATATTAATGAATTGCTGGAGTTGATTCTTAAGCGGTTAACTCCAATTGCAAAACGGCAGAATATCGAGATGATCTATGAAAGCTTCCGCCCGGTCATTGCCGAGGTGGATGAGGTGAAGATTTCTCTTGCCATATCCAATTTGATTGAAAATGCCATTAAATATAATGTAGAAGACGGCTGGGTCCGGGTATCCCTGAATGCCGACCATAAATATTTCTTTATCAAGGTCTCCGATTCCGGCATCGGAATTCCCCAGGAAGCCCAGGATTTCATATTTGAGCGCTTCTACCGGGTGGATAAGGCCAGATCCAGGGAAACCGGAGGCACAGGACTGGGACTTGCGATTACCAAGAATGTTATTCAGATGCACCGCGGTGCGATCAAGGTCTATAGTAAGGAAGGGGAGGGCACAACCTTTAATGTCCGAATTCCGTTAAACTATATTCCATAGCTGTATAGCCGTGGCTCGGATGGCAGAAGCTGCAAGAAAAGCGGCAGACTGGTATGGATCCGGGAGTATTAGGGAGGTTGAATTATATGAAAAGAATATATTCGTTGCTAGTGCTCCTTCTTCTGATTGGTTTTCTCGGAGCCTGCAATAACCAAAAGAATAAGATGTCCATAACCGGAACCGAGGTGTCTGTCTATTATATCAATACCAAGACTTCGGGCCTGGTGGGGGAAGCCTATCGGATGATTAATACGCAGCAGAAGGAGCAGATTGATGAGCTTCTCTATATGCTGAAACTGCATCCGGAGAATCTGCTGCTGAAAAGTACTTTTACAGATGCTGTAACGGTGAAAGAATTTTATTTTAACGAGGACAGCAGCCTAACGATTAATTTTGACAACAATTACAGCACTCTTACCGGGATCGAGGAGGTTCTGTGCCGAGCTGCGGTGGTAAAAACTCTGAGCCAGGTGGCAGGAGTGGAGTACATCCAGTTTTATGTCAACGGCCAGGCTCTGATGGATGCGGACGGTAATCTCGTAGGAATTATGAGAAAAGAGGATTTTATCGATAATACCGGAACGGAGACAAAGGTGAAGCTATACTTTGCCAATGCGGCGGGAAATGCTCTTGTAGAATATGTAACCGATATCACCTATACTGGTACCGGATCCCTGGAGGAATTGGTGCTGCAGGAGCTGATTAACGGCCCTGCAGAGATTGGTATGTATCGGACCATTCCGGAGGGAACCAAGCTGCTGGAGGTGGAGATGAAGGAAGGGAGCTGCTACGTGAATTTTGACGCAAAGTTTATGGAGAAAATTCCGGAGCTGAAGGATAAGACGGTAATCTATTCGGTGGTTAACACCTTGATTGAGCTCCCCTATATCAAACGGGTCCAATTTTTAATTAACGGAGAGGTACAGACAAGCTTTGGTGACGGGACTGCCTTTGATGGCTTCTTTGAACGCAATTTGTCCCTGATTGATGAGAGCTAGGAGGGAGGAAGACGGTGATTAAGCGCCCGCTGATGTGGATGCTGGGTGCCTATCTGCTTGGTCTGGCGTTGGCGGGACAGGAGATACATGTTGGTGCAGTGACAGTTCTGCTCCTGTTTTCCTATGCGTTATTAGTGTCGTTTTTCCTGTCCTTCTATTTTATGAGGGATGAGGATGGGAGGAGCGATGGGAGGGACCGGTTTCTGTGGCTGCTGCCCCTGTTTATGCTTCTGGGGTATATGGTCATGAGAGAGGGGCTGAGAATGCCGGAACTCTCCCGGGCCTTTGAACAGCAGGTTTCCTGTGAGCTGAACGGACAGATCAGAAGGATTGAAGTGAAGCAGAAGGGCCGAGCCCTTTATGTTAAAAACAACTGCGTCTCTCTTGCAAAGGGGGATATCTACTATTGTGAAAATGTTATTGTCTATGTATCTGATGAACAAGACTATCGGGTGGGTAACAAAATTACCGTCCGGGGTACTCTCAAAAAATTCTCTGTGGCCACCAATCCCGGCCAATTCAATGAACAACAGTATTATCAGACCGAGAATATCGATTTTAAACTGATGGCCGACAGGGTGATCATTACAGATTCCGGCTATTCCAGATATCATGCCCTTCTTGCAACGGTTAAAGACAGCTTAATTCGTTCCTACCAGGAGCTTTTTGGAGAGAAAAAGGCAGGGACGCTGATCGCCATGCATCTGGGTGAAAAGTATCTACTGGAGGAAGAGATCAAGCTGCTCTATCAGGAGAATGGAATATCCCATATCCTGGCTATCTCCGGGCTCCATATCTCACTGATCGGAATGGGGGCTTTCGGGCTGCTGCGAAAGTGCAGGCTGCCCCTGCCGCCCGCGGTTTTTCTTACCCTGGTGCTCGTCTGCAGCTATGGAGAATTGACGAATTTTGGGGTATCAACCGGCCGTGCTGTCATTATGATGGGAGTAATGCTGATGGCCCCGATTTTGGGAAAATCTTATGATATGATATCCGGAACAGCCTTCAGCGCCATGGTCATTCTGATGCTGAATCCTCTTCAGATCAGAAGTGCAGGTTTTTTGCTGTCCTACAGTGCTGTTTTTGGCATTGCAATTATCTTACCGGTGTTCAAACTTCTCTTCCCGGGCAATCATCCGGCTGCCTCCGGCCTTTTCCTGAGCCTTAGCGCCATGTTTGCCACTGCGCCTGCTCTTCTCTGGTTCTTCGGCCAGTTTCCTGTCTACGGACTTTTGACGAATCTCTTGATCCTTCCCTTTGTGACTGTGCTGACTTTGACCTCCCTCCTGTCAGGAATTCTGGGAGTGGTGTCCTGGAGGCTGGGGGTATTTGTGGCAGGAGGAGCATATTATATTCTGAAGCTGTATGAACTGATTTGCAAAAGTATAAGCCTCCTGCCGGGGCATTTGCTGATTGTGGGAAGGCCGAAGATGTTATCTATAACGCTGTCCCTCTTGTTTCTGCTTCTGTTTGCATGGGCCGGTAAGAAATATCGGAAGAAAGGCACGATCCTGCTTCTTGCTGCCGCAATGCTGCCCCTGTTCCTAAAAGAGAGTCCGAAGGGGCTGGAGGTGAGCCTGCTTGATGTAGGTCAGGGAGACGGCATCTTTATGGAGAGCAGAGAGGGGACTACCTATCTGATTGACGGCGGCAGTCTGGATACGGATAAATTGGGAACTTACCGGATCCTTCCCTTTTTGATTGCCAGAGGCACCGGACGTCTGGACTATATTATTGTGAGCCATACGGATAAGGATCATATCAGCGGGGTGGAGGAACTTCTGGCACAGGATCTGGTTGCGGTGGGATGCCTGGTGCTTCCCTCAATCCGTGAGAAAGAGGAAGCCTATCTTCGGCTGGAGAGTCTGGCCGGGGACAGGAAGATACCGGTACGCTATATGAGTGCAGGTGATCGGATCAGGGACGGGAAGATGGATATCTATTGTCTGCATCCGGCTTCTGATTTTGCGGTGACCTCAGCGAATTCCTATTCCATGGTACTGAGTGTGACCTATGGGAACTTTGACATGCTCTTCACCGGTGATCTGGAGGGAGTGGGAGAGGAACTCCTGCTGCAGCGGCTGAAGGAGGATTATTATAGGCAGGAATGGGGAATTGCTCCGGCGACGAGTTATGAAGTCCTTAACAAAAGGGTAATGACTTTGATACAATCTCGTTTTCTGTGTTCAGCTCTGAGACTGGCTTAATACAAGGGTTTTTGTAGCAGGTTACTCAGAAATATTATTAGTTTTCAAGAGAGGGTTAATAGACTAAGTTGTAAATAATACAATCGCTTTTGTTTAGTTTGCACAACCATGTTAACGATATTAACTTAATCGTTATAAAGTTATGTAATCGTTATAAAGTTTTATTCAGCTTATCTTTATAAGCTTCCTTCCGTTTAGCTGGAAAGTATCATGGGATTGAATATGCTCGATGGCAGCATTTATACTCTTAGCATCTCTGTGCCGGTGATATTGGTCATGGCTTTTATGCTTATGATATATTTTAAAATGTCTAAATGTCGGGTATTCTTCTAAATGGATACCCCAATAGTGCTTTGTACTCTTTGATTGTACATAGATGGTAATACACCCCATTTGCAGTATGTTAAAATGCTGGGGGTCAATAGATTTTAGTTCAGTTTTACTTATCATTTGGTTCTCCTTGATATTAATCTTTAATGGAATTTACCTAGAAACAGGTTATAGAAGTTCAAGAATTATAAGTGTATGAGTTAAGTTTAGCAAATGTCTCTCCACAAGACAAGTGGTTATACTAACTGAATTTATATAAAATTTTTGTTTAATATTGTAAAATCAATGTCATATTTCTAATTAATATGATAAAATAGGTGTAAGTTATCAGCAATCAATTGCAGAAAGATGACTTTCCCTAGACGGTTCATGTCGAGACGGTAGTACTTTTGACTAGGGCTGAGAAATAAAGGCCTGTAACTCCTATATTACGGCCGATAAATTGCGTGCGATGATTGATGTCGCAAACATTCATTAATTACAATTTGTAAAGGAGAAATTAATATGTTATCTGATGAATTAAGGAACGTAGTCAGTCGACTAAACTCACTGGGAAAAATGCGCTTTTTGGAAGAAGCAACGAGAGAGCAGGTTGAATTATTTGAAAAAGAACATGATATAAAGCTCCCTTTGAAATTCAAGGAATGGCTGCTATTCTCTGATGGCGGAGAGTGTTTCTTACCTGCCGGAATTCAATTGTACGGTGTAGCACATAAACCGATAATAGATGTGAACGACAGCGACAGACCTAATGAAAATTATATTGTTATCGGTACATTATCTTCAGGTGACCCAGTTGTATGCGAAAAAGAAGGAGAGCAAGTATCAATCTATAATCATGAAGCAGGAAAAATTGAGAACGATGAAACATACTCTGACTTTTTTTGCTTCCTTAATGGCCTTGATGAATTGTTGGGCATAGGAGGTTGATGCAATGCCAAATCGAACTTCAGCAGCGAATAAGGCTATTTCACTCGCTTGGTCTAGAGAGCAACAACTAGTTCGCGAAGGCAAAGGGACACGAGATTGGACGCCTGAACAACAGCAAGACATCCTTGATAGAGGAAAAGCGTATGGTGACGATGGAAAAGCATTTGAAGGTCATCATATGAAGAGCGCAGAAAAATACCCAGAATATCAAGGGGATTTGGAAAATATCCAATTCCTATCAAGGACTGAACATTTTGCTGCACACGATGGGAATTTTCAAACCCCAACGAATGGTTATTACAATCCAACCACAGGCGAGATAAGTGACTTTGGCTTGGAAAAATATGAGCCATGTGAGGTTCTTGAATTAAGCGAGCCAATAAAAATAAGCATGAGCAATCCAGACCAAAACACAACTGACAATGCAGACACTCCGATTCCTGAAAATGTAGGCGATACCAAAGCAATCATACTATCACATTCAGTAAACACATCGAAAAACGGGTTTGTTGGCACACTTAAACTTTTTGCAGGAAAAGTTGGAAAATTCTATTTACGCAACAAAAAAATCATAGATCCGATACTAACAGTTGCTGCGGTTGCGACGGTCGTAGCAGTAAAAGAATCTCTAGATAGAAGTTCTAATAGCACCAATCAGAACCGTACTGATGTTGATGATTATCCTGCTTATGACTCAGACGATGCTGATGTTGACGATTATTCTGCTTATGACCCAGACTATACTGATGTTGATGATAATTCTGATTATGACTCAAATCCGGATAGCACAAGCAAAGAAATAACCGAACGCTCTTCGCCGAGCAAACACATGGTAGACAGGCACCCACAGCGTTATCACACAAAAGAAGGAACGATATGGAAAGATATAGAGCCGTATCCTCGTGGCAAGAACTCAGATGAATGAGAATTGTTAACCAACTTGCGGTTATGTCGTAGGTATTTGAACGGGTTTGCATTATCGGTCCAAATCAAATAATATTCTCAAGGGATGGGCATTACATCAGATGGATTGCACATACGGTAAAGTGAAGAGTTCATGGATTTTCATTAAATAATCATTTGGTATTCAAATGAACGTAACCATGAGATGTGCGGTCTGTTTTAATAGGTTCCTAAAAAATCAAAACTAGGGGGTGTTAAAGTGGCTAAATACACAGATGAAGAGATAAGAAGTATGTCAAAAATAACATGTAAGATAGCAGCAGATTATTTAGGGCTCTCTCCAATGGCAGTAAGTATTGGAATGAGGAATAACTTGCTTCCAATAGGTTTTGCGGTTCACAATGAAGAGAAAGATCGAAGGTTTTCAGAAAGTTGGTCGTATCATATAATTGCAGAACGCATGATTGCATATAAGTATGGAAAGGTTTCTGAAATTCAGGTACATAACATAGAAAAAGGTTTAGATACAATTATAGAGAAATTTGAAGATCTTAAGCAAGACCTGCTTTTTCTATTAAGCGAAGACGCAGATCCAGTGAATTAGAGCTGTACGAATATGCGTTTTCGCTTGGTAAATACAAAGATCAAAACAAACCATATGAAGGGAAAGGCGGGATTTAGATGTCAAATGTAAATGTAATAACTCTATCACGTAAACAGCTCTATGATGAAGTATGGACGATATCAGTACAAGGTGTTGCTAAAAAGTACAATCTAAATTATCAACAATTGCTTATTAGCTGTAAAGAAGCCAATATTCCAATTCCTTCGTCTGGCTATTGGACTAAATTGAAATATGGTAAAGATGTATCAAAGGAAGAAACAAAATTACCAGAATCAGATATTGAAAATGTAACATTGTATTTGGATGGCTTCAAACCTGAGAAGTATAAAAAAGAGAAGACAAAACCATCAGAAGCCGAAGAAATAGAAGATAATGTTTGTAATGAAGAAATTTATTCAGGAAAGAATGATTCTGATTTACATGAGGTTGATATTAATAACATAGTAGAAGATAGCCCATTTCTTTTGTTTTTAGAAAAAGATGAACGGAAAAAGGTTCTAAATACAGCATCTTCTCTTTTAATTCGTGATAGAAAGAAGTTACATCCGCAGGTTATACAATACAGAGATTCAATAGACAACTGGAATAAACAACAGATGGAATTAAAGAAAAATCCTTACTATAGACCTAGATATAATAATAACAACACTCAACAGCCACTTTTTATGAATGAGGTTGCTCCATCAACATTGACACGTATATATAAAATATTGGATGCTTTGTTTACTGCTGTTGAAGCACTTGGAGGTAAGATTAACTCAGACCTATCTATGATGATACATAAAGATATAGTACGAGTAAGATTTGCAGAGGCACAAGACAAAACAACACATGAATTATCAAAACAAGAGGCACGAGAATTAGTTGAATATAATGATAAAATTAAGCAAAACAAGTGGGCATCCAAACCTAACATTAGGAAGTATGACTATGTTTATAACGGAAGATTAAGAATTGTATTTAGTAATCAAAAATACATTCGAGACAGTGATAGTGAAAAAATTGAAGATAAATTAGGTGACATTCTGATTAAACTATATGAAATATCAGAAGATGAAAGAGTTGTAAGAGAGCGACGTGAAGAAATTCAAAGGCAGCAAAGAGAAGAAGAAAGAATAAAAGAAGAACGCAGGCAGCAAAAGAATAATGAAATAATAAAAACACGAGCGCTTGTAAATCAAGCTCAAGACTATAAAATTGCATGCGAAATCAGGCAATATATTTCTGCAGTAGAAGATATGTCTGATGGAAGTGAAGAAGTCAATAAATGGATTGAGTGGGCCAAACAAAAAGCTAATTGGTACGATCCTACGCTCGACCATGAAGATGAATTTTTGGGTAAGAGAGATCATTCAAAAGAAAAGGATGAAAAAAGCAAGCTGCTAGAAGTTCGGGACAGCTATTATAGGGGATTCGGATTTTAAGAAGCAAAGAGGGAGTTTTATGAAAATGAAAATCAAAGGCACTATTATTACTATTATTATAATTTGTTCTATATTTATTAACGGTTGTAGTAATAACGACATTATTAAAACTGAAGAATTAGTGGACAATATAGTACAGACTGAAATTATAGAAGATAAAATTGAAGAAGATTTACCTGATGAGGATTTACCTAAAGAAGACTTATATCAAGAAGACCAAAACATTGTAGAAAAAAATGATGAACGCAAAGAGTCCGCGGTAAATAATAACGATGCAGAAACCATAGAGTTTAATGGAGCCTTATATAATATAATACAGGTTGACGGTGGAGACTTATCTGGTGAAAGAAAAGCAAATGTAGCAGTTGATATTGGTTTTGGTGATAGGGAATATTGGGCATTTACCAATGAATATGGACAACTTGTATATGTATATGCAGACAGAATAATTCTCCAAGACGATGCATCTGAGCCGGTTAATGCTGATGGGAGATATTATGGTGATGAAGCAAAAGTACCTGGAACTGAACATAAAGATTTTGATGAAGGACATGTTATAGCAGATTCCCTTGGTGGTGTATCAAATGCCTATAACATTACTCCCCAAAACAGTACATTAAACAGACATGGTGATCAGGCATATATGGAAAAGGTTATTAGAGATGTTGGTGGATGTGAAAAATTCTTCGCTACTATTACATATCCAAACACAACAACTCAGGTGCCATCACACTATCATTATGAATATATTTTAAAAGGTGAGAATGTGGTAGATGACTTTGATAATGTAAATCCAGATGAAATCAATAATGCAATTATAAAGCAAGAAAGTGAAAGTGCAGTTAGTAAAGATGTTAATACAAACGAAGATAATGATTTATCAGTAGTAGATAAAAACAGAAATGGTAAAGTCACAATAGCTGAAGCTAAAGCTGCTGGTTATAAGATGCCAATTTACTCAGACCATTGGCTTTATCCATATATGGATGATCGCGATGGGGATGGAATGGTTGGAGAATGAATTTAGTAAGAATTAGAATATGTATTTTATAATATGCAAACACGAATCCATATTAAATATATGTAGATGTAAAAGAGAATGGATTGATATGTTTTCCTAGACGGTGCACGTTGAGACGTGCGTACTTTTGTCCCACAAAAATTCGTAAACATCTCCACCGTTCTTATACACTGGAAAATTGAATAAAATTGATTTCAGAGGTAGCTCTGATTCATCACATGGGAAAATCTCTATTTCTT
>JAFAGA010000039.1 GCA_023423045.1 Bacillota bacterium | reverse complement strand
AAAAGAGAGGCTGGGCGTTGGTTTCCAATACACAAAAGTATCCCTTTGCTTCTCATGCACGTACCAACGGAGTGCGGGCTTATTTTCGGCAGGCGAAACGAGCCGATATACTAATTGAAAGAGATATTAGGAAAAAGAAAAGCCTTTTACTAAATTATGAGGAAGTAAAGAACCTGGAATTTCATCAGGGAACAGTGGAAGGTTACATTGACCTATACAGTGAAGAGGAGAGTTCCGGATGTGTGCCCCGCCGGGGGAAATGAAAATAAAAGGGAGCCAGAGCGTTGTTGGCTAGACAGTAATCAAGATATTATAGAACCGATATTGCAGAAGCGTGAAAAAAACTGTAGCATATTGGTAATAATAATGGTATAATATTATAGTTAGAGTGACAGGGGGACATCCCGAGACTTCTGAAAAGGCTATCGGCCGGCAGATGATTCATGAGCGGCAGCCGGTGTTCCGGTGGATTTTTCAGTTGTTTCGGTACCTCCGGCTCTAAGCTACTTTAAATTTAGAAAAGGAGACAATAACTATGCACAAAAGTTATTCAATGGAATTAGCCGGAAGAACTCTTACCGTAGATATCGGAAGAGTGGCAGCACAGGCCAATGGTGCGGCATTAATGCATTACGGTGATACCGTGGTATTATCTACTGCAACCGCATCGGATAAACCCAGGGAGGGAATTGATTTCTTCCCCTTAAGTGTGGAATATGAAGAGAAATTATATGCTGTAGGCAAGATCCCGGGAGGCTTCATAAAGAGAGAGAGCAAGCCCTCCGAGAATGCGGTGCTTACTTCCCGCGTAATAGACCGTCCTATGAGGCCTTTGTTCCCGAAGGATTACCGCAATGATGTAACCCTGAACAATCTGGTTCTTTGTGTGGATCAGGATTGTTCCCCGGAGGTAACGGCAATGCTTGGCTCTGCAATCGCAACCAGCATCTCCGACATTCCTTTTGAGGGACCCACCGCATCCACTATGGTGGGTATGGTGGATGGACAGCTGGTATTTAATCCTACCTCTGCCCAGAGAGAGCAGTCAACACTGGCTCTTACGGTTGCTTCTACCAAGGAAAAGGTAATTATGATCGAGGCCGGAGCGGATGAGCTGCCGGAGGACAAGATGATTGAGGCTATCTTTGCAGCCCATGAGATGAATCAGAAGATCATCGAATTTATCGAAACGATTGTTGCCGAGGTAGGTAAACCGAAGCACGGTTATATTGTATGTGATACTCCTGCAGAGTTATATGAGGATATGGTAAGCTTTATCACGCCTGAGGCTATGGAGGTTGCCGTATTTACCGATGAAAAGCAGGTAAGAGAAGCCAATATCAGGGAGATAACGGACCGCCTGGCAGCCAGATATGAGGAGACTCATCCGGAATGGCTTCCGCTGTTGGGAGAGGCCATCTATAAATTTGAGAAGAAGACGGTGCGCAAGATGATCTTAAAGGATCAGAAGCGTCCGGACGGCAGAAAAATTGAAGAGATCAGAAGACTTGCAGCGGAAGTAGATGTACTGCCCAGAACCCACGGTTCCGGCATGTTTACCCGCGGTCAGACCCAGGTGCTTACCATCACGACTCTGGGAGCGTTGGCTGAGACTCAGAGATTGGACGGCATTGACGAGAACGAGACAGGAAAGCGTTATATGCACCACTACAATTTCCCCTCCTATTCCGTAGGAGAGACCAGGCCCTCCAGAGGACCCGGAAGAAGAGAAATCGGTCATGGAGCACTGGCGGAGAAAGCTTTAGTTCCGGTTCTTCCCAGCGAAGAGGAATTCCCCTATGCTATCCGTACCGTTTCCGAGGTATTGGAATCCAATGGTTCCACCTCCCAGGGAAGCATCTGTGCTTCCACCTTGTCGCTGATGGCGGCAGGTGTTCCGATTAAGGGAATGGTTGCAGGTATCTCTGTTGGTCTGGTAACCGGAGAGACGGATGATGATTATATTCTTTTAACTGATATCCAGGGACTGGAAGATTTCTTCGGAGATATGGACTTTAAGGTTGCAGGTACCCACAAGGGTATTACAGCGATTCAGATGGATATCAAAATTCATGGCTTGACCAGGGAGATTATTGAGAAAGCCATCTATAGAACCAAGGAAGCAAGAACCTATATTCTGGATGATGTTATGGCTCCCGTGATTTCAGAGCCGAGACCGGAAGTTGGTCCTTACTCACCGAAGATCGTTCAGATCAAGATTGATCCTTCCAAGATCGGTGAAGTGGTTGGTCAGAGAGGCAAGACCATTAATGCCATTATTGACCAGACCGGAGTAAAGATTGATATTACCGATGATGGTGCGGTATCCGTATGCGGACTCGATAAGGAGAGCATCCAGAAGGCAATTGAGATGGTTAAGATGATTGTGACCGAATTCGAGGAAGGCAAGCACTACACCGGTAAGGTTATCAGCATTAAGGATTTCGGTGCCTTTATTGAGTTTGCTCCCGGCAAAGAGGGTATGGTTCACATCTCCAAGATTGCGAAGCGCAGAGTAGAGCATGTGGAGGATGTATTGACCCTGGGAGATATCGTAAAGGTGGTATGCCTTGGTCAGGATAAGATGGGCAGAGTCAGCTTCAGCATCAAGGATGCCGAGTAAAGAATAAATAATAAGCTATGATCCCTTGGGGCTGCTTCAGACAGATGGCTGGAGCAGCCCTTTTTAAGCCCTTTTAAGATTTTTTAATCATACCTTAACTTGACTTTCCAGGGGATTAAGCTTATCATAGTTATTGTGAATTTATTACAGATATAGCCGGATATGGAAGCGGCAGCATTCAGGTAATAATATTCAGAAGAGACTGCAAGTAGAAAGGGAAGGATGAATTATGAAAAAGCGATTATTATCTTTACTTCTGGTTCTCATGTTATGTATCAGCATGCTGCCTGCGGGTCAGGTATTGGCGGCGACGGACAGCTCTCCGGCCAAAGTGGAACTGGAAAGCTTTGCCGCAGGTCAAAACTATAGCGATTGGGCTCTGGCGGATCTGGTAGTTGCGGATACCTATGGCCTGTACCCTGCGACCTGGTATGAGAAGGACATGACCAAAGCAATTACTCCTGCTAAGATGAGAGTGCTGATGGGGGGACTCAGA
Organism: Bacillota bacterium; assembly: GCA_023423045.1. GTDB lineage: Bacteria > Bacillota > Clostridia > Lachnospirales > Lachnospiraceae > Mobilitalea. The sequence goes on along the minus strand of JAFAGA010000039.1, from coordinate 44,089 downwards.
GGCAAGCTGCTGGATACGGAATGCGTCCAGGAAAGCGGCTATATTTTCTATAATATGCCGGCCAAAATGACAGTGGAAGAGGTAATGAACTATCTGTTTAATACGGCGGGAGCTTTTACTTTTAGCAAGGATCTGGGACTGAAGGATGCTAAGGTTGTTGATTATATGAAGGCCAACGGCATCTATACCGGTAAGAACGGTGAGCTGGGACTGACGAAGACTTGTTCCGTCGAGCAGGCCTGCGTATTGGCTACCAGGCTGGTAACCCATATCTATGATAAACTGGATGCCGCAAGCAAGGGCCTCTTATGGGAAGCAAAGGCAAACGGCAATACGGTATACATGCTGGGTTCTATTCATATGGCTACCACCAAAATCTATCCCTTCAGCAATAAGATTTGGAATGCCTACCATGCTTCAGAGGCATTAGGTGTTGAGTTAAACATGTTTGATCAATCCGGAGCCATGGAAGTGCTGAATATGGCGATCTATACGGATGGAACCACCCTGAAGGATCATGTTTCTGAGGAGACCTATGATAAGGTTGTCGCATTTGCGAAGAACTATGGCAGCAGCGAACAGCAGATTTCGATGCTGAAGCCCTGGTATATCTACATATCCTTTAATGCCCTGGCAGCAACGGATACCGGCTCAGTATCAGAAGCTACGGCAGGTGCCGCCCTTGGAATTGACATGAATTTCTTAACAGATGCAGTTCTTAACGGAAAGCCTGTTCTGGAATTGGAAGGCTATAAAGCCCAGGCAGAGATGCTGGACAGCTTTTCCGACGAGTTGGAAGAGTATCTTTTGAATAGCACAATCGATGCGGTTACCCGGGTTGTGGAAGGTACCGGCAAGTCTTCGGCGGGGGAATTGAACTATATGCTTGAGCTATGGCGCAAGGGAGATGCCGAGAAGTTTGAAGAATATACCTCCTTTGAATACGAATACCAGGATATGTTAGAGGACAGCAGCGCTGAAAAAGAGAGAAAGCTCATGGAGGAATTCTATGATAAGCTGTTCTTCAAACGTAATAAGACTATGGCGGACTATATTGAGGGATTATTAAAGGCAGAAGGAAATAAAACCTATTTTATAGTGGTAGGAAGCGGCCATTACTTAGGAAAAGACAGTGCGATTGATATATTGAAGGGCAGAGGCTATACCATTACACAGATTCAATAGAATCAAAACTGCTCAAGGAAATAATATTACGATGTTAAAAGAGACAAATGATCTGGCAGCTTCAAGCAGACAGACGGTTTGTCTCTTGAATTATGGATAACAGGGCCTGACAATGACTCACAAAGAGATCATTTCGGGCCTTGTTTTGTTTGTTGTAAACAGGGGTAAAATATGATAGAATAATTTAAACATCAAAAGCACCTTCGGCGTTATTTTAATACAATATATCGCTCGGTAAGCAAGCTTACCATCAATATCTTGTATCAAAATACGTACCGCATACCATTTTCGGATACAGGCTATTGCTATTGCAAGCACGCTTGCATATCAATATCTTGTATCGTAAAGCATCTCCGGTGCTTTTTATGCTTAAATTATAGTATTACAGTCCAAGTATTAGCATTTTGGTTAACAAATTACAGAAACAGGGTTGTGTATGGAACTTGCTGTACGGATTAATTATGCTTAGAAAGGGAAGGGACCGGTATGACGAACATTAATCAGCTATCTAACAAGATTACCGTAGTAACAGAAGTATTACCATATCTGCAAAGTGCATCCTTCGGTATTTGGGTTAAAGCAGGCTCAGCCAATGAAGATGAAAGTAACAACGGTATTGCTCATATCATAGAACACATGCTCTTTAAGGGAACGAAGACCCGCAATGCAAAGCAGATCGCCGATGAGATGGCAAGAATCGGGGGAAACATGAATGCGTTTACCAGCAAGGAATGCACCTCCTATTATGCGACCACTTTAAGCGAGCATCTGCCCATAGCGGTTGATATCATCTCGGATATGCTCACGAATTCCCTTATTGATGAGAAGGCGCTGAAGAAGGAAAAAGGCGTCATCATTGAGGAAATTGACATGTACGACGACTCACCCGAGGATCTGGTTCACGAACTGCTTCAGCAGAGGATATGGAAGAATCATCCCTTGGGATATATGATCTCCGGCACAAAGAAGAATGTCAGGAGAGTGACAAAAGAACAGATAATGAATTTTATGGATACCTATTATGTCGGTGAGAATATTATCATCTCCGTGGCCGGGCGGTTTGAAGAGAGTTCCGTCCTAAAGCTGCTGGAGGATAAGTTTGGAGGAATAAGAGCGGAAAGCGGTGCGGGCAGAAAAGAAGTCAGCATGCCGGAATATAATCGTGTTTCATGCAGGCGCCATAAGGATATTGAACAGCTGCACTGCAATATAGCATTTCAATGTATCTCCTATCTTTCAGAGGAGAGATTCGTGCTCTCGGTATTGAATTCCATTCTCGGCGGAAGCGTGAATTCCAGACTGTTCCAGAAGATCCGGGAGAACAGCGGGCTGACCTATTCCATCTATTCCTACGGCAGCTCCTATCGGGAGACCGGCCTGTTCCATATCTATGCGGCTATGAATCCCTCCCAGACGGTCTCTGTGGTGAAGAAAATAAATCAAATTATCTCTGATATTAAGAAGAAGGGGGTAACTGCGGAAGAGCTGTCCATGACAAAGGAGCAGATAAAAACCGAATTAATCCTGGGAAGCGAGAGCGCCAAGAGCAGAATGAATGCCAATGGCAAGGCGATGCTCAATCGCGGCCGCTTAACTCCTATCGAGGAGCTGATCGGTGGGGTTGACAAGGTAAGCCTGGAAAGTGTAAAGGAATTTGCCAACCGTTATCTTAATCTATCCTCAGCCTCCATATCCCTGGTGGGCAATTTGAAAGATACGGACGGACTGCTGCCGGAATTTAATTAATGCATCATTTTAAGAATATCATAAGGGACAGGAAATCAATGATACCGGTGCACCGGCTGATTTCCTGTCCCTTATGCATTCTGTCAAAATCATCCTGTTAACGGCCCTCCCGAAGGAGATGAGGGTACGACAAGAGGAGGACAGTATTTATTCGTGGATTGTTATCATATAGGAAGCCTCGAATACATCCCCTGCCTCCAGGCTGTTTCCATACTCCCGTTCTTCCAGTGTTCCACCAAAATCATTGGCATCACAGCGGCCATACCAGGGCTCGATGCATACAAAGGGAGCCTTTTTCACGGCCGGAGACCAGAGGCCAAAGAGAGGGGCATCAAAGCTGACGGACAGGTAGGTGGTTTTGGAGCTGTCGGCGAGAGAGATGCGATGGAATTGATTTTCCTCAACAATCAGAGCGTCCCGATCAAAGAGATGGGTATATATCGGTAAAAATCCTTTCTCGGTGGTCAGAATATGCTGTTCGTCATAAGGCTTTTTCATGGCGAGGCCATCCTTATCAACAAGAAGGTAGTGGACGGGCTTATCCGAATCAAAGAGAAGATAGTAATCGGATTGCAGTTCCCCTTCTCTAATAGGACAGCGAAATGCGGGATGTCCTCCGATGGAGAAGTAAAGCTTACAGTCACCGGTATTTCTTACTTTCCAGAAGGAGGAGATCCGGTTCTCCTCCAAACGATAGCCTAACTCCAGACAAAAGTCAAAAGGGTAAAGCTTATGTGTATCCTCATTCGATTCCAGGGAAAACCAGAGCTCCTGCTCGCTTTGACTGACCGGACGAAATCGCATATCCCGGGCAAAGCCATGCTGCGCCAGAGAATAGGTTTTCCCCTGATAGGTGTAGGACCGGTCTTTCAGGGAGCCGACAATGGGGAAGAGGATCGGGGCGTGACGCTTCCAATAAGCCGGATCGGCATTCCACAGGTATTCGGTGCCGGTCTTCGTGCTTTGGATGGAGGTGAGCTCCGCACCGTTATCTTCTACGGTAACCGATAAAAGAGCATTCGTTAAGGTATAGGCTGACATGATATTTCCTCCTTGTCAGTGAGATGTATTTTGATTATTTTATTCTCTTGGAGACGATTATAATTCTCACCCTTCGTTTTATTATACATCATAAAATTCAAGATTCCAACCACTGCGGATGCGGCAGGCCAAACGCTCTGTCAATACCGATAGGGACAAGCTCATCATTAATTATGGCAAGACTGCCGGATACTTGATCCGCACCATAATACTTTGACTGTGTAACAACCAGCTCACCATTTTCCAATGATAAGATATAGTCAAAGAACATTCGGTCAGCCAATTCATAAAATTTATTGTTTGAATAGTTGCGAACGACCACACGGGTATCAATAATTCCGGAACCAAAGCTGACGGTAGCGCAAAGTTCAGGGAGCCCATCTCCGGTCAGATCTGCCAGATAGACATTCCAGACAGGCATACCATAAAACATTACTTCTTCTTTACCGGATACGGTTGCTGTAACTTTTTCCGCAGTCCACTTGAAGATGACATCCGGATATTCGGGTAACGTTAGTTCGAGAACGGTATCCCACGGCATGGACTCATCAGAGTAGTAGTAATCCAGCCATTTCTGCGGTTCATAGGCACCATTCTTAAGCTCTTTTTCAAAGTACATCCATTTATTATCCAGGAAAACAACAAGACTTCCGCGATAGTGGGCATAGGATGCACCTTCGCAGCCGAAATTACTTTCACCATTTTGTGCCGGTTTTTCTGTACTGCCTACCGAGGAGGTGATTTCTCCTAAAATCGCTGATGGATCAATTTCTGTCTCAATTTGTTTACCGGTATCCATATAGATTTGACCTTCAACCATAATCATAGGACGCCTATCCCATTTTTCAACTGTATCACCAGCTTTATCCATTGCAAACCCTACGATCAGCACAGCCGTCAGTATCACGGATGCAGCGATAATCATGCGCGAAGGTTTCTTGAAATTCAGAACATTTTTAATTCTCTCCTTCATACTGCCCTCGCCAAACGCAAGCGGACTTCCGTTCAGAATTCTATGCCCTGCCGCCACCCGGACAAGTGACAGCGAATAAGCGCTTTTGATATCCTCTCCAAGCTCCTTCATTACGCGCTCGTCACAGGACATCTCCATATCCGCGCCCATCAGGATAAATGCGATCCATACCAGAGGATTGAACCAGTGCAGGCAAAGTACGAGATATGCGAACATTTTAACAGCATGGTCGTACCGCTTGATGTGTGTCTGCTCGTGCAGAATGATATAGTGCCGTTCTTCACCGGAGAGGCCGGCCGGTATATAAATCTTTGGTATGAAAAGCCCGATGACAAACGGTGTTTTAAGGTTGTCGGCTTCATATAGCTCAGCCTCAATGAGTTCTGCGCTTCGAAGACTGCGTTTTAGTAAAATAATTGATGCAAGGCTGTATATAAGCATGGCGGCAGTGCCAAAAAGCCAGAGGTAAGAGCTGACTGTGATTAAGATTTGCATCGGATTTACAGTCGCGGCAGGAGCAGCCGGCAGTACTGCGCTGACTGCATTATCGACAGCGGTTATCCCGCTGTTAATGCGCGGAACGGCTTGCATTGCAATATCCTGCGGGATGGGCTCAGGTTTAAAGGGAAGCAGGCTGAACATACTCTGGATTGAAAACGGGAATACAAGCCGGAAACCCGCTACTGCCCAAAGTGTATAAGAAATAATCTTCGGTGCTTTTTTGAGCAGCAGCCGTGCAAGCAATATAACTGCAATAACATATGCCCCGGTCAGGCTCATATTGAGGACAGAAAGGAAAAGCTTCTCCATATCTCCCTCCTCCTAAAGGTCAGCGGAATCGAACTTCTTTGCTTCGCTTCCGTTGACCTTATGCTGGTGAATCAAGTGTACGAGTTCTTCTGCCTGTTTGTCGGATAGCCTTTTTCCTCCAATGAAGGAAGCAAGAAAACGGGGCAGTGAACCGCCGAAGCTGTCCTCAACAAATCGGCGGCTCTGACCCGCATAAAAATCATCGCGGCTAATCACCGCCGATACCAACGCATTTTCATTTTTAAAAATTCCCTTTTCACACAGCCGTTTCAAAATAGTGTATGTTGTTGACTTTTTCCACTTCATTACTTCTTCCGACAAGCGGACCAGTTCGGTTGAATTGATCGGTTCATTCTCCCAGATCAAATCCGCGAACCTCGACTCCGCTCCCGCTAATTTATAGTCAACCATAAGTTCAGACCTCCTTTGCGCTACTATTTGTAGACCTTAATAAGAGTTTACGTCATGTAGACCAAATTTGTCAAGAGAAAGTGTTAGAATATGGATTTGACCTAAATAATTTCATAGGGCAAACATGGTATACGGTGGGATAAGGATGTATGATATACGATGGGCTCAACGATGAACTAAGCAAGAGTTATTGCGATGTGAAGCTTAGAATTTATTGCCTTGACAATTTGAATAGGAATGATATAATGAAAACGTAGTAAATATGTTGCAAGCTTGCTTGCGAACGTGCGAGCGGAGCTGAAGATCATGAACACGGTTTATGTTCATGATATAATGAAGGCATAGTGTATGCGCGTCTATGGCATAAAGTGTCATATTATAAGCATAGCATATGATTGCAGATATAAAACGTTGACGAGAAGAGTACTGTGTGAAATAATCCAGAGAGAGATGCATTTGGTGTGAGTATCTTATTAGGAAGCATGGGAAGACTACCTCTGAGTGACCCTAATCCGGTCCGGTGATTCCGTTATCATCCAATGAAGTGGGTGCTATACACCAATAAGGGTGGAACCGCGACGTATATGATACGCTCGTCCCTTTCGATAAGCCAAATAGGCAGATCGGAAGTGAGGGGCTTTTTTATTTGATTGAAAGGAGAATAAGTATGAAGATAACATTAAAGGACGGCTCTTACAAAGAGTATGATAAGGCGATGACCGTCTACGAAATTGCAGCTGATATTAGCGAGGGACTGGCAAGAATGGCATGTGCCGGTGAGTTGGACGGCAAGGTGGTGGATCTGAGGACAGTTGTGGAACAGGACTGTGCGTTAAGCATTCTTACCTTCAATGACGATGCAGGAAAAGCGGCTTACCGTCATACCGCATCCCATGTACTGGCTCAGGCGGTGAAGAGATTATATCCGGAGGCGAAGGTAGCCATTGGTCCTTCCATTGATACGGGATTTTACTATGACTTTGATATTGAGCCCTTTGACCGTGCCGCTTTGGACGCGTTGGAGGCGGAGATGAAGAAAATAATTAAGGAGGGAGCGGATATTGTTCGCTTCACCCTTCCCCGTGCCGAAGCAATTGCCTTCATGGAAGAGAAGAAGGAGCCCTATAAGGTGGAATTAATACAGGATCTGCCCGAAGATGCCGAGATTTCCTTCTATCAGCAGGGGGACTTTGTTGACCTGTGTGCAGGACCCCATCTGATGAACACCAAAAGCCTTAAGGCATTTAAGCTGATTTCCTCCTCCGGTGCTTACTGGAGAGGATCTGAGAAGAATAAGATGCTGACCAGAGTATATGGCACCGCTTATACAAAGAATGCCGAGCTGGAGGAGTATCTGGCTCATCTGGAGGATATCAAGAAGCGTGACCACAACAAGCTGGGCCGCGAGATGGAATTATTTACTACAGTGGATGTAATCGGTCAGGGACTTCCTCTCCTGATGCCCAAGGGTACAAAGATCATTCAGACCCTGCAGCGCTGGATTGAGGATGAGGAGGAGCGCCGCGGCTATGTCAGAACTAAGACGCCTCTCATGGCTAAGAGTGATTTATACAAAATCTCCGGACATTGGGATCATTACAAGGAAGGGATGTTCGTACTGGGTGATGAGAAGGTGGATAAAGAGGTATTTGCTCTTCGTCCGATGACCTGCCCATTCCAGTACTATGTATATAAGGCCAGCCAGAAATCCTACCGTGATCTTCCCCTGCGCTATGGTGAGACTTCCACCTTATTCCGTAATGAGGACTCCGGTGAGATGCACGGTCTGACCCGTGTCCGTCAGTTCACCATCTCCGAGGGACATTTGATTGTGCGTCCGGATCAGATGGACGAGGAGTTTAAGGGCTGTCTGGATCTTGCCAGATACTGCCTGACAACGCTGGGGGTGGAGAATGATGTAACCTACCGCCTCTCCAAATGGGATCCGAATAATAAAGAAAAATACATTGGAACGGAAGAAGTGTGGGAAGAAACTCAGGGCAGAATTCGCAAGGTGCTGACTGAACTTGAGATTCCCTTTACCGAAGCTGAGGGAGAGGCAGCCTTCTACGGTCCGAAGGTAGATATTCAAGCGAAGAATGTATACGGCAAGGAAGATACCATGATCACCATTCAGTGGGATGCGATGATTGCGGAGCAGTTTGATATGTATTATGTGGATCAGAACGGCGAGAAGGTTCGTCCCTATATCATCCACAGAACCAGTATGGGCTGTTATGAGAGAACGCTCGCCTGGCTGATCGAGAAATATGCCGGCCAGTTCCCTACCTGGTTATGTCCGGAGCAGGTAAGAATATTGCCCATCTCTGAGAAATACCATGAATATGCCAAGAAGGTAAAGGCAGAGCTGCAGAGAAACAATGTGCTGGTTACCATTGATGAGAGAGCCGAGAAGATCGGATATAAGATTAGAGAGGCCAGACTGGACCGTCTTCCTTACATGCTGGTAGTTGGACAGAAGGAAGAGGAAGAGGGCGTTGTATCTGTTAGAAGCCGTTTCCTCGGAGACGAAGGCCAGAAACCGCTGGCTGATTTTGTCAGGGATATCTGTGAGGAGATCAGAACCAGGGAAATCCGCAAGATTGAGGTTACAGAAAACAACTGATCAATGCTGCAACCATGTTTGTTCCTTTCATGTTGGGTGGGATAAGAGAATGGACGAAAAAATATTGTGTGTAATGGCAGGATATGACGATATCACAGAAAAGCATCTTTCCAAGATGCAGAGCAACCTCTATGCAAAAGGTTTTATCGGAATGCATACAAAAGATTTACTCCAGCATATAACATTGGGTATCTTCCCGACCGAAAAGGAAAGCGAACTGATTGATTTGGTGACGAAGGTTTCAAAGGAATTTAAGCCCTTCGCCATAACCTTCAATCACATAGGAATATTCGGCGGTTCAAGGGTTCTGTTTATAGCACCAGCCCCCAATGTGCGCCTACTCCGTTTAAAAGAGAATTTTGGTGAAAGCGTTAACTGGACGCCCCACACAACAATGCTGATAGACGAGAGTGAAACGATATACAAGGCATTGCCGGTTGTGGCTGATCATTTTAAAGCGTTTCAAGGGCAGGTTCAAAGTATACATTTATTTGAATTTTGGCCCACCCGTCATATTTTATCATTAAAATTTCTCGAATGAGTATTCTCCGTTATCAGGCTATGCGCCATGCATGGCATATGAAAATCCCCAGGGCACTTATGCAGCGCCTTGGGGATTTTTCTGACAACAGGAAGCGGCTTGCTGCTTCCTGTTGTTTTATTTCTTTATAGAACAACACCTTTTTGTAATATAATATTGGCATAAAGTGCCGATTCTCCGGTGGCGACGACCGCATATGCCTTCTTTGCCTCCTCATAGAAAGCAAAGCGTTCCAGACGCTTTATGGCAGATTTGCCGCGAGGGTCATAGTTTGCAACCAACTGCGCATAGTCCTCCCAAATGGGGGTTTTTACCGTATCTCCGGCAACAACATCCATCAGGGCTACCGGCTCCTTTGGATAGTTATCCAGTGGAAACAGGGAGAGAATGGCATCCAGAAGTTCCGGAACACCATGACCGTCTGCTCGTATCACAATGGAATTTTTACCAATGCTTTCCGAAGGAAAATTCCCGTCGGCAAGCACAATGGTATCACCATGGCCCATTTCACAAAGAACCTTCAGCAGCTCGGGAGAAAGGATTTTAGGGATATGATTAAGAATTTTAAACACCTCCTTGAATTGTAATAATATTACTGTATTGTTCATTAAAATAATTTACTTGTACAGAGGTCCGTAAGCCTGGCAGGCTCTGTAATCCTGTCCCTCAAGGTCCATTCCGAAAGCATTCCAGGATGCGGGGCGGAAGATCTGCTCCTCAGGAACATTGTGCATGCTTACCGGGATGCGCAGCATGGAGCAGAGAGTGATCAGATCAGCGCCGACGTGGCCGTAGGAGATGGCTCCATGGTTTGCGCCCCAATGGTTCATAACCTCGTAAGCGGTCTTAAAGGAACCCTGTCCGGTGGTCCGGGGAGCGAACCAGGTGCAAGGCCAGGTATAGTCGGTACGCTTCCAGAGAAGATCGGAGACCTCCTCCGGCAGGGAGATAGTCCACCCCTCCGCAATCTGCAGACAGGGACCAAGACCCTTCACCAGGTTAAGGCGAATCATGGTTACCGGCATTTCTGTTCTTGTCACGAAGCGGGAAGAATAACCACCGCCGCGGAAATATCCGTTATCTGCCGGATTCCAGGTGGTTGCGCCGAGGATTGCATCCTGGTCCTCCTGGGTAACCTCCCACCATCTCTTTATAATTCCCTGACCGTTTTCATCCGTAACTTCGCCGCAGGCGTCAAGACATGCCGCTCCGGAATTGATCAGGTGAATGAAACCATGGGAAGCTTTGGCTTTTCCTTCAATCTCATAACCCGTGGCAGCTTTTACTGCATCGGGGCTCCAATAGGTGCGGACATCGGCAAAGATTTGAGCGCGATTTGTCAGCAGCTTCATAAATAGCATTCCGATTCCGTTTAATACATCATTTTCTGTTGCAAGAATATAGGGTTCCCTGGTGCCTTCCCAGTCAAAGGAGGTGTTAAGCAGAGCCTCTGCATAGTCACAGTTGGGATAAAAATCCGTCCATTGGCGCTGACCCTGGAAACCCGCGGCAATTGCGTTATGTCCCGCGGCTTCTTCTTCATACCCGCAGGGAAGTTTGGGATTTCCACTCATAAGGTCCTTGATGATGACCATCATTTTAACTACAAATTCCCAGTCCCGGTCCTTCTCTTCTCTGGATTTTTGAAGGCCCTCCGGATTCTTGTCAAAGCCTTCGATGCATTTTGCCTTTGTCCAGGTGAGTGCCCTTTGATATTCCTCCTCATCGTAGATACCCTCGGTCATTCTTCGGATAATCTCTACCTCGTCCACGGATTCTACCCGCATTCCCAGGTATTCCTCTATAAAGGCGGGATCTATAATGGAACCGCCGATTCCCATGCAGATGGAACCGATCTGAAGATAGGATTTTCCGCGCATGGTTGCGGCAGCAATACCGGCGCGGGCAAACCGCAGCAGCTTTTCCCTGACATCCTCCGGGATGGAAGCGTCCGTCGCATCCTGAACATCCTGCCCGTAGATGCCGAAAGCGGGGAGTCCCTTTTGCGCATGGGTGGCAAGAACTGAGGCAAGATATACGGCCCCGGGGCGCTCCGTACCGTTAAAGCCCCATACGCCCTTGATTGTCATAGGATCCATATCCATTGTTTCCGCACCGTAGCACCAGCATGGGGTAACGGTAAGGGTGATGTCCACCCCTTCCTTTTTGAACTTCGCAGCACAGGCAGCGCTTTCCGCTACCCGGCCTATGGTAGTATCGGCAATTACAACCTGAACCGGCTCCCCACTCCCGTAGCGCAGATTGCTGCGGAATAATTCAGCCGCAGCCCGTGCCATATCCATGGTCTGCTGCTCCAGGGATTCTCTGACCTTAAGAACGCCTCTTCGCCCATCAATGGTAGGGCGGATACCGATTACGGGATAATCACCGATTAATCTGTTTTTAGCCATATGAATAACCTCCATCCTTAATATATAGTTAATTCCATTATATAATTGATGAATTAGGATTTCCTGTGTTATAATTACTTATAATATAAAAATATTCACTTTTGGAGTATGAGATGAAATATCTGGACTATAAGGAAAGAAGACAGCAGGGAACCTATGAATTTCCCCTGGCATTTTATCATATGTATCCTGGCGGTCCCCGGTATGAGATGACCTGCCATTGGCATCCTGAATATGAAATAATTCGGATTATTCAGGGGAGCTTTCGCCTGACACTGGACGGGCAGCCATACCTGGCAAGCCCGGGAGATGTGTTGTTCATCCATGCAGGAGTATTGCATGGAGGTATCCCGGAGCATTGCATCTATGAGTGCATCGTATTCGATCTTAAGCTGCTGATCGGCGGAAACCATATCTGTAATAAGTGGCTGCAGCGGTTAATTAATAATGAGATCCGTCTTCCGGTCTGTTTCTCCGGCATTGATGAAGAAACTGACAGGACAGCGCAGGAACTGTTCACCTTGCTTCATAACCGCAGCAGGGGTTTTGAATTTATGACCCAGGGGATGCTGTATCAGCTGTTAGGTCTATTATATGGAGCGAAGCAGTATAGAAGCCATGATGAAAAGAAACCGGCCGGCCGGAAATATATCGATCGGTTAAAGGGAGTCATCACCTATATTGAGGATCATTATACGGAGGAGGTCACTTTGGATACCATGGCGGAAATTGCGGATTTGAATCCCAGGTATTTTTGCCGTTTCTTTAAAAAGCTCACGGATCGAACTCCCATTGAATACCTGAATTATTACCGGATCGAAAGCGCCTGCCGACGGCTTCTGAAGGATGAGGCTTCCGTTACGGAGATTGCTTATGGCTGCGGTTTCAACGATTCCAGCTATTTTATCAAAGTATTTCATGAGATCAAGGGGATGACACCCGGACAGTATCGGGAATTGGAGGCAGGAGAAGAAGCGGAGCGGGCAGCAGCGAAGGGGCAGGGAGGCTATTGACAAAAGGCTTTACCGGGATATATGATTACATATATTTGAATAAAAATACATAAGTGATCAGGAAGGACGGATATTATGAGCAATTATCATATCGAAACGAAATGTATCCAGGAGGGGTACCAGCCCAAGAACGGAGAAGCCAGGGTATTACCCATTTATCAGAGCACAACTTTTAAATATGATTCCAGTGAGCATGTAGGTAAGCTGTTTGATCTGGCCGAAGAAGGTTTTTTCTATACCAGATTGGCCAATCCCACAGTGGATTGTGTGGAGCGTAAGATTGCAGCTTTGGAAGGCGGCGTTGGATCGATGTGCACCTCTTCGGGACAGGCTGCCAGCCTGATTGCAGTGCTCAATATCTGCAGCAGCGGGGATCACATGATTTCCACCGGCTCGATTTATGGCGGAACCGTCAATCTCTTTGCAGTTACACTTAAGAGGATGGGGATTGAGGTGACCTTCGTCGACCAGGATGCCCCTCTGGAAGTGCTGCAAAGGGAAATCAGAGAGAATACAAAGTTGGTATTTGCGGAAACCATCGCAAATCCCGCCCTGGCGGTTGCAGATATTGAGAAGCTGGCCGGATTTGCACACAGCAACGGCATTCCGCTGTTTATCGACAATACCTTTGCCACACCCATCAATTGCAGGCCGCTGGAATTCGGAGCGGATGTTATATTGCATTCCACCTCAAAATATATGGACGGACATGCAGTTGCCCTGGGTGGCGTGATTGTGGATGGCGGCAGCTTCGATTGGGGTAACGGAAAATTTCCCGGACTGTCCACGCCGGATGATTCCTACCATGGCATGGTGTATACCAGGGATTGCGGCAAAGCAGCCTTTATTACCAAAGCAAGAGTGCAGCTGATGCGTGATCTTGGTGCGGCACCGACACCCAACAATGCATTCTTGCTGAACCTGGGCCTGGAGACGCTGCATCTTCGGGTAGAGCGCCATTGCAGCAATGCCCTGAAGGTGGCGCAGTATCTGCAGAATCATGACAAGATTGCCTGGGTGAATTATCCCGGACTGCAGAGCAATAAATATTATGAGCTGGCCTGCAAATATCTTCCGGGGGGCTCCTGCGGAGTAATCTCCTATGGGATTGAGGGAGGGCGGGAAATGGCGGTCAGGTTTATGGATAGCCTTAAGCTTGCCGCGATTGTTGTCCATGTTGCGGATAACCGGACCGGCGTCCTTCATCCCGCCAGCACGACTCATCGTCAGCTTACGGATCAGCAGCTGGAGGACGCAGGGATTACACCGGATCTAATCCGGATGTCCATCGGAATCGAGAACGTTGATGATATTATTGCTGATATTGAACAGGCGTTAGCACAGATATAGATATCATAGATAGATGTTATCATTATGAAGACACATGTAAAATTTTTTCAGTCAGGTATCGGCATGGATATGCATTTTCTGATTTAGGGAATTGACCATGTGTCTTTTCTGCCATATTATCTTCCGGCTTATGACAACAAAATATTGACGAGAGATAATCCTGGCAGCGGCCGGGGGTATACAACAAACCGCAGTTAAGGCATATGTATAAGCTGCAGCATGATACGAAATATGGGGAGAACAAATGAGAAGCATTAAGACGAAGGGAATGGTTTTTGCACTAACCGTTATATTGATCGCAGTTTCTGCCATGGGAATCAGCGGATATGTCCGGATTAGGGATATCCTGGTGAAAGAGGTAAATAATGCGATGGAGAGAGTTGCGGCGGAATCTGCCTCCCATTTATCCTATTATTTAAAGCAATTTGTCACACCGCTGATTACAATGTCAAAGGATGAGAAGATAGCTGCTATGGATTGGAATATTCAAAAGGAGATATTGGGAAGCCAGATTGGCGCCTATTATCTGAATGTTGCCGTAGTAGACATGGAGGGAACCGCTTATTATCTGGATGAAACGGTTCTGGATCTGAGTGACAGAAGCTATGTAAGGGAAGCCCTGGAGGGGAGGCTTTCCTTCTCGGAGGTCATTGTTAGCCGAAAAACCCAGGAGCCGGTGGTAATGGTAAGCGCACCTATTTATCAGGATACTATGGTGGTAGGAGCATTAATTGCAAGGCTGGATGTGGACTTCTTGTCGGAGTATGCCTCAAGCAGAGGATACGGAGAGAACGGCAGGGCCTATATCATCAGTGAGGAGGGCTCCTTTCTGTCCCGCCCTGAGGAGGAAAGAAGGGAAGGGGAATTCAATCTTTTTTCCCTTGCCAGGAAGGATGAGGAGTATGAAGCGCTGGCGGCATTTGTTCGGGAAGCCGGGACGGATAAGGGATACGGAAGATACCGGTTTGGTGATCGGGAGATATTGACGGGATATGCCAAGATCGATAATACAAGCTGGAAGATTTATATCGGAACCAATGAAGAGGATGCCCTGA
This sequence comes from Bacillota bacterium, assembly GCA_023423045.1. Taxonomy (GTDB): domain Bacteria; phylum Bacillota; class Clostridia; order Lachnospirales; family Lachnospiraceae; genus Mobilitalea. The sequence goes on along the minus strand of JAFAGA010000039.1, from coordinate 28,927 downwards.
GGAGTCTGGTCAGCCTGCGTATCCTGTTCTCTGTGGTGAGCATTCTGGCCCTGGGACTCAGTTCCCTGATTGCATACATATTCGTAAGCCGTTTTTCCGAGTCCATTGTGGAATTGGAGAAGCTGTTTTCCAAGGGAGCCAAGGGGGATTTTACCATCCGGTTTACCGGAAAATCCAAGGATGAAATCGGACGTCTGGGAGCCAGCTTCAACCGAATGATGGATAAGATCAAATCTTTGACCCAGTATGACCCTCTTACCACTTTGCTGAATCAATACGTGCTGGAGAAGGAGGTTACTTACCTGGTGCAGAAGGAGGGCAGGCCGGATTTCTCCCTGATCATGGTCGCCATCGACAAATTCAGCAATGTCAATGAAACCTATGGGTATCCGGTGGGGGATATTATGCTGTGTGAAGTAGCACGACGGATCCTATGCTGTTTGGATGAGAATTACCAGATTTACCGGTATAAAGGAGACGAGTTCGTTGTAGTGGCGGGAGATAAAGTGACGGAAGGAGAATTGGAGAAAAAGGCGCAGTATATTTTGTCAGAAATCAAAAAAAGCTATCTGATCGGGACAAGCTCCATTCATATTCGCTTCAGCATCGGACTTTATCTGCATAGGAATGGTTCCGGAACAGAAGAACCTCTGAAGGCGGTGACCCACGCCAAGAACTATGCCAGAATGCATGGAAGCAATATAATCCGGAAATACGATACGGAAATATACAAGAAGCTCATGGGAATCAATCTGCTGCAGGCCGAGATTGTTCAGGGGCTTAAGGAGAATCAATTCTTTCTGGTTTATCAGCCCCTATTGTATCTTGAGGATGAAAGGCTGGCCGAGATTGAAGTTCTGATTCGCTGGAAACATCCGGAACAGGGAATTCTATATCCGGACCGCTTTATTGATATTGCGGAGCAGACGGGCAGCATTACCGATATCGACTACTGGGTGATTGAAACCGCCTGCAGACAGCTGAAAAAGTGGCGGGAGAGCCACGGGACTCCGGTACTGCTGTCCGTCAATGTTTCAACCAGGACCTTTGAGATGAAGCAGTTTATTGCGGATCTGGCGGAAATGGTGCAAAGATATGGAGTGGAGCCCTCCAGCCTGCAGCTTGAGCTGACGGAGCGGCTTCTGATCAAGAATGTGGAGGAGAGTATTCAGAGGTTAACGAAGCTGCGGCAGATGGGATTTCGGATTGCCATTGATGATTTCGGGATCGGGTATTCCTCCCTGAGTTATATTGTGCGTCTGCCCATTGACTGCATTAAGATCGACAAATCCTTTGTTCAAAATATTGCCTCGAGTAAGGAAGCAAAAACCGTTGTATCCACCATCATCGGCCTGTGCAAGGCTCTGAGGCTGAATGTAATTGCGGAGGGGATTGAGAACCGGCGGGAGCTGGAGTACTTAAGAACAAAACGGTGCGATATCGGACAGGGTTACTATTTCTCTAAGCCGGTCATGGTGGAGGAGATTGAGAAAAATTATTTTGGCTCATGCCCGGATTAGAAGAAGGATAATTGCTGGTATTCATAACCGTCGCGGTATGCCTTGATAATATCCTCCATCCGGTACAGGATGCCCAGCTTTTGGCACTCCGCAGTGAAAAGGGCCGCAAGCTCCTTGGCCCTGGGACTGTGACACTCATAGGATGAGCCGTACAGGCGGCAGTAGAGCTTCTTTAGTCCGGAGCCCGGAAAGAGGGTGTCCAGCCTGTCATAGAAGTACTCCCGCTGACCGCTTCGAAGGGAGAGGCCGAACAGAGGATAGATGAACCTGGCGCCGCAATCCTTTGCCTCGTGGATGATGGAGAGAATATTCTCCGGTGTATCGGTCAGATAGGGAAGGAGGGGCATCATCAGAATTCCGGTGAATATCCCCTCTTCACTGAGCTGCCGGATTGCCTGAAACCGCTTTGAGGATACATGTACACCCGGCTCCAGCTTTTGACTGAGTTCATCATTGAAGGCGGTGATAGTAATCTTGCAGAGGACCGGAGAATGGCTTCGGATCTTATTCAGAATATCGATATCCCTTGTGATAAGAGCGCTTTTTGTTGCGATTGCCACTCCGAAATGATAGGTGTTAATGAGCTCCAGCGCTCCTCTTGTCAGCTCATAGCGCTCCTCGTAAGGGTTATAGGGATCACTCATGGAGCCGGTGGCGATGACACCGGCTTTTGTATTGACATAAGAGAGGTTTGCAAGGTTTACCGATCGTTGTTTGCGGCGCAGTTCCTCCTGGAGAATGGCCAGGGCATTTTCCTTGGCGCGGACGGTATCAAAGTCGCTGATCCGATAGCAGTCGCTTCGGCTGTCACAGTAGATGCAGCCATGGCAGCAGCCCTTGTAGATATTCATATTATAATCAGTTGCGAACCAGGAGAGGTCCTTGCGGGCGGCGATAAGAGTTTTCGCTGGAATGGTATTCATGGGGTTCCTTTCAAAAGCTTATTGAACTTTGTAACAGACAGGATTTCGTTGGTAACAAAAGCTCCGTTGTAAAACAGGGTATAGGTAGTAAAGGGGGAGGGAGCTTCTCTGGCTTGGCTTCCATCCGTATATTTATGAAGGCGGATGCTTTCCCCTTGCATTCCGGCCGCTTCTGCAGCCAGCAGGGAATATTTCTCCGCATAGGGGCATTGGTCGGAGTAATAAAGAACGTATCCTTTTTCCTGTATGATGCCCTCCTTGCAGGAAGGAAGAAAGCGGGGAATGGGTGCGTCCTCCTTCAGCGGAAGATAGAGCAGTTCAAAATGGGGCTTTGCCGTATCACATACCTGAAACCCCTTGCGCTTCAAGTACTTTGGATCGGACAGGAAGGGAAGCTTTTTGGGGGAGGACAATACTGCCAGGCCTGCCTTGTCCTGCGTCCTGGCATCCCGGATACATTCCTCCAGCAGGGCGGAGGCATAACCTTTTCCCTGATGCTGTCCTGAGACCCAATAGCATTTGATGAACAGATAGCCGGGGGCCTCCACGGGGCACCAAGCCTGCTCTGCCGGAAGATATTCAATGAATACCTTACCGTTTACATTGAGTTTCTTAAAGGTTAATCCGGAAGCAAACTGGTCTTTCATCCAGAGCTTGCGTCTGGTAAGACAATTATCTCCCTTTTTGTCACTGCTGGCGCAGCAGACATGTTCGGTATCAATATTGGTTGCATCAACTCGGATAATTTCCATGGAACTACCTCCTTAGACGGTTGTGTGTTGGTTTTACCGGGAAAATCTCATTACCGGATCGGATGGCGCAGAATGGTCCGCATCCGCTCCGGCTTGGTTTTTCTGGGATCACCAAGATAGATTTCATGATGTCTTTTTATCTTCCCCTCCGCAGTCAGGCCGCCTATGTCGATATCTCTGGCGATGCTCTGGCGGTACTCCTCCATGCGTTCCAGGGTTGCAGGCTCTTCGTCGTAGGGGCCGGTATGCATGCATTGGATACATAAGCCTTCGGTGTAAGTTTCCAGCTTGGCCTTGGACAGATCTATTTCCGGCTTCTTTCGGGAAATAATCTGCTTTGCTTTTTCAAAATGCTCTAAAGTCACAAGCTCAGGCTGTCGAATCATAGAAGTCCAGCAGTAACGGTCCTTCTGTGAAAAATCCATATCATGAATATCCTCAAGCCACCATAAACCTTCCAGAGGCGGAACAATATAAGCATAAGTGTAAGGGGAGGAATAATCGATACAGTTCATTTTGATTGTGTAAGAGAGGGTGTAAAGCAGCTCCACTGCCTTCTGATATTCCCCGTCCTCATCATTGGGATTGCCATGGCCATCCACCATAATAAATTGCATGGCAGGAACGTCGATAAGTGAGGGAGAGTTTTTAGGAGCATAGAGTTCTTTGTATTGCTTTTTGAAATCAAGCTTGTTCATCCGGTTTCCATCCTTTCTAAAATTATGCCGCTTTGCGGCAGCTCTTGCAGCTATGGATAATTCTGCAGGAAAAGCAGAATTTCATGGGAGAAGGGTTATATAGTAAAAGGGTTATCTATAGTAAAAGAATAGCATATATAATATGACATCTAGGCGTCATATTTATCTAATATATTTTTATATTTTTGTCTCAACTCCTCCCGGAGTATTTGGGGCTCCAATACCTCCAGGCAATCTTCATAAGACATAAGATAACCCGTCAGCCAACTGCCGGCCTGGAGATCAGCGTGTACAAGGAAGCTTCCATCCTCATTTTGCTGTACCTGCTCCGGAGGGAATTCGTCGCAGACCCGGTAACCCATCCGGGCATCGATTTTAAGGAGAGAGGAAAGCTTGGGATCGGGAGAGGAAGTAAATACTTCGGATACTTTTTCCGGGGCAGCAGCCGGAGAGAAAATCTCAGGCTCTACCTGGAGATCCCGGATACGGGTAATCTTGAAAAAACGCATATCCTTTTTATCCTGGCAGCAGCCATATAGATACCATGCCTGTCCGCGAAAAATTAATTTGTATGGCTCAAGCCTCCGGTTGGATTCGCTGCCATAGGAGTTGAAATAACGGAAGGAGAGAATATGATGACTCAGAATAGCTTCCCTGATCTGATTGAATTTGTCTTTATCCTCCCTGGTAGTGTTCCAGTTGGAGAAATCCACTTCGATCCAATCCGTTCCCTTATTGCCGAATAAGGCATCCAGTTTATGAAGTATCTGATGGGTATCCGTATTTGTTGCAGCCTGAAACCCGCTTAGGGCAGCTAATATTTCTTTTTGCTCCTGCTCAGACAGGACGGATTTATTAAGCACAAAGTTCTCTGACAGGGAAATACCGCCACCTTTTCCCTTGGAGGTGTAGATGGGAATACCTGCCTGGCATAAAGTATCGATATCCCGGTAGATGGTGCGCTGGGATACCTCAAAATGCTCGCTAAGTTCCCGGGCAGTTACATTTTTCTTATTTATTAAGATATAAACGATTTCAAATAATCGGCTGATTTGCATATTTCCTCCCAAAGACAGCATGATGTAAACGGTGTGGCATTTATTTTAATTGTATCAGATATAATATGACGGCACAATGTCATATTTAAGCTCGTATAGGAAAGTTCGCCCTGTACGAGAACAATGCTCCGCAGGGTGCACATGCCGCGCACAAGGCAGATGCTGCCTAAAGGTAACTGCGCAGCAGCGCGAGAGTCCGCAAGCAGTCTGTATTTTCCAAGAGAAAATGTGATCTGAGTAATTGCAGAAAAATAGGATAGATGATAGTATAAGTTGAGGAGAGAAACCTTTCTTTTGACAATAATGGTTAAAAAACTCTATCAACAAACGAGGTGAAAGAATGAAATTGCGGGATAAAATGAAATCGGTAAATGGCCTGTTTCTCCTAAAGACAGGCGTGGGTTCGGCGGTTGCTATTTTAATTGCCAATGCCTTCGGACTGCTCTATAGCCCGTCCGCCGGCATCATAACCCTGCTTACAATACAGAATACAAAAAAAGAGACCTTGTCGATTGCGGTAAAAAGAATGGAGGCCTTTGTGCTGGCAGTGCTGCTGTCCTATTTGATTTTCCGGGGCATTGGCTATACTCCTTATGCCTTCGGCGTTTTTGTGGCGTTGTTTGTCGCCCTGTGCTTTCTGTTTGACTTAAAGGACGGGATATCCATGAATGCGGTACTGATGACTCATTTTCTCATTGAAGGGCATATGAGCCTGTCTTTGATCTGGAATGAAATCGGTATCCTTGTGATTGGCATGGGAACAGGCATCCTTCTTAATTTGATCATGCCCAGGAATATGGGCAGGATTCGCAGGGAGCAGCTGTGGCTGGAGGAGGAGATGAAGAAGGCGGTCAGAGCCATGGAAGGGCAGCTTAAGAGGCAGGGGGAAGAACCTGATTTTATGCAGCTGGAGCAATTGGCCCGGAAGCTGTTGGAATCCGCTTATGAAGAAGCAGGCAATCGTCTTCTCAGTGATACCAGATATTTTGTATCCTATCTGGAGATGCGCAAGCTGCAGATCGAGGTATTAAAGGAGATTGCATCTGACATTAAGCAGATGAATGCTCTTCCGGTTCAGGCCGGGAAGATTGCCGAATTTCTGGGGCATATTGCGGCATCCTTCCATGAAAAAAATAATGTAACCGGACTGTTGACCATATTGGAGCAGCTAAAGGAGTATTTCCGAAACGACCGCCTGCCACAAACCCGGGAAGAGTTTGAGAACCGGGCAACACTTTATCAGATAATGAAGGAGCTGGAATATTTTTTAATGCTGAAAAGAAATTTTATTCTTGAGCAGGAGAATGAGGAGTAAAATAAGCCATTTAATCTGCAGCTTTTCAACCGTCGAATAAAATTCCTATCTTATCACATAATAGCTTATGAAACATTGCGCACAATGTAGGGAATTTAGTTGAGACAGGGAAAGGAAAGAGAAAAATTCATGCAGAAGGAAAGCTTATTAGATAAGGAACAAAACAACGGAAACCTTGCTGTACAAGCTGATCTTGATTTTGATAATACAGACAATCCGGTGGATGCGGAAAAAGAAAAGGCACCGAAAAAAGCTCCGACAAAGCAGCGGGGAAAAACTTCGGAGGAGCAGGAGAAGGAAAAGCTGGCGAAGGAAAATGAGGACCTGAAGGATCAGAAAATCAGTGAATTCGGTCAAACTGTACTGGATAACGGAAAACGAGATCATAAAATACATTTGCTATCGATCATCGGTGAGATCGAAGGCCATGAATGCCTGCCCCAGCATAATAAAACAACAAAATATGAGCATGTTCTGCCCCAACTGGCTGCAATTGAGGACAGCTCCGAGATTGATGGCCTATTGATCCTGATTAACACCGTCGGAGGTGATGTAGAGGCGGGTTTGGCTATTGCTGAAATGATCGCATCCTTAAGTAAGCCAACCGTATCTCTGGTTCTTGGCGGCTCCCACTCCATCGGTGTTCCCCTGGCGGTATCCGCTAATTACAGCTATATCGTTCCTACCGCCACCATGATTATCCACCCGGTACGCATGAACGGTACGGTAATCGGCGTTACCCAGACCTTTGAATATTTTGAGAAAATACAGGATCGTATCATTAAATTTGTTGTAACTCATTCCGGCATCAACTATAACAGCTTCCGGGATCTGATGCTGGACACGAATCAGCTGGCCAAGGATGTGGGTTCCATTTTGGTGGGAGAAGAGACGGTAAAAAAAGGGATTATTAATGAAGTCGGCGGAATCAGGGAAGCACTTGCCAAGATTAATGAGATGATCGATGCCAATGAAGGAGGGAAATAAGAATATGCTGTATACTGTTATGCCTCTGGAACGGATCTATGCCCGCCCCGTAAGCTATACCGACATCAAGCAGGAGAAGCCCCGGGAGAGCACCGAGGCTCAGTACCGTGAGGTCACCCTGCCCCATGGAAGAATTATGACACGGCGGGACGGAGATAATTACATCATTGAACGGGTGAATTCCACGGATATGAGCGACTATTTAAACCAGGAATATTCCCCGGGTAAAAGTATGAGGATGTAGCGAAAGTAAATGAATAACAGAAGGATGATCACAGCACTTTTTTTGGGCTGTCATACTTTGATATATTTCCCTAAGGCAGACGATATGATAGCAAGACCATCGGATATCATAGGGGAATATGCCAAAGCATGACAGCCTGTCTTTTATTTCTTAAGAAATTATCTCATTGTATAACAATCTCAAATTGTTTTTCTGGAAGTTTTTTGCTATAATGGAAAATGCAAAAAAAATTGCAAAAAATACAGTTCAGGCAGGAGGAAGTAAAATGGCGGAGATTATTAAAGTTTATAAGGAACAGTTACCCTCATTGCGTTTCATTGGAAAATGTTATACGAATGCTGATCGCGTTTGCGGATTTAGCCACAAATGGGCAGAATGGTTTCAAAGCGGATGGTTTGAAGAACTTGAAAAGCTGGGTGAGGCCCGGGATATTGAGAACGGCTATCTGGGCTTTATGCGCTGCAACGGCAGTGATTTTGAAAATACGTTTGAGTACTGGATTGGCATGTTCTTTCCGCCAAACACATCTGCACCTGACGGATATGATTTCATTGATCTGAGCGAAAGCAGCATCGGTGTATGCTGGATTAAAGGTAAGGAAGAGGACGGCAGTATCTACGGTATGCACGATGAGTGTGTTACCAAATTAAAAGAGAATGATATGGGCAGCTTTAAGAGTGATAATGAAGACCGGGCTTATTTTTTTGAAAGATATCAATGTCCGAGATTCACCGAGAAGGACGAGCAGGGTAATGTTATATTGGATTATGGCATTTATCTTTCGGAATAATCCTTAGAACATAATTTACTTTTAATTCATTGTGAGGTATCATCCATGGAATATTTTGACGTACTAGATGAGAGTGGTAATAAGACGGGGGATGTTGTTGAGAGGAATGATGCTCATAGGCGCGGAATCTGCCATAGGGTGGTACAAGTCTGGATCATGAATTCCAATCATCAGCTGCTCTTACAGAAAAGAAGCAAGAACAAGGATATCTGTCCTGATATGTGGTATGTTTCCCTTGGCGGTCATATAGAAAGCAGTGAGGGCAATGAGGAAACAATCCAAAGAGAATTCTCTGAGGAACTGGGACTAGAGGTACCCATCGATGAGGTGCGGTATCTGTACACATTTAAAGAAATTGGTGTTTTTCAGGACGGTGCGGTGGTCGACAATGAATTCTACGATGTCTATTTGTTAAGAATGGATCTCAACACAGACGACTTGATACTGCAGGAAGATGAGGTGCAGGAGGTTAAATTTATCGATTATTCCGATTTTAAGCTTGCTGTTCAAAATGCAGATCCCAGCTTTTGGATTCATGATGAAGGATACTCCATGTTATTCGACCGTTTGGATGAATTGATTAATATTTAAGGCTATATTGCATCTATACCGATGCCTGATCTGGAACTGTAATCTTCATATAAAGAAATACAATGTTTGTAAAAAGATAATAACACATCGTAAGCAGGAGGCGGATTGGGGGAGTACCGATCTGCTTTATTCTGCGTTGGAGAAAAACTATAAAAATGTATCTGTCAATGTTTCGCATACGGTTTATCAATAGCTTGCAATACCGCGCTGTTATGATTGGTGCGATTATTACAAGGTTCTTTTGGGGGTTCATGGAGGTATTGGCATATTCGGTGATTTACCGCACCGGCAGTGCAGCTTTTCCGATGGAGCTTTCACAGACAGTTTCCTACCTATGGATGCAGCAGACGTTAATTGTGCTGTTCTCGGTGGTATTTGCAGACTCTGAGATTTATGATGCCATAAGCGATGGATCCATCGCTTATGAGCTGGTCCGCCCAATCGATTTATACGGACGCTGGTTCTGCCAGTCCGCTGCCCGGCGTGTGGCATTTACGGTGCTGAATTGCCTGCCGGCCCTGTTTATAGCGCTTATTATACCGGAGCCTTACAGAATGCATCTGCCGCCTGATCCGGGGCAGTTCCTTCTGTTCTTGGTATCAACGGTGCTGGCACTTTGTGTGGTTGTGGCGTTTGCTATGCTTATGTACATTTCGTTATTCTATATCATCTCCCAAAGAGGGGTCAAAATTATAGTGACTGCCTTAACCACCTTTTTGTCCGGGGGTATCATTCCTTTGCCGTTCTTTCCTGCGCCGATTTTTGCCATCGTACGGTTGCTTCCGTTTGCGGCGATGCAAAATACGCCGCTTCTTATATACAGCGGGAATATGGCAGGAGCGGATGCCTTGGAAGGGATTGCATTTCAATTATTTTGGCTGGCAGCACTGTTTCTCATCGGACAGCTTTCCATGCGGCATGCTTTGCAAAGAGTGGTGGTGCAGGGTGGATAAAGTAAAGCGTAAAACAATTTGCATGCAATTCTATGCCTGTTTTTGCGTTCCTGATTTGTGGAAGATGATCAGAAGGGAGGATTAATGTGAAGCTATACCTAAATTACATAGGCTTGAACCTGAAAAGTAAGATGCAGTATAAGATATCCTTCTTTTTAGCCGCATTTGGGCAGTTTATCACTGCGTTCGCGTCATTTTTCGGTTTATACTTTATTTTTTCACGGGTTAAGGCTGTGGACGATTTCTCATATGGGCAGGTGCTCTTGTGCTTTGCCGTTATGATGACGGCTTTTTCCCTGGGGGAAATGTTTGGGGGCGGACTGGTGCTGTTCCCGCGTTTACTTGGTAACGGCGAGTTTGATCGTGCTCTTGTCAGGCCCCGAAATGTTATATTACAGGTTCTGATGCCTAATATGGATTTTACGCGGCTTGGCTTAACAGCACAGGCCGTGCTTGTGCTATGCTATGCAATTCCCGTCAGCGGAGTTGCGTGGACCTGGGATAAGCTTCTGACCCTCTGCCTGATGATATTTTGCGGAGGAGCCTTGTTCTTCGGATTGTTCCTTTTTCAAGCGGCATGCTCCTTCTTTACGGTTGAGAGTCTGGAGTTTATGAATATCTTTACTTATGGCGCGCGCCAATTCGGGAGATATCCGTTCTCCGTATACGGCAATGGCGTGTTGAAATTTCTTACATTTGTAATTCCGCTGGCTTTGTTTCAATACTACCCGCTGTTGTATTTGCTGGACAGAGAGCAAAGCGCGCTTTTTATGTTTCTGCCACTAACAGCATTATTGTTTTTACTTCCCAGCTATGGACTTTTTAAATATGGCCTGAGCCGCTATAAATCAACGGGTTCATGAGATGGTAAGGATGTTATGGGAACGTAATATTTGATTTTTATACGGAGGTATTGGAATGATCACTCAGCAGGAAATGGATATTTTATTTTCCAAATGGATTGATATCCTTAGAATTAAAAATAATTGGGATATTCAGCTTGAGCTCGTCAGTGATCCACTTTTTAAAAAAACAGGAGATATCAAAATTGATTGCGATGACAGAAAAGCTATTTTGTTATTGAATGCGTTGAATCCAAATATCAAAAAGAACAGGAGGAAATAATATGAGCTTTAATGAACTAGCCAGTCAAAGAAAAAGTGTGAGGGGGTTTACCTCCCAAGAGATTCCCACGGAATATCTGGACAAAATACTGGAAGCAGCCGTACAATCTCCCAGCGGGGGCAATCGTCAGCCGTGGCATTTCTATGTAATTACGGATAAAACCGTTATTCGTCAAATTCATGAAAAAGCCTATCCTGCTGATTGGTTTTTGACCGCTCCGCTTGTATTTGCCGTATGTGTTGATGCGGAACGTTCCGGAGCCAGATATGGTGACCGTGGAAGGATGTTGTACTCTATTCAGGATACCGGTGCGGCGATTCAAAGCATTTTGCTTTGTGCCAGGGACTTGGGACTGGGGACCTGCTGGTGTGGTGCATTTGATGAACAGGCGGTGGCAGAAATACTGAAGATGCCTGAAAATCTTCGGCCGGTGGCATTAATTCCCACAGGTTATGACAACAGCAGCAGCCTGAAGCCGGCACGCCGTCCCATGAGCGAGGTTGTTACTTATGTTGGTTAGAATAGGATTGATTTGTTCATTAAATGTTTAGCCCGGTCATTTAATATAGAACTGTTATATTAATTTGTTGTTTTACTGCCGTGGGCGGTTCCCATCCGAAGCAAAATTACCACTTTAGGTAGTATGGTGAAAAACAGTCTGTTGTATTATCGTATACAGTAGGTTGTTTTTTATTATGTATCGCAAGTTTTATTACGGAAGACAATCCCGGCATCGGATGCACTTATGCGATGGAGGGAATGAAAATATGCAAAGGAGGTTTTTTAATGACACAGACGGACTTATTGAACCTGACAGAACAAGAGGAGGATGCACTGCAAGGAAAGTATCTTATCTTTGCCATGGACAATGAATTATATGGCATGGAGATACGGTATATTACTGAAATTATTGGAATTCAGCCAATAACGGCGGTTCCGGGTATGCCGGATTTCAAGCTGCTCATTGACTGCCCAAAGCTTCTCGCCGATGATGAGTTGGGTATGCTTAGTTTCACGGCTTGATGCGGTACAAAAGATAAATACCTGTCAACAGGAGGGAGGACTATGAAAGTGGAAAATAGGAGTAATAGTAAAGCCGACGGTATATAGAGGAGAAGAGATATGAATAATGAGAAAGGTATTTGGGAAGAAAACAGCGATGAAGTACAATTACTGGAGTTTTTTATCGGGAATAATCGCTATGGAGTTGACGCCGCAAGGGTGCGCGAGATGCTCCAGTACCCTTCGGTTCGGGAACTGCCCGATGCGGGGAGATATGTGGAAGGTATGATATCGCTCCGGAATGAACTGCTGACTGTGATAGATCTGGCAGGTTATCTGAAATTACCTGCTTCCGACGTACCGGAGCGGGATCTCCTGGTTGTAATTGATTCCAATGGGGCAGGCTTTGGGCTCCATGTACATCGGATATCCGGAATACTTCGGGTAGCAAAAGAGGAAATTGAAAAACCGGATATGTTCCGAGAGGCTGACAGCATAGTGGAAGGAGTCGTAAAATTGGGCAAAGACCTGATGTTTATCCTGAATTTTGAGCAGCTTCTGACAGAGATCAGTCCCCAAGGTCCGGATTCCGATTTGAACTCCGACATAATGAAATCCCAGCAATTTCCTGATATTGAAAATTCTTGAAAATATTTTAAATACGAAGTATAATTAAGAAGAACTCAAGAAAGACAAAAACCGAACATTTTTAGTAAAGGAGGGTGTCTATGTATTGCAACCAATGCGGAGAAAGAACAGAACCCGGGCAGCCCTGTCCGAAATGCGGTGCGGTCAACAATGCGCCGGCCGGAACACCAGGACAGCAAACGGAAGCGCTGCAGCAAAACACAGCGGGGATCCTGTGCTATTTATTGGGATGGATCACAGGTATTATCTTTTTAATTATTGACAAGCGCCCCTTTGTAAGGTTTCATGCGGCTCAATCTATCATTACCTTTGGTGCACTGGCAGTGCTGAATTTTGTCCTGAGCCGGATACTTATGGTATTTCCCCTTGTGCTTTGGAGCCTTTTCAGTATTATCAATACTGTAATTGGAATTGGAAGCATTGTGCTTGCCATATTTTTAATGCTCCAGGCTCATAAGGGTATTTGGTACAGCTTGCCCTTCGTCGGGCCTTATGCAAAAAAACTGGCAGAAAAGAAATTCTAAGAGGGATGGAAGTTACCTGTTATTATGGTCAAAGTCCGTTGGCAGAATATTAAAATGAGAAGAAGGGTTCCTGCGTTATTGGAGGACCCTTCTTGTTTATAGCAGCTCCATTTATTAAAATTTTGTTATAAGAATCATGGTTTTAGAGATAAAAAGATGAAACTCTGGAAGAAACTTCATCGTCTAATGGATGAAAGTATTAGAACTCAATATAAGCCGTCAAGACGGCAGAGGGAGGTTCCTATGAAGAAATTAGTTGCAGTAATGCTGAGCGGTGTCCTTTTGGCATCCTCCATACCAATGAATGCATATTCGGCTGAGGAGAATACAGGAGCGGAGGCGAAGATGGAAGTGGCAAAAATAGCCGAGGCAGAAGCGACGGCTGCAAAGGTGGCGATTGCTCCGGATGTGGTCAGGGGAGAGCCGGTCGGAAGCTCTGTACAGCCCACCAAAAACGCTCTTGAGGCCGCAATTAAAACAGTGAAGGCTAAGATTTCGGTTCCGGCCGATTATTCTGAATTTAATTATGATTTCAGGGATTCCGGCATGTATTCCGATGCCTTTTGGACCATGACCTGGAGTACCAAGGATGGTAATTCGCATATTGTCATAAGCTGTGACTCGGATTACCACATTACAAGTTTCTCCCATTATAATTATTCAAAAACAGAAACCGGAGTATCCAAATATCTGAAGAAGGAGCTAAAAAAGACAGCGGATGATTTTATCAGCAAGGTAGCTCCGGAGACGAACGGTAAGCTGGAATATGTGGATGCAAATTTTGAAAGTGTATACAGCGGTAATTATGTATACCAATACCAGAGGATGGAGAAAGGGGTTCCTTTCCCCGATAATAGTGTCCAGGTATCTGTAAACAGCATCACCGGAGAAGTCACATCCTTTAATGCAAGTTGGCTTTACAGCGCGAAAATACCGGCTGCCACCGCTAAGGTATCCAAGGAAGAGGCGGCAAAACAGATCAAAGAAAATATGAAGATGAAGCTGGTATATCGGTCTAATTACTATTCGCTTTATGACACGGGAGCGGGAACTCAAAAAGCATATCTGGTATACGAACCGACCCAGTCCTATATCTCGGTGGATGCCGGCACCGGCAAGGTTTATCTGACCCGGACAGAGTGGATGGAAACAGGAGCGATGAATACAGCTTCGGCGAAAGAAATGGCAGCGGGCTCGGCGGACAGCGTGAGTGCATCAAATCAGCTGACACAGGAAGAGATAACAAGAATAGAAGAGTTGGGCAATGTAATTTCCAAGGAGAAGGCAATTAAGGCGGTTACAGGTAATTCCGCCCTGTATCTTGATAAAAATCTCACCGCTCATTCCGCTACGCTGAACAAGAGGGCGGATGGCAAGGGGAAAACCTCCTATGTGTGGAGCATCACGCTGAGTGATCCGAGAGAGATTGATTATGCGAAGGATACAAGTTATTACAGAGCCTATGCCTATGCCACGGTAGACGCGGTAAACGGCAAGATTTTAAGTTTTTCTTCCAGTGTAAAGAGTTATTATGATGAGGTAAAAAAGCAGTGGAATACTGTAAAGATCGCTTATAATAAAGAGAAGGCCAGAGAGATCCTTGAGAAATTTCTGAAGGCGCAGGCAAAGGATCGCTTCAGTAAGTCGGTATTATCGGATACCAATGATGATTATGTTGTTTATTATAAGAACGACCAGCCGGTTTTCGGAGGTTATTCTTATCTGTATAACAGGACCAATGAAGGAATTGAGTATCCCAATAACCGAATCTACGGCTCTGTGGACGGTGTGACAGGAAAGATTTATTCCTTTGGCTCCTACTGGGATGAGAATGTCGTATTTGAATCTCCTAAAGGTGCCATGTCCGCGGATAAGGCGATGGAAAGCTATTTAAGCAAGAAGGGCTATGGTCTGAAATACGAGATCAATCAGATTACCAAATACAATTCCTCCAAGGACACAAAGACCAGTCCTGACGCATATGCCACAGTAGAATATGAAGTGCGCCTTGTATACCGCCCGGATATCAATCCTTCCCGCATCTCACCCTTTACCGGAGAACAGATGGATTACAGAGGAGAGGTATATAAGGAAGTGAAGCCTTACACCTATCAGGACATTACCGATGAAAAGCGCTATCGCAGCATTCTGCTTCTGGCAGATATGAATATCGGCTTTGAAGGGGAGAAGTTCCTCCCGGAGCAGGCTATCACAGTAGGTGAGCTGAATGAGCTGATGAACAAAATCGGATATGGCTATTATTTTGCCGAGAGTGAGGCGGCAGCCCAAAAGGATACCCGGTTGGTTACGAGAGAAGAGATGGCCCAGACCTTTATCTCCAAGCTTGGATTGGATAAACTGGCACAGCTGCAGGGGATCTATAAGACGGGCTTTGCTGATGAGGCTTCGATCAATACCAAGTATTTAGGAGCAGTTGCTCTGGCGAAGGGATTAGGACTGATAGATGCGGACAGCAATCAGAATTTTAATCCCAAAAGCAATATAACCCGGTATGATGCGGTTGAGCTGCTTCTTAACTATATTGCAGTGCAAAAGAACGGATTATATTGATAAGGAGCAGTCTGCCGGTTGTCTGAGCAAAGCCGGATTAATCTATATCTATGAAGTGAAAGAAATTGAAAGAAAGAAGTTACCGATGGGAAGCCATTTCCTGTCGGTAACTCTTTATTTTATCGGAAATTGCATCCGGAGGGCTTTTTTATTTCATAGGACGCAATCTACTATGAAATAAAAAAAGCTGCCAAACGGCAGCCTTATTATGATAAAATTAATTATGCAATGTTATTGATCGCTTTGGATAAACGAGATACTTTTCTGGAAGCTGTATTCTTATGGAATACACCCTTAGAGCAAGCCTTATCGATCTCGGAAACTGCGTCAACCAGGCTTGTCTTTGCAAGCTCCTTGTCGCCGGCAGCAACAGCGGAATCCACTTTCTTTATCATAGTCTTAACCTTAGACTTAATTTGCTTATTTCTAGCAGTCTTGGTTGCATTAACAAGAATTCTCTTCTTAGCAGATTTAATATTAGCCAATTCGTACACCTCCAATGATTAATTTAATTGTCAACCGCAGTGCCAAGTACACCAAATTGAGAGTGAGATGTAAGCATGGAGTTGGTTGCTCGAGTATTATCTTGTTTCATTAAATCCGGACACGGACGTTCTAATGGAAACATACTATTATATAGTAGTGCATCCAAATTGTTCTGTCAATACATAATTTAAAAAACTTTGTCAAAAATAAAGATTGAGTTGCGGCGAACTATATCAATTCGGAGGAAAAATAAATGAACAGTAAGATTAGAACAGACCTTGCCCTGGAGATGCGGGAAAGCTTTCCGGAGGATGATGTGGAGATCAAAGGAGTCATCTTGACGGAGAATTATGATGAAGCTAATGATATACGGGTATCTGTGGTAGAGATTAAAGATGAGAGGGGAGCGAAGGCGATGCAAAAGCCCATCGGAACCTATATCACCATTGAAGCGCCCAAGATAGACAATTCCAATGAGGATTATTATAAACCGGCAGCAGAAGAGATTGCAAAGCATCTGAGAGCTCTGTCCGGAAATTTAAAGCGGGAAGAGGTGCTGGTGGTGGGGCTGGGTAACCGGGAGGTGACCCCGGACGCATTAGGGCCCCAGGTGGTGGATAATTTATTTATTACCAGACATCTTATTCGAGAATATGGAAAAGAGTTCAAAGAACGCAACCATCTGGGAAGTGTCAGCGCGATTTCCCCCGGTGTAATGGCGCAGACGGGGATGGAAACCCTGGAGATTATTAAGGGTATCGTTAAGGAGACTTCCCCTAAGCTGCTGATTGTAATCGATGCTCTGGCCGCCCGGAGCGTCAGCCGGGTGAATACTACGATTCAGCTGACCGATACAGGTATCAGTCCAGGCTCCGGTGTCGGGAATAACCGTAAGGCGCTGAATGAGGAGAGCCTCGGCACCAAGGTCATCGCTATCGGTGCGCCTACGGTGGTTGATGCGGCAACCATAGTTACGGATACTCTGGAGAGATATATGGAGAAGAGCGGCTTCGATGAACATGATATTAACCAATTTATCGGGGAAGTGCGGGAGCAGCAGATTGAGAATATGTTTGTCACGCCTAAAAATATTGATGAATCCATCCGGCGGATCAGCGATACTATTTCCGAGGCCTTAAATACCTGCTTTGCACAGACGGTATAATTCTCCGCTAAAAGGTACTAAAATGCATCCCTGCGAATATAATGAAGAGAAGTGAGGAAAGTGCGAGAGGGTCATTCGCACGGCAAGCTTGCTTGCGATTTCTGAACGAAGCAAAGCATATGAACCTGTTTCTGGTTCATATGCGGGCTGCTTTTAGACAGGCGGGAGGCAGACATGAAAAAGCATCGTATTCATCGCATTCATAAGAAACATCATTTGAATATTTATTTTGTACTCTGGACATTGATTGTAATCGGATCAGTGTATCTTTTAGTCCGGTTTGCGCTGATCTCCTTTTCAGAAGAAATTGGTCAAGCTAAAGTAAGTTATCCTAATGCAGCTCTTTACTTTATAAGTAATAAAGTAATAGAATCGGGGTCATCACTCATTGCATATACGATAGCAGAGGATGGGGAGGATACCCCGTTTCCGTTGGGGGTGCTTGACAATCCCTTCGATCTGGTGAAGTTTGCGGAGGGAGGCACAGAGAGAGCGGTAAGTGCAAAAGAGAGAACCATCTATGACTCTTACCTGGCAGTCAGTGAAAATATGGGGGCTAATACTTATAAAGGTAACGATGAAAGCTCTGAAGCGGCACCGGTAATGAGTACCCGTACCTCCTCTGTAAAGGGAGCAGGTATTACTCCATATATGATCGGCAAAGAGGTTTTAAGCAGAGAGTATATTCTGACCAACGGTGCGATTTATGATGACAAGGCTCGGACCTATTTCAATCAGGAGAAAAGTATTGTGGACTCTTCGGAGGGGCAATTGGAGATGACCTCTGTCGAGGGCGACCTTCCCAAGCCGGAAAAGGATATGCATGATACGGTTGAGGTCTCCAATCCCGGCAATCTGATCAGCTATACCATGGAGCAGATGAAGAGCACCAGCTTTCTTGTCCGTAATTTTTATATTGTTGATCCGGCCACCCGGGCAACAGAGGAGATATTCAATGGGGAGAAGCTGCTGGGCAAGGATATGACCATAAAACAGAAGAATGATAAGCCGCAGATATTAATCTACCATACTCATTCCCAGGAAACCTACTCCGACAGCAGGGAAGGGAAAGAGGAGGATACGGTGGTGGGGGTCGGCAGCTATCTGGCTCAGATACTGGAGGAGAAATACAACTACAAGGTACTTCATGATACTACAACCTACGATATTGTTCATGGGGTGCTGGACCGGAATGTTGCCTATAACCAGGCAAGGGATGGAGTATCAAAGATCTTGGAGGAAAATCCAAGCATCGAAGTGATCATAGATTTACATAGGGACGGCGCGGATAAGAGGTCCACTCTTGTGGATGGAAAGGAAACGGCACAAATTATGCTGTTTAATGGGCTCAGCCGGGATCAGAACGGACCGATTGCCTATCTTGACAACCCCTATCTTCAGGATAACCTTGCCTTCAGTCTTCAGCTGCAGCTGAAGGGAGTGGATAAGTATCCCGGATTATTTTATAAGAATTATCTTAATTGCTGGAGATATAATATGCATTTGAGAGCGAAATGCATATTAATGGAGCTTGGAACCCATAAAAACAGCCTTCAGTCAGCCATGAATGCCATGGAACCCTTTGCCGAGGTGCTGGATGCCGTATTGCAGGGTGAATGAAGGGAAATACCAGAACGTCAAAACTCCTGTAAAGCTGATGATAGACAAATCTTGTGCAGCCGGATATGGATTTTCTTGCGGGGAAAAAAACTGTATGGTATAATATCGACAGATATTATACCGGCGCCGACCAAAGGGAGTGCGCATCCTGCCGCAAAGCGGCATATCATAAGCACTTGTGCTTATGATATAATATCGACAGATATTATACCGGCGCCGGACAAAGGGAGTGCGCATTCCGGTGTAAAGTGCCATATACCATGGACGTTTGCGGGCATGGTATGGAATGCTGGCAGCATGTCTTAGGCGGACATGCTGTAATTAATTAAAATAAGTATAAATTTTGAGGATGGGATATACCCGGGAAGCGCCCCGGTGTTTAAGTAACCCTGACGCTTCACAGGAGGATAAATATGTCTTTAGATCAAAGCAGGATAAGAAATTTTTGTATTATAGCTCATATAGATCACGGAAAATCAACTTTGGCAGACCGTATCATTGAGAAGACCGGATTGTTGACCAGCCGGGAGATGCAGGCACAGGTACTTGATAATATGGATTTGGAGCGGGAACGTGGAATTACCATCAAGGCCCAGACCATACGAACAGTATATAAGGCGGAGAATGGTGAGGAATATATCTTCAATCTGATTGATACGCCGGGCCATGTGGATTTCAACTATGAGGTATCCAGGAGCCTGGCCGCATGTGAAGGAGCAATTTTGGTGGTGGACGCCGCCCAGGGCATTGAAGCCCAGACACTGGCCAATGTATATCTGGCTTTGGATCATAACCTGGACATTATGCCGGTAATTAATAAAATTGACCTTCCCAGTGCGGACCCGGACCGCGTAATTGCTGAAATTGAAGATGTAATCGGGCTGGAAGCCCATGATGCTCCCCGGATATCTGCCAAGACAGGAGTTAATATCGAACAGGTGCTGGAGCAGATCGTTGAAAGGATTCCGGCTCCTAAGGGGGATCCGGAGGCACCGCTGCAGGCCCTGATCTTTGATTCGATATACGATCCCTATAAGGGAGTCATCGTGTTTTGCAGAATCAAGGAAGGCAAGGTAAGGAAGGGAACGCAGATTAAGATGATGGCTACCGGCGCGACAGCGGAGGTAGTTGAGCTTGGGATCTTCGGACCCGGGCAGTTTTTACCGACAGATGAATTAAGTGCAGGTATGGTAGGTTATCTTACCGCCAGCTTAAAGAATGTAAAGGATACTCGGGTTGGTGATACCGTTACCGATAATACCAGACCCTGTTCTCAGCCCCTGCCGGGCTATAAAAAGGTACACCCGATGGTGTTCTGCGGTATGTATCCTGCAGATGGTGCAAAGTATCCCGATTTGAGGGACGCTTTAGAAAAGCTGCAGCTCAATGATGCTTCCCTTCAGTTTGAACCGGAGACTTCCGTAGCGCTGGGCTTTGGATTCCGCTGCGGCTTCCTTGGTTTGCTGCACCTGGAGATCATTCAGGAACGGCTGGAGAGAGAATATAATCTGGATTTGGTTACGACTGCGCCAAGCGTAGTTTATAAGGTATATAAAACCAACGGAGAGATGTATGACATTACCAATCCTACCAATCTCCCGGATCCGGCAGAGATAGATTATCTGGAAGAGCCGGTGGTATCAGCCGAGATTATGGTGACCACGGAGTTTGTCGGCGCTATCATGAATCTATGCCAGGAGCGCCGGGGAGTATATCTTGGAATGGAATATATGGAGACGACGAGAGCCTTATTAAAGTATGAGCTTCCGCTGAATGAAATTATCTATGATTTTTTTGACGCTTTGAAATCAAGATCCAGGGGATATGCTTCCTTTGATTATGAGTTAAAAGGTTATGTGCGGGCCGAACTGGTGAAGCTGGATATCTTAATTAATAAGGAAGAAGTGGATGCTTTGACTTTCATCGTTCATGCGGAGAGCGCTTATGAGCGCGGCAGGAAGATGTGTGAGAAGCTCAAGGAGGAGATACCCAGACAAATGTTTGAGATACCCATCCAGGCGGCGATCGGCAGTAAGGTCATTGCGAGAGAGACGGTGAAGGCGATGCGCAAGGACGTGTTAGCCAAGTGCTACGGAGGAGATATTACAAGAAAGAAGAAGCTTCTTGAAAAGCAGAAGGAAGGTAAGAAGAGAATGCGTCAGATCGGTAACGTGGAGATCCCGCAGAAGGCCTTCATGAGTGTTCTAAAGCTGGATGAAGACTAGCAATTGATGTATAGAATGGACAAGCTGTTTGGATATTCCTGCAGGATGAATGCATGCAGGAAGCGTTTAAACGGCTTTTTCTATGGAAAGGAGAGGAGGAGCTATGGATATAAAAGAGAGGAAATGCCGAGCAGATCAAAAACAGGAAGACTGGCGAACAAAGCCTGTAAAGAACAGCCGGCGGGAGGATTTGGGGCTGTATATTCATATCCCTTTCTGTGTCAGAAAATGTGATTATTGCGATTTTTTATCTGCACCGGCTTCGGAGCGGACCCGGAGGGAATATGTGGAAGCACTTCTGATTGAAATTGAAAGTTATCGGGGAAGGACTTCCAATTATCGCGTACCGACACTTTTCCTGGGCGGCGGAACCCCCTCCTGCATCGAAGGAAAAGAGATAAAGAGAATTATGGACAAGATAAAGGAGGTATTTTATCTTAGTCCGGATCATTGGGAAGCGACCATTGAAGTGAATCCTGGAACGGTAACCAGGGAGAAGCTGCTTTGTTACCGGGAGGCAGGGCTGAACCGGATCAGCTTTGGGCTTCAGTCAACAGACAACCGGGAGCTTGCGAATTTGGGAAGAATACATTCCTTTGAGGAATTTCTTGAGAATTACCATTTGGCCCGATCCCTTGGCTTCCATAATATCAATGTGGATCTGATGTCCGCACTGCCTGGCCAGACGAAAGAATCCTGGGAGAGGACACTGCGCAGGGTTGCAGAGCTGGAACCGGAGCATATTTCGGCGTATAGCCTGATCATTGAAGAAGGAACCAAGTTCTATGAACTCTACGGACAGGGAGCACAGCAAGAGCCGGGGCATGGGCAGGAGCTTCCGGATGAAGATACGGACCGCCGGATGTATTATCGAACCAGACAGGTTCTGGAGGAGTACGGCTATCACAGGTATGAAATATCCAATTACGCTAAGAGGGGATATGAGTGCAGGCATAATAATTCCTATTGGGAACGCACGCAGTACCTGGGGCTCGGCTTGGGGTCAGCATCCCTGGTGAAAAATGAACGCTTTACAAATAGGAAGAACCTTACCGAATATCTGTCCCTCTGTAAAGAATTCGGTATGGGCAGCCTCGAAACGGAAGAATCCAGCTCCGTTATGCGGCAGGGGGAAGTGCTGAGCCGGGATCTGGTTGGTATCAGGGAAGAAAGCACCACCCTTACCCGGGAGGACCAGATGGAAGAGTTCCTGTTTGTGGGCCTTCGAAAATGTGACGGTATCCGGATACCAGAGTTTGAACGATGCTTTGGGACGGAGATCTTTCGGGTTTACGGCGAAATTTTGAAGCGGCTGGGGGAAAAAGGGCTGATCGAAATTCAGGAAGACCGGCTTCGATTAACTGACCTGGGAGTTGATCTCAGCAACTCGGTTTTGTCCGAGTTCCTGTTTGATGAAGAGGAGGAATAGTGTGAAAAGAATAATTCTAACATCGGCTGGTTTTGAAAATAAATCCATTGAGCAGAAGTTTCTTGATATGGCTCATAAGCCGCCAGGCGAAATAAAGGCATTATGGATACCTACGGCAGCTATTGATGAAGAGGCAAAGGCCATACTGCCGAAGTGTATGAATGATTTACTGAATGCAGGAATTTTGCCCAGGAACATAACGACCTATGATCTTGACTGTGAAATGAGCCTAAAAGAGCTATATTCCTTTGATGCAGTATACGTTTGCGGTGGTAATACCAGATATCTCCTTGACAAAATGTATGAAGCGGATTTTGTCCCCTTACTAAAGTCTTTTATTAACCAAGGAGGTATCTATATCGGAGTAAGTGCAGGAAGCTGCGTGTGCGCAAATGAATTAGAAGATAATCTGGGATTCTTGCCATGTAAATTAAGCGTACACTGCGAGGAGGGCAGTGCACCGGGCAGCATAGATAGTAAGAACTGCTTCCATATCAACTTAACAAACAATCAGGCGGTTATTATTGAGGATGAAAAGTGTTATGTTTTTGAATAATCAAGTACATTGTTTTTCGTGACAGGGTATGATCAATTCTTAGCAGATATCATAAGCAAAGCAGTAGCTGGAGTATTATTCATAATTCCGACTACTGCTTGCTTGCAGTTGAACCACAAAATGTTTTTATTCAACAACCCCTGATTGTTTATCATCCAACTCCCTATAGAGCGGATTTTTAAGACACATAAAGCTTGTCACAAACCCAATCATACCGACAATAAAGAACATAATTGCAATACCGGCACCCTTACCTGTGCCAAAAAACGGGGAGAGCATTTGCTGCAGCGGTGATTTGTTCCTCATTAATGGCTCAAAAACATAATCCGCCAGTATTCCCCCAAGAAACAGCCCAACCGGAATTGTACTGAATTGGATCGTATCTCTTGCCGAAAAAACACGGCCCTGCATTTCAATCGGAACATTGGTGCGCATAATTGCAGTCAGGTTAGTAAAGTTAAGCTATCGCTCCACGCAATCTTCGCCCGTAATCAGACTTTGCATGGAGCCTTGGCAATGGTAAGAAGCATAAGAAACCTCCGGGATTTTTTCTTTCAAATATATCACAAAAGGGTCCAAGCGTCAATCAATGCGCCCCCGTAGCAGCAGTGAGGAAAATATCTTTAATTTAATTTATTTCTAAAATTGCCTTGACAAACGAAAATGATAGTGCTATTTTATTTATAGATGTTAGCACTCTATTGAGTCGAGTGCTAACAAGGAAAAAATGGATTGAGAAACGGTTATTCGGAATTTACGATGGATCGAGGTGGGTCATGCAGCAATTAGATGAAAGAAAATTAAAAATATTGCAGGCTGTCATCCGCAATTATCTTGAGACTGGGGAACCGGTAGGTTCCAGAACCATATCCAAATATACGGATCTCAATTTAAGCTCCGCTACCATCCGTAATGAAATGTCGGACTTGGAGGAGATGGGCTATATTATCCAGCCCCATACCTCCGCAGGCCGTATTCCCTCGGATAAGGGATATCGATTATATGTGGATACCCTGCTGGAGGATAAGGTTCATGAGGTCGAGGATATGAGAGAGCTGCTGATACAGAAGGCAGACCGCCTGGAAAGTCTGCTGCAGCAGGTAGCAAAGCTCCTTGCTGTAAACACTCATTATACTACCATGGTTTCCGCTCCGCAGTATAAGAAAAAGGTAAAATTTATACAGTTGACGGAGATGGATGAGGATCAGCTTTTAGCTGTAATTGTATTCGAACGGAATATAGTTAAGAATAAAATTATCCAAGTAACAACATCCTTAAATAAGGAAACACTTCTTAAGCTCAATATCATAATCAATACATTTTTGCAGGGCTTGGATTTGGGAGAGATTAATCTGCCGGTAATTTCACAGATGAAGGAGCAGGCAGGTGATTACCGAAATCTGGTGAACGATATACTGGATGCGATCATGCAGGCGGTGAGTGAGGAGGAGGACCTTGAGATCTATACCTCAGGCACCACCAATATTCTAAGGTATCCGGAATTAAGCGATAAGGAAAAAGCAAGTGAAATTCTCTATACGCTGGAAGAGAAAAAAGCCCTAACCGAGTTGATCCAGGATAAAATTGAAGATGAAGATAACCGGGGAATTCAGGTTTATATCGGCGACGAGACACCGGTGGAGACCATGAAGGAATGTTCGGTGGTTACTGCAACCTACGAGATTGAAGAGGGCGTATACGGTAAGGTGGGGATCATCGGGCCCAAGAGAATGGATTATCAAAAAGTGGTAAGCACATTGCAGTCCCTGATGGTGCAGTTGGATGATATATTCAAGAAAAAAACATAAGCTAAAAAGTATGGAAAGGTGGTATTCATCCCTTGGAAGATATGGACAAAGCAATAGAGATAATGAAAGCTGCCATGGAGAAGGAGAAAGTAATGAAGGAAACGTCAAAAGACAGAATGGATCAACAGATAGAGGATGTGCCTGAAATGGAAACTGAGGAGAGCTTCGTGGAAGATACAACGGAAGCAGCAGGTTGTACGGAGGCGGAGATTGCGACGGAAGAGGAAGCCGGCTCTTGCGCAGAGACTCCCGAAAAAACAGACAAACCGGGAAAAGGGTTTTTCAAAAATTCCAAATCAAAGGAACTGGCGGCCAAGGATGAGAAAATCGAGGAACTTACGGATCGCCTGATGAGGAACATGGCGGAATTTGATAATTACCGCAAGCGTTCCGAGAAGGAAAAATCAATGATGTATGATATGGGTATCAAGAGCTTTATCGAAAAGATGCTTCCAATCATAGATAATTTTGAACGTGGCTTAGGTGCCATAACAGAGAAGGAAAAGGAAGGTGCGTTTGCACAGGGGATTGAGTTGATTTATCGCCAGCTGATGACCGCACTGGAGGAAATGGGAGTAAAGCCCATTGATGCTGTAGGAAAGGAATTTGACCCGAATCTTCATAATGCGGTAATGCACGGTGAGGATGACAGTCAGGGTGAGAACATCGTAACAGATGAGTTCCAGAAGGGTTATATGTACAAAGACATGGTAGTTCGTTACAGCATGGTGAAGGTAGTGAATTAATGAAGGCAGTAAATTAACAAAGGCAATGAATTAACAAAGGGTTATATCGTAATAATTTAATAATATAGGAGGAAATGAACATGGGTAAAATAATAGGTATTGACTTAGGTACAACCAATTCATGTGTTGCCGTTATGGAAGGCGGAAAGCCTGTAGTTATCGCAAATACGGAAGGCGCAAGAACCACACCCAGCGTTGTGGCATTTACAAAGACAGGAGAGCGTCTCGTTGGTGAGCCTGCAAAGCGTCAGGCAGTAACGAATTCAGATAAAACAATCTCTTCTATCAAGAGACATATGGGTACGGATTACCGTGTAAAAATTGATGACAAGAAGTTTTCTCCCCAGGAGATTTCTGCGATGCTTCTTCAGAAGCTGAAGGCAGATGCTGAGGCTTATCTTGGTGAGAAGGTAACTGAGGCGGTTATTACCGTTCCTGCATACTTCAACGATGCTCAGAGACAGGCAACCAAGGATGCCGGTAAGATTGCCGGTCTTGATGTTAAGAGAATCATCAATGAGCCCACAGCGGCTGCGCTGGCTTATGGTCTCGACAATGAGCATGAGCAGAAGATCATGGTATATGACCTGGGCGGCGGTACCTTTGACGTATCCATCATCGATATCGGTGACGGTGTAATCGAGGTTCTTGCAACCTCCGGCGATAACAGACTCGGCGGCGATGATTTTGACGAGAGAGTTACCAGATATATGATTGACGAGTTCAAAAAATCCGACGGTGTTGATTTATCTATGGATAAGATGGCTCTTCAGAGATTAAGAGAAGCTGCTGAGAAGGCGAAGAAGGAATTATCCTCTGCAACCACCACCAACATTAATCTTCCTTTCATTACTGCAACCGCAGAAGGACCGAAGCATTTTGATATGAACTTAACCCGTGCCAAATTTGATGAGCTGACTCATGATCTGGTGGAAAGAACCATTGTTCCGGTTCAGAATGCCCTTCGTGATGCAGGACTGACTCCTTCCGATATTAAGAAGGTATTATTGGTTGGAGGTTCCACAAGAATGCTTTCCGTTCAGGATAAGGTTAGACAGTTAACCGGCCAGGAGCCTTCCAAGACATTGAATCCGGACGAATGTGTGGCTATCGGTGCTTCCATTCAGGGCGGTAAGCTGGCAGGCGATGCCGGTGCAGGAGATATTCTTCTTCTTGACGTAACCCCCCTGTCTCTTTCCATTGAGACCCTGGGCGGCGTGGCAACCAGATTGATTGAAAGAAATACAACAATCCCCACCAAGAAGAGCCAGATCTTCTCTACGGCTGCAGACAATCAGACTGCGGTTGATATTAACGTAGTACAGGGTGAGAGACAGTTTGCCAAGGATAATAAGAGCCTCGGACAATTCCGTCTGGATGGAATTCCTCCGGCAAGAAGAGGCGTTCCTCAGATTGAGGTAACTTTCGATATCGATGCCAACGGTATTGTAAATGTATCCGCGAAGGATCTGGGAACCGGAAGAGAGCAGCATATCACCATTACCGCAAGCTCCAATCTGTCCGATACCGATATTGATAAAGCAGTGAGAGAAGCAGCGGAATACGAAGCTCAGGATAAGGTACGCAAGGAAGCGGTGGATGTAAGAAACGATGCCGACTCCATGGTATTCCAGACTGAGAAGGCGCTTAGCGAAGTCGGTGACAAGATTGATGCCGCTGCGAAGGAAACCGTCGAGGCTGATCTGACCAGGCTGAAGGAGTTAATCGAGAAATCCAATCCCGAAGTGATGAGCGAGGGTGAGGTCGCTGATATTAAGGCAGCTAAGGACAAATTAATGGAAGATGCCCAGGCGTTATTTGCAAAGCTTTATGAGCAGAGCGGTGCGGCAGGTGCCGGCGGCCCTGGTCCTGATATGGCAGGTGCTGATTTCAGCGGCGGACAGAGCAGCAGCGATGACGTTGTTGACGGCGATTACCGTGAAGTATAAGGTTCGGATAGAATTTGAGCCTCAATTATAACCTTGAGGAGGAGTGAGATCATGGTTGATCTCATTCCTCCCCAGCAACAGGCGGTCAGAACTGACTGCCTCTTTGCGATTGTAACATGGGAGGATAAGACATAGCAAGTGCTGCCTTGCGCAAGACAGCACTAGGAAAGGTGAAGAGGAAAATGGCAGATAAACGTGATTATTATGAGGTCCTGGGTGTCAGCAGAACGGCGACAGATGATGAGCTCAAAAAAGCATATAGACAACTGGCGAAAAAATATCATCCGGATACCAATCCCGGGGACAAGGCAGCGGAAGCAAAGTTTAAGGAAGCTTCGGAAGCCTATGCTGTTTTAAGTGATGCTGACAAGCGCAGGCAATATGACCAATTCGGACACGCAGCCTTTGACGGCGGTGCAGGAGGAGCAGGCGGATTTGATTTTAGTTCTATGGATATGGGAGATATTTTTGGAGATATCTTCGGGGATCTTTTTGGTTCCCGTACCCGCCGCGCCAACAACGGTCCGATGCAGGGAGCCAATCTTCGTACTTCTGTCAGAATCACCTTTGAAGAAGCGGTATTTGGAACAGAGAAGGAGCTGGATCTGACGCTGAAGGATGAGTGCCATACCTGTCACGGCACCGGCGCAAAGCCTGGAACCAGTGCGGATACTTGCCCAAAATGCGGAGGAAAAGGCCAGGTTGTATATACGCAGCAGTCTCTGTTCGGCATGGTGCGTAATGTTCAGACCTGCCCGGATTGTAAAGGTTCCGGCAAGATCATTAAGGATAAATGCGCCGATTGCTATGGAAGCGGCTATATCAGCAGCAAGAAGAAGATTAAAGTGAGTATTCCTGCCGGAATAGACGGCGGACAGAGTGTCAGAATCCGCGGAAAGGGTGAGCCGGGTACCAATGGAGGCCCCAGAGGAGATCTGCTGGTAGAGGTGGATGTAAGCAGGCATCCCATCTTCCAGAGACAGGATTACGACATCTTCTCTACCGCGCCGATTTCCTATGCAACGGCAGTTCTGGGCG
This sequence comes from Bacillota bacterium, assembly GCA_023423045.1. Lineage (GTDB taxonomy): Bacteria > Bacillota > Clostridia > Lachnospirales > Lachnospiraceae > Mobilitalea. The sequence continues at coordinate 204 of JAFAGA010000039.1, read as the reverse complement.
GTGATGTAAGAATCAGCACGGTGGACGGAGATGTGATCTACAATGTGAAACCGGGTACACAGACTGACACCAAGATACGTCTCAGGGAAAAGGGTGTGCCCAGCCTGAGGAACAAGGCGGTCCGCGGAGATCATTATGTTACTCTGGTAGTACAGGTTCCCACGAATCTTACCTCTGAACAAAAGGAGCTTCTGAAGAAGTTTG
>JAFAGA010000068.1 GCA_023423045.1 Bacillota bacterium | reverse complement strand
ATATCTCTTTCAATTAGTATATCGGCTCGTTTCGCCTGCCGAAAATAAGCCCGCACTCCGTTGGTACGTGCATGAGAAGCAAAGGGATACTTTTGTGTATTGGAAACCAACGCCCAGCCTCTCTTTTTGACTGCATGCCTCTCCAGACGTTTAATCTCCCTTCCTATGTTTTTCTTTGTTCTGAATTCATACTCTTCCGTCAGATTCTTATTATTTTTCCATGTGGAATAATTCCCTTTTTCAACTTTAATATCGCTTTTATTCAGGGATAAAATATGATCTGCTACTTTGTCAATAAATTCCCGATCATGGGATACAACCATAAAACCTTTCTTTTTCTTTAAATAATCGGCTATCTCTTTTCTCCCTTTCCCATCCAAATGGTTGGTAGGTTCATCCAGCAAAATAAAGGTGTTTTGTTTTACAAACAAAGAAATCAGCATTACCTTCGTCTGTTCCCCGCCGGACAGGGTCTCAAAATCCCTTGCAAGAAGTTCTTCCTCAAGTCCCATCCGTTTTATTTCACGCTTTACCTTTCCTTCCATAGAAAATCCTTCTAAATCCATATACTTTTGTAATACCTCAGGATGATCCAGCTCCTTTTCCATGGTGCGAAATCCACCGGCACATTCCATTATAATGTCCAGGGTATTATTATAATAGCCTGTATAACCATAAGGAAAATATTCCACGTTCACTTGTTTTTCTATATACCCGGCTTCCGGAAGCAGATCTCCGCTTATTAATTTCAAAAAAGTGGTTTTCCCTCTTCCGTTCCTGCCAATAACACCAAGTTTCCAGTCGGTATCCAGATTTAAGGTTACATTATGAAAAACCTTATGATAATGGGGATAATAGGAAAATGATAAGCCTGTAATTGTAATTTGCGACATTTATGTCTCACCTCGCCTTAAGGAATGTCTAACAGGAGTATTCACAAAATTTCCTGTAATCACTCTCTTTACAGGATACCTCTAACACCGTTCCCGCCTCATCGTAGCTTATTTGTTTTACACTGGCATTTTGATTTAAATAAGAGACCAAACTTCCTTTGTCATACGGAATTAAAAATTTAGCCTCTACATATTCTCCAAAAATATGCTGTATAATCAAGTCGCCTAATTCCTCAAGCCCAATGCGGTTTTTAGCGGATAGATAGATGCCCTGTTCCGCTACAGCAGGAATTTCTCTGTCGGTTAAATCCGCCTTATTATAAACATAAATCACAGGCACATCCTTCACGTCCATCTGCTCTAATGTTTCATTGGTAACACGCATATGCTCCTTATAATTTTCATCAGACACATCCACAACATGAAGGAGTAAATCCGCATACTTCGCTTCCATCAGGGTTGCACGGAATGCTTTTACTAACTCATGGGGCAGCTTACCCACAAAACCAACGGTATCGGATAATAAGAATTCCTTTTTATCCTTTAGAGAAATATTTCGAACCGAGGTTTCAAGGGTTGCAAACAACATATCCTTTTCCAGCACTTTTTTCTCTTCGTCCTTACCCGTGCTTTCCACAAATGCATTCATAATCGTTGATTTTCCCGCATTGGTATAGCCTACCAAGGCCACTGTTTTTACTCCAGCCTTGCTTCTCCTGCTTCTTTGTGTTTCTCTTTCATACTGAAGATTTTCCAGCTCTTTATTCAATACTACAAGCCTTTCCTCAATACGCCTTTTGTCCAATTCAAGCTTCGTTTCTCCGGCTCCGCGGTTTCGAAGTCCGGCTCCGCCGCCCTGTCTTCCCAGTTCCAGCCGGGAACCGACCAGCCTCGGCATCATATATTTCAGCCTTGCCACTTCCACTTGTAATTTTGCCTCTCTTGTTTTTGCTCTCCTTCCGAAGATCTCAAGAATAAGGTAAGTTCTGTCCAGCACCGCACATCCCAAGGAGCTTTCCAGATTTTTAAGCTGTAAAGGTGTCAGCTCATTATCAAAGATCACAGCTGCAGCTTCTAACCGCTCTACCTCTTCTGCTGTCTCCTCTGCTTTTCCTTTTCCTATGCAGGACACTCGATTATATTCTTTCAGCTTCTGCTCTATCCTGCCCACGACTAAAAAATCGCAAGCCAAAGCCAAATTTTCCAATTCTTCTAATGACTTTTTAAATTTACTGTCATTGTTCACATTTACGCCAATTATAATGGCGCGTTCTCTTTCTATGACCATATACACGGCTCCTTCCACTCTGTCTGTAATAAATATCCGTAAAAAAATAAGAGCTGCAAATGAACATCATCACTTGCAGCTCTAACAGGCTGGAAAAATAAAACAGGACAATCTTTATACCGCGCAAAGAAAAGACCTGCCGCAAGGCAAACTCCCGTTGCACAAAAAGATATTACTGAATTTTATTATAAGTGTATGAATGTTTATTTGCATGAAAAATAAAGACTAATCGTCCAAATACTTCGTCTTTATTTGGTTATTCGCTATTAGGCGAAATAACGTAACTTCATTGCAAAAATAATCATTCCTACACCTCGTTTCCTAAAAATAGAATAATAATACCCTATTCATGTATTACTATCTTTGATAAGTATAACAGATCATACATAATCTGTCAAATCTTAAACTTCTCCGCTGTCTAAATAATCTCTATTGTTTTAATTATTACAATTATTCGCTTCCTTCCGCGACAATATTCCTCAGCCACTTTTTCTTACGATATCGAAGAAAGCCCAGAACGAGTTTATAAAACTCCTCTATCATAATCATGGCATATACCAGATAAATCGGCAATCCGAGAATCAGGCCGCCAAGTACCGCCATGGGAATACCGATAAACCATACGCTGGTGACATCCAAAAACAGAGCTGCCTTGGTATCTCCGCCGCTTCGCAGAATCGCCACAATAATGAGGCAATTGAGCATTCGAATCGGCATATACAAGGCAAATGCAGTGATGCATAAATGAATATAATGATTCACCGTATCCGACATCTCAAATATCGCAATCACCGGCCCTTTCACCAAAAGGGTCAGGGCTGCACCAATCAGGGTCATACCCAAAAGAAGTACCATATAATATTTTGCATGCTCCTCAGCCCTCTTAAGCTGATCCGCTCCCATCTCATTGCCGAGAATTACCGCTGCCGCACTGCAGATACCGAAGAAGAATACCAGTGCAACCTGCTCTACCGTACCGGTAATTGTTATCGCAGCCATTGCCGCGTCTCCCATTCTGCCATAGACCAGGGAGTACATGGTAACTCCCAGTCCCCACATAAATTCATTGGCAATCACCGGAGTGGCAGTATTTAAGTATTTCATAACAAAGGCACGATGCAGGAATGCCGTACCATTCTCCTTGGCTTTGACATATTTCGTATGTACGAAATCTCCTACTCCTCCGTCCCCTGCCTTATGCATATGGACGGCAATCAGCAATGCACTGACCTCCACCACTCTGGCCAGCAGCGTGGCAATTGCCGCACCGGCAACTCCCAGCTGGGGCATGCCCAGCTTACCGAAAATCAATCCATAATTAAAGAATACATTGACCACAATCGAAATAGAGGTTATTGCCACGGGAAGCTTGACATAATTCATACTTCGCAGGATTGCCACATAACAGTTGGTAATCGCAGTGAGCGGGTAACTTATTGCAATGAAGATCAAATATGTTGCCCCAATTGCAATTGTTTCTTCCGAAGGTGTGAAGATGCGCATCACAAAACTCGGGAAGAAAAGTCCCGCAATGACAAAAAGAAAGGAGGCCCCAACTCCAATCATCAGCGACATTCTCAACACCCTGCGGATATTGACCATCTCTCGTTTTCCATAATATTGGGCGGCAAGAATGCCCGAACCGCTGCAGATACCAAACATCAATAAGGAAAATACAAAGAAAACCTTATTGGCCAGTCCCACTGCCGCCACCGTTGTTTCTCCCAGGCGGCCAATCATCAGGGTGTCTACCATGTTCAGCACATTATTCAATAGATTCTGCAATGCGATCGGCACAGTGATTGCTAAAGTCTTTGATAAAAAAGCTTTATCCTTCATCATGTTCCTAATCAAATTCATAATATTCTCCATTCCGCCGCTTATTTGCGGCATATCCCCTATTCCGTCTATGATTATGCTAAAAAAAGCTGTCCCAATCCAGCACCAATGGCCACAGCATGGGACAGCTTCACAATCAAATTAGCATCAAACTATTTTCTTAAGCCTAAACGCTCGATGAGACGACGATATCCTTCGATGTCGGTTTTCTTTAAGTACTCAAGTAAGCCTCTTCTTTGTCCAACCATCTTAAGAAGACCTCTTCTGGAATGATGATCCTTCTTATTGTTCTTCAAATGCTCTGTTAACTCATTGATTCTTTCTGATAAAAGTGCGATTTGAACTTCCGGTGAACCTGTATCCTCAGGTGTTCTGCCGAAATTCTTGATGATTTCCTGTTTTTTCTCTTTGCTAATCATTGTATGTTCTCCTTTCATTGAAACGCCAGATACCAGGAAAAAGGTCGGAGTGTCCAATTTCTGAGTATCGGCTGATTATCATAACGGTATCCTTTGATACCTCGTGGCATCCTTCGATACCTTAAAGTATCGTAACATATTCTACCCTTATTGTAAACATGTTTTTTACGAATAATCACAAATAATGCAACATTTAATACAATAATTTTCCTATCACTTGCCCGTATATTCCGACCGGTCAATAAGGTTCCCGCAAGTCACAAATACCAGTGAGGTGATCAGCAGACAGAACAGGGAAAAGGGCAGGGTGCACAAAAATTCCAGCGCCGGAGGCAGTAAAACAGCTGCAACCACAGATACTCCAACGGCAGGAGCCATCACCGCAAATAGCAGGCCTATTCCCAAAAACATCTGCACCAGCTTATTCGGCTGTCCTCCCAAAACCCTCTGATAGAGTATGGTGAGAGCCACAAACACGGAGCCGGATGCAGAATAGGCTACCGCCGCGAAGAAGCAGGTCAAAATATCGCTTCCGCCCATGACTCCCAGAGCCGCAAATATCAGCAGGCCGTCTGCCATATGCTTAATCAGCGAGGTCAGGGATGCCGCAAATACTTTTTTAATGGATTTCTCCGGGATCAGGTAGATATAGGGCTTAATCAATTCCGCCTTCAGCATGCCCATCATCGAAAAAATGAATTGCATATAGACCGCAATGCCTAATACAGCATAGGCCGCTGCCGAAGGGGCCCCAAACCGTCTCAGGTAATAACCCGCAACCCCGGCTCCAGCCAGCATAAAAAGGGTATAGTTGTCCACAAAGATAAATCTGCTTCTTCTTCTGAGCTCAAGCATATGCTTATATAAAAATGTATTCGCACCGGTCCCGTGATGAATTCCAACCTCATGCTCTTTCAGCTTGCGGGCTTTCTTATTGGCCTTTGGCAGGCGCCTTCCTTCCTTAGCGGCATTCAGGGTATGGAAAGTATTCTCCGTGGACACCAAAACATCTTCATAATAATCCGCCTTCCCCATGGTCAGCAGCGCCACTACCACACCGCCTGCTCCAAAGAAAAGGAACAGCGGAATAAGTATCCCAGCCAAAGAACCCTTCACAACACCGATAAACAACATCGAGGACCATCCGGCAACCGGCACATATCCAAACCATTTCTGATCCATTAATCCTAAAAATGCATCAAATATACTGATCTGCTCCTGCCTCTGTGTGTACAGGACACTCATCAGAATCAATGCAGCCAGCGCATAGAATGCGACCAGCACCATCCTCTTTCGAAAAGGATTTCCATTAGAAAAAATGTAGATACCGATGGACAGCAGCTGACAGAATAGCACCATCAGTGCAAATATCAAAAATAATGCAGTAATCTCACGAAAGCCATATCCAAAATTTGTCTTCAGGTTCCCGACCTGATACAGTATGAACAGGGAACCAAGAAGAGATTTCCCTAAGGTGCTGATCAGACCGTACAGCAAAATCTTCTTAGATGAAATCGGAGCCACAAAAAGCAAACCCACATCCGGCATCGTGAACAGGCTGGAGCCGGTAGACAAGCCCGAATTCACAAACATCCATAAATATAACAGGCCCAGCCCGGACAGAATAAGATATAATATCCTTTCGTCCGCGAAATTGGTCCGCTCCATATCCTTATTAAAAACCACCAGGACTACAATGGAGAAAAGAACAATTGCGGTAATAAGCAGATATAATACCAACAGGGCCGGTTTTTTCCTGAGTGCGAGAATACGGTTTTTAAACCTGGTAATCATTAAATAGGATATTGCTTTCATGCCTGCTCCTCTCCTTTTGTCCCGGAGGCAGACTCATCATTTACCTGCGCCGCAGCCCGGATCCCGTCACGGTGCCCTTCCGTAATCTTAAAGAACAGCGCCTCCAGGTCCTCATCGGAGCCCTCAATCTCCTTCCGGGTTCTTTTTGCTGCTATCATACCGTTCATCATAATGTTGGTGCTGTCCCAGAACTCTGCAACACTGTCAAGCATATGGGTGCTGATCAGGATGGATGCCCCCTGGTTCCGTAGTTCTACTGACAAATTCTTCAATTCCTTAATGGCATGGGGGTCCAGTCCTACCATCGGCTCATCAAAAAGAATTACCTTTGGCTGGGGCAGCAAACCGCAGCAGATGCTGAGCTTTTGCTGCATTCCCTTGGACAGCTCATTGCCCAGCTTCTTTTTCTTGTCCTCCAATTCAAAACGGAGCAAAAGCTCCTCTGCCCGCTCCTTCCAGTTCTGCAGCGAATAGGCCCGTGCAACGAACTCCATATGCTCCCATACGGTCAGCATATCATACAAGGCCGGTATCTCCGGTATATAGCCCAGCTCCCGCTTTGCCTGCAGGGATTTGTTCTCGTTTCCGTTAATTAAAATACTTCCCTCAAATTTCAGCAGTCCGGCGATACTTTTTATGATGGTGGATTTGCCGGCTCCGTTGGGTCCGAGAAGAACGGATATCTCCTGCGGATTAATATCAAAGCTCACCTGATTGTTGGCAATCAGTTTACCATATCTCTTTGTCACATCTCTTACCGATAGCATAATTTCTACCCCCGTGCTTCAACATGATTAACTTGTTCTATTACCCTAAGTTTTCCTAAGTATACAACATTTCAAACCCACGGAAAACATCTTTCCCATAATTTTAATGATTTTATAATCTGATGGTATATAAAAAGCTGTCCTTTCCCTGGCTGCTTCCTCTATTTCGGAAATATGGCCGGTTTTTGGGACAGCTGCATCTTCTTACACAATAATGAGTCTGCTTATGCGTGGCGCTTCGGCGCACTTTGGGTCAATTCGGAACATACCGGGCGTGGTGGGCATGGCCGGCATGATATCACATACGGGAAGCCTTAGTGACTTTTAAGATAGTCCTTGGCAATTATGATATCCTCCCTCATTCTTATGAGCATTTCTTCGATGGATCCGAATTTCAGCTCAGGGCGGATATAATAAAAAAGCTCTACCTCAATGGTTCTGCCGTACAGATTCTCATCGAAATCAAACAGATAGGTCTCCACACCGATATTCTCCTCCGCTCCTACCGTAGGCTTATATCCGATGTTGGTTACTCCGTTATGATAAATTCCGTCAATCAGAGTCTTTGACACATATACTCCGCAGGGCGGCAGCAGCTTCGAAGAAGAGGGAAGCAAATTTGTCGTCGGTATTCCGATGGTACGTCCGATCCTTCTTCCATGCAGGACCTCACCTCGAATGGCATAGGGCCTGCCCAGCATGATGTTGGCGGCTTCGATGTCTCCCTCCTTCAGGGCTTTGCGGATAGCCGAGCTGCTGATCACCTCATGTGCCCAGGTAAGCTTCTCACAGTCGATCACCTGATAACCGTAGGTGTCCGCATAGGCTTTCAGAAGATTTACATCCCCCTTCTTACGGTAACCGAAGTGAAAATCCTTTCCCACCGCAATCACCTTGGCATCCAGCTTTCCCACAAGGATTTCGCGGATAAACTCCTCGGGCTCCATGGTCCTGGTCTCCTCGGTAAAAGGATAGGAAATCAGCACATCCATTCCTGAATGCTTCAGTCTGGCTACCTTTTCCTCCTCCGTATAGATCAATTCAAACTCCTTATCGGAGAATAAATTGCCAGGATGCATTAAAAAGCTGAACATCACCGCAGTCAAACCCTGCTGCTTATATGAAATGACAACATCCATAAGCCGCTGATGCCCCCGGTGCAATCCGTCAAACTTGCCCAGGGTTACCGCTGTATTCTTATATTGAAAATCCGTATCTCCGGCTATATATTCCATAATAACCCCCATCTGTCGCTAATGTCCTGTTTATAAGAACATTTTTACCGGCTTAAACCGGTTCTCTTCCTCGTTATACCGATATAATCCGATAAACTTCCCCTCATTGTCATACACCCGGACCTGTTCGCTCAGATCTTCCGGCATGGGGGTCTGTAAATGCTCCGGTAAAAAAAAATTGCCGTTGTAAATCAATTTATTGTATTCACCGGAAACAGTAAGAGCCGAATAGCCGGAAAATACCTGCTCTATGGTTACGATATGCGGCGTAAGCCCATCTTCCCTGACCAACTGCTCCAATTCGGAGAGCTTCAGTGCATCTTCCAGCCGGAAAGCGCCGACCGCCGTCCTAATCAGGCTTTTCATCACCGCTCCGCAGCCCAGGCTTTCACCGATATCCTGCAGCAGTGTCCGTATATACGTGCCTTTACCGCAGTCCACCGATACGCTAAATTCCTGCTCCGCCTCGTCATAATCCAGCAGACGGATATCCTTCACTGTTACCAGACGCCTGTCCCGGGCAATTTCTTTCCCCTGTCTCGCCAGCTCATACAGCTTCCTGCCGTCTACCTTGATCGCGGAGTACATGGGAGGAAGCTGCATATATTCTCCGATGTAGCTCTCTATTGCTTTCTCCAGACTCTTCCTGTCAGCCGTTACCTTGGATGTTGTTACTACCTTCCCGGACATATCCTGGGTATCGGTTGTGATGCCCAGCTTCGCTTTCGCCAGATAAGTCTTGTCTTTATCCGTTATTAAATCCACCAGCTTGGTGGCCTTTCCGACGCACACCGGAAGAACTCCCTCCGCATCAGGATCCAGAGTTCCGGTATGGCCGATTTTCTTCATCCGAAGAATACCTCTCATTTTAGCGACTACGTCATGAGAGGTATAACCTTTTTCCTTATAGATGTTAATTATTCCATCCATTGATTGTCAGCACTCCTTATCAGGCCTCTTCCTTCAAGCATTCTATTTCCTTCATCTGTGCTTCGATATGTGCGGTTATATTATTGATTACATCATGTACGGAGCCGTGCAAAGTGCAGCCGGCAGCCCGGATATGACCGCCCCCGCCAAAATATACTGCTATTTTACTTACATTGACTTCGCCGTTGGATCTCATGCTAACCTTGTACTCCCGCATGTCGGTCTCATAGATAAAGATCGCCACCTCGGTTCCCCTGGTAACTCTCAGCTGATCAATGATACCGTCCAGGTCTGCGGTGGTTGCCTCATAGAAGTCCAGCATTTTGCGGCTAAGGGCTGCAAATACTACCTTACCTTCGAGCACAAGAATGCTCTCCATGAGACAGCGGCCCAGAATCTGGTTCTGTACATAGGTCTTGGCATAAAAGGATTCATCGATCAGCATGGAATGGTCTATTCCCTTGCTGATCAGCTTCCCGGCAATGTTCATTGTTTTTTCTGAGGTGTTGCTGTGCTTGAATACGCCGGTGTCATGGATGATGCCCACATACAACGCCGCGGCAACTTCCCTCGTGATATCCTCCTCATCCATCAGGGTATACAGCACCTCACAGGTTGAGGATGCATCGGCCACCACATGGTTCACCTTCCCGAAGGACTGGTTACTGATGTGATGGTCAATGTTAATTGTCTTGTCAGCGGTATCATAAAATTTTAATGCGTTTCCCAGTCGGTCCAAGCTGCCGCAGTCGAGGGAAATGAAGGTATCATAATGCTCTTCTGTCTCATAGACATGCTTTATCTCCTTCGCACCCTCAAGAATGTCGAATTCGTTGCCAAAGGGCTCCAGATATACATCGATCTTCGTAATCCCCAGCTTCTCCCTGTTCTGTGTCAGATACAGGTAGAGAGCAGTACAGGAGCCCACACAGTCTCCGTCCGGCCTGATATGTCCGGCTATGGCTATTTTCTTTGATCCGATTATTTCTGCATTAATTTTATTCATAGGCTACTATCCTCATTAAGCATTTTCATGCTCCCTAAATATCATCCTCTGTGTCCCGCTCTTCTTCCTGCGCCTCTTCTTCACGATGGGAGGTCTTGCTCACCTCATCGATCAGCTTTGACATATTTACTCCATATTCGATGGAATTGTCGATAATAAAGGTAAGTTCCGGCGTGTTTCTTAAATTAAGCGTTTTGGCTAATTGTCCTCGCATGTAGGATGCTGCGCTTTTTAATCCTTTTCGGGTGGATTCCTTGGACTCTTCATCTCCCAGAACGCTGATATATACCTTGGCTGTCTTTAAATCCGGCGCCACCTCTACGGCTACCACCGAAGTCATAGGATTGATCCTTGGGTCCTTAATCTCCCTGCTGATTAATGTGCTCAGCACTTTTTGTACTTCACCGTTAATTCTGGTGTTCTTAATACTATTCTTTCTCATTTATACATCTCCATTCCGCCGCCACTCTGCGAATCTAGGCAGTAGCGCAATATTTGCAAGGCGAATTATTTCACAATCCGCTTATCTTCATGCCGCCTCTTTCCGGCTATAGCCGTGAAAAAATTATATCATTTATCTGGGTACTTCGGCCATAATGTAAAGCTCTACCTTATCGCCTTCCTTAACATCATTGAATTTCTCAAATACCAGGCCGCATTCATAGCCTGTGGCTACTTCCTTCACATCATCCTGGAATCTCTTCAGGGATGCAAGAATACCCTCATAAATCAAGGTGTTGTCACGGTAAATTCTGGCCTTACTGCCGCGGATGATCTTACCGTCCAGGACATAGGAGCCCGCAATGGTACCGATGCCTGAGGCCTTGAAGGTCATACGCACTTCGGCATGGCCGATAATTCTCTCCTCAAATACAGGATCCAGCATACCCTTCATCGCCGCCTCAATATCATTGATGGCATTATAGATAACCCGGTACAGCTTCACATCCACCTTCTCACGGTCTGCAGTCTCTTTTGCAGCATTATCCGGTCTTACATTGAAACCAATGATAATCGCATTGGAGGTACTGGCAAGAATAACATCGGATTCGTTGATTGCGCCGACACCGCCGTGAAGGATCCGTACCGCAACTTCATCATTGCTGAGTTTGAGCAGACTCTGCTTCATCGCCTCTACCGAGCCCTGTACATCAGCCTTAATAATCAGGTTAAGATCCTTGATATTACCTGCCTGAATCTGTGAGAACAAGCCATCCAGGGATAATTTGGCCTTGGTATCCGCAATCAGCCTCTCCTTGCTCTGTGTTAAATAGGTGTTGGCAATAACTCTTGCCTCTTTTTCATTTGTGGTTGCCAGCAAGGTCTCTCCCGCATCCGGTACCTCATTCAAGCCAAGTATTTCTACAGGTGTAGAGGGCGTTGCTTCCTTCACTCTTCTTCCCTTATCGTCATTCATGGCACGAACCTTACCAAAGGCAGATCCCACGGCAACATTATCGCCCACGCGAAGGGTACCCTTCTGCACCAGAATAGTAGCAACAGGACCTCTTCCCTTATCAAGCTCCGCTTCGATAACAATTCCTCTGGCATTTCGATTGGGATTCGCCTTTAATTCACCCACCTCGGCTGTCAGAAGAATCATCTCCAGCAATTGGTCGATGCCATCCTTGGTATGGGCGGACACCGGTACAAAGATTGTATCTCCGCCCCAATCCTCAGCAATCAGCTCATATTCGGTCAGCTCCTGCTTCACGCGCTCAATATTGGCGCTGGGCTTATCTATCTTGTTAATTGCCACGATAATCTGAACACCGGCAGCTTTGGCATGGTTGATGGCCTCCACTGTCTGAGGCATAACGCCGTCGTCCGCCGCAACTACAAGAATTGCGATATCCGTAGACTTGGCACCGCGCTTACGCATGGCGGTGAAGGCTTCATGTCCCGGAGTATCCAGGAAGGTGATTTTCTCACCGTTGATTTCAACCATATACGCGCCGATATGCTGTGTGATACCGCCCGCTTCCCTGGAGGTAACACTCGTCTCCCGGATCGCATCCAGAAGGGAGGTCTTGCCATGATCGACATGCCCCATAACGCATACAACCGGAGGTCTCTTTTCCATGGTGCTGGGATCTTCCTCTTCTTCCTTCAGAAGCTCCTCTACCTCATTAATTTTAACCTCTTTTTCTGCAATTATCTCATATTCCAGAGCAATTTCTTCCGCCTCTTCAAAAGTAATCTCCTGATTGAGGGTTACGATCTTTCCTGCCAGGAAGAGCTTCTTAATCAAAGCCGCCGACGGCTTCTTCATCTTATCTGCCAACTCTTTAATGGTCAGGACTTCCGGCAGGGAGATGACCTTAATCTCTTCCTCCACCACCTGAACCGGCTTCGGCTGAATAAACTGACCCTTTCTGGGAACCAGCTTTGTCTTAACCTCTTCCTCGCTCTGGCTGCGCCCTGCAATCACGCGATCTTTGTAGCTCTTTTCCTTATTAATCCTGTCTCTATTCCTCTTATTGCTGTTATCATTCTTTGCGGCAACCTTTTGATCCAGAATCTGCTGATCAAACGTCTTACGCTCACCGCCGCTTCTTCCGGTAGTCTTTCTTGCCTGGGAACGATTGCCGTAGTTCGGCTTATCATCCTCGTCCTTGCCGCCTTCAAAGCCGCGGTTAAAACCGCCGCCCGGACGGGGTCCGCTGGGACGGGAATACCCTCCCTGACCGCCATAATTTCCTCTGCCCTGCTGGCCGCCGGCAGGATTCGGACGATTGCCCTGATAGCCCTGACGGTTCCCCTGATAGCCTTCTCCCTGGGGTCTGCCTTGATAGCCTTCCCCCTGAGGTCTCGGACGATTGCCCTGGTAACCCTGACGGTTCCCCTGGTAGCCTTCTCCCTGAGGTCTGCCTTGATAGCCTTCTCCCTGAGGTCTCGGGCGATTACCCTGATAGCCTTCTCCTTGCGGTCGATTGCCCTGGTAACCCTGACGGTTCCCCTGATAGCCTTCTCCCTGAGGTCTCTGGCCCTGGTTGCCCTGGGGTCTCTGATTATACTGCCCGGCAGGTCTTCCCTGCTGATTGCCGGCTCCATGTGCCGCTGTTCTTTGACCCTGGCCACTCTCACCGGATCTTCCTGTATTGCCTGAGCTTTGATATCCCTGGCTTTGACTGCCATGCTGGCCAGCGCTTCCCTGGCTCTGATATCCCTGCTGTCCTTGCTTCATTCCACTTTGTCCTCCTGCCGATCTTACTCCCTGTTGCATATTTTGTGATTGTGTCTGCATTGATTGCGCAGGCATTCCGGAAAGACCTTGTTCTCCTGCGGGCCTTGCCCCAATGCCTGACCTGTCGGGCTGCCCCTGTCTCATTCCACTATTTTGCTGGCCCATTGCCGGCCTCTGCCCCTGAGCAGCAGGTCTGGCGGCACCCTGCTGACCCTGTGCAGCCGGACGCTGATCCCCCGCTGCTGCCTGTCGGGGCGCCGTCTGCCCTGAAGCTGCCGCTGCTCCGGATGACTGCGCCGGTGAAAGCGTGTTTGCCTGACCTGAATGCGTCCTGCCCTCTGATGCCGAAGCTCCCGACGAAGCTGCAGGGGCCTGCCGGGACGGCGAGGCTGCTGCCTGCTTTGCCGCAGCCGCCCGGGTAAAGTGGTTCTTTACTACATGAACTTCATTATCCTCCAGGTTGCTGCTATGGGTTTTCTTTACCCCGAAGCTTTGCTCCAGATAGTCAAGAATATCCTTGCTTTCTATGGGACTTTTCACTGCTTTATTTATTTCATTTTTTAGCTCAAATATTTTCATTTTTGCCATACTTACTACCTCCGTTCCTATCCTGCATTATTATCAGTTGCCTTTCAATTGCATCAGCCAAGCCCTTGTCAAGCACTGCTAAAGAAGCGCGAAACTCTTTACCCATTGCATGACCCAAGTCGTCTTTTATACCAAAATAATAAATTGGCACATTATAGTAAGTACACATGTTGGTAAACATTTTTTTTGTGTTATCGGATGCGTCGTCAGCCACAACGACCAAAGCAGCCTTTCGTTCCTTCACCGCCTTCTCCGTAGAGAATTCACCGCTTACAAGCTTTCCTGATTTTGTTGCAATTCCAAACAGACTATATACCTTCTTTTCTTCCGGACTCAAGCAAAATCATCTCCTTCTCTAAAGTTTCTATTAATTCTCCCGGAATACCGACCTTAAGTGAACGTTCCAGTCCTTTTGTTTTGATGGCCTTTTGCAAGCAGGCCAGGGAACAGCACACATATGCTCCCCGCCCGTTCTTCTTGCCGGTGGCATCGATCACAATCTCCTCCTCCGGAGTCTTTAAGACACGGATCAGTTCTCTCTTTGGCTTCATCTCACCGCAACCGGTACACATTCTTAACGGTAATTTTTTTGCCATCTATACCTCCATGCATATTAATAACCCATACTTTGGGATTCGCTCTTAATATCAATCTTATATCCGGTCAGCTTTGCCGCAAGTCTGGCATTCTGGCCTTCCTTACCAATGGCAAGGGATAGTTGATAATCAGGAACAATTACCCTGGCACTTTTTTCAAATTCGTCCACCGAAACGGATACCACCTTGGCGGGACTAAGGGCATTTTCAATTAATTTTGCAGGATCGTTGCTCCAATTAATAATATCGATTTTCTCGTTGCGAAGCTCATGAACGATGGCATTTACTCTGGCTCCGTTCAGGCCGACACAGGCGCCGACTGCATCCACATCAGGATTATTGCTCCATACCGCCATCTTAGTTCTGGAACCGGCTTCTCTGGAGATGCTCTTAATCTCTACGGTTCCGTCCTGAATCTCCGTAACCTCCGCCTCGAATAAGCGCTTCACCAGCTCGGGGTGTGTCCGGGATACGGTAATTCTCGGCCCCTTGGTAGTGTCCTTTACCTCAAGCACATATAATTTGATACGATCAGTGGGTCTGAATATCTCTCCTCTCACCTGCTCGTTCTCTGTTAAAATCGCATCCACCTTGCCAAGATTAATGCTTACGTTATTCCCCACATAGCGCTGTACGATACCGGTTACAATATCCTTCTCCTTGCTGCTGTACTGGGTGAACAAAACCTTTCTCTCTTCTTCGCGGATTTTTTGAACTACCACCTGCTTCGCCTTCTGGGCAGCAATACGGCCGAAATTCTTCGGTGTAACCTCGATAGCCACCATATCTCCCAGCTCTTTTCTGGAATCTTTCATCTTCGCTTGAGCCAGGCTGATCTGCATAATCGGGTCGGCAACCTCTTCCACCACTTCCTTCATGGCAAATACATTCACCTCTCCGGTAATCCGGTCAATATTAACCTTTATGTTATCCGCTCTGCCGTAGTTGTTTTTGCATGCCGCAACCAATGAGTTCTCCAATGCTTCAAGTAAAATATCCTTACTGATATCCTTTTCCTTCTCAATTTGGTTCAAAGCCTCAATCAGTTCCCTGTTCGCATCCATTTTCTTTCAAATCCTCCTTTTTAAATTTATATTTCACAATTGAATCAGGAGGATTTTCCCCAAGGTATCCTTCCTGTTAATAGATCATGATTATCCCGGCAAAAAGCCTTCTATAACAATTCCGGGGCTTTTGCCGGGACCATCTTATCATTTCATAATAAAAGTTCTTTCCTAGAAATCAAAGGCAAGGCGCACTACTGCGATACTCGTTCTGGGAATATCCATAACGGTTCCATCCTCAAATTCCAGCGTTATATTGACGGCATCAAAGGCTTTCAGCAGGCCCGCATACTCCTTCTTCTTGTTCAGGGCCTTATAGAGCTTTACCTCAACCTCTTCTCCGAGGCTTCTTTCAAAATGCTTATCTTTCTTCAGCTGTCTCCCAAGTCCGGGCGAACTCACCTCTAATATATAGGAATCAGAGATAAAGTCGTTCTGATCAAGCAAATCACTCAGCGCTCTGCTGACCAATACACAGTCATCCACCGTGATACCGTTTTCCTTATCAATATAAGCTCTTAAATACCAGCTGCCGCCCTCCTTAACATACTCCACGTCATACAATTCGAAATGGTTCGCTGTCAGAATCGGTTCCAGTAACTGCTCCGTCTTACGCTCATATTCTTCATGCTTTGTCATTCAAATCCCTGCTTTCCTAACATATTTGGACTTTATGCAAATAATAAGAGTGGACTTTCGTCCACTCCTTAATTATTCTTATCATTTTGCACCATAGTTATTATAGCAAAGGAAACCAAAAATTGCAAGCACTTTATTCTAATTTTGGTTAAATCTCTGTAAAAAGTCCCTGGTTCTCTGATTTGCTGTGTTTCCAAACACATCCTCCGGTGTTCCCTGTTCCACGATTACACCTTCGTCCATAAAGATAATCCGGTCTGCCACATCCCTGGCAAAGGCCATCTCATGGGTAACGATTACCATGGTCATCTGCTCCCTGGCAAGTGTCCGGATTACCTTGAGTATCTCACCGGTCAGTTCAGGGTCCAGCGCCGAGGTTGGCTCATCAAAGAATAAGATTCGAGGATTTAAAGCCAGTGCCCTGGCGATAGCAATCCGCTGCTGCTGTCCGCCGGACAGCTCACAGGGATAAGCGTCCGCCTTGTCCTGGAGATTCATCCGTTCCAGCAGCTCCATGGCTTTCTTGCCTGCTGCTTTCTTATCAATTCCAAGAACCCTGACCTGGGCATCCACAATATTGCGCAGCACGCTAAAATGAGGAAACAGATTAAAGTTCTGGAATACAAGTCCCACCTCCAGGATGATCTCATGCAGGATCGCCGCATCCGAGTACCCCTGTCCGGCTTTTGTATCCACCATCTGCTTGCCGCAGACCTCCACACGCCCACCGTCAATCCGTTCCAGCTGGGTCAGACAGCGCAGCAGTGTGGATTTACCGGAACCGGAGGGGCCGATAATTGCCACCACCTCTCCCTCCGCCACTTCAAGGGAGATATCCTTTAGTACCTCTGTTTTATAAAATCTCTTCTCTACATTTTCTGCAACTAATAACATAATATCCTCCCGCTTCCTGCTACATGCTCCGGCACAATACTGTTTCCTGTTCCTATCGTAGTCCCGCTTCTACCTGTTGTCTCAGTTCTACCCGTAGTCCCAATTCTATTCGTTGCCCTAATTTTATCCGTTGCCCTAATTTTACCTGTTGCCCTAATTCCAATCTGCTGTCCTAATTCTTATAATAGTCCAGTTTTTTCTCCAGCAGCTTAAAGGATACTTCTACGACCGTATTCATGAGAAGATAAAACAGAGCGGCAATAATGATGGGAACAGTAGAGAAATATTTGGATTGTGTGGTTGTGGCAACACGGAACAGCTCTACTACAGCGATTACCTGGGCCAGTGAGGTATCCTTGACCAGAGTCATCAATTCGTTGCCGGTCGCCGGTATGACATACTTCACTACCTGGGGAAGGATGATACGCATAAAAGTCTGGAATTTTGTATATCCCAATACCTTGGCCGCCTCATATTGCCCCTTGGGAATGGCCGCAATTCCTCCACGGAAAATCTCACCGAAATAAGCGGCATAATTAATAGAGAATGCCAGAATGCAGGCCACCATACGGTCCTTATAATTATATCCGAATAGGTAAAAGGGCGCGTACATGAAGAATATCAATTGCAGCATCAACGGAGTCCCACGGAAAATCAGCTGATACACGCGAATCGGAAAGCTTACGATCCATATCCGGCATCTCCTTCCAAGGGCAACAAAAAAGCCCAGAGGAACAGAGAAAAGAATGGTCAAAAAGAAGATACTGAGGGTAGTCCCCGTCGCCTTAAGCATATTCGGTATCAGGTAGTCCAAGGGTACATTATCTATAATCATAAAGTGCCTCCGTTATGTATTTGCTGGATTTAGGTTACAGTTCAGCTCATGACATTCTGACCTTCCATTTTTACTTGCTTTTCCTTCGTAGTGTTCGGTGGGACACACCCTCAGAACGCTCCGCTTCACAAGATGCATAAATGTAACCTTCATAACTAAAGAAGGTTACATTGCCCAGATCTGTGTAAAAAGAGAATACCAGAATGCCGCAAGCTGCGGCTGTAACGTATTTATTCAATCGTTGTGATATCCGTTCCGAACCATTTTGAAGAAATCTCTGTTATGGTGCCGTCTGCCTTAAGCTCACTTAATGCTTGTTCAACCGCCCCGCAAAGAGCCGCCTCTCCCTTGCGGAAACCGATGGCATATTCATCCGGAAGCAGGGATTCATCCAGCACCTTATAGTCTTTGCCAAGGCTATTAATCATATAATTGGCCATTACCGTATCCATAAGTACCGCATCCGAATTGCCTGTCTCCATATCCATCAGTGCAGTATCATATTTATCGAATGGATTTACCTGCCCCAGGGATTCACGGAATTCTTTGTTCTCATCCTCATTCAGCGTCTCTTCTGCAGAGGAGCCGCCCTGAACCGCAAGCCTTTTACCCGCCATATCGGCCAGGCTGACGATGGTGCTGTCACTAGTGACTACCAGAGAAATGTCATTGGTCATATAGGACTTAGACATGGTCATATTATTCTTGCGCTCCGGAGTCACGGATAATCCGTTCCAGATACAGTCGATATTCTTCGTTGCCAGCTCCTGCTCCTTTGCCTTCCATTCTACGGGTTGGATCACCAATTCAACGCCAAGCTTTTCGCATACGGCTCTGGCAAGATCGATATCAAAGCCGACAATCTCCCCGCTATCATCCCGAAATCCCATGGGTGCAAAGGTATCATCCATACCGAGCACCAGCTTTTTGTTATCCTGTATGTACTTCAGGGAATTATCCTCACCTGAGCTCTTTTGGCAGCCCGCCAGACTCAGTACCGTTAGGGATATTAATAATACGCTGATTATTCTCTTTTTCATCATGATTTTCTCCTCGCCTACTTATGTTTCTTGTTATGGTTGTGCTTGCATTGCTGTTTGTTTTTTTCTATTATCGCTTTTTTGTGTTAGCACTTTACCATATTACCATGACAATGCAAATAATTCAATTGTTATTTATAAATTGTGATTCATAAATTATTACTTGCAGATTATCATTTGAAAATTATTCCATGATGATTATTATTTGGAGATTAATACTTGGAAATTATCACTTAAAGATTACTACTGAAGATTAATACTTTGGGATTATCACTTAAAGATTATCACTTAAAGATTACTACTTAAAGATTGCTACTTGGGGATTGCTACTTAAAGATTGCTACTTGATGATTGCTACTTGGAGATTGCTACTTGGAGATTGCTACTTGGAGATTATTACCTGAAGACTATTACTTAAAGATTATTACATGTAAAAAAAGAGATGCCCACATCGTGTAAAACACGAAAAAGATCATCTCTATTTATTGTAATCCTGCTTCCTAAACTCCTAAATACTTCACTATCTTACTCTAATGATAGACCCCGGCTTCTGCAAATAAATCTGAACCCTGTATCCGTTTCCCAGTTGGTTCTCAGCCCGCTCTATTGCTTTCATTGTATTCCAGTTGAAGGATATATTTAGTAAAGAATTTTTCCTTCCGACACCTTCCATAAATGCTGTCCATATGGCGACTTCCCATAATGCTGCGCCGCCTCCAGTAACATTCCCTTATCAATCCATCCATTAATATAGGCAATCTCCTCTATTGCCGCGATCTGGATTCCCTGGCGTTTCTCAATTACTCTTACAAATTCCGAGGCATCACTTAAGGCTTCCGTCGTTCCGGTATCCAGCCAGGCGTAGCCCCTGCCAAGAGTGACCACATTCAAACTGCCGTCCTCAAGATATATGCGATTGAGATCTGTAATCTCCAGTTCTCCCCGTTTGGAGGGCTTGATCTGCTTCGCAAATTCGCATACTCTGTTATCATAAAAATATAAGCCGGTAACACAGTAATTGGACTTTGGATTCTCCGGTTTTTCTTCAATGGAAACCGCCTTGCCATCTGCGTCAAACTCCACAATACCAAAGCGCTCCGGATCCTCCACATAATAACCGAATATCGTAGCTCCAAAATTCCTGCCTGCTGCTTCCTTCAGATGCTTGATCAGGCCGCTGCCATAAAAGATATTGTCTCCCAGCACCATAGCGCAGGCTTCCCCTGCGATAAACTCTTCGCCGATGAGAAAAGCCTGGGCCAGACCATCCGGAGAGGGCTGCTCGGCATAGGACAATCGGATCCCAAAGCCGGAACCGTCGCCAAGTAATTTCTTGAAATTCGGAAGGTCATGGGGCGTGGATATAATGAGAATATCCTGAATACCGGCCAGCATCAGGGTCGATAATGGATAGTATATCATTGGCTTATCATACACCGGCAGCAGCTGCTTTGATGTCACCATGGTTAACGGATATAAACGTGTGCCGGATCCTCCGGCGAGTATAATTCCCTTCATAAATAATCTCCATTCTGCCGATTCAACGGCACACAAAATCTGATCTTTTTTATTTCAAGGACTCCTGCAATTCGAACTCCTCTTGGGCATTCTTAGCTTCCATTAATACAATCCGCCCTGATTTGCTCATTCCAGCTCCTTACATTTCAGGCTTCTTATTGAGCGTTACAAACTCCTACGACTTCTATCTGCTCATTCCGGCCTTCTGCTTGCCACTCCCGGCTTTCTACTTGTCATGCAGCGAATTACTTATAATTTTGATTGCTTTATTGCAGTTGCTGATTTCGACCCTGTCATAGCTTCCACCAAATTCTCCGTCCAGAGTCCACTCCATTATATCAGAAGTAATAGTAATGCTTGGTGCCTGTATATAATACATCAGACTCTCATTAATCTTGTAATTAATCAGCGAGGTGACGATCGCTTCAAGATCAAAAATATTCTTTGGCATCTTTACCAAAAGCAGCTCCATTAGACCGTCATTGAGACTGGTTTTGTCATAATTCAGATTCTTAAATCCGCCGATATAAAGGGAATTCGTTACCAAGCCAATCAGGAACTCCTCTTCAATCACACGCTCACCACATTGGACCCTCACCAGCCGGGGTTTCAGCTCGGATAGCTTCTTAATTCCTTCCAGATAATAAGCTAGATTACCGATAATATTCTTATTCTTCTGGGAGGTGGTATAGGAAATATCCGTAAATGCTCCAAAGGCAGCCACATAGATAAAATACTTGTCATTAAAACGGCCGATGTCCATCGAGTACAGTCTTCCTGTTAACACATTATGCACCGCATTCATAATATTTCTGCTGATTCGGAAGCTATGTCCCACATCATTCATCGATCCTACCGGAATCAAGCCGATGGGAACTGATTTATCCGCAAGCATCATTCCGGTGATAATTTCATTCAGCGTTCCGTCGCCTCCGGCGCACACCAGCACATCGTAAGGCTCTGTTTCATTCATAATAACGGAGGTGGCATCTCCCTTCTGCTGCGTGGGATATACATGAACCCGATAGCCGTGCTTTGTAAAGCTGTCCACAATATCAAACAGCTTCGTCTTAATTTTGCCTCTGCCGGCAGCCGGATTGAATACAAAAAGCATTTTCTTCATAAAAGAAGCCTCCACATCAGGTTAATAAACACGGATACACAAACATTTACTAATATATAAAATCCAAATCACTATCTTTAAATAACGGTGCCTTTGCATCCTTTTCCGAAACAACCGGATTCTTAATTCCCCAGTCTACACTAAACTCCGGATCATTCCAGCAGATGGAGCGGTCTGCTTCTTTATTATAAAAATTATCTGTCTTATATAGGAATTCAACCTCGTCCGTTAAAGTTAGATAGCCGTGTAAAAACCCCCGCGGTATTAAGAGCTGTCTGAAATTTTCAGCAGATAATTCCACCGCTATCCACTGTTTGTAGGAGGGGGAACCTAGTCTTACATCGACTACCGCATCAAGAATGCTCCCCTTGGTGCATCTGACCAGCTTTGCCTGGGATTCCTCTCCCTTCTGGCAATGCAATCCCCGCAGGGTGCCTTTGGACGACGAATAGGAATGGTTGTCCTGTACAAAATTATAGAATAATCCGTTCTCTTCCATTGTCTTCTGTGACCAGCTTTCGATAAACCAACCCCGGTGATCGCCATGGACCTTTGGTTCCAGTATATAGACATCTTTTAAGTCAGTAGGGATAATCTTCATTGTTTGCTCCTATATTCTTTATGATATTATTCTTATATTCTTAAACAATCGGCAATTATTAATTACTTTATACAATAATACAATATTCTTTGATGCATTTCAAGGAAGATATTGGTCCGATGTATTCTTACCAATACCTTCCTTGATATTTTTGCAACTGTTATATTCCTGCGCATTCTTTTACATTTTAATTCGCTTATTTTATTAACTCTGGAGTAGTAAAATAATTTGGTTAGATGTATAGAAACATACTTTTAACTTTTTATTTAGTTATTCTCATCCGGTGCGTTTCCTGATATTAAATATATGAAGCGCTATAAACTTCTGCTCATTCTCTGCCGTTGATTAAAAAGCTCCTGTACAGGCAATTCTATCGCTAGTTCAAAAAACAGGGCCCGCAGGCCCAGAATGGATGCTTCTTCACTTATCGTACCACTGTTACTCAATACCAATACCGCTTTGGCATTCATTTCAGATAATCATGAAAGCCCAGTGGTCTCAGCGCTCTACCCAAGAGTTTGACTTTTATTACAGTATATTACTGCAACGAAGTTCCTGTTCCTGTAATCATGATAAACGATGCAGGAACAGCACCTCCCGCTCATTCCCGCATATTGGCATTCCACCAGATATCCTTCTTATTATATTGCTCTATGATATCAAAGCGGCGGAATACCGCCGCCATGATTCGCCCCTTCTTGTCCTTCATCGCAATTACCTCAGCAACTCAAGCAGTTCCTCTTTCGTGAAGCTTCCCAGATTCATGCCTTCACCACCGATCACCTGCTCTGCCAGCTCCTTCTTCTGCTCCTGTATTTTCATGATATTCTCTTCAATGGTTCCCTCCACAATCAGCTTATATACCGTAACCACATTGCTTTGTCCGATTCGATGTGCTCTGTCCGTCGCCTGGTTCTGGACCGCTAGATTCCACCATGGGTCGAAATGAATTACAATATCCGCCGCGGTCAGATTCAGTCCCGTACCTCCGGCCTTCAGGGAGATACAAAACACCGATGTATCATCCTTGTTGAACTCTGTAACCATCCGGCTCCGATTCTCTTTCGAGGTTGCCCCGGTCAGCAGATAATAACTGATATTCTCTTCCTCCAGCTTCTGTCTCAGACGTTCCAGCATGGAAGTAAATTGAGAGAAGAGAAGGATCTTATGACCTGAGCTGATGGCATTGCGTATCAGCTCCAGACACAGCTCGGTCTTCGCCGAGCCCGCACGGTAACCTTCATAGAGGAGCGCAGGATCGCAGCAGATCTGTCTCAGCCTTGTCAATTCGGATAGTAATTGCAGCTTAGAGGTCTTAAATTCCTCCTCCGACTGGTTATCCAGCAGGAGCTGCAGCTTCTTCACATGGGCATCGTAGAGCTTCTGCTGTTCTCCTTCCAGACTGGCATAGATCTCTTCCTCAAGCTTGTCCGGCAGATCCGCAAGAACCTCCTTCTTCAAGCGGCGAAGTACAAAGGGCGATATCATCCTCTGAAGCCGTCTGACTGCCAAAGGATCATTTTTCTGAACAATAGCAAGCTCCAGCTCATCGTGAAATCTCTGATAGGAATAAAGAAAACCCGGCATCAAATAATCAAAGATACTCCAAAGCTCACTCAGCCTGTTTTCAATGGGTGTTCCGGTAAGGGCCAGCTTAAAGGCCGCATGAATCTGCTTTACCGACTGGGCAGCCAGGGTAGTATGGTTCTTAATAAATTGAGCTTCGTCAATTATCTCACTATGAAATACCACATCCTCATAAGCTTCCAAATCCCTCTTTAATAAATCATAGGAAGTGATCAGAATGTCCCTGTCTCCGGCATTTTGTATGATTTCCTTCCTCTCCCGGACGGTTCCGATCACCATTTTCGCTGTCAGCGATGGTGCAAACCGTTGTATTTCACTGTTCCAATTGTAGACAAGAGAAGCCGGACATACGATCAGCGCTCTTTGATTCTCCCCCTGCTTTGCATCCGTATGTTCCGAAAGCAGATAGCAGATCACCTGCAAAGTCTTACCCAGTCCCATATCATCTGCAAGGATGCCTCCGAAGCCATTTGCTTTCAATGTCTTAATCCAGAGGAAACCCCTTTTCTGATATTCCCGCAGGATATGCTCCAGGCTCTCCGGAAGCTCGAAGTCGTTATCCTCCACCGTCTTCATATTTCGGACCAGCTCACGAAAGTTCTTGTCCTTCGTGACCTGCAGCGAGACCCTTTCCTTCAGCTCGGAATCCAGATACAACGCCCTGTACCTGGGGACCTCAATTGTACTCTTCCTCAGCTGAGCCTCCGATAAATGAAGGCTCTGCTTCAGCTCCAGCAGGGCCTCAATCTCCTCTCCCTGCACATTGATAAAATCACCGTTCTTCAGACGGTAGAACTTCTTCTTGCGGTTATATCTGGACAGGATCTCCAGCAGCTGCTCCCGGGACATATCATCCGAGGTCAGCTTCAAATTCATAATATCCCCTGTAATCGATACTCCCACCGCCACTCTGGGTGCCGACGCCACCCGGAAGCGCTTCAGTGCATCCGAGATGAATACCTGTGCCACCTCCTGCAGCTTGGGAATCCCGTATACAAGAAAATCGTACAGCCGGTCTTCATCCTCTGCCACAACCATTAATTTTTCCTCGCTGTCAAAGGCATTACAAAAGGCAGAGATCAGCTTTTCCATCTCTGCTTCCGCGATCATATCCCTTATATTTGTCTGTTCTAACTTGTTATATATGTTATATTGGCCCTCACCATAGACAGCCATCGCCTGGCAGGTGATCATATCCTTCTGCGGAGCATCCAGATAGATCTGGAAACTGACCGGCAGGATGCCGTAATCTTTCTCATCAAACTCATCCTTTATACAGGTGAAGTACTGTTCCAGAGCCGGTAAGAGCTCGCGGCAGAACAGCGGAACATCATCCCTATGTATCGCAATCGTTCGATTGGGAAGTGCCGACATACATTTCATAAAATCTCCGATGGATTCCCATTCCTTTTGCAGGGTTCGGTAGATTTTCCCCTCATGAAAATACAGATTTATCTTATCTCCCTGATATCCCCCAAGATAATTAATCTTAACCTGAATTCCTTCCTTCTTGCCGGTAATGGTCATTTGCCTGGGAGGATCTCCCTCCGCCGGCTGCCACCGCCTGTCTCCTGTTCCATCTACATTAGCCAAAATGGCACGATCTCCCAGCGCCTCATACAGTTCATCCAAATCCGCCGGCTGCAGCACAATGTCTCTTGTCTTGGGATAGGCATAGCTATAAGAATAGATACTATAATAGGCCCCCATGGTATACTTCATCTTATATCTGCGCACCCATCGTCGAATAAATTGAACCCATTCCCGGCTTCCGTCCTCAAAAGCCTCCAGGGTATGGGTAAATTGAAGCTTCTGCCCGTAGCTAACCGCTTCACATTGCTCAAAGGCACGGTCGAAGGCAAAGATATCCTTCAGTACATACATATGAGTGATCCCGATTTTAAACTCCAGCTGGAGCTGGCCATGGCCATGGAGATACGGCTCCAGCCGAACCTTATCCAACTCTGTGGCCTGCAGCACCTGCAGGGTGTGCCTCTGGATACGGTTACTTAATAATTTCTTTATCTCCGGCGTTGTCTGCAGCGCTATCTTTGCCGGAGCCGTCTTGCTCTTTTGCACCGGCTTGGTTTCCCTGTCTCCTTTTAGTGCTTTCAGCATTTCAAGAGCCGCCTGCTGCTTCAGCTCCTCTTTTGATTGAACCGAATTCCGCTTCGAATAGTTCAGATATTCCAACAGAACAGCCACACCATGCTTGCAGATGCCTCTATAGCTGGCGAATGCGGGACATTCGCAGTAAGTATCCTCAATCCGGTCCTCCTCTATATCATACGATGCGGTCACTTCATAAGTATTATTCCCACTGCCCTTGACCTTAGCCTCAATATAGTCAAATTCCTCATCCTCCTCGACGGAAAAACGCTTCACCTTATTCATCCGGTAAAGATCCATGCCTTTGCTGAAGGTGATTGAATTTGTTTTCTTTTGAATTGCTGATTTTGTTATCATGAGGGTTCCTTTCCACTGGTAAATCCACTTCGTATTATATAGAAGCCCTTTTCAACTTTAAGATTATTCATTGAATACATGCTTCCATTATCAGAGCTCGATATGTTCAGAACATAATCCCTCTCCAGTTTTCACCTTTTTCATCAAATCCCTCTGTTAATTGCTTCTCCATGAATAAAGAATTTTTTCTTTTTCTTCCCTTGAGAATTCATTTTCGCTTATATCATTAAGATCTGCTAAGGTAGTATTCATTTTAGGTTTTTTGAAAGAGTAGACATGCATATGCCTGCTCATCGGAAACACCTCTTTTTCTATTGTGACTACTGACTGGCATGTAAAACAAAAATACTGAATTGAGATACGACTTGTACCATCTTTCTTCTCGAATAAAATTGCATGTAAAAATGATAGCTTTGATAGTGTATTGCATTCAGGGCACATTATAATATCCTCAATGTTTAGAAATGCAGGTTTGTTAATTGTCAAATTTGTGACTATTGGTAAATACTCAAGCATAATCTCTTCCCCCCAATTTTTATTTTATTCCTTTTCAAAATGCTTATGCCTTGATTTATATTTGATCTTCTTTTCTCGAAGGGGTCTTTTCATTAGAAAAATTTCTTCATTAAAAATACGCTTCACAGCCCTCTAACCAACTAATTTGCTTTTTCAGTATTCTAATCAAAAATATCTTTATATTTATTTCATCGTTTGATATAATGTTAATATTGTATATAAAGATAATACCATGAGATGGAGGAAATACAAATGAATTTAAGTGAGAAAGATATAAACAGACCCTCTTATCCCAAATACTTTTTGCACCTCTTATATTAAATTACGATATTCTCGTCTCCCATCCACAATGGCATATATAACAACTAGCTTATCTTCCTCATTTATCTTATAAAACACAAGATGTCTTTCAACAATCACCACTCTATACCCCTGCTTCTTTAAAACCAAATATCCAGGAATACTTCCTGACTCTGGAAACTCCTGAAGGCGATTGATTGCTGTTTCAATCTTATTTAGATATCTTAGTGCAATCTCAATATCACCAGAATCATCCGCAATATAAAAAATGATATCACGGAGTTGTTCTTCTGCCTTATCCGTCCGTAAGATTTTATACTTCATTCACTCTTCCTTTCCAATAAAGATGTACGAAGAATATCAAACGTATCCTGCATTGATGCTAACCGTCCATTTTTCACATCATCTTCCGCTTCTGCAAGCGTTCTAAGTAATTCAAGTTCAGATTTCATCTGATAATAATCCTGCAATCCAAGAACTGCTGTATCACCTCGTCCATTTACGGTAATAATTACTGCACTCCTTGATTCTTTGCATTGTTTGGAAATTTCATTATAATGATTTCTTAAATCTGCCGACGGTCTGATTGATGCCTCCATAGTTTCACCTCTCTTCGATAATTTTATAGTCATATCATATCATAATATGTCTATGTTATCAACTAATTATTTAGCCGACTGAGCCTATTTCTTTTAACTCAGCCGGCTTTCTTTTTATAACAATCCTTTTATTTCTCTGATTGCTGTTGCTATCGTTACAGCATCTGCGTTTCTTAACTGCTTTGCCATACCACTCTCTTTATATAGTCAGTATAGGAAACAATAATTCTTACTACTTTATCTGACACATTGGGTATATTATAATCCGCAACCGGACGTAAGGAAGCCTTTTCCTGTGAAGCGAGGATTTTCAGACCTTGCATAATTCTTTCTCTATTTAACCCAACCATCATGACAGAAGCCTCCTCCATAGCCTCCGGCCTCTCATGGCTTTCCCTGATATTGAGAGCACGTAATCCCAGTATGGAGGCTTCTTCACTTATTGTACCGCTGTCGCTTAATACAGCCTTGGCATTCATCTGTAATTTCAAATAATCATAAAAGCCCAGAGGCTTCAGTAGATTTATTAACGGGTGAAAGCGAACCGGCTTTTGCTCAATCCTTTTTCTGGTTCTGGGATGGGTGCTTACGATTATTGGGATCTGATATACCTCTGCAATTGAATTTAAAACATCCACCATATGATCGAAGTTAATCTGTGAATTAATATTTTCTTCTCTGTGGGCTGATACAATAAAATATTCATCCCTTTGTAAGCCTAATCTGTCCAGAACATCTGATTGATCAATATCACTCATCCTTGAGGTGATTACTTCGAGCATGGGGCTCCCGATTTTTATGATACGATCAGCAGGCAGGCCTTCCTTCAGCAGATATTCCCTTGCAATATCACTATAGGTCAAATTAATATCGGCAACATGGTCAACAATCTTACGATTTGTTTCCTCCGGAACACGCTGATCGAAGCAACGATTGCCGGCCTCCATATGAAATATCGGTATCTGCTTTCTTTTGGCTGCAATTGCTGCCAGGCAGCTGTTGGTATCTCCTAAGACCAAGAATGCGTCCGGCTTTACCTGGTCCAGGATCGGCTCGATCTTGACTAAAATATTACCTATGGTCTCTATTGCTGTTCCAACCGCAGCATTCAGAAAAAAATCAGGTTTTCGTAAATTGAAATCCCGGAAGAATATTTCATTCAACTCATAATCGTAATTTTGCCCGGTATGAACCAGGACATGGTCAATGGCATGCGAGCTGTCCAGTCTTGTGATTACTGCTGATAATCGTATGATTTCCGGTCTGGTGCCTATGACTGTCATAACCTTTAACTTATTCATTATATCTCATTCCTTAAGACTTCAACTCATTTACCAATATACTGTAAAGAATATGATTTGTTCCTTCGGATGCCCATGTGCCTGCAAAATACCATAACGTTTCTTAATCCCTTTGCTCCTATGTGCCTGGCATCCATTTTTCACCCGGCAAGCGGGTATTTTCCGCAGCCAGGACTCTGGCCGTATGACTAAAGACTACAATCCATTATGGCAGATAGCTCATATATGTGTTGTATAACTTTCTTATGAAATCATCACTGATGCCGGGAACAGAGATGGGCTTCCCTGCCTCCTTAAATAAATATAACAATCCGGCTATCTCCCCCAGCTTAATTGGGTATTCCGCCGGCACTTTACATAGACATCCGTCCATCCTATTTTCCTTACCCATCAAGGCATTGAGCAATTCCACCGAAACATCGTCTATATGAACTAATTTTAATTCTTTCTCCGGATCATGAACTGTAATCGGCAGATTACGAGCAATATTATAACAGAAGGTGGCGATTACACTGTTATAATTAGGCCGGCACCCTTTCCCGAATACATTGGGAAAGCGATAAATGAATATGGTGGTTCCTGTTTCAAGGGCATGCTGAAGCAGTAATCCTTCCGCTTCCTTTTTGCTCAGTCCGTAAGGATTATTCTGTTCCGCTTGAATAGAGGAGGCAATCATGATAGGGGATGGATTCTTATTCTTCCTCAGTAAGTGAAGCAAGGTATCCGTAAGGCCATAGTTGACCTTCATGAAGTCCATCTGATCCTTGGGACGGTTTACCCCGGCCAGATGATAGACGAATTCACAATCTCTTGTATCCTGATCAAGCAGGGAAATATCAGAATCCGAATTGTATTCCAGGATGTCATTATAATTATTGCTCCTTAGCTTCATCACAAGGTTCTTCCCAAGAAAGCCTTTTGCACCGGTTACCAGTATCTTCATAATTTAATTTACCAAAAAAGAGTATCTCAATTATAGTATATTATAATTGAGATACTCTCATTCCCGCATATTGACGATTAACCATGCTCCCATCAACCGGTTCCTTTTACCTCCCAACCACTCTATACACAAGCCTGAAGGTGATAAATATGCTCTACTGCATAGGCTAGAAACCGAAAGTTGCCAAATTGCTCTTTCGACAGATAACCGCCAAAGATTTTCTTGAATTCGTTAAAGTTCCGTACAAGTACCGGCAAGCCCCACCGGGCCGTACTCCGCCAGACCGACAAATCCTGTGATACTGGTACTCACCCCTTTGATTGGTGTAGGATTACTAACAAATTCCTCAATATTTATGCCTTGAGATAGAAATTCTGACATAGTCTTTTTTATCTCAGATGCACTATCTGGAATCAGCACCCTCCACTCTATGTTTTAATCCAGCAGAACAGCCACACAATACTTATGGCAGAAACCATTATAGCTTGAGTCATAACTGATCTTCTTTTTCACAAGGGTTTCTTTTCATAAGAAAATCTACTTCGTTAAGAATCCGTTTCATCTCATACCTCTCTAACCGACACTACGAATTAGATCACTTTATCCCCGAATTCCTTCTCAACTGCTTCAAACGCAGCCCCTACCACCTTATCCATATCATAATATTTGTACTGTGCCAACCGTCCGCCAAAGATCACGGCCTCCTCCTGCTGCGCCAGTTCATTATATTTTTCAAATAACGCATTGTTCTTCTCATCATTAATGGGATAATAAGGCTCGTCCCCCTTAACCCATTCGGTAGAATATTCCTTGGATATCACAGTAAAAGGCTGCTTTCCGAAATCAAAATGCTTGTGTTCTATGATGCGGGTATAAGGTACCTCTGAATCGGTATAGTTCACCACTGCATTGCCCTGGTAATTCTCTTCCTCTAACCGCTCTGTCTCAAAACGGAGGGAACGATATTCCAATTCTCCGAATCGATACTGATAGTATTGATCAATCAGGCCTGTGAATACCGTCTTTTTGGCGATGTCTGGATGTGTCTTGATAAAGTCAAAATAATTGGTGTTCAGCCTTACTTCGATTCCTTCTAGCATTTTTTCTACCAACTTGGTGTATCCGCCCTTGGGAATCCCTTGATAGGGATCGTTGAAATAATTATTATCATAAGTGAAACGGAGCGGAAGTCTTTTGATTATAAATGCCGGAAGCTCGGTGCAGCTGCGGCCCCACTGCTTTGTGGTATAGCCCTTGATTAATTTCTCGTACACATCGGTTCCGACTAAGGACAATGCCTGTTCTTCCAGGTTCTTGGGCTCACCGATATTTAGTTCACTAATCTGGCTTTGAATTTTCTCCATTGCTTCTCTAGGCGTACGGATACTCCATAGTTTACTGAAGGTGTTCATGTTGAAGGGGAGGTTGTACAATTCATCCTTATAGATGGCAATGGGAGAATTCACGTAATGGTTAAATTCTGCAAACTGGTTCACATAGTCCCAGATTCTACGGTTTGATGTGTGAAAGATATGGGCACCGTATTTGTGGATCTGGATTCCGTCTGCATCTTCTGAATAGATATGACCGGCGATGTGGTCTCTTTTGTCAATTACTAGACATTTCTTGCCGCGCTTGTTGGCTTCGTGTGCGAATACAGAGCCAAAGGGGCCGGCACCTACAATTAGATAATCGTACATGTTGTTTTCTCCTATCCTTTTACAATATTATGGTTACAAATTCTCTGCAGATAGACACCTTCAGGGCTATCCCTTGTGCTGAATTACTTTTATTACATATGCCCAAATATAGGTACTCTACTTGCTTGATTCTATCTGTTTCAGAAAATACCATAACATAAATCAGATAGGAATCGTCAGGTAAACTACTTATTACAGTTTTATCAGCTTGATTTCCTGTAATGTTAAAAAATCTTTTTTCTCCTTGAGCCATATAGCTTTCTTCTAAGAATTTAAGCGAAGGCAAGGAGTTTTTAGCCTTAACCATTATAAATTTACTCACTCGAAGCTCCATTCTGCCACTGAAACCAGCGGCACATATGGCTTTCATTACATACTTTTTTATCCAATCTGTATTGAAAGCTGTGTTCAAGACATCTACTGTACGCTTACATCAGAAATAAGCCCATGTTGTACGAACCATAAAAAGCAGAGGCTATCTTCCTCGCCCCTGCCTTATGTACCATTCCATTATAATTCATTCTTCCAGTATGCCCGAAACAAGACAGCAAACACACCTATCATCCCCCCAAGCACAGCACCTATTGCGATGTTCATCATGTTTCTTGGACTACTCTTCTGAGTCGGTGCTACTAAGCTGGAGGGCATGTAGATATTCGAATCTACTATGTTAACCATGTCAATCATATTATCTTCTGTTTTACCGTTCTCACGATAACTCTGAATATTTTCTTTCTCCTGTTCCAATTGAGATAGATACTGCTTTGTAATATCGATTGAACTGGTCAGATTATTAATGTTTTGCTGATTGGTGATAGCATCTGCTTCCACTTTAATATAGTTTGGATTAATGGTATCTTCAGGAAGAATATAATTTCCATCCTTGCCAAGATAATCAATAACATCAAGGTTCGCTGTCTTAAATTCCTTTGTTATCTGGGCTAACAACTCTTGGTTCTGCTTCAAGAGCTGTTGCTCCTTTTCCAAGGATTTTTCCGAGGATAATAGTTCGACCGAGAAATTATTATAGAAATAATTAACCGCCTGCTCCTTCAGCATTGTATCAACAAACTCAAAATAATTATCATACAGGGTCTTCGCTAAATAAAAAGATTCCTCCGACGTATTGGCAGATACAACGTAGGTAAAGCTAGTTGCATCCTTATCAGCCTGCTTCATTGATATCATGTTGCTTAGCTGATGAAGCGTTATCTTCTGTTCCAGCTCCATATCCTCAATCGTATCTAATAATACATCATTACTTTTCAAAAGCTGAAAATATTGATCATTCGTTGAAAGCGGAAGCGTGTAGTCTCCATATCTGGTGTGATAAGTCTCCGGCATGTTGATCACAATATTAGCACTTGTCTCATAAACAGGAGAGATGAAAAATACGCTAATAATCCCAGTTAGTATGGCAAACACCATCGTTATACCGATAATCGTATATTTTCTCTTCCAAATGATTATTAAAAGGTCTTTTAAATCAATTTCATTGTCCATATGGTCGTCCCGATTCTGACTGCTACTCATTTACATACTCCTCTTTCTTATATACTATTTGTAATAGACTTGCAAAATATAAAGTAATTATGATTGTACCTCAATTAATTATAACAATATACATTATAAAGTCAATGGTCAAATGCTTGGGGGTTTTCCGTATTCGTTACCGTTCAGAGGCGACCAGTATTCCCTCCAAATAACGTAAGTGCTGCCCATTCACCAATATTGTCATGAAATTCTTGAGTTCATTGGCTTCGACTACATCAAGAGGGCTTCACATTATTACAGTTCTTTAAAAATTAATCTTTCATATTCAAATCCCTCATATATACCTTCTCCCCTACATCCTGTTTAAATAATACAGACGTTCATATTATAAAGAGTAAAAATCTAAAAAGGAACCCATGCCCCTGATTTGAATGGTTCTAAGTAGTAGCTCCATCTGTAACTTACATAAACATAACTGTCTTTCCAGACGTTGTTTTATATATAATGCTTGCTTTTCGCTGACACAATGAATAACCGCGTCATCCGCATATCTCGCCCATTTGATTTGTGGGAAATTATAATTCATCCACTTGTCAAAGACATAGTGCATAAAGAGATTTGCCAAAACTGGACTAATCACTCCGCCTTGTGGTGTTCCTGCGATTCTCTCTCGGATATTTCCATCTGGCATAACTATGTCTGTTTTGAGAAATCTAGTAATATACAAGATTTCCATTTTGTCATCTGTATGTGCCTGAATAGCCTTAAGTAACAACTCATGATCTATGTTGTCAAACAGACCAACAATATCCAGTTCCAACACCCATTCATACTGCCAGCATCTTTCCCTCGTTGCTTTTATAGCATCCAGGCTGACTTATTTGGCCTGTATCCATAAGACTCTGTCATGAATGCTGGTTCCACCTTCGGTTCGAAACGGTTTCTGACAACCATTTGTGCAACTCTGTCTTCAATTGTTGGTATTCCCAACAATCTCTTTTTACCATTTTTCTTAGGAATTTCAACACCTCGCACTGCTTTCGGAAAGTAGCTTCCTGATGCCATTCTATTCCATATCTTATATAGGTTTCCTTTAAGATTTTCCTCGAATTGCACTAGATCAATACCATCTATCCCACCAGTACCTTTGTTAGCCTTAACCTGCTTATAAGCTATTAAGACCTCCTGTTGTGTGATGTTAAAAGGTTTTGCTTCAATCATAAAATCCTCCCACTTTATGGTTGTTTTATATTGAATTTAAACAACTGGATTTCTTCGCTCCATTTCCATTACAGAAATATCATCACTACTACAAATCCATCCGCACCTGATTGATACATTGCTACTATCATCCTCTAACCTGACGTCTTGGATTTTCGCTTATCATTATCAATCCGGCTTCTCCTGTTCCATAAAAGAGCCAATGTCATGTTCCTGTTGCCTTTACACCGGTAGTCGCTCGAACAGTAATCAGGTTTCCTTCGAGCTCTATCCCATCTAGGTCAAAAACTAAATGGTTTCGACTACAATTTGTATTTACGATGCTTCATCGGACACTTCACTTTCGTTCAGCTCCATGACACACACCTGGCTGATAATTCAGTCTTTTCCTTTACGCTCAATACCATAGCTTTCACTACAGCACCTAAAGGTGGTTTGGAATCTGCACCTGAATACCGATTCCGAGGGCCCTACCCTCATCTCTTTTATAGCATTGCCACTTTTGGGTGGCATTCAGGACACACTTTGACGCTTACGACTTTAGTTGGATGTCTATCGCACTACCTAACCAGACCTTTGTGGGAAAACCTTTTAAAATCCTACATTCTGACCTGAATTCCTTAAGCTCATCTGTTACAAAAATAAAAGAAGCAGAAGAGCTGTATTCCTTAGAAAGTCGCATCTTTCTGGAATCCACGGGATTTATCATTACCCACTCTTCTGCTATCTTCGTGATAAGGGTTTTAACTGCTCGGTTATCAATCCTATCATCACTAAGAATAGCACAAACATTAACATTAAAAAAGTACATAATGATCGTTTTGATTCAAGAAAAGCTGCCTTAGTAGGTCTAAAACCTGACTTAAAGGTATCCCTTATGCCATCGGATCTCGCCCTGAACCTGAGAAACCTTTCAAGGGAGTATTATGATCTAATGGATAAGCGTTCCGCTTACGTGAATAAGCTGTAGGGCGAACTGCGGATGGTATTTCCCCAGTATCTAAAAATCTTTTCTAAAATAACTACAAATACATCGCTGACCTTATTAGAGAAATACACGTCTCCCGGGGCGTTCCTGAATGCTTCAAAAGAAGAGATTATCACCTGTATAAGATCCACTGCCAGATTTGGGATTACATATGCTACAAATAAATATCATGCCATAATCCAGTCTGCAAATGACACAAAATCCTTCGGTCATTCCGTAAGCAGTAATTTCAAACGGATCCGGCTGTATATTCGTTTTATCAGAAACTATGATAATGAAATAGCTTCTCTTCTTTCTGAAATGCACGAAATGGTTTCTGCGAATGAAACTACTGATTTTGTAAAGCAGATCCATCTGATTGAGTCTTACAAAGGCGCCGGCTTTTTATCCGCTGTAAGCCTGATGGGTGAAATCGGACACTTCTCAGCATTTCACTCACCGAAACAACTGTTTGCTTACTTTGGACTGGATCCTGCGGTAAAACAATCCGGGAAGTTTGAAGGCACTAAAATCTCTGTGTCAAAACGTGGCTCCAGGGTTGCCCGAAGGGTCCTCCATACAATGGCTTTAATCAGCATCAGTAAGAACCGCAATGGTTCGGCTAAAAATCCAGTGTTACGTGATTATTATTTAAAGAAGTGCCAGTCAAAACCTAAAATGGTTGCACTTGGTGCCGTCATGCATAAGGTCTGTAACATTGTATTTGCAATCCTCCGTGATGAAAAAGAATTTACCATCATCACACCAGAGCAACATCAAACGAATTACTTAAAAGCTAAATGCGATAAAGCTGCATAAAGTAAATCCATAGCCTGCTTTTCGGCTTTTGAGATTTTCTCAAAAGGCTTATTAATGTTACCCTTTTTTAACTTGAAGAATTATCAAATATTTTTAGATTTAACTATTGACATTTCTTAGCTGGACTTATCGCTTAATAATTTCGCAGATTCTATCAATATCTTCTAGTCTTAAATCTGAATATAATGGTAGCGTCAGCACACGTTCTGCAATATATTTTGCTACTGGGGTATCATCAACATTATATTCCTCCTTATAACATTCAATGGCATTTGTAAGTGGATAAAAATATTTTCTTGCTATAATATTATTCGCCTTGAGTTCTTCAAAAACTTGATTTCTGTCTTTCTTGAAACCATTAAATATTACAGGAAAATATGCATAATTGCTTTTGACTCCCTTTTGTGGCTTAGACAAAACAATTCCATTAGTATTACTCAGATTTTCGTTATATCGGTCAACTATTAACTTCCTTTTATTAATTTCTTCATCTACATGTCTTAAATTGCACAGCCCCATAGCTGCTTGAAATTCATTCATTTTGGCATTTCCGCCAATATATTTGATGGTTTCAGGACCAGCAATTCCAAAATTTTTAATGTCATTTAAAACCTGTTGAAGTTTAGGGTTGTTATATGTGAGTGCTCCACCTTCAATTGTGTTAAATACTTTTGTTGCGTGAAAACTAAACATGGATATATCGCCAAAACTTCCAATACCTACTCCGTTGACAGTAGCACCAAAAGTATGAGCTGCATCATAAATCACTCTTAGGTTATACTTATCAGCAATTCTTTGGATTTCTTCAATTTTACAGACATTCCCGTATACATGTACTGGAATAATTGCGCTTGTTTTTTCCGTGATCAATTCTTCTATTTTGGTAAAATCAATTGTATAATCTTCAGGATTTATGTCACAAAAAACTGGCTTTAGCCCATTCCTGACAATAGCATGAGTTGTCGAGACAAATGTATACGGTGTAGTGATAACCTCACCAGTAAGATTGAGAGCTGCAATGGCACATTCTAACGCTAGATGTCCATTTGTAAATAGCGTAATATTATTTATTTTTAGATAGTCAGTAAGCTTGTCCTCAAATTCAAGATGTTTCTCCCCCATATTTGTTAACCAGTGACTTTCCCACAAACCTTTTATTTCATTAATATATTCTTCTAATGGAGGCATGGATGAACGAGTTACATTAATTATTTTATTCATAAGCTTACCTCATGAGTAAAATCCTTTTTTAGAATTGCCATTATTATCATATCAACAAACGTGCCATTCTTATAGATTGCTTGCTTTTTTATACCTTCTTGTTTAAAACCTATCTTCTCATACATTTTTATTGCTCTATAATTGCTATCAAGAACAGTTAATTCTATTCTATTCAAGTTCATATCATAAAAAGCGTGTTTCAACATATCATAAGTAGCAAAGCTTCCAATTCCTTTTCCTCGACTGTTACTATCTCCAATCATTATGTGAAAAGTCGCGCTTTGATTTAATCGATCAATTTCTGTTAAACTTACAAGTCCAAGTATATTATTATCATCATCAACTATTGTACATCTAATATTAGAATGTCGATTAGCCAAATAATTATCAAACCATTTATCATCAATTTCATTATTTATGAATCGAAATGGAGCACCTAAATAATCTATTAATTTCCTGTTCGAACGCCATTTATTTATTGCTGAAATATCTTTTCGCTCAAGTTCTCTTAATCTATACACTTTTTCACCTCTTTAATCAGAATATCCATATCATCTTTCTTGTATCTCTGGTCACAAGGTAGCGGCAATATGTTGGCAGCATAATCATATTCCACACTTCCTTTTCTCATAGTTTGTAAAACATTGGGCCACAAAGTAGGTATATAAATTTTTTTTTCAGCTAATTTATTTCTGACTTTCATGCCTTCATTGCAATAGAACGGATAAGCATAAGCACCTTCTGTTTTTTTGACCATTAATTTATTCATATATTGTAAATCATCAAATATATAAGCAAAATTCTGATTCCTCGATTCTTTAGTATTTTCATAGTCGATAGCACCTAGTAAATTTTTTGTGAGTTTCGACATCCATCTAAGCTCTAGATTATAAAATGATTCATCATTCATTTGAAAATATATATAAAAATCTGAAGCTGCTCCTTCATATCTCCCTAAAATATGTGCCATACGATCCTTTGATTTATCAATTTTAAGTTCTAGTTCAAAAAATGCGTCCGTAAATAAATATGCCCCATCAGGTACACCAAAAAATTTCCTACATGAATAAATTGTATCAACACCTACAACAGGATCTTGAAAAAATGCTTGAGTATTATCGATGATTATACGTTTGAATTTCTCTTTGTATTCTCTAATTATATTGTTGTCAATTTGACCGTAATAATTAACAATATATAAGAACTCATCGGGTTTCATTTTGATGCTGAATAATGGTAAAAGATCCTTGCCAATATCATAAAAATCATACTGAACTGAGTGTTGTTTTAACACATCAGTAACAGAATTACACAACAAGTTTGGTATATAAACCTTTTTAATATTCTTAGCCATAACCAAATAAAGCAATGCGTTTCTACCAGTATTCAATTCTATCATATTTCTATAATATGGCTCTTTTACAAACTCATCTAATTGAAAGTAACCGCCAATTTCTTTCATTTTATTACCCTTTCTATATTAAACTATAAGAATTCATCATACTGTTTATTTCATCTTTTGAATTAAACATCATTATATCTATTACTGATAAATTTGGTTCGAATTCATTATCAAATTGATTATATTCAATTAAATCAGTATGAAGAAATTTCAAACTAATATTATTCTCATTAAATAACTCTTTAGAATAAAGTTCTTTTCCTCCGATGGCATTATAGTATTCGTTAGCTTCCAATATTTTGCAAATTTCTATAACTTTTTCTTGGCCAGTTAATAGATTGTTTTTCTCAATATTTGATGACAAAATGAATTGGGTGTTCATTTCTAAATAATCTGCAATCATTTCTATTGTATTTTGTAAATATAGCGCTAACTGTTCTTCCTCATAAAGAATAATCTTTTCTATTAATGGATATACTTTTTCATAAAGTGGGGCTTTTTTGTATGAATGTGATATAGTTTTCAATAATTTTTTTTTGAAAACACTATCCCTTGATACCATCACTTCATTAATAAATTTATTAGAACTTGCACCATTTAGTTTAATATTCAACATTTTGGGTTGCCCATCGATAAGTATACGATTTCTGTTAATCCAACCTCCTTTAATATAATTAACATCGTCGTAGATCACATATTTATCAACTGCATTCATTAATTGCCAATACCCAATATACGGAAAGAAGTATGGCTGCATTATTCCGACTTTCATTTATGCTACC
Source organism: Bacillota bacterium (assembly GCA_023423045.1). Taxonomy (GTDB): domain Bacteria; phylum Bacillota; class Clostridia; order Lachnospirales; family Lachnospiraceae; genus Mobilitalea. The sequence goes on along the minus strand of JAFAGA010000068.1, from coordinate 98,366 downwards.
TCCAAATCCTTTTTCTTAGAAAAATCTCGATTTTCCTATATAAAATTACTAGCGGGTGCCCCCATCCCATAATTCTGTATACTTTTTTCAAATATCTTCTATCTTCAATAACATATTTTGGATGTTGCAATGGAAAAGAATGCTCATATGTTTCCATATTAAAAACTCTTCTGATCCCTTTTGGCAATAATCTATATTCTTTTCCTGAATTAGTAGACTCTTGACCAACACCAATATTTTTAACTAGATTTATACTTGAAACAATGTTTAATTGATGATATAATTCACAAGCTGAAGAAAGAAAAAACTCTGGTCCCGGCCTTTTACCATCAACAAAAATTCCTTTTGGGAAATTTAAATACTTAGCCTTCATCTTCTTTCCCTTTAAAGTGTTTTCCATAAGTCTTTTAATCGTATATTTATCTTCAGAATAATGAAAACTATAATCATAGTTTTCATGAGTTCGCTTCCAAATAGCATATCCCCAGATAGAACCCTCCTTAGAAAAAAAATAATCTGAGGATGGTTCTTTATATACTCCTAGATGATTCATTCCACAAATTCTGTTAATTCTGTAATCATCCTTATACTCTTCTAGTAATTCACCACAAAATTTAAAGAAGCTCTTAGAAGGAATAACATCATCTTCTAATAATATTAATCTATCGACGTATTTGAAAGCATACTCTCTTGCCATTCTTTCAGTTTCATACATTCCTTGGTTAGTGTCCGAGTATAATCTATGGACTTCGCAGTCCCAATCAATGGTATCAACAACTTCTCTGCTCTTTAATATTTTCTCTTTATCAGTTGGGACATTTTCTCTAGGTCCGTCAGAAACTAGAAACAGAACACTAGGCTTCACGTCGCTAATAACTTCAAATACTTTCGTTAACGTATGAGGTCTTACAAATATAAAAAGCATCACTGGAACATCTACTTTAAAATTTTTATTCATATCTTAGTTATAGGATTATTCACTAGAATAATCTTAACCCCCCTCACATATTATTCTTTATTTTAGCATTCTTATATTTTTTTCAATTATAAATCTTGAAAGAATATAACTAAAAAGCTCAAAAAAAGCCATGACACAACTGAAAATAAACACTGTCTTATACACTGTTAAATATAACAACTTAGCAAGTAAAAAAACAATAACAACACAAATTATCTTTAGTATATTTAAAACAAAAAGGAGTCTTTGCTCTTCATATATAGTATAAATTGATATAAACGGTTGAAATAAAAAATGAGTATAGACATAAATGGCTATTAATCTTGCATGAATACCCGCCTCATACCATTCACTTCCAAAAACTAATGGGAATAAATATGTACCGCCAAAAACAATGATTATAATGGGTACAATTCCCAAAACAGCCAGATTGACCAACAATTTGTTTGATAACCTCTTTATATCTATTGGATTTTGTCTGGCATTCTTTGATGACTCTACAAAAAAAACATCTTGTATAGACTTTCCGATAAACGTCATAGGAATAAATGAAATATTCATTGCTAAACCGTACAATCCCGCTGATTCCAATCCATATAAACTAGTAATAAATATAACTGGCACTCTAGAACTTAATGATACTATTAAAGTGCTTGGAGTAGAGTACTTCATAAAATTGCTATATCTTTTCAAACCCCAAATAATAGTTTTTTTATTAACTTGACTAAAAAGTTGGTAATCTTTTTTTCTAATTGATTTACTTAATGTTGTAATTCCAGCACTTTGTCCAATTACTCTACCAATAATCAATCCTAAAGGACTTGAGGATACTATCCCAAATACTATTTTTATTATATTAGAAAATATAACTTGAGAATATTTAGTCTTAGTTATTGAAGTATAGTCTTTTCTTCTGTAAGCCCAATGCATAACAATGGTGTATAGACCGGTAGCAAAAAAACCAAGCGGGATAAAATACTTATATCTAATAACTGTTTGAGCGTCTAGAATAATTAATAATGTATCCCCAAATATAAGGATAACTATAGTCATTAATAATGTATTTAATATTAGTATTATAAAACTAAGAGAAAGAATATTTATTGCTTTGTCATCTTCTTCAACAATTGGAATCGCGCTTTCATATGATAATGATCCTAATAAACTAATCATACCTAAGATAGCTGTAAATACTGTTAAAACACCATAGCTATTAGGATTGTATATCCTAGTAATAACAGGTGATAAAATAATATTTATTACCTGTGCTATAGCAGTCCCACTTGTAAGTAGCATCACACTTTTTGCAAAGTTATTTCTTTTAATTCTCTCATATATTTTCAATATCTCATCTTCCTTCAATAAATAGTCTAATTTTTAAGAATTGCAATTATTTATGGAACACATAGCACTATCAACGAAAATAACCATGCATGAAATCGTGAATTGCGTTGTGAATGATATGTTCAGCGGGCTATGTCTTGTTAAACTTAGAATTAGTAATATGCTTAATGGTATCAAAGCTCTATATTGCTTTGCATGTAATACTCTAACTCCTTGACCTATAATACTTTTTCTAATCCTTCTAAATAAGAAAAAAGTAACTCCTGCGCCAATAATTCCCCAATCAACAATCAACTCAATAATAAAATTATGTGCTACCTGATATATGCCGTTGTTATTTAGAATATCTAAATTAGCTCCCGTACCAAATAGTAAATACCGTGTATTTGCTTTTAAAAAATCGTAGTATTGAATCCAAAGGTCAAGTCTGCTCCCTGAAATATCGCCTCGTCGAGGATTAATAATTCTATCTAAAGAAGACTCAATAGCGGCAGTGAAGGGCGGTGTGAGCATTATTGCTATTACAAATGTTAGCAAAACTAACCCTTGAACAATATTTCTTGTTTTAAAATAGAGATTGATTCTAGGTTTTAAAAATGCAATCAAATAAAAAGATATGATTATTGCTATTCCCAGAATAAATGTTCTTGATTGAGTAATTAATCCAAAAAATGTTAATATTGAAATAGTTGTTAATAACAATTTATTTTTAATTTCAATCTTTCTGTTAATGTAAATCAGTAAACTAATGGAAAATATCACAAGCATAGAAAAGTCATTTGGATTATTCAAGCCACTGCCTGAAAATCTATATTGTGTCCCTAATACGAAATTCTTATCAAAGGCAATACCTAAAACGCCCATTATAATAACCCCTAAAATGAAATATATAATTATATTTAGATATATATCCAACTGATTATTATTGCTATACTTAATATTCATTAGCATTAACATCAATATAGATACTCTAATAGCAATCATAAGAACACCAAGATTACCACTAATAACAAATGGGAGAATTGAATACATAATAAATACTAGTATTAAAAATAAAGTTTTATATTGCAATCTAAATTTACCAGAATAAATCTGCTTGAAAATTATCATGAAAATTAAAATATTGATTAAACTTATATCATTATTAGGTAAAACAAGAATCCTTTGATTAGCCATAAGTAATATAAAGATAAAAATATTCTTTTTTATATCAAGCCCTAAACTTACTATTACTATCAACAGAGCACCAAAATAAGAAGCTAAGCTAAATCCATTAATCGAAATATAAAATGCAACTTCAATCAATAGTGTTAAACCAATTAATGATGCTACCTCTTTACTATTAATTCTAAGATCGTTGAAACTTTCTGTTTTTCTACTCATATTAATGCGCCCTTATTTTCAAGTTTGTTGCTTGTATATGTCCCTATAACAATTAATTATTGAATCAATATTAATCATTTTTGAATGTGTTACCCTCGCTTTTTCTCTTGCATTTTTCGATAATTTAATTGCTAAATCGTCATCATCAAAAATTCTAGATATTTGATTTACTAGAACATCAACTTCATCATATCTATATAATAATGCTTCATGATTATCACTTGCCATATCACTAACTCCTCCAACAAATGAAGCTACCGAAGGAACTCCTAATAGCATTGCTTCACCCAATGTATTTGGACTATTTTCAATTGCAGATGCTAAGCAGTAGACATGAACCTTTCTTAGTTTGCTAGCAACTTCTTCTGCATTAATGCTACCTAAAAAAATAAAGTTCTGATCCAGACTATTGCGTTCTATCATCTTCCTTAAATAGTAAGCATACCCATTCTTTATAATGTTTCTCTTGACTTTATTATCATACGGACTGATACCTGCAACATATATTTTTATTTTAGGATATTTCTTCTTTAACTTATGTACCGCCTCTATTACAAAATGGAATCCTTTTATTGGCTGATATGAATTCCCAATATATATTGAATATTTTTCAGCATTGCTTATATCCCATTCATTATTATAAAATGGATCTCTAAGTATTCTATTTGCTTTGTAATAATTTGCATTTAAGTTAAATTTTCTTGCATGCGCCAAATCCCAATTTGTTCTACCTAGTAAATTTTTAGCTTTTCCTATGGTATCTTGTTCCCAGATTAACCTAGAACGAAAAACACGCTTTTTTATTAGTAATGATATTGCAGCAAATAGTTCAGGTATTTTAAATGAAAAGAGTAGTTTCTTAATCGATAAACCACCAAAATAATAAGGTTCAATACCATTCACAATACCTTGTAAAGACAGAACGTTTTCTCCATCCCAACAATTTATAAATGTATTTGCATGTTTGAACTCGCTTCCTTCTATATGCAACAAATCAGGTTGAAAACTATCAAAAATCTTATGACAATCGTCATCAAAAACATCATATAAATTTCTTCTAGGCAAAAAATAATAATCTACATTGTCGACAGAAAAGTGCTTAAGATCATTACCTTCATACGGTGTTGCAACCGCTAATTTTATATTTTCTTTCTTAGATACTCCTTCAATAATTTCAGAAAGCCAACCACCAGTAACTGCACTTTCTCTATTAATAAGATGAGCTACTTTAGGCAAGACAATATTTACAACCAATAGCACCCTCATTTCATTGCCCCCAAACAACTCTATTCACATAATCTGTGTATGACAAAATTATTCTCAATATTTTTTCCGATACATTTGGCATGCTATAATCTTCCACTAATCTTAATGAATCTTTTTCTTGTGTCTCCAGAACTTCAAGTCCCTGAAGAATTCTTTCCTTTTTAAGTCCAACCATCATAACTGATGCTTCTTCCATTGCCTCAGGTCTCTCGTGTGCTTGTCTAATATTAAGTGCCCTAAATCCAAGAATCGATGACTCTTCACTAATTGTTCCACTATCGCTTAAAACAGCTTTTGCATACTTTTGAAGTTTCACATAATCATTGAATCCAAGTGGCTTCATAGTCTTTACTAATGGATTAAACTCAATTTTTTTAGCATCAATCATTTTTCTAGTTCTTGGATGTGTACTCACGATCAAAGGCATCTGATATTTTTCTGCAAGCGCGTTTAGGGTATCTACTAAATCCATGAAATTCTGTTCAGAGCTAATATTTTCTTCTCTATGTGCAGAAACGACAAAATATTTCTCTGTGTCGAGGCTCAACCTCTCAAGTACATCTGATTTTTCAATGTCCTCTTTTCTAGAATTAAGAACTTCAAACATCGGACTGCCAGTCTTTATTACTCTATCTGCAGGAAGGCCTTCTCTTAGAAGGTACTCTCTAGCAATATCGCTATAGGTCAGATTAATATCTGCTGTATGATCTACAATCTTTCTATTAGTTTCTTCTGGGACTCTCTGGTCAAAGCATCTATTCCCTGCTTCCATATGAAAGATTGGAATATGTCTTCTCTTTGCTGCAATTGCACATAAACAGCTATTTGTATCTCCAAGAACCAGAAATGCATCGGGCCTTTCTTCTTCAAGGATAGGATCAATCTTTACTAGAATATTTCCTATCGTTTCCACTGCTGTTCCAGTAGCAGCATTTAGGAAATAGTCCGGCTTCTTTAAATTAAAGTCATTGAAAAATACTTCATTTAATTCGTAGTCATAGTTCTGTCCCGTATGAACAAGAACATGTTCAATCGCTTCAGATTCAACTAATTTATTTATAACAGCTGACAGTCTAATTATTTCTGGTCTAGTACCTACAACTGTCATAACTTTTAATTTCTTCATCAGTTATACCTCCAAATAAAAAGTATCAGGCTTTTCAGGGTCAAATGACTCATTGGCCCACATGATTGTAACCATATCTGTATCGCCAAGATTTTCTATGTTATGTGTATAGCCTGTTGGTATATCAACCACTTCCATCTTATCTTCACTTACGAAATACTCAATAACTTCATCTGAATCTATTTTTCTGAACCTAATTACACCTTTACCACTTACCACTAAAAACTTCTCATTCTTCGTGTGATGCCAGTGATTCCCTTTTGTTATTCCAGGTTTTGAGATATTAATTGAAACTTGGCCACAATCAGGAGCTTTTATAAATTCAGTAAATGATCCTCTCTGATCCGCGTTCATCTTTAAATCATAACTAAACTGATCTTCTGGTAGATAACTCAAATATGTACTGTATAGTTTCTTCGTAAATGCATCAGACATATTTGGAACGGACCTATCTTCTCTACTTTTCCTAAATGAATAAATTAAATCTACTATCTCACCTAGTGTAATGGTGTGTACCACGGGCACTTCACAAAACTCTCCTACTTTATTTTCTTTTCTTTCTAAAGCATTAATAAGCTCATTCACTACATCATCTATATAAACAAGATTCATTACTACACTTGGATCATTCACTTGAATGGGCATATTATGAGCAATATTATGACAGAACGTCGCTACTGCACTGTTATAATTAGGTCTACACCACTTTCCAAAAACATTAGGAAATCTGTAAACAAGAACTCTGGCCCCTGTGTTTTCACCATAAGAAAACAAAAGGTCTTCCCCAACCTTCTTACTTTCACCATAAGGATTATCTAATTCAGCTTGAATGGAAGATGAAATCATCACCGGACAGGTGTTGTTATGCTTCTTAAGAGAATTCAACAGGTCTGAGGTAAAACCAAAGTTTCCTTCCATAAATTCAGATTGATCTTTTGGACGGTTAATTCCCGCCAGATGAAACACAAAGTCAGCTTCTTTGCAATATTCATCAAGAAATGATGGATCTGTATCCCTGTCATACTCATAAATATCTTCATACTTTCTATTCCTCAGTTCTGCCATTAAGTTTTTTCCAATAAACCCCTTTGACCCAGTGACAAATATCTTCATTATCTATCCCAACTTTCCAATTGTTCTCTTACATAATCAAGCTGTAATAACTTTTCTTTAATCTGTTCTATGCTAAGTCTTTCTGTATTATGAGAGTTATACTCATCTTCTGATGAAAGCTTTTGATCTCCTTCAACAAAGTATTTATCATAGTTTAAATCTCTCTTATCAGCAGGCACTCTATAAAATCCACCCATGTCCTTAGCTACAACATATTCTTCCTTTGTAAGGAGCGTTTCGTAAAGCTTTTCACCGTGTCGGGTACCGATTACTTTGATTTCATTATCTACTTTAAAGAGTTCTTTAACTGCTTGAGCTAAGTCCCCGATAGTTGATGCTGGGGATTTCTGAACCATGATGTCTCCAGCATCAGCGTTTTGGAATGCAAATACAACAAGTTCTACAGCTTCTTCGAGGCTCATTAAGAATCTTGTCATATTAGGATCAGTTACTGTAAGGGGTTGTCCACTCTTAATCTGATCAATAAACAAAGGAATTACTGATCCTCTTGAGGCCATTACATTTCCATATCTAGTGCCACAGATAAGTGTTCTCTCCGGGTCAACAGTCTTTGCTTTTGCGACAAACACTTTCTCCATCATAGCTTTTGAGATTCCCATAGCGTTAATCGGATATGCAGCCTTATCTGTAGAAAGACAAATGGCCTTCTTAACTCCCATTTCGATAGCTCCAGTAAGAACATTATCTGTGCCTAGCACATTTGTCTTGACTGCTTCAAGTGGAAAGAATTCACATGATGGTACCTGTTTAAGAGCAGCAGCATGAAAGATGTAGTCTACACCATGCATAGCATTCTTAACACTAGCAAGATCTCTGACATCTCCTATGTAAAACTTTAGCTTGTCATTTTTATAGAATTTTCTTATATCATCCTGTTTTTTTTCATCACGAGAAAAAATCCTAATCTCCTTAATATCTGTATATAAGAATCTTTTCATTACAGCATTCCCAAAAGATCCTGTTCCACCTGTTATTAGTAATATTTTATCTTTGAACATGTTTTCATCTCCAAATTCTTTTATTCCTTTACATTCAATAATAATTTGCTTATTAATTCTTGGTATTCACTATAATGGAACATTTTATCGTTTATCCCATACTTCGCTTTCTTTTTATTAATATTCTTTAAGATCACATTTTGTAATGCCTCTTTTATACTATCTACAGTACTATCTTTAAGTAAAACACCATAAGTCTCATCAGTAAAATACTCTTTAATGTCACTTGAATCAGTAGTTATAATAGGTATTGAGCAAGTAATGCTCTCTACAAATTTTGTTGGAAAACCTGCCATAGTAAGTCTAGATTTTTCCCTAATAAATATGCTATAGTCCGAATTCTGTAGCTCTTTCAAACTTTCTTCATGTGACACTCTGCCTACAAAATTAACCCTTTTATCTAAAGAGTCAATCTTCTCTTGGTAGTTTGGGAAATCACTAATAAATTGGTTTTTACTTATTCCTACTATATTCATTTGATAATTACTTAAATCTTTCAAATCATATAGTGCATCAATAATGTTCACAATTTTATCTTTGTTCTTACCTGGACTCCCCGAGTATACAAAATGCAATCTGTTATCAAATCCATTTATTGTTTTCCGGTTGCTTTTACTCCATTTTTTTTCATTAATATCTACTAACGGAGGTATCCTAACAACGTTTTTCGTATTACTGTAATAGCTCTCCAAGAATTTACTAATAACAATTAGACCATCTAGTCGCTTTTGAATAATTCTCATCCTCAAAAATGAATCAAAACCTTTTATAACCTTAAATACTAAATTTGATCCTTTTGTGCTATACCATTCAGTACAATCAGCAAATACTCTAATATTATTTTTTTTACCATATTTCTTTAGATTATTTAGTGCTAAGGCTGGATAATTATATGCAATAATTCCTTCTATATTCTTATACTGTTTTTCCATTGAGTTAATATAATTGATACTAGATAAATAACTTATCCATTCAATAGTCTTTTGGGGATAAGGAACAGACCAACAATCAAAACCTTGCACATTTTTATTTGTAGCTATATTTTTTTTGCTATACGACAATGATTTGTCAATGTCTATAAAAACAACTTTATATCCTAAATCTCTCAAAATTTTAGCATTACTCAACACCCTATGTGCCGCTGCATTTTTATCTGGGAGCTCAAAACCACCAACATATAGAATTGTGCCTTTTGACATATCACAAATTCTCCCTATACCATTCTATTGCTGCTTCAATTCCTCTTTCAAAACTCCAACTAGGATCATATCCAAGCATCTCTTTCGCTTTATTAATATCGGCATTACTATGCTTTATATCACCATTTCTATCTGGACCAAAGATTGGTTCAATGTTTTTCCCAAGAGCTTTACGAAGAGAATTGTATACATCAATTAGATATTCTCTTCCACCATATGCGATATTAAATGCTCCTCCAGCAACTTCAGATGGTGCCTTACATGCTCTCAAATTAGCTTCAATAACATTTTCAATATAAGTAAAATCTCTACTTTGCTTTCCATCGCCATTTATTATTGGTTGTTCATCCTTAAGCAATTGTTTAATGAACTTTGGAATAACAGCAGCATACGCTCCATTTGGATCTTGTCTTCTCCCAAATACATTGAAGTATCTTAATCCATAAGTATCTAGCCCATATAGCTTTGAATATAACTTCCCGTATTCTTCATCAACCATTTTAGTTAAGGCATATGGAGATAGTAAATTTCCTTCTCTACCTTCTTGTTTGGGAAGGTTTGGTTCATCACCGTAAACAGAAGAACTTGAAGCATAGACAAATTTCTTAACCCCATTTTGTCTAGCTGCTTCCATCATATTGAGTGTACCACTAATATTAATTTCTTCATAAAGCAATGGCATTTCAATACTTCTTGGCACACTGCCCCAAGCCGCCTGATTTAATACATAATCGACACCTTCACAAGCCTTCATGCAAGTATCTAGATCTCTTATGTCCCCTTTGATAAATGTATAGTTAGGATTGTCCATAAACAAGTCTACATTAACTTGTTTACCATTTGAAAGATCATCGAGGCATCTAACTTTATAGCCTTTATCCACTAAAACCTCGCACAAGTTGGAACCAATAAACCCAGCTCCACCAGTAACGAGAAATACACTATCTTTTTCGAATGTTAAATTTTCATATCCCATTATATACACTACCTTTCCTTACAGTCTCCAATACTTATATCCTGCTGCTTCATACTCTTTTCTATCTAATATTCCTTTAATATCAAGTAATACTCTACTTTTATTAGATCCTTCTTTAAACATCTTGTTGAAGTCTTCTTTCGTAAACCTTAAGAACTGGTCATGTCCCACAGCTACAACAACTGCATCCATCTCTTTAATGTCTTGTACTGAATTGAAGACAATTCCATACTCATGTTTTGCTTCCTCAGCATCAGCTTCCGGATCTGCAATCATCGGATTGATCCCGTAGTCTTTAAGTTCATTGACAATATCAATAATCCTTGTATTTCTAGTATCAGGACAATTCTCTTTGAATGTGAATCCTAAAATTGCCACTTTTGCATCCTTAACTGGCACATCTGCTTTAATGAGGTTTTTAATCAAATTCTCAACCACATACTTGCCCATATCATCATTGATTCTTCTTCCTGAAAGAATAATTTGCGAATGGTATCCTAGCTGCTCTGCTTTATATGTGAGGTAATAAGGGTCTACGCCAATACAGTGCCCACCAACTAATCCTGGAAAGAAATTCAGGAAGTTCCACTTCGTTCCAGCAGCTTTTAGAACAGCTTTAGTGTCAATTCCCATCTTATTAAAAATGATAGAAAGCTCATTCATAAATGCTATGTTAATATCTCTTTGTGAATTCTCAATAACTTTTGCTGCTTCAGCTACTTTTATGGATTCCGCTCTATGTACTCCGGCATCAACCACCAATTCATATACTTTAGCTATTACATCTAGAGATTCTTCATCCATACCAGATACAACTTTTACGATAGTCTCAAGTCTATGTACCTTATCGCCAGGATTGATTCTCTCAGGAGAGTATCCAATTTTGAAATCTTCACCACATTTCATTCCAGACTCTTTTTCAAGAATTGGAATACAGATTTCTTCTGTAACACCTGGGTAAACAGTAGATTCAAATACAACAATTGATCCTTTAGTAAGATTTCGTCCAACTGTTCTACTTGCTGATTCTACTGGTTTTAAGTCTGGTGTATGATCAGCATTTACAGGGGTCGGAACTGCAACGATATGGAATTTGGCTTCTTTAAGCTTAGCCCCATCTGCTGTAAAATCTACTGTTGTATCTTTTATCACATCATCGCCAACCTCTTTAGTTGGATCAATGCCTTTTTTATATAATTCAACTTTCTCTACACTAATATCGAATCCAATAACCTCTGCCTTTTTAGCAAAAGCTACTGCAATTGGCATTCCAACATACCCAAGACCAACAATTGAAACCTTTTCTTCTCTGTTTTTGATTTTTTCGTATAGGTTCATTTTGACTACTCCTTCTCACTATAATAATCCCATAGTTTTCATAATAGATTTATTGACTAAATTCACATCATATTTCTCTTTGGCAAGTTTCAAACTACGTTCTGCCATAATACTATTTGTTTCTTGATCTTCTACTAGAATTCTCATCTTATCAACTAAACCATTTACATCTTTAACAGACACAAGAAACCCATTATATCCATCTGTAACAGTTTCTCTACATCCAGGAGCATCACTGGTAATAATTGATCGCCCTATTGCCATTGCTTCGAGTACCGTTTTAGGTGTTCCTTCATGATAAGAAGGTAAAACATAAGTGCTACACTGTTTTAAATAAGGTCTAACATCCGTCTGCTCTCCAAAATACTCAATGATCCCCTGATCAATAAATGGCTGTAGTTCTTCAGGCTTCATAGCTGAAGGATTACTATCATAAGGTCCCACAAGTAAGCATCTTACTTCAGGATATTCAGCCTTAACTCTCTCGCAGGCATCTAAATACTCCATTACACCTTTATCTTTGATTAATCTACCGATAAATAAGAATGCCGGTACGTCAGGCAATGGTTCTGGTCTAAACTTCTCAAGGTTAACACCTGATCCATTAATAATCACGATTTTATCTTCTTTAATTAGCCCGTTGTTTACAAATTCATTTTTGTCATCGTTGTTTTGAAAAAACACCTTCTTGCTTGCATTACATGCTAATCGATATTCTGTCTTCATAATCATTTTTATTATTTTATTTTTAAGACCTTCTCCCCTGAAAATCGATCCCAGACCTGCTATCAGTGGATATACTTCAGTAATGCCATTAGATTTTGCTGCAAGACTTCCATAAACTACAGTTTTTGCTTGATATGCAAATACTTTGTCTGGCTTCTCTTCTTTCATAAATTGCTTTAGTTCTCGATACGCCCTTAAATCATTAAAAGGATTTATACCATTTCTTTCTACAAAGAGTTGCTTATAATGAATTCCATTTTCCTCAAACTTGCTCTTCCAGTTTGATTTGGGTTCTGGTCCTAAGGCGATAACAGAATGCCCATGTTTTATAAAATCTTTCATCATATCCATACGAAACCAAAATAGTGATGACGTATGGCTTGAGAGTACAGCTATCTTCACATTGTTAGTCCTACTTTCATCACATAGTTATTTCTTTAAATATTGATTTACTTCAATTTGAATGCCCTCTTCAAAACTCATCGGATTATATTTGAAGTCTTTCTTGGCTTCGGCATGAGGATAACTTCTGTCTTCACCCATACGTTGCACTCTTTCTACATAATCTATTTTTCCAAGAGTCAATAACTTGGCTATTGGGGCAAGTAGAACCCCAAATCCTAAAGGAACACTGACAAAGGTTGTTTTCTTATTAAGGTTATCGCTTATCATTTTAAAAACTTCTATCATCTGTAGAGGCTTCTCCCCTGATAGGTCATATGCTTTTCCAACTGTTTTTTCAGGAGATATAAGAACTGTATAGAATGCTTTTCCCAAGTCTCTAGCGTTAACTGGCTGTATTAAACTCTTACCGCCATTAATGACTGGCATAATCCTCAATCTATCTATCATCCTTATAAACTTACTCATATTGCTATCACAAAGGTCACCATAGATCATCGTTGGTCTAAGAATTGTAACTTTTGTGGGACAATTTGATTTTGAAGTCAGTTCTAAGACTTTCTTCTCGACATCTTTATAACCTTGAGATGCATATTTGAAGTTTGAATAAATTCCTGTTGTATGAACTAAAATTGCTCGTTTCACATTATTCTCGATAGCTACTTCAACAATCAAAGGAGAATGATGAATATTATAGATGTGCATGATATTATCTACACCATTCATAACTTTTCTTACGAACTCCTTGTTGTTGAGGTCTCCATGAACCTTCTCAATATTTAATCCATTGTTATCCAACATTGAAGTGTCAGATGTCTCCCTAACGATGCAACGGATTGGCCCTTCGTATTTATGATCTATTAATTCTTGTAAGAAATATCTACCTGTGTGTCCTGTAATCCCTGTCACTAACAACATCTGCTCACCCCTAATGTTTCACTAACTCTTTATCAGCTTTTTTCGTTACAGTCCCACCTTCAACAACACCATCACTTCTAAGAACACTAAATATCGTCCCAAAGAAGCATCTGACATCCATTAAAAACCCAATCTTCTCAGCATACTCTCCATCAAACTTTGCCTTAACGTCAATCTCAAGTTCATCTCTACCGTTAATCTGCGCCCATCCTGTAAGACCAACAGGCACATCATTAGCACCGTACTTGTCCCTCTCTTCAATTAGGTCATACTGATTCCACAGTGCAGGTCTTGGACCGATGATACTCATCTCACCCTTAAAGATATTGATGATTTGAGGTAGTTCGTCCAGAGATGTTCTACGTAGGAACTTACCTACCTTAGTAATCCACTGATCAGGATTCTCTAAAAGATGTGTTGGAGTATCCTTCGGCGTATCAATCCTCATTGTTCTAAACTTCAATATGTGAAAATGACTCTTATGGATACCGACTCTCTTCTGTTTAAAGAGAACAGGTCCAGAGGAGTCAACCTTGATTGCTAATATAAGTATTAAAAAAACAGGAGATAATATGATAAGTCCGAGTAATGAAAGTATTATATCTATTAATCTTTTGATTTTTAAGTAAACCATGTTAGTTCCTCCTGCTTATGTATTGAGTGATGCTTTAGAGCATCTAATTCCCTAATCCATGTAAATTTCTAGCAAAAATCAATATATCGTGCTTTCCATGTATTATATTCCCGCTTTTATACCATATATTGTGTTTATTCTTTCACCATACTCATATCGATTTATACATCCAATCAGAGCGTTTACAATTTTTCTGTCTACATAGACTACAAAACCATGAAACCTTTGATTTTAACGGCTTTAAGTAGTAGTCTGACTTTGTAATCCGACTACATTTCAGTTTTTTCATCCTTACATCATTATTTCATCACAACCAAGGCACTTCTTTCACCTGTTCTTCATCTGCCTCGCCTTCATCCCCACTACCATGTACACTGCACTTTACTATCCCATCTTCATAGCTAAGGACACCACTAGACAGACATACCTCATCAAAATTATCTATAAGAAGCTGATTAAATATATTACCTAAATGATCGAGAAGTAGAATACATTCTTTCTACGGTTTTCCGATTAGTAATACTAACTCTTTCTTCTGCCATTCTTTTAAATCCAGTTAATCTTGGAACAGCTACTGAAACATTTATAATCTCTCAGCCAGATTTACAATTTCCAAATCTCTGATATCTTTATATTCATTCATTACATCTTTATCCACAGCCATATGTAATAATATCGCTGATTTATGACCCTTCACATCAATATCTAACATACTACGAATCATCCTTATACTTAAATTACTATGCATTGATTTATATTCATGTATTGCTATATTAAGCATCTCACCCATTTCATCGTTATACATCAACACATAGATCACATCATTTTCTCTATTCAAATAATCCAGAATAGATTTAATCTTTTCTTTTGTTTCATATATAGCTCTATAATGGGCTTTCAAGTATCTGACCGTTTTTTGTGCTTTTTCCATCATACCTACAGGTGTCAGCATATAGAGTACTTGCTTTTGAGATACCTGATTCATCTTTATAAGGCCTTCTCTTATCATCTTATTCATCAGAATATTGACCGTACTTACAGAGACCCCCAGCTTTCTTGAAAGATCCCGCTGAGTTATATTCTCATTTTCTGCCACTTCCGACATTATAATATATTCATTATCCAATAAAAGACTCTCTTTCTCAGGCAATAATATCTCCTCTTTTATCCAGTTATTTTATTCTAAGGAAATCCTTAGCGAGTAATATTCAATTAGTGTTCGAAAATCAAACGCTAATTCAAGTCTATCCTTTTAATATAATTCTGTCAAGTATATTTTCCATCAAATCACTTTACTGCTATACTTTACCTCATTTTCCCTTCTGTATCACATAGGTAGGAACAATCTTCCGAATCATCTTCCGAATCTCCTGAGGCTCCAGCGGACATAGTTCCTTCAATTCCTCCAACTGCTGCAAAAACCTATCCTCATCAAAATCAATCGGCTTGCCAATATGTATCATCTTATTCTCCGTATCCGCTAAGCCTTCCTCATCCATGAGTAACTCCTCATATAGCTTCTCACCAGGACGGAGTCCGCTAAATTCAATCATAATATCCTCATTGGGTCTATATCCGGAAAGTCGTATCAGATTTTCAGCTAAATCAAGAATTTTAACCGGTTCTCCCATATCCAACACGAATATCTCTCCACCCTCCGCATATGCTCCTGCTTGCAATACAAGGGATACAGCTTCAGGAATCGTCATAAAGTACCGAATAATATCAGGGTGAGTCACCGTCACCGGGCCTCCGGCAGCGATCTGTTTCTTGAATAGCGGAATAACACTGCCATTTGACCCCAATACATTACCAAAACGCACCGCTACAAATTCTGTATTGGATCGATTATTATACGTCTGTACAATCATCTCACAGATACGCTTTGATGCCCCCATAATATTCGTAGGGTTAACCGCCTTATCTGTTGAAATTAATACAAACTTTTCTGCACCATATAGATCTGCTGCCTGTACCGTCTTCCAAGTTCCCAGGACATTGTTCTTGATTGCCTCATTCGGACTGTCCTCCATCAACGGAACATGCTTATGAGCCGCGGCATGATATACAATCTGGGGCTTATACGTCTTAAATATATAATTCACTCTTGCTGAATTCCTTACGGAAGCAATTAATACCACCAGATTCAATTCCGGATATTTCTTTAGCAGCTCCTGCTGGATATCATATGCATTGTTCTCATAGATATCAATGATAATGAGCTGCTTTGGATTCTTCGCTGCAAGCTGTCGGCATAGCTCACTTCCTATAGAACCGCCACCACCGGTAACCAGGATGACCTTGTCTTCAACATAGCCCATGATTGAATCGAGATCCACCTTAATAGAATCCCTGCCCAGCAAATCTTCTACCTCAACATTCCGCAGATTACTCACCGAGACCTCATTGTTCATAAATTGATACATTCCGGGAAGGATCTTTAGCTCGCAATCCGTTTGGTTACAGATTTCAACGATATCTTTAATCGTCCTCTTGGATACGGACGGCATAGCGATAATGATCTCATTGATATGATAGATACCGACACAGTCCAGGATATTATCCCTGGTTCCCGTCACCTTAATTCCATGGATGTAGCTCCCCTGCTTCTCCTGTGCATCATCAATGATGCACTTCACAACCGTATTGTTGATATGCTCGCTGGTATTTATTTCTTTAATAATAGCACTGGCGGCGTCCCCCGCCCCAATTATCATAACATTATTGATCTCTGCATCCGTACGGCTATTGTGTAAAATCGAACGAAAAAAGCGATAGGAGAACCGCAGCCCCAAGGTAAATAATAGAAGTACCCCCGCATATAGAAAATAATAACTTCTAGGGACCGGCAGATGCAATATTCTTAATCCTGCAAATTGGAAGAGCGCAGACAGCATGCATGCGGTAAAAACATTCTGCATCTCCATGACACTGGCATATCTCCACAGGCTATGATATAGCTTAAGGATGTAAAATATCAAAAGTGTGACAATAAGATTGACAGGAAGATAAGTCCACACCGATTCTATAAACTGACTATGCACCCTGGAAGGATTCAGATCAAACCGAAGTAATAACCCCATCCCGCTGGATAAAATAATAACAACAATATCTCCCAGCAATAAGAACAATCTTCTTACTACCAGCTTTCTATCTATAATCTTCTTAACCATAGCCAACCTCACTTCGCCGTCATCTCATAAATGCATAAAAAGAACCCTATATCATGGAAAGTTCTCCCACAAAATAAAGGCTCCTTTTATTCTACTTTTCCTGTTCCTGATAACAATGATTCAGCTTATCTTGATAAGCCTCCATCCTTTGCTTATATCTATTCTTCAATTCCCTGCGTTCTTCTTCATTCATATTAATGTAGGTGTCATATTCCACATCGCATTTTTCTAACGCATTACCACAATGGAAGCAAATAGCAGTCGGCTTTCTGGATACCATTCTTAAATTATAACACTTTGGACATATGTATATGCGTAGCATGTTATTACCCCCCTACAGAAGTACTAGTTCACATTATACTATGTTTGCTGCGGAATGTAAACCTTTTGCAAAGGATTTTGTATTTTTTTGTATCTATTGGTATCTATTTATCCATCATACGCTCAGATCTTCTGAATCTTAATATCCATACTTCCGGATCGAAAACCTTCCATATCCAATGTAATATAGAGGAACCCAAGCCTTTTCATTTCATTAATGATATTCTCTCGTTTCTCCATGAACGTCATAAAATCCGCCTGGTCCACTTCAATTCTTAAAATATCCTGGTGTAAGCGCAAGCGTACGTTATAAAAACCAAGTGCCCGTATATAATGTTCTCCCTGATCCAGCCGTGCCAATATATCAAAATCCAACTTTGTACCATAGGGCAAACGGGTTGCCAAACAGGGTGCGGATGGCCTATCCGAGGAAGCGATACCCAAATCGGCAGCAAGAGATCTGATTTGTGCCTTGGTTATCTCAAGCTCCAGAAGTGGACTACGGATACCCAATTCCTTCAAAGCCTGCATCCCAGGACGATATACATTCCGATCATCATAATTCGTTCCGTCCATCAGATAATGATAATCTTCCATGTTCGCATTATGAATCAATGCACGGAACAACAGATTTTTACAGCGATAGCAGCGATCCTCTGGATTGTGTAGAATCTCCGGGTCAGAGAATTCGTCCACTTCAATAACTTTATGTACAGCGCCAAAATCGGATGCCATACGGGTTGCCTCCTCCAGATCTCCATGCGGATGCAGCTTAGTCTCAAAGGTGATTGCCAATACCGGTCTTCCGTATTGCTTACCGACATCACAGGCCAGCTTCAGAAGAAGGCTGCTGTCCACGCCTCCGGAAAATGCTATCCCAATACCTTCATTGACATGCTCCCTTAAATAGGTAATAAGCTTGAGATAATTCTCCCTGTTTTCTTCCTTTATATGAGTTATGTCGTTCAAATCCATCAACCCATCTATTTCATGTGTCATTTTATTGCTATTAACTTGTTTCTTTTGAATACTCATGTTCTATATTCCTTTTCTATCTATACTTAATAGACTTACTTTTCTATGATATCTTTTCTATGATATCTTTTCTATGCTCCTCATATCAAAATCCAATATCTGTCACAATAAACCTAGTCAATTTACTTTCCTAAATTTATTCTTCCTGCCTGACTGCAATATCCTGTATCAGATGATACAAAGTTATATAATCCAACCCGGACACTTCACATAACCTTTTAACACTTTCATATTCCGGATAATAAAAGTTCCGCTCTCTGTGCCTGCATATCTTCACCAAAGCCTCCCCATAAGGAGTTTCAATTGCCCTCTGCTCCCTGGGAAGAATGGAGCGTATTGCCTGTGTCTTACGGATACCAATCGTCGTCGTATGAAAGAATATTATTTCTTCCATCTGCTCCAACTTTTCCTCATCACATATCACGCCAAGCATATAAGCGGGACGGTTTTTCTTCATATAGGTCGGAGTATAATAGACATCCTTAGCTCCCTGTCGGAATAACAGCTCCATAGTATAAGAGAGAGCTTCCCCAGTGCAATCATCTATATTGGCTTCTAACACCCATACCTTATCAGCAGATATATCAGACGGCAAAGCTTCGGTGCCCTCAATCAGCATTGCACGGAGCAGGCCGCTGGCTCCGGTGTAGCTCCGCTTACCAGCACCCAAACCAATCTTCATGATTTTCATGTTCTTTGGCAGAGAGTCCTTTGTTCTGATTGCTGCTGCGATCGCCGCGCCTGTTGGTGTGATAAGCTCTCCTTTAACATCGGTGATATGAAGCGGCAATTGATATTCTGATGCGATATTAATTACAGCAGGTACCGGTATCGGAAGAAGTCCATGCTGACAACGGATGGAACCTGTGCCCTCATACATTTGTGATACCACAACATCGGTGATATTAAGATTATCCAGACAGATTGCAACTGCAACAATATCTACGATAGAATCGATAGCCCCCACCTCATGAAAATGAACTTCCTCGATCGGCTTACCATGAGCCTTCGATTCAGCTTCAGCCACAATTGTGAATATTCTTTTTGCAATCATCTTGGCATTCTCTGTGATGGAGGAACGCTCAATAATGCCATGAATTATACTAAGATTGCGATGATCATGGTGCCCATAACGAATTGGGCCAAAATCCAGGTTATGTTGATGCTCGGGGACATGGCTATGTCCGTGGTTATGATTGTGATCGTGGTCATGGCTGTGCCCGTGATCATGATTGTGGTCGTGATCATGGCTGTGCCCATGCTCATGATTGTGGTCGTAGTCATGGCTATGTCCATGATCACAATCGTGTCCTGAATCATGAAGAACACTCTCATTCACTTGCTCCTCGTCAAGAATCACATCGAAATCGCAAGCATCAATACTATTTTTTTCCCTTCTTCCAACAACCACCCGATATCCTTCCACATTCAGGCTTTTTAATCCCTCCATCAACACCTCCTGATCCGCTCCCAGATCAAGCAATGCCGCCACCGTCATGTCACCGCTGATACCGGAATAGCATTCTAAATATAAGGTTTGATTCGTTTTGTTTGTCATATTTTGATCTCCATTCTATTGCTGCCTGCAAATTTAGGCTATAGCACAAATTCGCCATGTGTAAAATCTCTAATTTACACACTTTCTTCTTCTATTGATTTTTTATGCCTAACCGATTTATCTGGGTCGCAAGGTAACCGGCCCCAAAGCCATTATCTATATTCACAACAGCCAGTCCCTCCGCACATGAATTTAACATAGTTAGCAGAGCCGAAAGACCGCCAAAATTGGCTCCATAGCCAACGGAGGTAGGCACTGCAATCACCGGCTTATCTACCAGCCCTGCCACAACTCCTCCCAGCGCACCTTCCATACCTGCAACCGCAATGATACAATTAGCTTTTCGGATATCCTCTACCTTGGACAGCAGGCGATGAATACCCGCAACACCGACATCGAAGATACGAATTACATTGCTTCCAAAGAACTCCGCTGTCTGGGCCGCCTCCTCTGCAACCGGTATATCGGAGGTGCCTCCGGTACATACTGCCACACAGCCCACCTTCTCTTCGACCTTCTTCTGTATAGATAAGATTCTGGAAAGCGGATCATATTTCACCATCGGCAGCACTTGTCTGACCTGTTCATATTGCTCCACGGATGCCCTTGTCCCGAGAACATTGGTATCATGCTCATAGAAGCTCTTGAAAATCTGAACCAGATGCTCCATGGCCTTGCCCTGACAAAAAACCACCTCTCCAAAGCCTGACCGCAAGGTCCTGTGATGATCAAGTTTGGCATAGCCGAGATCCTCATACGGCAGCTTCTTCAGTATCTCCTCCGCCTGAGTGATTGATATCTCACTATTCTTGACCTGTTCCAACAAATTATGAATATCCATCCTTATCCTCCCCGTATCTTACCTTCCAGGCTCCTGATGAAACCATCTTCATGATGATTTATATATTAAATAGAATATCACACATTTTATTATGGTCAAGAACAAATTAATAAAACGTTATTCCATAAAATGAGCTTACAGACATTAAGACTGTAAGCTCCGGATTTAACGCTGCATTAATATATTAAGGTCACTGCTATGAGATATGACCACTTTCTTTAATTGATCCAGGTCAAATTGCATTACCTCTGTTTGCTCAATCACTCTGTCTAATTTGTCCGCATTCGGTTTATGCTGCTCCATCAATAGTCCAATATTCCTGTCCGTTGTGTTTTCTAAATGCAATTCAACATTAGTAACTCTTTCCGACAGAATCTCTACCTTGGTATCCAGTTTCTGTACCTTAGCGTCCAGTCTGTCTACCTTAGTATCTAAATTATTTATTTGAGTCTGCATATCTCCTATTTGAATCTGCATATCTCCTATCTGAGTCTGCATATCTCCCACCTGGCTCTGCACTGATTTTAATATTTCAATTATTACATTCTCATTACTCATCCTTTCCCTCCTCTTCTTCTATTATTTCTAACCCGTTTCTTTTTTCCGTCTTCTGTTCAGATCACATTTCCGGATTAATCTTCCATCTTTTATGTCAATGTTCATCCTATTTTCTTCTCTAAAGCTTCCGTACGCTTAACCAATATTTCATGTACCCGTTCAACCTCATCAAAAATCATATTATCCATCGCTTTTAGTTCCGCGGTGTCTCGCATCTGCTGACGCTTCAAATCTTTTAATCTTTTATCAAACCCTGCTACCGTGACTTCCAGCTCTCCTGATTTTTTCTCAGCTGTCGCTGTCCTAATATCTATCTGCATTATTTTCTCAACTATCAAATCCAGCTTGTTCGAATCTGTCACACTTCTTCACCTTCCTTTTCTCTTTATTCTCTGTCATCTCGTTCAGATCCTCCGTTCAATGGAAGCCTCTTCTAATACCTAATATTCTACCATAATACCTCAGACAATGAAACACTTACCTGCCGAGAACATCACAATTTATTCCTTCGGTAAAAGCGATAATAAGAATCCTTGCGCCTCCTCATTGTATATTACAATTTCATATTCATTGCCCTTCTCACTGCTTCTCTTTTCTGTAGATATCCCAAGGTTTATCCCCTTTTCCGTCGGTAAAGTCATATTTCGTCCAAGCAAATGATTGAACTGCTCCTCCAGATATCCCGCCTCCTTAAGCTTTGCAGTCAAATGTACTGCTGCCAGCCTCTTCATCCTCTTCTCATCACGCAGTTCATTCAGGTGTT
Organism: Bacillota bacterium; assembly: GCA_023423045.1. Lineage (GTDB taxonomy): Bacteria > Bacillota > Clostridia > Lachnospirales > Lachnospiraceae > Mobilitalea. Next base: position 75,715 of record JAFAGA010000068.1, on the reverse strand, counting down.
CCACAAACTGACTGATTGTAACCGTTTCCTGCAGCTTTATAATCCCACTCATTTCTTCCGTCAGACAGAATTCCGTCTTCTTTAACCTGGACATTGTACTTCTTTGAGGGGCAATATCTTCCTGCACCGGTTCATAACATAGCTGTTCTTTCTTCCCATCGGTAAATCTCCGGACAGCGTCGATGAATGCCTGTCCATATTTCTCAAATTTATGCTCTCCGACACCGGCAACGCTTAGCATCTCCTCCTTTGTCAAAGGAACCTTAACACACATATCGGTCAAAGTTTTATCGGAAAATATGATGTAAGGAGGCATTCCTTCTTCCCTGGCCAGCTCTGTCCTTACCTGACGAAGCACATCAAATAAGTCCAGCCCTTTGGAGGTAAGAAGCTCAGATCTACGCAAAGTCCTGCCCTTCCTGGACTTCTGATCCAAGGTATTCTCAGAGGGAAGCTTCTCCGAAGAAATACTTACTCTGGGAAGCTTCATTATAATCCGGGCCTCCGCCTTAGCAATAGAGGCCGCAGACCGGTCCACCCTGACAATAGCGTATTTATCATTGGTCAAATATAAGAAGCCGTCAATAATCAGCTTATTCGTCACATGCTTTAGAAATGCCTCACTATCGGAGGCTCTCTTCCCATAGAAACTGCTGTCCACCATATGATTCGCGGTAAGCTTCGCCGTCTTCCTGCCCAGAAGGGTAACGATAATCACATTCATGCCAAAGCGCTGGCCGCTCTCCCTGATGCAGCCGATAATATCCTGGCTGACCTCTGTCACATCCAACTCATCGAATTCCGAAAGACAGTTGGAGCAGTTATTACAACAAGCGGTCCCATACTCTCCAAAATACTTCAATATGTACTCCCTTAAGCAATCCTTGGTGAAGCAATAATAGGTCATTTCCTTCAGCCGCTCTTCATCGCGCTCCCGGATCATTTCCCGTTGTGCCGTATTCATATCATCATTATCATTGCTATTCTCAATCAGGAACTGGTTGATTCGAACATCTCTGGCACCGTACAGCAGGATGCATTCTGCCGCCTCACCATCGCGGCCGGCTCTTCCTGCCTCCTGGTAATAGCTCTCCATGTTCTTTGGCATATTGTAATGGATCACATACCTGACATTAGATTTATCAATTCCCATTCCAAATGCATTAGTTGCAACCATGACCGTCTTCCTGTCATAGATAAAATTCTCCTGGTTTTCACTGCGTTCTGCATCACTCATACCCGCATGATACTTCGCAGCCGCAATTCCATTCCTTTCAAGGAGCTCCTGCAGTTCGTCCACTCCTTTGCGGGTGGCGCAGTAAATAATTCCGCACTGTACCCCGCGGTCATTGATATAGCGGATCACCTCCGCATTCTTATCCTTTGGGCTGCGCACTTCAAAATACAGATTTTTTCTATCATACCCGGTAACGATCACAGTCGGCTCCTCCAGCCGCAGAACACAGCATATATCCTCCATTACCTCTTTCGTCGCCGTCGCTGTAAATGCACTGATCACAGGACGTTCGGGCAATTGATCAATAAAGCGGACAATTTTTAGATAGCTGGGCCTGAAATCCTGTCCCCACTGGGAAATGCAATGAGCCTCATCCACCGTGACCATTCTGATATTCGCTTCTAATGCAAACTCAAGGAACTCTTCTGTCTCCAACCGTTCCGGTGCCACGTAGATTAATTGATATTTTCCCTCCCGGGCATACTGCAGAGCCAGCGTAACCTGCCGGGCTGAAAGCGTACTATTAATATAGGCAGCATGTACTCCGGCTTGATTTAGAGCCGCCACCTGATCTTTCATCAGAGAAATCAAGGGGGATATGATCAACGTAATGCCCTCCATCATCAGCGCAGGAACCTGATAACAGATCGATTTACCCGCACCTGTGGGCATGACTCCAAGAGAATCCTTCCCAGATAAAACGCTGTTGACCAGAGCTTCCTGTCCGTCTCGAAAGCTGTCATAGCCAAAATATGTTTTAAGTATATCGGATGGTGTCTTAAGTATATCCTTCAAGTGTTCTCCTTTCCTGTCACTTATAATCCTACTGGTATTGCATAATCTTATAAGATAGCCCGGCCAGTATATGTTTTTCTATCTTTCTGATGCCCATATTATCATGAACTGTCCCATGCGTCTATGAAATCCTGCAGCCTATTTTTATTTTTATGAAGTATGGACAAAATATGATGGAAGGTACAGCAATATGACGAAAAATTATGTTTCATAGCAGCCTCTGGAAGGCACGGTAACTTGATATAGGTAAACTAATTTTAATGGTTGAATAATGCTGTAGAATAAAGGATTTTTAGAGGATATAAAAAGCACCTACCTTTTACAGTAGATGCCAAATTTTAAATATATAAGATTATTGGATGGGCGGTGTACCATCATCTCAGGTACTCTTTTTAGAGTGTGTCGGGAACCATTTCCGACCTCAATATTCTTATATACTTTATTCTATGTTGTTTACACTTTAACAATACATCTTTTACAATGTAATGTCAATATCTTTGTTAAACTTTTTTAATTTTCCACCATGAAGCCTACGTTCAATCTTGGACTCTTGTACGTCATGCATTGTTGAAACATAAAGGTAATTTTCGTCCTCATTCGTACATAATAAATAATTATATACCAATAAGTGACAAAAGGGAATACTTGTTTATTTATTTCATTTATTACTTAATTCATCGTGCTCTACTCTATCCCATGGGAAATGTGGAGTAAGTGCGTAAGAAAATCTACGTTGCAGAATGCAGATTAATTAAATTATTTACATCAAAAAACACAGCCGCTACAGCTGTGTTAGTTATTGTTCTTCTTTTGTCTGGCGTACAATCCTCCTTTCTTGGAGATTTGTACTTTGTTGATTTTTTGTTTGATTACCTCACGATTACCCTGTCTCCAGGATGCCCTATTAATAAGGATTTATAGCAGCTCGTAGGGGAATCGAACCCCTGTTTCCGCCGTGAGAGGGCGGCGTCTTAACCCCTTGACCAACGAGCCTTAAGAACAATATTTATTCTATACTATGTTAAAGAAAAAAGCAAGCCCTTTTTTAATATTTTTTTCGAATTGTTTTACCAATTGACACATTTCGTTACTATTACCAAAGAAATATCCGCTTTTCCAACCCCTTCTTATGCAAAAACACAGGTCAAAATTTGTTATTCTCCCATGCAATAAAGAAAAGGCCCGTACCATATCCCAAAAACCATACTATCCATTCTTGTAATATAGTCGAACCTTTCCATACTAAAAACAAAACCATATTCCTGCTACTGCTGCAGAAAATCCATCAACGACATCTGATTCGAAAGCGGAAGCTCTCCCAGCAATCCCATTTTAGCCATATTGTCCACTACAGTAGAGCTGACCTTGCAACGGATCTTGAAATCATCTCTGGAAAGAAACGCCCCTTGCTTCGCAGCATCCACAACAGCGTCCGCCGCTTTATCCCCGAGACCATCAATGGTGCTCAGGGAAGGCATCAGTTTTCCCTCAACGATCTGGAAGGCATGTGCCTTGGCTGTATAGATATCGATTGGCAGGAATTCAAAGCCACGGGCATACATCTCCTGTACAATTTTCATATCCTTGAAGGTATCCTGCTCCTTCTTACTGAGGGTATTGCTCCTTCTCTTATAATCAGCAATGTGCTGCTCCAGCACATTCTTTCCCTGGCACATCAGCTCATAGTTGAAAGCAGAGGCCCGGATAGAAAAATAGGCCGCATAATATGCCAAAGGATGATATACCTTAAAATACGCAATGCGGAAAGCCATCATAACATACGCTGCCGCATGCGCCTTCGGAAACATGTACTTAATCTGCTTACAGGACCAGATATACCACTCCGGTACGTCCGCTTCCCGCATCGCCGCCTCCATATCCGGAGTCAGCCCTTTACCCTTACGGACACTCTCCATGATCTTAAAGGACTGTCCCGGCTCCACACCGGTAGCGATCAGATAGATCATAATATCATCACGGGTACAAATCGCCGTGGTCAGAGTACAGGTTCCGCTCTGGATTAATGTCTGGGCATTATTCAGCCATACGTCCGTACCATGGGACAATCCGGAGATTCGCACCAGGTCGGAGAAGGATTTTGGCTGGGTATCCTTTACCATCTGCATAACAAAGTCCGTACCAAACTCGGGGATACCAAGGCACCCCAGCTCACAGCCGTCAATATCCTTCGGTGATATCCCAAGAGCGCCGGTATCGCGAAACAGCGTCAATACCATCTCATCATCCAGCCGGATCTTCTTGGCATCCAGCCCCGTCAAATCCTCCAGCATCCGGATCATGGTGGGATCGTCGTGCCCGAGAATATCCAGCTTCAGCAGGTTATGATCGATGGAATGGTAATCAAAATGTGTCGTTATGGTCTTAGTAGTCATATCGTTAGCAGGACGCTGCACCGGAGTGAAGGAATAGATATTCTCCCCATGAGGCAACACTACAATACCGCCCGGATGCTGCCCCGTCGTCCTTCTCACACCGACGCAGCCTCCTACGATGCGGTCAATCTCCACATTGCGCTTGTGGATCCCCCGCTCTTCAAAATAATTCTTAACATAGCCAAAGGCCGTCTTATCCGCCAGAGTACCGATGGTCCCCGCACGGAAGGTGTGTCCCTCACCGAACAGCACCTCCGTATAATCATGGGCCTTGCTCTGGTATTCTCCCGAGAAATTGAGGTCAATATCCGGCTCCTTATCCCCGTAGAAGCCCAGGAAGGTTTCAAAGGGAATATCGTGTCCGTCCTTTTCCAGAGGTTGTCCGCAGACAGGACAGTTACGGTCAGGCATGTCACAACCGGAGCTGCCTCCGTATTTCTTAACCTCCTCCGAATCAAAGTCGGAGAAATGGCAATTCAGACAATAATAATGTGGTGCCAAAGGATTAACCTCTGTGATCCCCGCCATTGTTGCAACAAAGGAAGAACCCACGGAGCCTCGGGAGCCTACCAGATATCCGTCCTCATTGGATTTCCATACCAGCTTTTGAGCAATGATGTACATAACCGCAAAGCCGTTATTAATGATGGATTTCAGCTCATGCTCCAGCCTTGCCTGTACCGGTTCCGGAAGGGGATCTCCGTACATGGAATGGGCCTTGTCATAGCAGATATTCCTTAGATTCTCCTCCGAATTCGGGAGTACCGGAGCACATTTATCCGGGCGTACCGGAGATATCTTTTCAATCCGATCCGCAATCAGATTCGTGTTGGTGATGACCACTTCCTCCGCTTTTGCCTTCCCCAGATAGGAGAATTCCTCCAGCATCTCCTCCGTGGTCCGCAGATAGAGGGCTGCCTGCTCATCCGCATCCTTAAAGCCCTTTCCTGCCATAATAATTCTCCGGTAGATCTCATCCTCCGGATCCAGAAAATGCACATCGCAGGTGGCGACCACCGGCTTATTGTATTCCTCGCCCAACGCAACAATCCTGCGGTTTAACTCCATCAGATCTTCCCTGGAGGTGATCTCTTTATCATCACTGCGGTCACTGCGGATTAAGAATTCATTGTTGCACAGGGGTTGTATCTCCAGATAATCATAGAAATTCACCAGCTTTGCAACCTGCTCATGTGATTGATTGGTTAATACCGCACGAAATACCTCTCCTGCCTCACAGGCGGAACCCAGGATAATCCCCTCCCTGCATTCCATCAGAAGACTCTTAGGGATCTTGGGCCGCTTATTATAATATTCAATATGGGACAGAGATACCATCTTGTACAGATTCACCCGGCCCACATCATTCTGCGCCAGAAGGATGGCATGATAGGCAGGGAGCTTTCGGATCGCTTCGGGAGCCATCTTCCCCAGACGGTCGATCTCATTCACCCTTGTGATATCCCGTTCCTTAAGCATGGCAACAAACTTCTGGAAGATTTGGGCTGTGGCACCGGCGTCGTCCACCGCCCGGTGATGATTCTCCAGGGAGATATTCAAAGCCTTTGCTACAATATTCAGCCTGTACCTGTTTAATTCCGGCAGCAGGATACGAGCCAATCCCACAGTATCAATTACCGTAAAATCGATGGTGATTCCCTGGCGCTCGGCATTCTTATGAATGAAGCCCACATCAAAGGAAGCATTGTGCGCAACCAGGCTGCAGCCCTCGCAGAAGGCAAGAAATTCCGGCAGAACCTCCTCTATCGTCGGTGCATTGATCACCATATTGTCATTGATGGAGGTCAGCTGCTCAATCTCATAGGGGATGGGCACCTCGGGATTGACGAAGGTGCTGTAGCGGTCTATAACCTCGCCGCCATTGATCTTCACAGCGCCGATTTCGATAATTCTGTCATTATTCTGGCTGAAGCCGGTGGTCTCAATATCGAATACGACAAACGCCTCCTCCAGACTCTGCCCCTTGGCATTGGTCACTACCTCCTTCAGATCATCCACCAGATAGGCCTCCATGCCGTAGATTACCTTAAAATTCTTGGCACGCTTCTGCTCTTCCTCGTCGGAGTAATCCTTGGGATTTAAGGCATGGCTGGCATCCGGAAATGCCTGTACCACTCCGTGATCGGTAACTGCGATGGCGGAATGCCCCCACTTAAAGGCACGCTTTACCATCTTCTTAACATCCACAACCGAATCCATATCGCTCATCATTGTATGGGCATGAAGCTCCACCCGCTTTACCGGGGCATTATCATTTCTGGAGGAGGTATTGAAATCATTGATGGTCCTGATTCCAACGACGGAGCCGATGGTAATATCCCTCTCATAGGTGTCCATCTGGGCAATTCCCTTCAGCATAAAATATCCGCCGGGCTTTAACATCGCCGTAATCTCATCCACTTCAATTGTTTTGGCATAAAGCTTTACCTTGATAGAATCCGTAAAATCCGTGATAACAAAGGTAATAATGCTCTTCTCATTGCCGATGGAGCGCGTATCCGGCTTAATGAGCATACCGCGGATCACCACCTCGCCGATCTCGGCGATAATATCACAGATAGGCATCGCATTGCCATCAAAATTCCTGCCATAGACGATGGAAGGGTCCTGAGGAAGCTTTCGATAGCTTCCTTTCCCTTTCTCGTAGGCTCCCTTGCCAAAGCTCTTAGAGGCAGCCGGCTTCGCAGGCTCTGCTTTGAAGGGCTTGGCGGCCTCTGCTCTTCCAGGTTCTGTTTTACCGGTTCCTGAGCCCTCTGCTCCACCAAACCCTCCTTGGCCGGCCTCCAACTTGTCCTGTTCTCTATTGTCGAAGCCTCCCGAGGAATCCTTTCCTGCATTCCTCTTGGACTCGTCTGCGCCAGCTGTCATGTTTGCAACTGCACCTGAACCGACAAAACCCCTATTCGAACCATCTGCCGCCGTTCCGGCTCCTGCGCTGCTTCCTGCAATCCCATATGCTTCCGTCCGTTCCTGCTCCTGATTGAGCGAAAAGCCTTCCTCCTCAGCTTCCTTTCTGGAGAGACGCAGCATGCGCTCCTTATATTCCGCCTCATCCCCCTGCTGCGTATTCTCCGGCTCCACATAGTCAACGAGAACCTGCACCGTATAGTCAAAGCGCTCCTGGAACAGGGTTTCCAGATAATCCTTCAGCTTCACCATCTTTTCCTTTACGACGCAGCTGTCCGCAACCCGCACCGTAATTTTCATATCATCCACCGTCACTTCAGCAGTCTGGAAGATATGAAAGCTGACAATACTGCTCTCCTTCAGCTCCTCCAGGATACTGTCCCGGTAAATCGGAAACAGATTGGGCAGGGTGTACTGAGCGGAGAGCGTAAACTGCGGTTTAATCACCGCCCGGTTTCCGGTATGTAAAAAGAGCTGCCGGTTCAGCAGTTCTTCCATTCTTCTTATATTAGTCCTGCTGATCAGGCGGCTGCTTCGAACACAGATAAAGAGATTCTTCGACTGCCTCGAAGCGATCACCTTAACCACATCCACTTCACTGTAAAGCTGCTGCAACTCCTGATCCGCAGATACCTGAGCAAATGCTTCAAAAAACAACATATCGCATTCTCCATTCCAAATCCATTTTACATCGGCAGGTAAATAACCGTCGGCCATTCCGCCCTAGTCAATACCTGCCGCTTTTAACACCTTCTACTGCGTTGCAGTTTCATCAGAATGCCGCTGGCGGCACTGTAACTCTACTGCCAATGAAGCAATTCCTGGCGCAGCTCCTCCAGAAGACGGTCTTCCGGAACTTTTCGAAGGATTTCTCCCCCTTTAATGATAAGCCCTTCCCCTCTTCCTCCGGCGATACCGATATCTGCCTCTCTGGCTTCTCCCGGTCCGTTCACCGCACAACCCATAACCGCCACCTTGATGTCCAGATCCATATCTGCCACCATCTCCTCCACCTTTGTTGCAAGGTCAATGAGGTCGATCTGGGTTCTTCCGCAGGTTGGACAGGATACCACCTCAACTCCTCCGCTGCGATATCCCAGAGTCTTCAGTATCAGCTTGGCAGATCGGATTTCCTCCACCGGATCTCCCGTCAGTGACACACGGATGGTATCTCCGATCCCCTGGTACAGGATCATTCCAAGACCCAAAGCCGACTTAATATTTCCCGCGTTCACCGTACCGGCCTCGGTTATTCCCACATGAAGGGGATAGCTGGTCAGCGGCGCAATCAGCTCATGGGCGCGAACGCACATCATGACATCCGAAGACTTAATGCTGATTACCATCTGATCGTAATCCATGTCCTCAATGCGCTTTACCTTATCCAGAGCGCTCTCCACCAGTCCCTCTGCTGTAACTTTTCCATACTTTGCAATGAGATTCTTCTCCAGAGACCCGCTGTTCACCCCGACACGTATCGGAATACGGCGCTCCTTTGCCACAGACACCACCGCCCTCAGCTTCTCTTCACTGCCTATATTTCCCGGATTGATTCTAATCTTATCCGCACCATTCTCCATTGCTGCAATTGCCAATCGGTAATCAAAGTGAATATCCGCTACCAGCGGTATGGATATCTGCTTCTTAATCTCCCCAAATGCTGCAGCCGCCTCCATACTCGGCACAGTACACCGGATAATTTCGCAGCCGGCCTCGGTAAGACGCTGTATCTGCGAAACCGTCGCCTTCACATCCTCCGTCCTGGTATTGGTCATGGATTGGATCAGAATCGGATTGCCTCCTCCGATCACTCTATCTCCGATCCGAATTACTTTTGTATTGTCACGGTACATAATCTACCTACCACCTTTCGTATTCCTGCCGTGAGATGCCATATGCGGTTCATGTATCTTCCGACAGTACAGCCCGACTATTAATGAGTCGTTTATTGAAAAATATTCCTGATATCATTAAATGCTACAAACACCATCAAAAGCATCAGCAGAGCCATCCCCACCAGATGAACAACCGCCTCTTTTTCCTTGGGTACAGGCTTTTTGCGAATCGCTTCAATGATAATAAATACGATTCTTCCGCCGTCCAGGGCTGGAATTGGCAGCAAATTCATGACCCCCAGATTGGCGCTCAATAAGATGCTGAACTGGGCCAGAGAAAGCAGGGTCGCATGGATTCCGTAATTCTCCGACTCAGACACGATATCACCCACTACGTTCACAATTCCAACGGGGCCGGTTACCTCCTTCACGCTTACCTTGCCCAGAATCAGATGTCCCACGCTCTTTATCGTATTTACAACATTATGCTTCAGCTCAAAAAAGCTGTATTTTATCACATCCAGAACGCCCACCTTTTCCCGGTACTGGTTATAGCCCCATCCCATGTCATAGCCGCTTTGGACCAACAAAGGCTTTACCGTAACTTCGGTCTTTGCTCCGGCTCTTTCATAGGTGAGTGTAACAGGCTCTGACGATAAGGGATGCGCCGAAAGGTAATCCGCCAAATCCTGGGCGGTATCTATCTTCACACCATTCATCTCCACAATAACGTCTCCCACCTGCACCCCTGCTTCCGCAAGAGGATACCCTTTTACCACCATCTCCAGTACGGCGGTGGGATTGGAAGCAGTGTAGTTGCAGCCCAGTTGATACAGGTCATGCCACACGGGTGTTACGGTAAAAGCATGCTCCTCTCCTTTGCGAAGCACAGTAACCTCAACGGGCTGTTCCCCTAAATGATTAAAGTAAAAATAATATACGATATCCCTGGCAAAATGTATCTTGGAACCGCCAATCTCCGTAATCATATCACCTTCCGCCAGACCTGCGGTAAGGGTCGGACCATTAGCATTCAGCTTGGTAATATAAGGCTTATCTACTCCCACATCCCCCAGCACCACCAGTGCCAGCACAAAAGCAAGAATAAAGTTAAAGAATGCCCCGGCAAAAAGAACGGAGAACCTTGCTCCAAGTCCTTTCTTATTAAAGGCTCCTTCATCCTCTATATTCTCATCCTCCCCAAGCATCATGCAGGAACCGCCGATGGGAAGCAGCTTCAAAGAATATCTGGTGCCATTGCGGACAAAGCTGGCAATTCTGGGCCCCATGCCCACCGAAAACTCCGTCACCGTAACTCCGTTTTTCTTAGCAAGCAAAAAATGCCCCAGCTCGTGGATGATGACAATCACTCCCAATATCAATAACGCAACTATTATATTCATATCAAAATCAATCCTTTCTTACGCTCCGAAGCCGGCAGATGCTGTCCCAAGCTTGGTCCGCCTGTGCCGGTCCTGCCGGAGGGCTGGCCTTTATTCTTCGGCCCTCGTAAAGTCTCTTACAAAATCATATGTCTCTTGCTCCGTGTTCAGAATTTCTTTTATTGATGGGTTCTGAATCAGCTTGTGCTTTTGCATCGCCGCCTCGATCAGAGCAGGAATCATAAGAAATTCAATCTTTCCCCCCAGGAACTGCGCAACAGCCCATTCATTGGCTGCATTATAAACCGTAGGCATGCTTCCGCCCATCCGTCCCGCCTCATAAGCGAGTCTCAGGCCGGAGAAGGTCTCCATATCCGGTTCCTCGAAAGTCATCTGCTTTAATCGATAAAAATCCAACCGCTCTCCCTGAAGCAATGGCCTTCTATGGGGGTAGAACAAAGCATATTGGATAGGAAGCCTCATATCTGGCACCCCAAGCTGTGCAATAATACTTCCGTCCGTGTACTCCACCATGGAATGGATGATGCTCTGGGGATGAACCACTACCTGGATGGAATCCAGATCCATATCAAACAGCCAGGCTGCCTCCAGCACCTCCAGCCCCTTATTCACCAGGGTCGCAGAATCAATTGTGATCTTCTGCCCCATCGCCCAGTTGGGATGCTTCAGAGCATCCCCCGGAGTCTTATTCCTAAGCTCTTCTGTCTTCATCCCCCGGAAAGGTCCACCGGAAGCAGTCAGCAGAATTTTATATGCATCCTTCTTATCTTCTCCATTCAATGCCTGAAATATTGCTGAATGTTCACTGTCCACCGGAAGCAGTGCCACTTTTTTCTCTTTGACCAACCCTTTAATAATATGCCCTGCCGTCACCAAGGTCTCCTTATTGGCTAAAGCAATATTTTTTCCTGCCTTGATTGCTTCAATGGTCGGCAAAATACCAATCATCCCCACCATAGCAGTCACAACCGTCTCGGCATCCGTTTCGGCAGCACATTCCATCAGCCCTTCCATTCCGGTCACCACCTGAACCGGAAGGTCTGAAACCATGGACTTGAACTGTCTGGCCTTATCCTCCCGATATACGCAAACAAGGTTCGGCATAAATTCGCGAACCTGTCTCTCCAATAGCTCTATATTACCATCAACCGCCAGAGCGGTAACTTTCAAATCCTGATTTTCACGCACAATATCCAAGGTCTGTGTTCCTATGGAACCCGTCGAACCAAGAATTCCAATCCTCTTCATTCCAACCTCCGTCTGTCTTGATAAGCTGCATGACGCCTATCATTCTAAATAATTTATTTTAACATGACAGCCAAATAATATACAATAGGTGCCGTAAATATGATGCTGTCAAAACGATCCAAAATCCCCCCATGCCCTGGTATCAGGCTTCCATAATCCTTAATATTATGATTTCTTTTAATTGCAGAAGCCGCCAGATCTCCTATTTGGGAGATGATACTGGACGCAGCTCCAATCACAGCAAATGCTAATTGGGGATTCATGATCCCCGAAATCTGTCCCTGAATAGCCGTTGCATACAAAAATCCGATCAGTGCAGCTCCAACGATCCCTCCGATACAGCCCTCCAGGGATTTCTTCGGGCTGAGCTTCGGAGCAAATTTATGCTTTCCAATCAACATTCCGACGCCGTAAGCGCAGGTATCGGAGCCCCAGGCACCAATGAAGATCAGCCATACAATCCAGGCACCGTCCTCCAGCCTGCGAACCTGATATATGTAGCTCAGCATAATGCTCACATAAAAAAGTCCGAAAAATGCAACTGCAATCTGCTCCGTAGAATATCCGGGAAAGCCGAACACATAGGCCAACATCAAAAGCATCAAAAAGAAGATGAACAGCATCAACTGATGCTCGGACAGATTAAAATAAAGCAGCATATAATAAGCGAAGGTTCCAAGATATCCTATGATGCCCGGAAACTTCTTATCCACCTGAACAATCTTGTATAATTCATTTAGACCGATCATAGAGATTGCCAGTATAACTGCAAATAATATATTGCCCCCCAGAACTACCACCGCAATCGTAATCGCCATTAAAATAATTCCGCTGAGTAATCTTGTCCTGAACATTAGTCTGCCTCCAAAATGAGATATTATAATTTATGATATCGCGCCAAATTTCCTGGTTCTGCTGCTATAATACTCCACTGCCTTCATTAATTCCTTTTTGTCAAAATCCGGCCACAATACATCCGGAAAATAAAACTCCGTATAAGCCAGCTGCCACAGAAGAAAATTAGACAGTCTCTGTTCCCCGCTGGTCCGGATCAGCAGGTCCGGATCCGGTATTCCCCGAGTATCCAGATACTGTTCAAAGCCAGTCTCATCGATCTGCTCCGGCTTTATTTTATTCTCTTTCAAATCCATCGCCAGCGCTTTGGCTGCACGAAGCAATTCATCCCGTCCGCCGTAATTAATCGCTACCTGGAAATTCAGTCCCGTGTTATTCCTGGAAGCTTCCTCCAGATCCGCAATGCTTCTTTGGATCTCTTCGGATAACCCTGAGAGATCTCCTATGATGCGGACCCTCATATTATTCTTGGTACTCGTCTTAATACTGGTCTCCAGATAAGTCTGCAGAAGCTTCATTAATGCCTCCGTCTCATCCTTGGGACGGCGCCAGTTCTCTGTTGAGAAAGCATATACCGTAAGATACTGTATTCCTATCTTATATGCAGCCTCGCATATTTTCTCAACATTCTTGCTGCCCTGGGTATGTCCGTAATTACGAGGCATTCTCTTCTTTTTAGCCCAGCGTCCGTTACCGTCCAAAATGATTGCCACATGCCTCGGTATGATTAGTTCCTTATCCTGCATCGTATTCTCCTTATACAATGGAAAAGAGTGTTTCAAAACACTTTATTCAACCCGACTGCGCTGACCAAAAGACTTTTGAAACACCCCGAAATTCATGAAACCTTGTTATACCGTAAGAATTTCCTTCGACTTCTCTTCCATAACTTTATCAATTTCGGCGACATAATGATCCGTGATTTTCTGAACGTTGTCTTCCAGGGTCTTGAACTCATCCTCTGAAATCTCACTGGCCTTATTCTGCTTCTTGAAAAGCTCGTTTGCATCACGTCTGATATTCCGGACCGCAACCTTGGCAGCTTCCGCCTTTTTCTTGATATCCTTTACTAAATCCTTTCTTCTTTCCTCGGTAAGTTCAGGAAACACAAGACGTATGATCTTACCGTCATTGCTCGGTGTCAGCCCTAAATCAGAAGTTATAATTGCCTTCTCGATCTCTTTGATCAATTTACTTTCCCATGGCTGAATCTGAATCACTCTTGCCTCGGGAACAGAAATATTTGCTACGGACTGAAGCGAGGACGGCTGTCCATAATAATCCACTCTAAGTTTATCTAATAGATGCGGATTCGCCCTTCCCGCACGGATCGTGGAATATTCCTCCTTCAGGTTATCCACGGTCTTCTCCATCTTTAAATTGAATTGCTCTAGCTTTGCCTCCATTTTCATTCCTCCATCTATTTCTAAATATAAAATAATATCTATTGATATTATACCGTCATCCTGGTTCCTTCCGATAATCCGCTTGCTGCCTTAACGATGGCATCTTCCTCGGATAAACCAAATAAAAGAATTGGCATTTTATTCTCTATACACAGCACGGTTGCTGCCAAATCAATGATGCCCAGCTTCTTATCCAGAACTTCCTGCAGCGCTATTTCCCGATATTTAACTGCATTGGGATTCTTCTTCGGATCGCTGTCATATACTCCATCTATGTTCCGGGCCGCCAATATTACATCACAGTCCAGTTCCACAGCACGGAGCACTGTTGCGGTATCCGTCGAGAAGTAAGGATGACCCGTACCTCCTGCCAGAAATGCGACTCCGCCCTGCTCCATAAATCCGGAAGCTGCATCCTTTGAAAAGAGCTCTGCCATGCTTCCGCAAGCAAAGGGGGTATATACTTTTGTCTTCATCCCAACATAACGGAATATCTCCGATACATAGATACAGTTCATAACAGTAGCCAGCATCCCAATCTGATCAGCCTTAGTGCGATCAATGGTCTCACTGGTTCTTCCCCTCCAGAAGTTACCGCCGCCGATTACAATACCGACCTGAATTCCGTCCTCCACCAACTGCTTCACCTGTTTTGCGACACCGATACAGGTCTCTTCGCAAAAGCCTGTCTTTTTATCTCCTGCCAGAGCCTCACCGCTTAATTTAAGCAGTACCCTTTTATATTTTTCCATACAAGACCTCCATGCTGTTTCATCAGGGTTTTTTATCTTCCTGCTTATTATTCAAATATATTATCCACATCCACAGAAGAATAGCTCAAGGAGCAGAAACCTTCAATTACTGCGCCGTTATTGATCTGTACGGACTTTGCCTTAATATTGCCTTTGATAATAGCGGTAGAATCGATAACAATGGGTCCGTTGATATCGATCTCTCCTTTGATAGCCCCTGCAATTACACCTGAGGTAGCCACGATATCACCAATAATTACAGTACCAAGCCCTACCTTGACGCTTCCTTCACTGTTGATGCTTCCCTGAAGGCGCTCTGTGTTGACGAAAACCTCGGCTGCAGTGGAATTACCTGTAACCTTACCGGTAATGGATAATTTACCCAGACATTCAACGTCTCCGGTAATTGTTCCGTTCACTTCCAAAGAACCGTCAGAAGAAATGCTTCCGTTAATGGTTGTTCCCTTCGTTATTACAGTTACCTCGTCATCGCTGACCACAGAAGCAGTGCGCAGCTTTGCAGGCTCATTCTCCCTGGCCTCCGCTTCTTCTTCCGAATTCATTGCTTCCAATAATTCGATATCTACATTATCATCCATATCCTCACCCTCTTCTTCCTCTAATTTAAATGCATGTTCCTTATCATCGGTTTCCTTTTGATCCGCATCCTCAGACTCGGTTCGGCTCTCCGGCTCCTCTTCATCCTTCTGTGCAAACTCCTCCAGCCATTCCTTCATTCTCTCGCTGTCCGATACCTCATCCGAGGCAATTTCTTCGAGATCCAACGTATTCACAAGCTGCTCCTTCTCATCTTCCCCGCTGGTTTCCTCCTCCGGCAGCAGCTCATTCATCGCCTGGGATATATCTTCCCTAAAATCCTTGAAAAAACCCATTTGTTAAATACCTCCCTGTTCTTGATTTATTTGACTGTATCGGCCTTAATCATTTGAATCGGTGTAACCATATCATCCAAAGGAAGAATCCTGGCATCCTCCGATATCAGGATATCCAACAGCTTTGGCAGCGAAGCTACTGTCTCCGGCTTGGTCTGGATATCATGCATCAATACAATAGCATTGCGTTTAATGGCTATCCCCTTCAGAACATTATCAATCAGTTGTTCCTCGGTATACTCCACTCCTGTGGCATCCCCGTTCACCACATTCCAATCAAAATATACAATTCCCGCTTCATTCAGATACCGGATGAACTCCTTCGTTCCGCGCTTGTTCACCATGTTATTGCTTCCCCCGGGAAAGCGGAAAATAGTAGGTTTGTATCCAGTAGTATCATATAACAATTTCCATAGTTTTGTAAAGTCCTTCTGAAAATCTTCTAGAGAATTATATATTTTTGAATACTCATGGGAGTAGGAATGCATGCCCAAGGTATGCCCTTCCTCTACAATTCTTTTGTAAAGCTCCTTGGACTTTTTATTCTCCTTGCCCACCACAAAAAAGGTAGCCTTGACGTCATATTCCTTAAGTATATCAAGAATCTCATCCGTAAAGATGCTCGGACCGTCATCAAAGGTAAGATATACCTTCTTATCCGCATATTTTCCTGGCTTTTCTTCCCCGTCCTCTTGCCCGGAGCTGTCCTCCGGCTCTACGGTATCTTCCCCAGGGTTCTCTTTGATCATTTCTTCCAGCGGTTCCGCAGGAATATCCTCCTGTCTCTGAGCCGTATCTTCCTCACCTTCGCCGGTCTCTGCCACTGCCATATCTTCTGACTGCCAAAATACAGGAGGCAATTCGGTATCACCGTCAACCATCTCCTTCGAGTCAATAACCGCTGCATATGCAAATACCTCACCGCTCTTATTCCTGGCGGACAGATCATACTCATCATGCAAACTTAACAAAACCTCCACCTGCCTCTGCAGACGGCTCACCTGAAATCCCAATATGATGCAGAAGATCGTTGGCAGAATTAATAATACAATAGCGATGATTATAATTCCGGTTTTAATCCGATTAATACGTTTTCTTCGATCGGAAGTGCCTTGTTGGCCGCTGCTCTTTATACTTGAACTACTTTCTTCCACATCTTTAAGCAAGTCCTCACCCCTAATAATAAAGTCAATAATTATTCTATCACATATTGAGCGGAAAAAAAACCAGTTTCATAAAATCTCCGCCAAAAACCCCATCAAAAAGCCTGATACAATCCGGCCCATACCAGAAATCATTCTGATTCACAATATACATTCCCCAAATCATGTGCTATGATATAGTGAAAGCGTAGTGGGCATGATATGGGCTTGCTCAATACATTTAAGATTGCTGCATCCCTTCCTTATTATAAGCATTATTCCATATAATTCAACACAATTCATTGTATTTAGTTATATTTTGCTATACTTATTATAATTCATCACGACATACAAGGAGGCTATACTAATGAAAATACTATTCATCCGCCACGGAGATCCCGATTATGTAAATGACTCCCTTACGGAAAAAGGCTTCCGGGAGGCAGAACTCTTAGCCGACCGGATCAGCAGGCTTAAAGTAAATGATTTTTACTGCTCCACCCTTGGACGTGCCAAAGCTACTGCCAAGATTACGTTGGAGCGTATTGGGAGAACTGCAATTTATTATGAATGGCTTCAGGAATTTCCTGGCCATATACTGGAGGAGAGCGGAAGAAAATGTATCCCATGGGATCTCATGCCCGCTTTGTGGACAAAGCAGTCTCCGTTGTACCATAAGGATCAATGGCTAAAGGCCCCTATCATGTCAACCGGCAATGTGGAAGAGGTTTACCGAAATATTACAGCAAATATGGATTTGTTATTAGGACACTACGGATATATCCGCGAAGGCAATTACTACCGCTGTGAGAAAGGTTCCTCTGATACCATCGTCATCTTCTGCCATATGGGCGTCCAGCTGGCCATCCTGTCCCACCTGCTTGGAATTTCAGCCCCACTTTTGTGGCAGGGTTTTTTCGTCCCTCCCACCTCGATAACGACATTGGCATCGGAAGAACGCATCAAAGGAGAAGTGTATTTCCGCTGTCAGGCATTGGGGGATACCTCCCACCTGTATGCCGGTGATGAACCAATCTCTTACTCCGGCTTCTTTCAGGAAACCTTTGATTAATATGGCAGACTGATCCTTCACAGCAGAATAATCTATTGAACCATGAGGTTGCAGAAGACAGAATGATAATACTGTATCCTACCTCTGGATAAAATCACTTCCTGCTAATCCTCAAAATTACAACATAGAAATACACCTGAATCAATCCAATGACTACAGGTGTATTTTTTCATAAAAGAAGCAAACTCAGTTTCATATCTCCTGGGAAATCAGAAGCATTCTATCTATGCCTATCCCGCTTATGAGACAACGCATTTTTTTATTGCTGACCATCTTTGCTATCCAGTCAACAAAACCGCCGTCCCCAATTTCAATCTTTTCATTATCCTTTTCCACATACAATTTAAAGTTAATGCCTTTATAATAATTATTATTTTCATGCTCCAGATCAAAGGATAATGGTACCTCCGGCAACTCACCCTGTACAAGCTGGGTCATTCTTTCAAAGAATCCGTCATTGTCCGTATAACCTCCCCTTTTCCTAAGTGTTACGGATAACCTGGCACCATATTTCTCGCTGAGCAACCTCTTATAATAGGCAAGCTGCTTTACAAAAAGCTCTTTTTCACAGGAATAAGAGCCGCTATCCATTCCATAGGATACCATGGAAAATATCCCGAAATGAGCAAAAAAATCCTTACCGGAAAAAGCTTGTGCTCTGACCACTCTGGCCGTTGTACAGTAATGATCCGTTTTTGTTTTTGCTATCCTACCTTTCATCAATCTGTCTGCAATAATAACAGCCAGCATATTGGTTGGATCCGGTAAGGTTTCCGTCCCTCTTGCCGCGCTTATCACATTGTTCTGGTCAACACAGCCAAAGACCGAACAGCTCCCAAACGGTGCCGACGGAGAAAGCAAAATACCGCTAATCCCCATATCGTCAGCAATTTTTAACAGATCTGCTTCCACTCGATGATATGCAATTGGATTTACTTCGCCTGGTGCAGCAAAACGGTTCGATTGATAAGCCCTGAGCAATTCGTTTGGAGTGAGCTTTTCCGCTTGTAATTTATAGACTTCAAGCAAAAGCGTATTAAGGTCTGATTTCGGAAGAGATAACAGTTTATCAAGCAATTCCACATCTCCTATATCGTCCAGCACCCGATCAATTATTCTAGCCATAGATCCATCCTCCCAGGAATCAGAATTATTTTTGATTAAACCATGGTATTACCTCTCCTAAAGGCATCTAAGTTATAATCCAGACATTCCCCTTTTATGCCTTATTCTTCTCAATAGGAATCCATATTTCTACGATTGAATTAGTCTCATTCCCATTAAAACGTTCATCATAATACTCAACACAATAATTAGTATTATGATGAAAGAGTCTTTCTGAATATCCTTCATTGTTTGTCTCTAACCATTCGTTCATGGCATTATTCTCGCTTTCATAGCCATTAGATACATATATGTCAAAAGAAGCATATTTTGATGCCGGTAATTCAAATACGGAGTAAGCTGAAGCCACCTCTTTATTTTGAACTGGATATCCGACATGGACAGTACAAATATTATTTCTATATAATCTTATTTCATATCCGTTTTTAGATAGAGTATTACTGAGAGGTTTTTCATTCATTAATTGCTCAAATGCATTCCAAACCTCCCATGTATTATTTCCATCGCCCTGAGTTCCAGCAATTAAGATACTATCACGTTTAATAATTTTAGGGTTCAAATTAATCCCGCCTCTCAATCTATTCGTGAATTTCATTATTAACTCATCTACAGACACTATCACCGGTTGGTACCCTTATTCTCTGTATTCCCTTGGTGTTACCCCCTGTATCTCTTTAAATGTTCTGGAAAAGGATTGTGCTGAATTGAAACCGCAATCTAACGCAATATCTAAAATGTTCCTTTCTGTATTGCAGAGCAGTCGGCAGGTATAAAGTATCCGTCTGTCTCTAATATACGCCGCTAAAGATTTTCCCACAATGACAGAAAACAATCTGTGAAAATAGAACGGTGAACATAAGAATTTTCTAGATAGCATTTCCAGATCTAAGGGTTCATCCAAATGTTCATCAATATATCTTAATGCAGCGCCTATTTGGTTTAGGTTATTCAATCATTCACCCCCAATATTATGTTCGCAGCTACTACATATAATATAACGGATTATCTTAACTGCATCTTAACAATCCTTGCTTTATTTCAATCCGATATTAGGTCCGTTGGTCAGCTTTAAATTATTCTTATCGTTCCCAGGTAATAAGCATAATAAAAATCTCGGCAAAAACCGCCCTCATTCTGCTATATTACAGTTTTAGAATTCCCACCATGGTTCATACTCTTTTTCTTCTTACTATACATGTTTCACAAAAATATTTCCATTTATATTTAAAAGGATAGGTTTATGATACTTCTCCAGACATAGAAAAACCACCGGAAAGCATTGCATTTCCGGTGGTTAAGCACTACAATAAATTATATATCTAGTTGCCCATCTGTCTAGCAATCTTCCAAGTTGCACCTACGTCTTGACTCGTTACCCATCTGCTTTGCGAACTTTGGAACAAGAATACCAACCCTGGTATTACGACTTTTGTAAATAATAGAATTATAGAAGATATTGCAGTAATAGCTGCAAAGATGTAATCTTCCAATTATGCTCATAATGTGATCCTGCTTTTAATTTTTTTCACCTAGCAACTTCATTTCCATATCTTCTAAAATCTTTATATAATCTTTTTCAGCCTTTGAAACATCATCTAAATGCAATGCCTTATACTTCTTATATTCTTCCTTGGCCTTAAGTTCAGCTGCTTTAGCACTAACCTTCCCGGAATGGATAAGAATCTCATGCTTGGATAATTTCAAAAAACCATCCAATGTTTCAATCCAATCTGACATATACATTGGTATTCTTCTACGGGCCTGCATTTCTGCAAATTCAAGATAAGCAGAAACAACACTATTTAACTCAGATAATTCTTCCTCATTACAATAGTTTTTTGCTACTAATGCGTCAGCTTGAGTAGGCATTTTTCCTTGGAAGCTAAGCATACCTAGATAAGGTTTCTCTGCTGCTGTCTGCCCATGTGCTGCCCAATGCATTTTATTCTGTACTGTCTTGAAAAACAAAGTAGATGCTTCTGCTCTTGGGTCATAGTCTACACTCGTTGCATAGATATCAAGCACTTTTCTCCAGAATACTTTTTCTGATGAACGGATGTCACGGATGCGGTCCAGTAATTCATCAAAATAAATTCCGCCGCCATTATTTTTTAAAAGATCATCATTCATGGCAAACCCTTTTTTCATATATTCCTTTAAGACATTACTTGCCCATATTCTAAACTGGGTGCCTCGTAATGATTTCACACGATAACCCACAGAGATAATTACATCTAAGTTATAGTAATCAACCTGATATTCTTTTCCATCAGAAGCAGTGTAGGCAAATTTTGCCCACACTGAATTTCTCTCAAGTTCGCCTTCTTTGAAAATGTTTCTTACATGCTTGCCGATTACACTTCTATCACGTTGAAATAATTCTGCCATTTGGTCTATAGATAGCCAAACGGTATCATTATCAAAGGTAGTCTCTATTTTCGTCAAACCATCCTCAGTCTGATACATTACAATTTCAGAGTTCATACTCACAACTCCCACTCATTTTCTTTTATTATACATCTTTCACCAAAATATTTCCATTAATATTTAAAAGGTGGTTAAGTTTATAGGTAATTATATCTATAAGAAAACCGCCGGAAAAATTACATTCCGGCGGTTAAGCATTATTTAAAATTATTTGATTACTGGCCCATCTGTCTGGCAACTTCCTCTGCGAAGTTCTCGCTCTTTTTCTCGAGGCCTTCGCCTGTCTCAAAACGAACGAAACGCTTTACGGAAATAGGAGCGCCAACCTGCTTGGATACATTAGCAAGATACTGGCCAACAGACAGCTCGCTGTCCTTTACATATACCTGGTCTACCAGACAGAATTCCTTTAACTCCTTGTTAAGGCGGCCTTCCAGCATCTTCTCGATGATGTTTTCCGGCTTCTTGGAATTTGCAGGGTCATTCATGATCTGAGCCTTCAGGATTTCCTTCTCATGAGCGATAAAATCAGCAGAGATTTCAGACTGATCTACATATTTAGGAGATAATGCTGCAATCTGCATTGCAATATTCTTGGCTGCTTCCTTAACCTCATCGTTACTAACGCTGCAGTCCACATCAACAAGAATACCAATTCTGCCGCCGCCATGGATATAGGATACAACAAATCCGTTCTCAGCTGCTACCTTCTCATAACGTCTGATGTTCATATTCTCGCCGATAATAGCGATCATGGAAGACAACTCTTCCTTCACTGTCTTAGTGGTATCAAGAGCCCACTTCTCAGCAAGAAATGCTTCCAGATCAGCAGCACCGGATTCAGATGCCTGCTTTGCAACTGCCGCAACGAAATCTCTGAATTTCTCATTCTTTGCCACGAAGTCTGTCTCACTGTTTACTTCCACAATGGATGCAACTTTGCCGTCTGCAGTTACATAGGTATCAACAATACCCTCTGCTGCAATTCTTCCGGCCTTCTTCTCAGCTGCAGCAAGTCCTTTTTCTCTTAAGAACTCAACTGCTTTATCCATATCGCCGTCTGTAGCTGCAAGAGCCTTCTTGCAGTCCATCATTCCGGCTCCAGTTATCTCTCTTAAATCTTTTACCATACTAGCGGTAACTTCCATCGTATATTCCTCCATTTTATTAGATTCTATAGTCTCCCGGAAAGAAGCACTGATACGTCACTTCTTATTCAGCAACTGCCTCGTCCAGGATTTCCTCTGCTTCATTGCTGTCAGATGCATCGGTTAACTGAACGCCCTGATTTGCTTCAATAACAGCATCCGCCATCTTGGAAACAATCAATTTAACTGCTCTGATCGCATCATCATTGCCAGGAATTACAAAATCTAACTCTTCGGGATCGCAGTTTGTATCAGCGATACCAATCAACGGAACACCAAGATTATGAGCTTCCTGGATACAAATTCTTTCCTTCTTGGGATCTACTACGAAGATTGCGTCAGGCACTCTCTTCATATTCTTGATGCCGCCAAGGTTTTTCTCCAGCTTCTCCCACTCTTTCTTGATCTGGATTACTTCTTTTTTAGGAAGAACATCAAAGGTACCATCCTCGGACATTCTTTCGATTTCTCTTAATCTGTCAATTCTGCTTCTGATGGTCTTGAAGTTGGTTAACATACCGCCCAACCATCTCTCATTAACATAAAACATTCCGCAACGCTCAGCCTCGGATTTAACCGCATCCTGTGCCTGCTTCTTGGTGCCGACAAAAAGAACTGTACCGCCTTCTGCAACTACATTCTTAATTGCAGTATAAGCCTCATCAACCTTGCCTACGGACTTCTGTAAGTCGATGATGTAGATACCGTTTCTCTCGGTGTAGATGTACTCCGCCATCTTGGGGTTCCATCTTCTTGTCTGGTGACCGAAATGTACACCAGCTTCCAATAATTGCTTCATTGAAATAACGCTCATAATATACCTCCATTTGGTTGTTTTCTTCCGCATATCTCATATCCTTAACAGACCTGAGAGTTCAGGCACCATGTTATTGAATCCATATGCGTGTAATTTGACTACAAGATTATACCACAGGCCATAATAAATGACAAGTATAATTTTTTACTCTGTAATATTCGATATGATTTCATCATAGGTTACGCCAACCGGTAAAGTATAGGTTCCAATCTCGATCACACTGGCTTTTCCCTTCTCTATAATATACTGATTGAACTCACTTGCGTCCTGAATCAGACCTGCCTCTTTAAGGAGAGCAGCCACTGTTCCGGAAGGCATGCCTTTTTCTATTGTAAAAGTAATCAATTCGCCTGCATTAACTCCATCCCGTCCCTGGCTTTTCCCAACCTCTGTGTCTTCGGTGTCCGTTGAAGAGGGCGAATCTGCCGGTGTATCCGATACCGGAGGCTTCTCCGATGTTCCGGATTCTGCCTCAGCATCAGGCGCTGAGGTAGTTTCCGCCAGAGATTCTGACGATGTCGTTTCTTCCGAAGCTGCAGTCGGTTCAGGCGTTACATCCATTCCTTCGGAAGGGTCCGTATCCTTGTTCTTCTCCTGAGAATCCGGAGAAGATTTCTCCGGAGGCTGAGACGGATTCGGGGATAGCTCTCCCGAGGTACCTCCGTTCTCAAGCATCTCTCTCAGGGCTTTATCCCTGTCTGATTTCAGTTCCATTCCAAGGGCCTTGGCGCGATCTATAATCTCCTGGTCCGTCAGCTCTCCCTTCGGCTTTGCCACCGCCAAGATCAGAGTGGTGAGAAGAATTCCAATTCCCAGTCCCAGCATATAGTATTTCAATTTCATAGTATTTTAGTCCTCCACCCCGACGTCTTTTTAATCACTTCTTTCCCTTGAATAGATCAATCACCAGCTTTACCTCTCCTTGCCCGAGATTCAAAAGCTTTGATATCTCCATAACGGATTTTCCCTGGGAATACAGTTCCAAAATCTTTGCATTATTATTGGAGCCCAGCTCGCGCATTGCTCCGGACTCCTTAGACGCCTGTACGGGCGCAGCAGTATTTTTTGCTCTATCGCTTTGAGCGGCCTGTGCCTCATTAAGGACTCTTTCCGCCGCCTGGATCTTTGCCTCTCTGGCTGATTGCAGCCGGTCCTCCTCTGCTCCGCTTCCAACCATCCCCTGGATCTTTATTTTAGAAGCATCAATTTCCCTCACGGTTGCTTTTATTTCCTTTTCTTTATCATTCAGCATATTGTAGAGAAAGACTACCTCTTCATGGTTGCGCATAATTTTCTCAACAACCTGCTCTGAAAATTCATTCACTGCCATGATCTTTTCATTGGACAGTTTACTCAGGGTATCATCCGTATGATATATGGCTTCCTCCTGAACCTGGGACATAAGCCCCCGTACCTGTTCCATCAGATATTTTCTATCATCCTCGGTCAGGGCCTCCTCCATGGAAGATATGCTCTTTCCGATGATCTGCTTTTGCAGCTTCTGTGAGCGATCCACCAGGGTGCAACTGATAATGATAACAATAATACCTGTGATAATCAGTGCTATTTCTATAGGACTCATATTTTTCTCCGTTCCCGTATTTAAACCAGCATATCAAAGCTGCCGCCATGGGGCTTGTTTTTTACATCCTTTGAAATGCCTTTTTCTTCTTCCTTCTTCTGCTTTTTCCCGCTCCCGCTATGGTACTGGTTATTTCCTTTTTCCTTCGCATCATAGCGGTATTCGTTCTGATCCGCTTTCACAGTCTGGGTCGGCTTTTTCTGCTCCTGCTGAACCATATTCTGAAAATTCCGGCCAAGCTGCTCCTGGGCATGCTGGGCACGCTGGGTGTCCATATGCCTGATTTGTGTGGCTTCTTGTGCTCTGATCACTTCAATTGGTCCTACCGACATAATATCCTCCATTCTGTCTTAACCTAGCTTTGCTAGGTTTGCCTGGCTTTGCTAGGTTTGCCTGGCTTTGCTAGGTTTGCCTGGCTTTGCTAGGTTTGCCTACTCTGTAGGGTTTGCCCTGGGAATTCGGGCGTCCGCCCATGGCCGGCTGGCGGCGTTTTATTGAGTGGTGAAGTTACATCAGGGGAATAACCCTGATATCGGCACGATCTCTTACAAATTTACTGTGATGAGTCTCTTCCCTGACAAAATATATCACATTGGATATCACAACCTTCGTACCGGGATATATAATATCGGATACCTTAATAGAGCCCGAGGTATTATTGTCCACATCAATCTTCAGCTCCTCATAACGCTTTCGGGCTTCTTTAATCTGTGTTTCCAGTATAATATTATTTTGAGTAACCTGCTTGAGATAATCCATCTTCTCTTCATTGATCTGGATACCTGCATCAAGCTTCTTGCGAAATGCAATTAAAGCCTGGGCCAATTTTTCTTTATCCGCCAGCATGGATGCGATTTTTTTTTCAAGCTCACGAAATTCCTCCAGAATCCTGGGTTCTATCCCTACTTCCAATAAAGTGACCGTCCCCATCTGTGAGCCTGCAGTCTTTACAGATATCATTGTACCAGAGCGAATTTCACCGCCGGTAACAAATCCCCTTTTACCGCCTACAATCACATCTCCTTTGGCTGATACCCTGCTGTGAAGGATGGATTCTGTCGAAACATATCCTCCCGCTATGACCTCCGCATTCTCGATGAATTTGCTGATAATATTTCCGTTTGCCCGCAGGGTGCCCTTATTCATCCCCTGCATCCCGCGCTTGAGGATAATCTGTCCCCCTGCTTCGATATAAGCTCCCTCAACAACACCGTTAACCTCAACATTCCCCTTCGCCCTTACAGAAAAGCCGGTGATCACATTCCCCTTGATTATGACATTTCCCTCGTAGTCAATATCTCCGGTGGAAGCGTCCACATCTGCCGGCACATCATAGGTGTCAGATACAAATACCCTGCCGTCTACCAGACTGACATGACCATCTACCTGAGAGTACATCTTCAGCCCGTCCTCAGACAGATAAAGCTTTTTGCCATGACGAAGCACCCGGTTATTCACCTTATTCGGACGCAGCACAACACCGCAGACATCTATACCGGGCTTGCCCGGATCCATAGGCTCCAGGGTAGCCAGCAATTGTCCCTTACGGCAATGGCTTATTATATTCAGCTGGTGAAAGTCAACCGACCCATCCTCATTTCTCTTCGGCTTCAAGGTTAAATCTGTATTAAAATGATAGGTAATTACAGCATCATGACCCTGTACCGGCGGTGTTGCTTCAGCCAAAATGTAATCAGTACAATATCTCCGATCTTCCAGGTATTCCAGAATAGCATTTTCGTTCAAACCGTATTTGACACCTGTCCGTACCAGAACTGAGACAATCTCATCCTTTGTCATCAGATGTCCCCGGTCAGAGGGCGGATAAAATCTTGCCATGGCATACATGCGGTTTTCATCAATCCACACCTTGACGGACTCATCAATAGCAGGCACCGGATCATCGGATATCTTAATATCCTGACGCTCCCCTTCTGTCATCAAAGCTCGTCCGATTGCAACATTATCATAATAATAAATCTTCTTGCTATTCAAGTACTCGCTGATTTCTTCAAGAGAAACAGACTCACCGCCCTGCTCTGCATCATGTATCCTCAGGTATATCCCATCCTGCTTTATTACAATTTGAAAGAAACCATTTCTGCCACTCATTCTTACCCTCCTCATACATCCTTCCCCAAGGATCTCCCATTTCAAATAGGACATGAAAGCTAAAAACCGGTCAATACTTCCATATTACCGCCTAGCCGAAGTTTCATCTTCTGCAGTGCTTTTGTATGCAGCTGGGAGATTCTCGACTCGGATACTTCCAGGATTCTGCTGATTTCCTTTAAGGTCAGTTCTTCGTAATAATAGAGGATAATGACCTTCTTTTCCTTTTCTGTCAGCGTCTCAAGGGTCTTTATCAGCAACTCCTTTAATTCTTGCTTCTCTATAATCTTATCCGGCTGATCAAAATGAGCCGTCAAATTCTGTTCCGTCCTGGCTTCTGTACCCTGCTCCATAAACTCATCCAGGGATACAATGTTCACTACCTTCGTCTGATTCTGCCAATTCTCAAATTCATCCACCGATATCTCTAATTCGGAGGCCACTTCCTCATCGCTGGCCATACGACCATATTTCTGCTCCAGACTCTGGTATGCCAAATCTATCTTTCTCTGCTTTTGCCTGATGCTTCTGGGAATCCAGTCCATCTTCCGGATTTGATCCAGAATCGCTCCCCGAATCCGCAGTGATGCATAAGTTTCAAACTTTACACCTTTATTATAGTCAAATTTATCCACCGCATCAATTAAGCCAAAGGTCCCGTATCCCACCAGGTCATCATACTCCACATTATATCCGAGGTACATGCTGAGACGCCCGGCTACCAGTTTAACAAGGCCCGCATATTCAATTATGATCTTCTCCTGAAGCTCCGGGGTTTTTTTCTTCGTATAAGCTTCCCAAAGCTTCTGTTTCCCTTCAACGTTCATAACAACCTCCATGCTGCCAATACCTGAGAATTTTACCGTGTGAAATCAGCTATTCCAGCTCCGGCATACTATAGCTATGCTTTTTCCGGCTGCTCTTCTTCAGTATCTTCGATGGCTTCCTCTTGGATTTCATCCCCCTTCTTGGGGGCATTTATGATCGTCTTAATGATAACCGCTTTTACGATTAAACCTGCAAAATAAAACAAAAGCAATACTGCAAGTAATCTTTTCAAGCCCTCTAACACCTCTACCTTGTTCACAACGTTGAAAATGCTGGTTATGGTACCGGCAATCAGCATAACGAGAGCCGGAATATACCTTTCTTTCATAGAAACCTCCATGCTGCCGATACCTGTGAATTTGGGCACCAGCACAATTAAAGAGTTTTTTTCTCTTTTCCTACCGACTTAATCAGAAGAACTCCGGTCTCCGGATAAAATTCAATTGTCCGACCGTAATTCGCACCGGTATCCTGCGCTTTTATACCGATCCCAAGCTGACCCAGCTTTAGCTTGGTTGCCTCCACATTCCGCTCACCGATCCGCATCATATCGCTGTTGGTTCCAAAGGCAAACATCTGGGCTCCGCCGGCAATCTTTGCAATCAGAGCTCTCCGATCCGCACCAATCTCCGTCATCCGTTTAATCAGCAAATCAATTCCCGTATCCGCAAATTTGGCTTTATTCTCATTATTCAGTATTTTTGTACTGTCAGGCAGCATGATATGTACCATACCGGCAATTCTCCTTATCGGATCATATAGTACAATACCTACGCAGGAACCCAAACCTAATGTTGTAATTGCATTTGGTGAGATACATACGTTTAAATCTGCCATCCCTACCTTTATCATTTCGTTCATGTACTCACCCTATAACCCTAATGAAGATAGAATTGCTCCGTATGAATCAATGGTCGGAATCAGAATAAAGAATCCATTGACCGCTTGTTCATCATCGACAAACTCTGTTTCTATCAATAATGCCCTGTCTCCTATTTTTCCAAACTCGATGGCAGGTACGCTTAAGATTGCGCCGGCCATATCGATTGCCAAATAGGGAATGCTGGCCGTGATCAATATATTGGTTAGGGTCGAAAGCGAAGAAAGATAGGCGCCAGCAATAATATTGCCGATTTCATTCAGCGCCGACAATTCCATCTCATTGAATTCCTCCGAGGTGTTACCCATATCACCCATCAGAGAATTAACCAGATGCCTTGATGCCGCCATATCAAGCATGAACATCATCATGCCGTCGATCCGACCCTCCAGGGTGAACAAAATACCTACCACCAGCTTCTCTGCTCCGCCGACGATATCGGACAGTTCTTTGAATTCCAGCAGCTCGACTTTGGGTACCTTCATATCAATTTTGGAATTTATCATCTGGGAGAGTGCTGTCGTGGCATTCCCCGCTCCTATGTTGCCAAGCTCCTTCAGTACATCATACTGCATATGATCAATTTGATTTAAATCTAAATGGGACACCGTATCTGCACCTCCTTATTTTTTAGTCCTTGCGGGCATTTGCGTCCTTTTCCGCCGCCTTTTCTATTACGATGAAGGGGATATTCAGCAGATTGACCAGCTCCGCACCGTGCTTTCCGATACCGATGCTGTAATTCAGCTTCTCCTCCTTATCATCATAATTAATGTTTTCAATTGCATCCGAATCCAGGGTGATTACTTCTTTTACTTCATCAACAATGATTCCCACAGGTGCGGCGAAACTGTCGGGACGCACAATGACAATTCTGGATTTTGAGGTGTAGGGTGCTTCCTCTATCCCAAGCTTGTTTCGCAGGCTCATAACCGGGACAATCTCACCTCTTAAGTTGATCACTCCCTGAAAATAGCCTTGGGATTTGGGGATTCTGGTGATGCTCTGCATAACAATAATGTTATCGATATATCTGATATCAATACCATATTGACCTTTATTCAGATATGCAATGATAAACTGTTTTGTATCCGTAGCCATATTAACCCTCCATTCTGCTGCTTTGCGGCTCCTAAACTAAAGAGTTGACATCAAGAATTAATGCCACTTCACCGTTACCGAGAATGGTAGCGCCGCTGATAATCTTATGGCTCTTGATATACTTTCCGATTGACTTGATTACGATTTCCTGCTGTCCGATCAATTCATCCACTACCATTCCCGCCAGACGCTCACCCTTCTTTACAATGACCACAAGAAGTTCGTCCGTCTCATTCTGCAGTGGTTTGCAATCCAGCAGACTGCCCAGGCGAAGCATCGGTACAACAGTACCTCTCAGATTAATGACCTCCTTGCCCTGAATCGATTTTACTTCCGTCACCGGAATATTCTCTACCGTCTGAATACTTCCCAGGGGAAGAGCATACTTCTCATCTCCGATGATTACCATCAGAGCCTGGATAATCGCAAGGGTCAGCGGCAGCCGGATAATGAAGTTGGAACCTTCTCCAAGCTTGGTTTTTGCTTCAATCTCGCCTCCGAGAGCCTCAATCTTGGTCTTAACGACATCAAGTCCCACTCCGCGGCCTGATACATCCGTAATCTGATCCGCAGTGGAAAAACTGGGCTGGAAGAGAATATCAATGATATCCTTCTCCGTCATTCGAAGCGCCGCATCTTCCGTAATGGCTCCCTTATCAATTGCTTTCTTCTTAATTTTCTCGGTATCAATACCGCCGCCGTCGTCCCGTACCTCGATGACGACATTATTACCGTCCTGATACGCATCCAGATAGATGGATCCTGCCGAATTCTTGCCATGTGCGCGCCGCTCCTCATTGCTTTCCAGTCCGTGGTCCGCAGCATTACGCAGCAAATGCATCAGGGGATCACCAATTTCATCAATTACGGTACGGTCAAGCTCTGTCTCTTCACCTGTCATATATAATTCCATTTCCTTATCCAGCTTTTTGGAAAGGTCGCGAATCATTCTCGGGAAGCGGTTTACCACGCTCTCAATGGGTACCATCCTTGTCTTCATCACAGATTCATGAAGATTCGTGGTGACACGCTCCAGGTATTCGATCTGCTCATGGAAGCCGCTGTCCGTCATAATCTCTTTGTCGCTGCTGACGGAAATCAGGCCGTTCTTGGCAATAATCAGCTCACTGACCAGATTCATCAGAATATCCAGCTTGTCAATATCCACGCGCACGGATCGGTTCGCTACCGGTTTTGCAGCCTGCTTGGCATTAGAGCTGCTTCCTGCCTTAAGGGAACCGGTATCTTTTACAGCCTGTTTCGGCGAAGCGGCGGCAAGTTCCTCCTGCTTCAGACGCTCAGTAAAATCAGCTACCTCCAGCTCGGACAGACGAATATAATCGGCCACAACCTCCTTGACCTCTGATACATTGGAGGCGGCCTTTATGAGCTTCTCCGGCGTTTCCTTCGTTATAATAAAGGCGGAGTAGTCATAGTCGTACTTTTCATCCTCCAGATCCTGGGCACTGGGGTTTAACTTTATGATTTCACCGAATTCCTCAAGGGTGCGGTTCACCATGAATGCCCTTGCTCCCTTAAGCACACAGTATTCGTGAATATACACGGTCAGTCCAATTACATTAAGGCCCAGTGTTCCGGCCTTAACCATAGCCTTCTTCTCATGCTCCTCAATCGTAATATTGACAAACTTCATCTTCACATCGACAGCGATCGCTGCGGCAGAAACGGCCGGCTCTCCCTTAGCGTCTTCCTTCTCGGAAGGGGCCTGCTCCGCGGCAGGAGCATTACCCAAACCCTCATGAAGAATCTGGTTTAATGCCGTTATAATATCCTCATTATCGTCTTCGCCCTCGCTTGCCTCGGACTGGATATTGCTCAGGTAGGTTTCCAGGGCGTCCAGCCCCTTAAACAGAACATCCACCAAGGCGGAGGAAGCCTTCATCTTACCGTTCCTGATTTCGGAAAAAACATTCTCCATGTCATGGGTCAGCCTCTGCATTCTCTTATAACCCATGGTTCCCGCCATGCCCTTCAGGGAATGGGCAGCACGGAATATCTCATTGATGGTTTCTTCGTTATCCGGCTCACGCTCCAAAATTAAAAGATGCTGATTTAAGCTTTGCAAATGCTCTTTTGTTTCTTCGATAAATATCTCCAGGTATTGACTTACATCCATTTAGCGCACCCCCACATTCTTTATGATAGCATCAGGCACTTGGCTTAACGCTGCCACTTCATCCACGAGCCCTGCGTCCTTGACCACCTTGGGCATTCCGTAAACGACACTGGTCTCTT
This sequence comes from Bacillota bacterium, assembly GCA_023423045.1. Classification (GTDB taxonomy): domain Bacteria; phylum Bacillota; class Clostridia; order Lachnospirales; family Lachnospiraceae; genus Mobilitalea. The sequence goes on along the minus strand of JAFAGA010000068.1, from coordinate 43,480 downwards.
CGTCCTGTGCAATCACATAAATATTTTGTCTTTTGCGTAACTGTTTAATACCGGCAGTACCATCCCCGCCCATTCCCGTAAGAACAACGCAGGTGATCTGCTCAAAATCGGAGCCCACCAGGGATTCATACATGATATCCGCACAGGGAAGCAATCCATGCCGCGCCGGCTCCTTGGTTACCGATATACAATAGGTATGGTCTTCCCGCTTTTTCAGGCGCATTTGGTAGCCGCCTTTTGCAATATATACCGTACCTTTGGTCAGGATGTCTCCATCCTCTGCCTCCTTCACCTTCAGGGAACTCAGCTCATTCAGCCGATCAGCCAGAGATTTGGTAAACCCTCCGGGCATATGCTGCACCACCAAAATTCCTGCATCCAGATTGGCCGGAAGATTGGGCAGCACCGTATGCAGTGCTTTCGGCCCTCCGGTGGAGCAGGCAAGGGCAACCAGCTTATCCGCATTCCTGGAGCTCTTCTGCGATGCTGCAGTACGAACCATTTCCATAACCGTGAGAGTTCTCCCTGTATCCGGCCGGGGAGGCTCTTTTTCTTCCCCTCGGGTCGGCTTTACCGCCGCCACGGCTTCGGCCTTGAGGGCAATGGAAAGGCATTCCAGAAGACGATCGGAGAAGGAATTGCTCTTTACTTCCATGTAGCTCTCCGGTTTTGTTACAAAATCAAAGGCTCCCAGCTCCAAAGCCCGTATTGTCTCCTGCGCATCCTGCTTGGCAATGGTGCTGACGATGATTACGGTAGCTTTAATTCCCTGTTCCCTCAGCTGTTCCAGAAGTTCAAGGCCATTCATCTTGGGCATATTGATATCCAATAGAACCGCATCGAAATCCCTGGCTCTGCTTTGCAGAAGATTCAGGCCCTCCAGACCATTTACTGCAACCTCTGCCGCCTGAAACCGTTCATCTGAGTTAATTATATCAGAGAGTACCCTTCTCATAAGTGCAGAGTCATCTATTATTAAAATATTTTTCTTCATATGCTATTTACCTGAATTATTCCTTATCCCATCCTTTTTCATTTTTGATCCGCATTCGTTCCTGCTCAAATATGTATCTGATCAAAGCTTCCCGCTCCTTGGCAGAGATGTCATGAAACTGTACCCTGTGCTCATACACCCCTGTCCGCGTTATAATCCGGCCTGTCGCCACTATCTGAGCGCTAAGCACCATGCCGCCGTTCTCAGGGTAGTCAATAAAGCCCAGCTTTATCCGAAGTTTATCTCCGGCATGAAGCTCTGATTCGGAGGTGAATTTGGCTCCCCCTCCACTGATGTCCGTAACGGATGCCGGTATCCACCCTGTATCCATCTCGCTCAGCTTCCTGCTGATCTCTGCCCGCTCACCGGCATTCCTGAAATTATTGTCATCCAGCTTCTTCTCCAGTATCTGCTCCTCCAGAGTGACCTGCCGATATTTGATATCATGAATGCATTCCAGCCGAAAATATTCTCTTCTTTGGAATTTTTCCAGATCCGTCGTTATTCTGACCATTGTAACAATAGTGTTGTTATCCCTCTGGCTGCCGAGCACCAGACAATTGCACCGGTAGAGACCTTTCTCGGCATAAAAGCAAAGGCTGTAGCTCTCTCCCACATGCAGCGGAATCGTCCTCCCAAAAACAATCGGTGCGGCAATATTAATTACATCCGGATCAACAAAATCCACCAGCTGGCTCACATAAGTTCTGGCTCCCATCACCGGCTTACCGTTTTTGCCGATTGGTTTAATGTCTATTTTGTCCCCTATGGACAGTACTTCCTGAATCATGTCACACCCCCCGCTCTATTGATCTTTCGTTACTTTTTAATACGGGAACGAAGCAAATTCGTAAATAACCCGGCAATCCCCTTTTTCTCCTGCGTATTGGTATCCTCGCCCTCACATAATATACTGGCGAAGGAATTGATGCTTTTGGTAAACTGCGAATTGGGATACACTAAGGTGGCAGGTTTTTGCTTCATCACAGCCTTGGATACATTGCTGTCCTGAGGCACCGCACCCAGATATTCCAGCTTCAGATTCAGAAATTTGTTCACCACCAGACTCAGCTTGTCATATAGTTCCCGACCTTCCTCGTAATTATCAATCCGGTTGGCAACCACTTTGATTACCGTATCCTCCAAGGAGCGGTCTGTTTTGCGATTCAGCGTCTTTAACAGGGCGTACGCGTCGGTGATGGAAGTGGGCTCCGGAGTCGCAACCAATAATACCTCCGAGCTGGATGCAACAAATTCCAATACGGAATCACCAATTCCTGCTCCAGTATCAATTATAATAATATCCGCGCGCTCATCCAGCTCCACTAACTTCTGAATCAAGTATACGATCTGGTCCTTCGTCAGTTCCGTCAATTCCTGAATGCCGGAACCACCGGAAATAAAGCCGATCTTCTCCGGCCCCTCTGTTATGATATCCGTTAGACTCTTACCGCGAAACATCAGATCTGCCAGGGTATGCAGGGGTCTGATGCCCAGCATCACCTCTACATTGGCCAGACCAAAGTCGGCATCCAGTACAACAACCCGCTTGCCCAATTTGCTTAAAGCAATGGCCAGATTTACCGACACGCTGGACTTCCCTACACCGCCCTTACCGCTTGTTACCGTGATTACCCTTGCCACACGCCGGGGGACAGCCTGCTCTTTCACTATTTTTCTTAATTTTTCTGCCTGATCCATGTTATTGCCCCCTTAAAAGTTGCTTCGCAATGCTCTGAGTATCCACCTTTGCAATATCATCAGGCACATTCTGCCCAAAACTGGCATAAGACAGCGGTGCATCCGTCAACATCCGCAAATTAAACAAATTACCTATGCTGCCGGTCTCATCCAGTTTGGTAAATATCAAATTATAGTTAAGAATTTCCGAGTAAGCTTCTGTAATTTTAATCAAATCCCTGTATTTGGTAGTCGCACTGAGAACAAGGTAGATCTCACGTTCTCCTTCCGGTATGGAACTGATCAGAGTCTCAATATCGTCTCTTTGCTCCCTGCTCCGGTGAGAACGTCCCGCAGTATCGACAAACAGAATATCGTAATCTGAAAATTCCTCCCTTGCCTGACGCATCTCCTCCTCAGAATAAATTACCTTCAAGGGAATGCCTAATATATTGGCGTAAGTCCTGAGCTGTTCCACCGCGGCAATACGATAGGTATCGGCAGTGAGAAAAGCAATCCGCGCCTTTTCGTTTACCTTGAACTGGGATGCTATCTTTGCGATGGTGGTAGTTTTCCCCACTCCGGTAGGTCCGATAAAGAACACAAATTTCGGCGTTTTTCCTACGTTTTCAATCACCCTGGGCTGCCCCAGCTTTAGTATGATCTTCTGATAGATATTAGCCAGAATATTGTCCATGGAAGCATCCTTCATCAGATGTCCTTCTGTTTCACTGATAATCTGATTGGCATACTTCTCATCTACCTCATTGCTCACCAGCTGATTATAGATTAACTGGATACAGGCCAGATTCTTACCGCTCTGTGCCGTCTTTTCCTCTTCCTTTGGCGCAGTCTGCTTTTCCTTCTCGTTAAGCTGCTTTTCCAAAAGGCTCTGAAGATTATTTAGTTTTTCTTCTATGGCCGAAGGCGCACTGTCCGGCTTTAAGCCCGGCTTATCTTCATCTTCGTCATAGATAATATCTGCAAATACCTGCTTTCTGGGCGGTGCAGCAACAGCCTGGGACCTTCCCCTCTCATTCTTATATGTTATATTTTCATCGACAGCTGCCGTGATTTCTACCACAGGCTTACGGAAGAGCCGGTATATTCCCTTGGGAGATACCGTCTTGATATTCATTACAATCGCTTCCTTGCCCAGTTCTTCCTTTGCAAGCATAATCGCTTCCGTTTCTGTATTCGCATGAAATTTTTTGATAATCACTATACCGTCACCATCCCTACTGACTGCAATTCAACATTAGAATCTATCTCATTATATGATACAACTATTAAATCCTTAAAGTAATCCTGTGTCAAGCGTTTAAAATACATTCTCACAATCGGAGAGGTGATGATAATCGGATTTTTACCCAAATCCTCCAGCTTATGTACCTCGGTCTGGACCGATTCAATAATCTCTCTGGTGACTCCCGGATCCAGTGCCAGATAAGCACCTTGCTCGGACTGTTTCACCGCTCCCATAATATCCTGCTCCACCTTGGGATCCAGCGTAACTACGCTGGTCATCTCACCGGAAGGAAAATATTTGTTGGATATGGCTCTTTTGAGGCTTTGACGCGCATACTCCGTCAACACATCCGTATCGTGGGTGGTGGCGGCGTAATCCGCCAACGTCTCAAAGATCGTAACCAAATCCCGGATAGAGATTCCTTCATGCAGGAGGTTTTGAAGCACCTTCTGAATCTCTCCGATATTAAGCAGCTTAGGCACCAATTCCTGAACAAGCGTCTGATTGGCCTCCTGAACATTGTTGACAAGATTTTGCACATCCTGCCGGGTAAGCAGCTCATGAATATTGCTACGGATTACTTCCGTCAGATGGGTTGCAATAATGGACGGAGGATCCACAACCGTATAGCCCAAGGTCTCCGCCCGCTCCCTCTGATTCTCCGTAATCCAGAGCGCCGGCAGGTGGAAGGAGGGCTCAAAGGTAGGTATTCCTGTAATCTCCTCCTCTACATAGCCCGGATTCATGGCCATATAGTGGTCGAAGAGGATCTCCCCCTCACTGACCTGGATGCCTTTGATTTTAATGATATATTGATTGGGATTCAGCTGAATATTATCTCTTAGCCGAATCATCGGAACAACACAGCCAAGCTCCAACGCTACCTGTCTTCGGATCAGTACCACACGGTCAAGCAAATCTCCCCCCTGATTGGTATCCGCAAGGGGAATGATTCCGTATCCGAATTCCAGCTCGATGGGATCCACTTGCAGAAGTGATACCACATTCTCCGGCTTTCGGATTTCTCCTGCCGCCGCTTCCTCCGAGGATACCTCCTGCTCTATCGCAGCCACCTCCACTCTGGAAGCGATCACCCTTCCGGAGATGATAAAAATCAAGCCATAGGCAACAAACAGTAAATCATTAAGGGGCGTCAAAAAGCCGAAGGCGATCATACTGGCGCCGACAATATAGAGAACCTTGGGAATGGAGAACAGCTGCTTCATCAGCATGTCTCCAAAATCCGCCTCCTTGGATACCTTCGTGACCAGAATGCCTGTAGCCAGGGAAATCATCAGGGAGGGTATCTGGCTGACCAGGCCGTCGCCGATGGTCAGAATGGCAAAATGCTGCAACGCATCCGTGGCAGACATCCCCATATAGAGGACTCCCATTGCAGTACCGCCGGCCATGTTGATTATGGTGATAATGAGCCCCGCCATGGCATCTCCCTTAACGTACTTGGTAGCACCGTCCATGGAACCGAAGAATGCGGCTTCCTCCTGAATCTTTTCACGCCTTTCCTTTGCCTGGGCATCTGTAATCGCTCCGGTATTCAGATCGGCGTCGATGGCCATCTGTTTGCCGGGCATCGCATCCAGGGTAAATCTCGCCGTAACCTCGGCCACACGCTCCGAACCCTTGTTAATTACCATGAATTGAACCAGAATCAGGATAATGAAGACAATAACACCGACAATGAGGTTACCTCCTCCGACGAATTCACCGAAAACCGTGATAACATTTCCGGGGTTACCGGTGAGCAAAATCAGCTTAGTGCTGGATAAATTCAAGGAGATACGAAATATTGTAGTAAATAGCAGAATGGTCGGAAACGCTGACATATTTAGGACTTCCTTCGTAAATAAGGAATTAAATAAGATGACCATTGCGACGGAAATATTTAATGCCAGCATAATGTCCAGCATCAGGGAATTCATCGGTATGATCAAAAATACGAAGGCGGATAATAAGAACAATCCTACGATCATATCATTTTTCTTCATCAGTACCTCCTATAAGACATGAAAAACCGTCTTTAAACAACCTTTTTATTTTTAAGCCCATATACATAGGCAAGAACTTCCGCTGTCATTTGGTAGAGCTCCGGAGGAATTTCCGCTTGAAGCTCCACATTGTAATAAAGCATTCGGGCAAGAGGTTTGTTCTCAACGATTTCAATCCCATTCTCCTTTGCCACCTCTTTTATCTTCTGTGCGAGGAAATCAGCCCCTTTGGCAACCAGAATCGGCGCCTCGCTGCTGGCTTTGTCATATTTAATTGCCGCTGCCAGATGCGTCGGATTGGTAATAACCACATCCGCACTGGGCAGGGCCTGCATCATTCTCCTCTGGGATGCTTCCCGCATCCTGGCTCGGATCTTACCCTTGATCTGAGGGTCTCCTTCCGAATTCTTATACTCATCCTTCACTTCCTGCTTTGACATTCTCATGTCTTTCTTGAATTTGAGCTTCTGATATATCAGATCACCAAATCCAATCACTAAAAAAATAAGACTAATCTGCAGTCCCAAGTTAATTACCAGATTGCCGATTAAAAAAACTGCCTGCTCCAGCTTCATATCGTAGAGCTGAAACAAGGTCTGCCATTCATTCTTCAATGTACTATAGGCCAGATAGCATATGATTCCGATCTTAAACAGCTCGACGAAAAGCTCAACAATCTTATCCTTTGATATCAGCTTCTTCAGACCACTGGCCGGATTAAGCTTTGAGAACTTCGGCTTCATGACCTTTGTGGATACCTTCCATTTTACCTGGTATATTTCAACCACAAAGGCGACAAGCATTGTAATGATAAATATTGGAATACAGGTCATAATAATCGTCAGTATGGTGTCCCCCAATAGACTGCTGACCATGGCAATATTTATCTCTTCTCCGGCTACTTTATCCAGGATGCCGAATATTTTATAAAAATTATTCAAAAAGCTCTCACCGATGTAACCGGAAAACAGCTTCAAAATAACAAAAAACGTAGCAAGGCCCGAAGCGGTAACCAGCTCCTTACTTTTGGCAACCTGACCCTCCATTCTTGCGTCATTGAGCTTCTTGGTCGTAGGCTCTTCGGTCTTATCCCCATCGTCGGCAAAAAACTGCAGGCGATAAGAAATCCGGTATAAGGAATAACGTATTTGTTCCTCTGAAATCATGCTATCCCATCCTTTTTCGTAACTATCTTTAGTAGCATCGGCAGCTGCAAAAGGGATCCGCAGCGCCTGCTTCATTACAAAACTCAACCCAGCAGTTCAATGGAACGAAGCAGCATTTCCCGCATCTTGTTAAAGATAAAATCTGCAACGGACGGAATTAATTCCATAATCATCGCCAGCACAACCAGTCCCACAAATATCTTCAGCTGCATGCCGATTACAAACATATTCATCTGCGGAGCAATCTTTGCCAATATTCCCAGAATCGCGTTGACCACCAGAATTGCCGCAAATATGGGAAGAACAATCCGAAATCCGATGATAAAATAATCGGTAATGAACTGAATCATAACCAGATACGCCTGGGGGTCGAGCTGTGCCTTTCCTATCCCAATGATTTGGAAGGAATCAATGACCGCCTTTAGGAAATAATGATGCAAATTGGTAATCAACATGATCAATAAAACCAGGTAGCCATAAAGATTCGCCGTAATCGTAGTCTGGACGCTGGTCACCGGATCCATTACGTTCACCATGGAGAATCCGATTTCCATATCGATAATCTGTCCTGCAAATGCCAGGATATGATGGGCTATATTAGCAAAAAGTCCCATGATAGCGCCGGCCAGGGCTTCCTTCGCGATCAGCATCGCAAATTCAATCACCCCGGTATATTCAGGTGTACTATATGGAACGCTGTAAAAAAGAATTGCAGTTAAAAATATAGACAATCCGGTTTTTACCCTGACCGGCACATTTCTTAGCGAAAAAAAAGGAGCCGTAAAGATAAATCCGGTAATCCTCACAAGTACAAATAAAAAAATCTCAAAATTATCTATTGAAAAGGTCATAAAGCGTTAATATAATAGCTGAAATTGGAGAATAACCCCACCATATATTCCTTTAATGAATTTAAAATCCAGCTGCCTGCCAAAATCATGACAAGGAAAACCGCAACAAGCTTCGGAACAAATGTGAGGGTTTGCTCCTGGATTGATGTAACCGTCTGCAAAATACTGACCGTCAATCCCACCACCAGAGAGGTCAGAAGCATCGGAGCCGATGCCTTCAGTACCAAAAATACCGCCTGTCTCGCAATATCAATTATAACAACTTCATTCATACCGGCTTCCCTCCCGCCACTTTTAATGGATGCAATATGATAAATCAGCTCGGGCCGCCATTATGCGGCTTTTGTCCTGTCTAAATTATGTACGTCCTCAGTAAAATGTTTTCACAAGTCCTCCGATGGTCAAATTCCAGCCATCCGCAATAATAAACAGCAGTATCTTGAAAGGCATGGATATCATCGTCGGCGGCAGCATCATCATACCCATGGACATCAGGGTTGAGGCAACTACCATATCAATCACAATAAACGGAATATAAATCAAAAATCCAAGAATAAAAGCCTTTCTCAACTCGCTGATTATGAAAGCCGGAATGATCACGGTAATGGGAAGATCATCCGGGGAAGCAACAGACTCGATACCTGCGATATCCATAAACAGCCGCAGGTCCTTGGGATTCCCTACCATCTGTTTCAGCATAAAGGAGCGTATCGGAACCATACCGGCTTCAAAGGCTTCCTCCTGAGTGATGGTCCCTGCACTTAGGGGTTTAATCGCATCCGTATTAACTTGATTGAATACAGGATTCATGATAAAAAAGGTTAAAAACAGAGCCAGGCTCACCAATACCTGATTCGGAGGTGTTGTAGTGGTCCCCAGTGCCGCCCTGATAAAATGCAGTACAATAATAATCCTGGTAAAAGAGGTCACCATGATTAAAATAGAGGGTGCGATTGATATTATGGTGAGCACCAATAACATCTGAAGGGTGGGGGAAAGATTTTTGGCATCCTCGTCTGTATTCAGGGTAAATTCCAGAGGGCCAAGGGCTCCGCTGAGATTGTTCCCGCTGCTCTCGGCTGTGGTAGTAACCGTATCCTGTACCGTTTGGGCATATACCCTGTCCTCCCGAAGCAGGAGAAACATACCAATGATCATCAGCATGGAGAGAATTCCAAGCCATATGCCCTTACTTCTATTTTGTATCTTCATGGTTATCAGCCTTTGCATCATAATTATTCTTCAGCTTGTCCAAGATCTGTTTGAAACTCTGATCGAAGCCTCGCTTTTCACCCTGCTGGAACTCCTTCAGGATTACTTCTGATTCATCCAACTCCGTAATAAAATTAATATCATCTTTTCCAATGGCAATCACGATGTATTTATTCCCTATCCTGACAATCTGTAATGCCTTGTTCGGTGTGACCCGGTAAGAATCTATCACCTGGAAATTACTTTTTCGAAGCTGCCCAAGCTTGATACCTCCAACTAATCTGGAGGTATAATACGCGGCAACCAGAATAATAATCAACATCAAAACCAAGCCGGCCAATTGCCAGAAACTATTTGTGCCGGTACTTCCTCCGGATATCCTTTCAGCAAGCTCCGCGTCTGCCGGGGAAGGTGTCGGGGTGTTCAGCAATTGATTCAAATCAAGCTGTTCCAGCAACATGACCGCAGTTTTTTCTGTCATATCTACTCCTCACCTCAATGTACGAAATCAACCTACCGCCTTCTTCACCGCTTCCAGAACACGATCTGCCTGGAAAGGCTTTACGATAAAATCCTTCGCACCGGACTGGATGGATTCGATAACCATTGCCTGCTGGCCCATGGCAGAGCACATAATAACATTGGCACCGGGATCCGCCGCCTTAATTTTCTTCAATGCCTGAATACCGTCCATCTCAGGCATGGTAATATCCATCATAACCAAATCCGGCTTTGTTTCCTGATACTTATCCACAGCTTTCAGGCCATTCTCAGCCTCTCCGGCGATATTATAGCCATTCTTAGTCAGAATGTCCTTAATCATCATTCTCATAAACGCCGCATCATCACAAATTAAAATACTCTTTGCCATGTTCATTCTCCTATCCTTTTGTGTGTATTGATTTTTGATCTTTTTACTTTTGTTTTGTTATTTCTGTTACCCGGATGCCGAAAGCTTCTTCCATTACGACTACTTCGCCCTTTGCGACAAATTTTCCGTTAACAAGCACATCGATCGGCTCACCGGCTAATCGATTCAATTCTATAATAGTTCCGGGTGAAAAGTCCAGTATTTCTTTAATAGATTTGCTGGTTCTTCCTAATTCCACCGTCACTTCCAAAGGTACATCCATTAATAAGTCAATATTTTCCGGCTGTACTGCTCCTCCTGTCCCGGGAACAAAGGGTGTAAATTGAACCGGCGAAGCATTCACATCCTGCATCGGTGGCATCATATAGGCCATCGGCTGAGGCATTCCCTGAGGAGGATATCCCATATTAGCATAGGGATTATAGCCCTGAGGCATCGGCGGAGGCACCGGCTGTTGCTGCTCAGGAGGCGGTGTCTGCGTCTTCTTCGGCGTATTATCTACGGCCGGCCTGGTAGGAATATCCGGTTCCATGGTGGTCGCCTGGATAAACTGCCGGTAAAGATCTCTCGCAAAATCAAAAGGATACAGCTGCATCAGTACACTGTCCACCAGATCTCCTATCTCCATGTGGAAGGAGACACGGACAAAATTGCCCTTCAAGAATTCCGCAATATCCTCACCATCAACGCTCTCATCCAATTCCACTACCGCAGAGGAAGGCGGGCTGATATTCACTCTTTTCTCCAGCATAGAGGAGATACTTGTTGCGGCAGAACCCATCATCTGGTTCATCGCCTCGCTGATGGCGCTCAGATGAAGCTCCGTGAGCTCATCGGGGACGTTGGTACCGTCTCCCCCCATCATTAAATCCGTAATGACTTTAACATCCTTTTCCTTTAAAATCAATATATTATTGCCGTCAAGTCCGTCCTCATAATAAATCTGAATGAACACACAGGGCTTGTCATAGCTGTTGACAAGATCCTTCCAGGTCGCATATTCCACCACCGGGGTGGTAATATTCACACGCTGGTTGACCAGGGAAAACAGTGTTGTTGCGGCTGTTCCCATGCTGATATTAGAGATCTCGCCAATCGCATCCTTCTCCGCATCCGTCAGCGTCTCTGTTACCGTGCTATCCGGGCTCTCCGCACCCATGCCGTTCAATAAAGCATTAATCTCTTCCTGAGATAGCATACCATCCATAGTCTGTTACTCCTCTCCTCTGATTATTGATGAAATTTTTACCGCATAGGAACCTGAGGATGCACCCGGAAGTGCGGTAAATTTATTTAAGTTACCGACATAGACGGCCAATTCATCTTCCACCTTTGAATTCAACTTAATAATATCCCCACGCTGCATATTCATAAAATCATTCACAGAAATCGTGCTCTTGCCAAGCACCGCACGTATCGGCACCCTTGCCTTGGAGATGGCGATTTCAATGACCTCCTGATAGGATTTGTCATCGCTCATCTGCATGGTCGAATACCAATACTTTGTATTCAATTTATCAATAACCTTCTCCAGACATACATAGGGAAGACAGATATTCATCATCCCTTCAATATTGCCGATTTTCAGCTTCAAGGTTACGATGGAAATCATCTCACTTGGAGAGATAATCTGTGCAAACTGGGAGTTTGTCTCAATCCGCAGCAGTCTGGGTTGCACCTGAATCACATTCTCCCATGGTTCCCGGAGTAAATTAGTACAGATATTAAAGATGCGTTCAATAATTGTCAGCTCAATTTCTGAGAAGTCCCTCACCTTCTCAAGAGGATATCCTCCTCCGCCCAGCATTCGGTCAACGATGGCATACCCCAGATTATCCGCCAATTCGAGAATGATATTACCCTCCAAAGGAGCAAAATCAATAATCCCAAGCAGCACAGGATTGGCCAAGGCGTTGGTAAATTCCGAAAATTGCACCGCCTCCGAATTGATCACCTCCACCTGCACATTCTTCCTCAGATAGGCCGGCAAATTCGTGGAAAGCAGTCTCGCATAATGTTCGAATATTATATTCAACGTACGAAGGTGTTCCTTCGAGAACTTGGAGGGTCTGGCAAAATCATAATTCTTTACCTGCTTCTCCGACGATTCTTTATAATCGTCCGCATCCAGTTCACCGCTGCTTAACGCAGCCAGCAGGTTGTCAATCTCATTTTGGGATAAGACGTCGCCCATTGTCATTTCCTCCCTGGCATATTAGCTACATAATAACATATAATAACAAGAAAATCATCCTCTTTCGAGAGAATTCGCTTCCTCCCGCCTAGGAAATACTTACCTATTTGAAGACCAGACTGCCAAAGGAAACATTGACAATGAAATCAGACTGCATCAACTCTTGAACCCGGGCGATGACCTGATCCTTGATCTCTGTTTTCTTGGAATTCACTTCATCTATAGTATACTTTGCAAACTCCTCCTGGACAATTTCCTTGATTGTATTCTCATTATCCGCAATCTTAAGATTCAGCGTATCATAATCCTTATGCTTGCTGTTCATAGCCAGGGAAACATTCATCACTGCGTAATGATCCTTCCCGTCTGCTGTTTTCTTAAGATTGATGGTCAGCTTTTCCTCCATCGTATAGGTTGCGAGGTCAGATACAGCGAACTCCTTGTTCTCTGCTTCCGGTGACTCCAATTCCAAATCCACGATAGATGCAATCTTATCCATTAAACGGCTTGTTTTATTCGCCGCCGGAACAATGGTAAAAATCAGTAATGCCAGCAATACCGTATTAATAAGCGTAATTGCCATAATGATAATTGTCAGAATGTTCTTTCTCATAGAAGCCTCCATGCCGCCGTATGACAGCTTTTCCATGTTTGTATTATGAAACAGCGCGTACCTATCCTTAATCACCGCTGTATTCATTATATATTTTTATCTCAATTCTCCGGTTCATAGCCCTGCCCTGAGCTGTGGCATTATCGGCAATCGGATCGTATTCGCCGCGGCCGGAATATTTCAGATGCTTTGGATCCAGTCCACCGTTTTTAATCAAATATTCTGCGGCGCTTAAAGCTCTTGCCGAGGAAAGCCAGTTATTATCCCGATAGGAATCACTGGTCATCGGCACATTATCCGTATGTCCTGTTATCTCAACGGTATAACCGTTAAAACTATGCAGAACCTGACCTATTTTATCCATAATTGGCTGCGCAGCATTCTTAATATCCGCTTTCCCCGAGTCAAAGAGCACGGAACCCTTCAGAGTCAGCTGCACAAACCGGTATTCCGGGTCGATGCTAAGCTCAACATAATCACCTAGATTATATTTTCCTGTTATATCAGACAACTGGTCATACATGGATGCAGAAACGGACTTCATCTCCTTCTCAATACGTTCCATAGCCTCGGAAAGCTGAGCATCTCCCATTCCTCCTGGGGTTTGTACCTCCTCCGAACTATGTCCGCTCTCCCCGGGATTCTCACTCTCCTCGGCAGCCATATCATCTCCGGATTCTACACTGGCTTTACCCATGGAGGTATAGAACTCGTCCAATTCAGTCATCTGTGTCATACCGGAAGAAATCAGATTCCCGGAACCAATAGCCTCTAATCCGCCGTCCAGGATACCAATAGCATTGGCCAGAGACATGGATATTTTCTCAAATTTATCAGCATCCACGGTGGACATGGAAAACAGCAAGACAAAGAAGCATAACAGCAGATTCATCAAATCCGCAAAAGTGTTCAGCCATGGGGCATTCCCACCGCCGCCCCCTCCTTCTTCCTTCTTCTTTCTAGCCAAGGACTTCACCGCCTTCTTCCTTCATTCCGGCCCTGCGTGCCGGTGATAGGAAGGATTTTAATTTTTCTTCAATTACTCTGGGATTCTCACCTGCCTGGATCGATAGCAGTCCTTCCACCATGACTTCCTTGATCATAACCTCCTGGGCACTCTTTGCCTTTAGTTTTGTTGAGACCGGAATACATATCCAGTTGGCAATCATAGAGCCATAAAAGGTCGTAATTAATGCTGTTGCCATGGCCGGACCAATCGCCTTCGCGTCGTCCATTTTCTTCAGCATGTTTATAAGACCAATCAGGGTACCAATCATACCCCAGGCGGGACCCATCGCTGCCAGTCCGTCCCAGAAGCTGATTTTACTGGAGTGTCTCCCTTCGATACAGCTTAATTCTGTTTCCATAATGCTTCGAACCAATTCCGGATCTGTACCGTCAACAATAAGTAATACTCCTTTTTTCAGAAACTCATCCTCAATACCATTGGCCGCTTCTTCCAGCGCCAGCAGCCCCTCTTTTCTTGCCACGTTGGACAAGTCAATAATCTCTCTGATGGTCTGCTCTTCATTGGAAGGAAGTGTCGTCATGGCATGCCTTATACTTGCCAGATTTTCTATGAAGCCTTTTAAGCTGGGAGACATAAAGAGAACACAGCATAGACCTCCTCCAATCGTAATGAATACGGACGGAATGTCCACAAAGTTCATGATAACCGATAAACTGGGCTGACCGACCAAAATTCCGTAAACAACCACGATGAAACATAGCACTAATCCTAATATGGACGCTAAATCCAAAATTGTCACCTTCCATCTATATTATTTTATCCTTTGAAGCCGTATTATTTGCTGCAGTTGGCCTTACAGGAACTGCAATCATTGTTTCTACAAATCTCGACCAAAAATTTCTTTTTTGTATAATATTACAAGATTTCTTATCTCTTGTCTACTTTCTTTTACAATTATTTTGCTCCCTGAGGATAGTGTAATCACCGTATCCGGATTCTCCTCCACTTTCTCAATCAAATCGGCATTCACAATTAATTTCGTCTCATTCAGTCTTGTGACCTCAATCACTTTTGCCTCCTTCCCGCCGGCAGTTCCTGCCGGTACACCCCGTCTGCAGCTTCTCCTTTCTCATTAAAAGTGTCAGCTTGCTGACACTTTCGCGCCCGAGCGGATTGCGCAGCAATAAACTTCCTCTCCGCGAGGTGCGCATCCTGCGGAGCATTGATATCGTATAGGAGAACTATCCTATACGATATCAATGGGTGGCAGTAACAACCGCCACCCATCATTACTGACATATGGCATTTCTATTCATACATCAGCCCCGTGTTATCTCTTCAAATTAATCAGTTCCTCCAACAGGGTATCAGATGTCGTTATTATTCTTGAGTTAGCCTGGAATCCTCTTTGGGTAGTGATCATATCCGTAAACTGCTGGGATAAATCAACATTTGACATCTCCAGTACACCTGTCGTTAAGCTTCCGCCTCCCTGCGTAGGATCCTGCCCTATTCCGTCAAACTGGCCCGAGTTCTGTGTCGCCGCAAACATGCTGTTGCCAACTGCTTCCAGACCTGCCGGATTGGCAAAGCTTGCTACTGCAATCTGTCCCAGCAGCCTGCTGTCACCATTATCATATTTACCGTATATCTTACCTGCTCCATCGATGCTGACACCGGTCATATTGCCGACCTTCTTACCTGCTCCCAATCCCTCGAGGCTTCCTTTGGCTGCCTGCAGCGAAGAGGAACCACTGGTGGAATACATGGTAATCGAGGAGAAATCAATATCGATGGGTTCAAAGGCATTCGGCTCTGCATTAATAGTAAGAGTCAGGCTCTTCGTTCCATCTTCTTCACCTACCTTGACAAACTCACCGTTTGCTCCGTTAAAATACAGGGCTGGAACATCAGTGGTATCAATGGTAACCTTACCCGTCGTTTCATCGACATCTATACCGCTTACATCTATACCTCCAAAGCTGAAACCGGTGCCGGCATAGGCAGAGGGTTCATAAGTAACCTCTCCGGTATCGGGATCGACATTTTTTGTAACAAAGATAGAGCTTCCGTCCTCTCCTTTAATGTCCGTAAGGGCAACGGTATAAGTGGCGGTAGAATCTGTTGTCTGCCTCACTACCAAATCAGCAGTATAGCTGTGACCCATTTTATCGTAGAAGGATATATTGACTCTCTTTCCGGTATCGCTTGTCAGCTGGGTATCCTTACTGTCAATATTGCCGGAGATATTTATGTTTGTTGTTGCCTCCGGCTCGGCATAGAGATTCTCGGCTGACATAATTCTCAGCGGAGACACCACGTCCGCTACTGTCTTTGTCACATCATTGGGATCCACCTGCCATCCCATAACCATCGCGCCGGAAGGAGTGCACAAGTTACCAAGGGCATCCACATTGAAGGAGCCTGACTTGGTGAAATAGTTGGTCCCGCCGTTGTTCACGATGAAGAAGCTGTCGCCTTCAATCATAACATCGAAAGGGTTATCCGTCCTCTGGGATGCACCCTGAGTGGTAACCGCTGCTTTTATAGACGCTACATTCGATCCAAGACCGATCTGCATCGCATTCCTTCCCGCCATTCCTGTTGCGGCATTGGGTCCGGATGCGCTCTGTGTTGTCTGATAAAATACATCGGCAAAGGTTACTGAGCTTGATTTAAAGCCGATGGTATTAACGTTTGAGATGTTATTACCGATAACATCCATCTTGGTCTGATGTACCCTTAAACCGGATACACCAGAAAATAATGATCTCATCATAATTAATTGACCTCCAATTTCTGCATTCATCACAGGTATCCAATCTGTCGGTCATGGATACCAAAGCCTCCGTAAGGTCCGGCTTCTACATGATTACTGCTCCATCAATATTCGTGAACACTTTATCGTCTGCGTCATTCACCGCTGTGATTACCGTATTATTTCTCACATTAACAATAAATGCCAGATTGTCCACCATTACCAGGGATTCGTTGATTCCCTTCTCACTTGCCTTCCTTGCACCGCTTTCCAGGCGCTCCAGCTGCTCATCGGTCAGATCGATATTTCTGCTGGCCAGACGTTCGTTCGCATGCTTCGAAAATTTCAGCTCGCCGGCTTCTCCAATTTCCTGTTTATACTTTAATATTTCAGAAAAAGGGGTAGCACCAGATTGCTTTTGAATGCTGCTTCCCGCATTCCTTGTGGCATTCAGCTGCTGTGTCATCTGCTCAATGGAAGGAAATTGATTCATTGGTATATTCATATAGCCTCACCTTCCTTTAATCAAATACAAATTTACTTTTCAATCTTTCAGTCCACGGTTGATCATACCGTTGTACCGGGCTCCTCTGCCGGGTCTTTGATCTCATCCGGCTCGGTTGTTGCCTTGGAATTTTGAATCTTCAACGTAATCTTATTCTTTATCGTGGTCAATGCCGGATCATTAAAGCCCACAGTCAGCTTATAGCTGCCATTTACCAGATTTGCAAAAACATCACTGCTGATTGTCACCTTGTTCCCTGCCAGCTTCACCAAATTCGGATCAATGATGGCATCTCCGATGGCCAAAGCGATATCATCCGCTGCCGTATCTCCCTCTCCCAGCTTCACCGTAAAGCTTAAATCCTTAGGTTCATTGGCATCAAAGGTTAACTCGACTGCTTCTACCCCGGGACGTCCCTGCTCCAGCACATAATCATCGCCCAGCACCGTATCCAGCTGATTGAAATTATACAGTCTGCCATCGACAGAAAATTGAGTTTTGGTGCCCGACATGGATACATAGTCCACCTTACCGGTAATATAATTGGTACCGCCGGTTGCCGACTCCGTCTTAAGAATTACGGTCTTTCCGACCAATCCCAGGGCTTGTGTATTATTCGCCGCCGCGCTGAGATTCTGAAGTTGTTCCAGCTGTGAAAAAGTTGCCAATTGTGCTATGTACTCCGTATCCGTATTGGGATTTAACGGGTCCTGATACTTCATCTGGGTTACCAGCAACTGCAAAAATGCGTCCTTGCCCAGTTCATTTTTGTTTGACGAGGCTTTTGGGGCAGAGGAGGGCTCTTGAACAACGCCTTCTTTCACTCCCAAAATCAAATCACTCATGCTATTCCTCCTTTCATAAATCGTTGAATTATTCATTATGTCTCTATCGGCTTGCCTTCTTCCCGCTAAGCCGTATAGTCAATCTGACTTCCCCGTACTCCTGACAGATCCTGCCCGGAAGCCTCTTCCTGCGTCTCTTCCGTCATATTCACCGCATCCTCGAGAGAAATCCTGTGATTACTGCGGTCCGGTTTTGCCTGCGCCTGCTCATCAAAATTATGGTTATTGCTTTGCTCAAAGGAATTCGCGGCAATCGATACTTCGATGGCCTCAACCTTAAGTCCCTGTTGATTAAGGGTTTCACGCAAGGTATGTAATTGACTCTCAATCGCTTCCCTGCTGATCTCATTCTGTACAACAAACTGGGCTGTCATAATGCCATTCTTTGATTGCAGTGATAAATTAACTCTGCCCAAATGCTCGGGATTTAACTGCAACTCCATGGATGTCTGATCCGGCTGGATTGTCACCCGAATCCGCTGAATAATCTGATTGGCAATTTCTCTGATTTCTGTCATTCGAACCAGGTTTCCCTGTGCTTCCACCTGTGTTGTGTCGGCTGCCTTGGACAAATTATTTACAAAGGCCTCGAACTGGTTCGCTGCCCTTAACTCCGGCTCATCATCGCCTCTTAACTGCGGCTGGCCCTCTGATGAGCTGTCTCCGGCTTCAGACAGTTTAGAGCTAACAGGAAGGCCGTTTTCCTCCGCTTTCACGGAACCGGTACTGCTCTCCTCATTGTTTGCGGACAGCATTCTGCCGGTCTTATCCCTGCCGGCATCCGAAGAAATCTCAGTTTCATCTCCGATGCCCTTTTCCTGGGACTCATTCCTTTTGTTCTGTTGCAATACCGTATCTTCCAGCATTCTCTTAATCTGCTCCAGACTCAGCTCCAATCCGGCATCCTGCTTCACGGCATCAACAGCCTGAATCAGCCTGTTCATCATATCTGCCAGATTTTCATCCGTTAATACAGCCAGAATATCACTCTCTCCATGGTTTGCCAGGACCAACTGCTGTAAATTATGCGGCTCCAATAAATCCGCCAGTTCCAGGCCCAGCTCCCCAAGAAGTCCATCAAGCTCTTCGGCGCTAAGATTAAGCAGTTCCATCACAGTTGCCCGCACTGTATTAAGCATGGCGGCTATCTTCTCCAGTGTCGCTTCATCTGTTGCCACTTTTCCGGTATCTTCTGCCTCTGTCCTGACCTTGCCTTCTGCCGTCCTGACTGTCTTTGACTGCCTTTCTGTCTGCGCTGCCTGCTGAGAATCCGTCTTCGTACTGCTTCGAACGGTGTCCCCTGCCTGTCCGGCGTCCTCTCTGGCTGCATCCATGTTATTCCTGTCCTGCTTCTCGGCGGGGGGCAAAGCAGCTTTCCTTCCTGTACCATCGGCTTTGCCTACCATACCTGTGCCTGCCTTCATCGTACTGTCAATCACCAAGTCAAAACCGCCTCCGGCCTGCTTTCCTTTTGAAACACCGCTTCCGGCAGCACCGCCAAATAATTGGGCTGTCTGGGTTATAACGCGCTGCGTTGTCATATCCTCTTCCTCCTTTCCTGAATATTTATTCTATATTACAACAGAAGCCCTGCTTCTGACTGTAACCCATGTTCTAATGCGCCAATTTCTCGGCATCCATATCCAGCATCTTTTTGGTGATTTTAGCTGCTACCACATTATCCATCTCCGCCAGGATAGACGCACTTTCCTTCGGTCGCATGCTGAGCAATATCTGCGCCACAGCCTCCACATCGGCAGTCATGGTTTCCATAATCTGCGCTGCCGCCTTGGGATCCATCTTCCTGTAGATCTCGGCCTTTTCCTTGATGGCATTGGAATATTGCAGCTGTTCCACAACCTGACGGTAGATTTCCTCCGCAGTCGTAGGATTAATCGCTTCATAATATTGCTTATATTCTTCGATATCCGGGGCAGCATCGTTAAACACTACCTTTTTATCAAATTCTCTGACCCTCTCTTCAAATGCAAGCTGATTTTCCTCAAATACCTTAAGCCGATCTATCTCTGCCTGAAGTTCCGCCACATTACCGCTGCTGTCCTGGGAATTCTTATTCATGTCGGCAATGATCTGTTCCAACTCATGAACCCTGGCCATCGCCTCCGGAAGTGATTTATACTCATAATTGTTCTCCTCGGCAATCTGTTCATCCCCTGCCTGGGGAAGAATCAGGTTGACTACCGGCACGCCTCTTAAGATCGGGCGCAAAACTCCTGAACCGAAGCCGCCGACATCAAGTTTAATTAATAATGCAAATACGGCGAGCCAGATAACAACGATCAGCAGGGCGATCAATATGGTCAGGATTTTGCTGCCTTCTTTTTTTTCGTTAACGCCGTTGTCGGCCTTGTCCCTCTTTGCCATTATCTGTCCTCCTCATAGGCCGCAGGTTTGCTGTAGTTAAAACTGTTAAGCTCATCCACTTCCTTTTGCTCCTCGCTGTCCAGCTCCAGAAGATATGCTTCAAAAGCACTCTCCTTCAACCGTTCCTGTGTCTTTCGTTCCACCATCGCATCATTCAGTCTGATTCGAGCGATCTCCAGCCGGTGGGCCGCATTTCTCACTACCGTCATCTGCTGCTTGATATTTTGATCCATTATCCAGGTTGCCTGCTCACACTGCTTGATTTTTGGCAAATCCAGCCTGGTGCTGCGCAATCGGCGAAGCTCCTCTACAAAGGAATTCCTGCGTAATTTCATCTGCTCCAGCTTCTCTTCTTCCTGCGTCAGCCGAAGCCTGGCCGCCCCATAGGTTATTTTGGCCTGATCCTCCAGCTTTCCCTTAACCTGAAGCAAATTCTCCATACTATATCGAAATTTTTTCATTCTTGATTAAATATCTCCATCAGTCTTGTGATCTCTTCCTGAAAACCAAGCTTTTCATTCACATCCTGCTGCAGAAAAGCATTGACTTCCCTAATCTTTGCTATCGCATAATCGATATCAGGATTGGATCCATTCTTATATGCACCGATATTAATTAGATCTTCGGCATCCTGGTAGGTTGCCAATACATTCTTCAGTCTTCCTGCCGCCGCCTTGTGCTCTGAAGTTACGATAGAGCTCATACAACGGGAGATGCTTTGCAGTACGTCAATTGCCGGATAATGATTCTTATGCCCCAGCTTACGGGACAGCATAATATGTCCATCCAGAATACTTCTCGCCGTGTCTGTAATCGGTTCGTTAAAATCGTCGCCGTCCACCAGTACGGTGTACAGTCCGGTAATGGAGCCATGCTCCGAATTGCCTGCCCTCTCTAAAAGCCTGGGCATCTCCGAATATACGCTGGGCGGATACCCTCTGGATACCGGAGGTTCGCCGGAAGCAAGACCGATCTCTCTCTGCGCCATGGAAAAACGGGTCAGGGAATCCATCATCAGCAATACATCCTTGCCCTGGTCCCGGAAATATTCTGCAATCGCAGTTGCCGTCTTCGCCGCTTTCTTACGGATTAAGGCCGGCTTGTCGGAGGTGGCCACTACAAGCACGGAGCGCCTGATGCCTTCCTCTCCAAGATCCCGTTCAATGAACTCCCGAACCTCCCTGCCGCGCTCTCCGATCAAGGCAATTACATTGATATCCGCTTTTGTATTTCGTGCGAACATCCCCAGCAGGGTACTCTTACCAACTCCGCTGCCTGCAAAGATTCCAATTCTCTGCCCCTTCCCTACAGTAAGCAGTCCATCCACCGCTTTTACCCCAAGGGGCAATACCTCATCAATAATCTTTCGCTTGAGAGGATCCGGCGGCGGTGCCTCTGACGGATAATGCCGGCTCCCCAAAATCCCGGAGCCATCCATCGGCTCTCCCAGACCATCCAGAATCTTGCCTAAAAGCTCCTTTCCTACCGGAACCTTAAAGGCTGAATCAGAGTTCTCCACCAGGCTCCCGATACCAATTCCGGTCATATCACCGTATGGCATCAGAAGAATTCTGTTATCACGGAACCCTACAACCTCGGCGGGAATTTTACTATTCTGTCCCGCTCCGCTTATGTAACAGACATCATTCAAATTTGCGCTGGGACCGGAGGCTTCAATTGCCAGACCTACCAGCTTCACCACTCTGCCAATCTCCTGCTCATAGGACCGATCCAACAGCTGCTTATATTTATCAAAATCAATTGGCACCATCATTTCCTCACTAGATTGCTGCATTTTATTTGGATGTTTCAGACACCGGCAATCAACTTTAAATCCGTGATCAAATTGTTCAATTGTATGTCAAGACTGCAATTAATCACTTTATATTCGGTTTCAATGAAACACTGGTTCTTCTTCAGAGCCGCATCCGCGGTGATATTCAGCGTAACCTCCCGGCCTATGGCACTGAGCAGCATATCCCGTCTCAGTGAAACCGCTTCATATTCCTCCTTCGAGACCCGGATGGTATACTCGTCCTCTTTATCCATGCGATTCAACGCCCGGTCGATCAGATACAGGATAACTTCCTCCCTGTCCTCCACTACAATTCCGGTCATCCGCTCCACCAATGAGGCAATAATTTCAGCCATCTGAGGTTCATAGGCAGATGTCATTTCCTCGTACTGCCTCTGTAAATAGCGTGCCTTTTCTTCATATTCGGCCTTTAACTTATTAATTTCCATCTGGCTCTGAAGCAAACCGTCGCCGTAACCCTTTTTTTGAGCGTCAGCGTAGGTTTCCTTTTGAAGCTTCTCTGCCTCTTTTTCGGCATTCTCCAGGATGGCCTTTGCTTCCCTTTTTGCCTCTTCCAGAACCTCCTGAGCCCTTTCTCCAAGCTCTTGTTCCTGAGCTTCGGGATCGACTACTACGGCTCTGAGCCCGGGAGCGAACTCCCCGTCCTCTTGCGGGAAGGTTTGCTGCAGCACCATCTTTCTGCGTTCTTCCAGTTCCTTGTCAAGCCGAAGATGGGTATCGATGGTCTTCTTTGCCTCTTCTTCATAACGGATGGAATACGCTTTAATCACATTAGACAACGATCTCGTCACCTCCGCCTCTGGAAATAATAATCTCAGAGGAATCCTCCAGCTTCCTGATAATATTAACAATCTTCTGCTGTGCCTCTTCAACATCCTTGAGACGTACAGGTCCCATATATTCCATATCTTCACGAATCATAGCTGCAAGCCGCTTGGACAGATTGTTAAAGATCACGTTCTGGACTTCTTCATTGGAGCCCTTCAGAGCAACCGCCAGTTCATTATTGTCCACCTCGCGCAGAACTCTCTGGATGGATTTGTCATCCAGACTGAGGATATCCTCAAATACGAACATCTTACGGCGGATTTCATCTGCCAGCTCAGGCTCTTCGATTTCCAGAGTCTCCATAATATGCTTCTCGGTACCGCGGTCAACCGTATTTAAGATCTCTACGATGGAATCTACGCCGCCAACAATGGTATAATCCTGATTCATCAAGGATGCCAGCTTTCTCTCCAGCACCTTCTCCACTTCCTTGATCACATCCGGAGAGGTACGATCCATCTGAGCGATACGTTTCGCCACATCCGCCTGCTTGTCCGGCGCCAGGGAAGAGATAATTGTGGACGCCTGCTGCGGAGAAAGATAGGACAGAATAAGCGCGATGGTCTGAGGATGTTCATCCTGGATGAAGTTCAGCAGCTGGGACGCATCGGTTTTACGCACAAACTCGAATGGCCTTACCTGTAGGGAAGCGGTCAGCTTGCCGATGACATCTCTGGCCTTCTCCGCTCCAAGCGCCTTTTCCAGCAACTCCTTCGCATAGGAGATACCACCCTCGGCAATATACTGCTGTGCCAGACAGATCTCATAAAACTCATCCATGACCTGATCCTTCGTGGCCGGGGATATACTCCGGGTATTGGCAATTTCAAGGGTCATCGTCTCTATTTCATCTTCCTTCAGATGCTTGAATATACTTGCGGAACGTTCCGGTCCCAGGGAGATTAACAAAATAGCCGCTTTCTGAATACCGCTGATCTCACCGCTGTTTCGCGCCATAACAACCTCCATTCTGCCGCCCGGCGGCAGTTTCTACTAAACATTATATTAATCCCAGTCCTCGTTGAGCCAATTGCGCAAAAGCTGCGCCACCGCCTCAGGCTTCTCGTCCACAAATTTCTCGATCATCCTGCGAACCTCGGACCCCTCACTAAATTCAATATCTTCTATACTCTGGTTCTCTCTGGTGGTTGCCAAAAGCTGCTCTACGGATAATTCCGGTTCCAGCTCCGTCACTTCAACCGGTCTGACTCCCATGAATACCACATATATCAAAAATCCTACAATCAGTACCGCAACTATAATCTGCAGATAATCGGTCAGGCTTCTCACCGTCTCTACCTTGGGCACAAATACAGGCTGTTCATAGGCCAGAATAGTAATTCTGTCTTGGGCGATTCCTGTCGCCATAGATACCAAATCATAGATGGACGGATCAACTGTCACTGTACGGCTATCATTATTACGAAGGGCATATTCCTCAAAGGTTGTCCCTTCCAGCAGCCCCTCCATCTCCAGCTCCTCTTCCTTATAATTAATCGCCCTGCGCAACACGATGCTTATGGAGGAGGCTTCCGGAACTATGGCGCCGACCTCATATACCGTATTGGTCACCCGGGTGTTCGGCAGGTAATCATACTCCTCAATCTCCACACTGCCGCCGGAGGAATTCACATCCTGCATCATGTAGCTGGTATCATTATCATTAGAAGATGTCCCCGGTATCCCTCCGGAAGAATTGGCATTCTCCGAGGTATAGGTATAACTGTGGCTGTAAAGGCCCTGATCCTGCCCCTCAGCCGGGAGATACTCCGTATAGAGCTGCTCCGCCTTGTCCATATCCAGCACCAGATTCGGCATAATCTCCGCATCATCAAAGCCATTCTTTAATAATCCCATATAAAGATTGTTAATAAAGGTATTGCGCAGCCTTTCCTTAAAATCAGCATTGGAATTTGCACTTCCCGAATAAAGATCCTGTTCTCCGCCGTAAAGCAGATTTCCTGCCTGGTCAACAACCTTAATCTTATCCGCTTTCTTGTTTCCGATAATTGACGCCACCATCTCGGCGATGGTTTCTGCTGTTTGAATCCGGAAATCGTCATTTACCGTCAGCAGGACGCTGGCACTGGTATCCTGGGCTTCCGTCAGAATAGAGGCTGTTTTTTCCGCAGGAATATAATACACCTGGGCATCATCGACACCCTCCATCTTCTGTATGTAATTTCGCAGTTGATTCTGCAGATAGAGATTCAGCTTCAGGGAACGGTCATAATTCGTCGTACTCAAGCTGTTGTTCAGAAGTTCATCAATGCTTAAACCGGTAGAAGGCATGTCATTGCTGGCCAGCAGCAAAATCGCATCCGAATATTTTTTGGCATCCACCTTTACCGTACGATTATCCGATTCCAGGCGGTAGGAAATATCCTCCGTTTTAAGAAGCTCAATAACATCACTGGCCCCCTTTGAATCCTCGGCAATGGTCAGCACCTCATATTCCACCCGCTGCATTAAAAAGATAAGAAACGCAAAGGCCAATACAAGGACACAGAAGACACTGATCACGATCGTCTTCTGCTTGCTGGTATATTTATTCCAAAAATCAAGCAATTGCTTTGGTACTTGTTTTAATCTTTCTGCCATTACCTCTTAGCTCCTTAGTATGTATTTGCAGAATTTCCGCTAAAACTGCAGACTCATTATTTCTTTATAGGCATCCAATACTGCGTTGCGTACCGCAACTGTATACTGCAGCGACATATTCGCCTTATATTGTGCAACCTGCAGGTCATGGGTGCTGTCTGTCAGACCAAGGGCATAGGCCATCTGGGCCTCCTCCGCCTCGTTGGTATAAGCATTGGTCTCTTTTACCATATTGACCGCTGCCTCAAACAGGCTCTCAAAGGTGGCATTATTATTCCCGGCTATCCCGGCTGCGGATTTCACTCCAAGCTTACTAAAATCCGTAATATTCCCGATTGACGTTATATTCATATCCTAATCTCCATTCCGCTAAAGTGCCGTACTTCCTTTAATCTATTTGCCTACCTCGAGGCCCTTCAGCGCCATATTCTTGCTAGCATTGAAGGCCGTCACATTCGCTTCGTAGGAGCGGGAGGCATCAATCATGTCAGTCATCTCCTGCACTACATTGACATTGGGATAGGTCACATAGCCTTCCTCGTCCGCATCCGGATGGGACGGATCAAATACCTTCCTCATGGCGGCTTCGGTGTCCTCTAAAATCTGTGTAACTTTCACACCGTTTCCGGCGGTTCCGGCAGTCTTCATCAGGATATCACCAAATGGAGTCACATCCTTTTCCGAAAATACAACTTCCTTGCGGCGATACACATTCCCGTTCGCATCGCGGGTTGTACTTACATTGGCTATATTCTGTGAAATAATATCAAGCCTAAGCCTCTGGGCGGACATGCCGCTGGCACTAACATTCATACCGTTCATATATGACATATCTACTTCTCCGTTCCGCCGCTTTTCTGCGGCATGGTATTTTCCTACAGCCCTTCATCCTCCGTGATCTATGTTAAATCCTTAACTATTCTAAGCTGTCCCTATCTTGCAAGTACGGTCTTAATTCGGTTGAACTCCTGAGTCATGGAATCCAGCAGGGTGTAATAGCGTATCTGGTTCTGTGCCAGCGCCGCAGACTCGGTATCAATATCCACATTGTTGCCGTCAAGACGGTAGCTCAGATCTGCACGATCTGTATATACCGTGGCATCCAGCGTATTCAGCTTTGCCTGTGCCACTCTCTTATCCAGTGAACCATCACCCAGCAGGGCCGACATCAGATAGGATTCGAATTGAATATCCTTTCTCTTATAACCCGGGGTACTTACATTGGCAAGATTATTGGTGATGACTTCGTTGCGCTTCCAACTTGCATCCGCCGCCTTATCTAATACATTAATGTAATTAAATGCGTTTGAGCCTATCATAACTGCACTCCTTTCTAAACATAATTATAATTAATAATTGTAAAAACACAAGATATATTTAAAAAATTAGTAGGATTATACTAGACCTTGTATAAATTTGGATAATAAAGGAAATCCGTGTCCCGCAAAAAAAGGATTTATGAGACCTAATCTCACAAATCCTTTTGCATTCCAAATCCATTTATCATTGATTATTCAAATTTTTCAGTTCCTCAAATACAACATCGTTCAAAACCCGAATATAGGTTCCTTTCATGCCGGAGGAACGGGATTCAATTACTCCCGCACTTTCAAACTTGCGAAGAGCATTTACAATCACAGAACGTGTAATTCCCACACGATCGGCAATCTTACTGGCTACCAGAATACCCTCATTCCCCTTAAGCTCCTCAAAAATATGGGTAATTGCTTCCAGTTCCGAGAAGGATAGGGTGCTGATGGCTGATTTTACGATCTGCACCTTCCGATTCTCTTCCGCATTCTCTTCATTCACGGAACGCATCATCTCAAGACCGACCACTGTTGTGCCGTATTCACTTAAAATGATATCATCCAACGTGTATTGGGGTCCGTTCTTATATAAAAATAATGTGCCCAGCCTCTCACCAGCAATATCGATGGGAGTTATGATTGCCTGATAAGTGTCAACATTCTCAAACTCAAAGCCCAGAGTTCTTAAGTTCACATTCTCCTTTGTAGATAATATGTTCAAAAGTCTTTCATTCAATAAGCCGTCTATATGTCTTCCTACCGCATCCTTGATTAATTCCCTGATTTCAATGATATCATTGCGGTTCTTGACCCCAAGCACCTTTCCTTTACGGCTGATTACCAACACATTGGATGCCAGTATTTCGCTCAAGACCACACAGATGTCATTAAATACAACCTTATGCGAATTATTATTATGCAGCAGGTTATTGATTTTTCTTGTCTTATCTAGTAACTGTACACTCATTACATGGTTCCTCCCAGTTTTCTTCAGACCCTCTCGGATTCCAATTAGAAATTATTTCTAATTGTAGTACCTTTTCAATTTTATCACATATTATCACTAAAAACAATAGGCTTATCCGCATTTTGACGCACATTATTATATAATTTTCATTTTTTATATCCAATTTTGCGTATTTTTTAAAAAACTTTTATTTTGTCACAAATCCGCATTTTTCATCATTGCATACCAGCTTATTGCCTTTCTCCAGAAGGATACCTCCACATTTCTCACAACGGACGGAGGATGGCTTCTGCCAGGTCATGAATTCACAGTCAGGATTATTGATGCAGCCGTAATACTTTCTGCCCTTTTTCGTCTTTCTGAGGACAATATCGCTGCCGCAATACGGACATGCAACTCCAATCTTCTCCAGATAGGGCTTGGTGTTTTTACAATCCGGAAATCCGGGGCAGGCAAGGAATTTGCCATGGGGTCCGTATTTGATCACCATGTTTCTGCCGCATTCCTCACAAACCTCTTCGGAGACTTCATCCTCTATCTGAATCTTATCCAATTCCACATGTGCATTATTCACCGCTTCCTCCAGATCAGGATAGAAATTACTGATAACCGTCTTCCATTGAACCGTTCCATCCTCGACGCAGTCCAGCAGGGATTCCATATTGGCTGTAAAGTTCACATCAACAATACTGGAAAAGGCCGCTTTCATGATATTATTCACCGCTTCGCCAAGCTCCGTCACATAGAGGTTTTTGTTCTCCCTGGTCACATATCTCCTTGCGATAATTGTGGTAATGGTGGGAGCATAGGTGCTGGGCCGGCCGATTCCCAGTTCCTCCAGGGTCTTTACAAGGGAGGCTTCCGTATAGTGGGCCGGGGGTTGGGTAAAATGCTGGCTCTGCTCCAGTTTCATCAGGGTCAGACGCTCGCCCTCCTTGAGACTCTCAAAGGAGATGCCTGCTTCCTCCTCTTCCTCCTCCGGAATATATACACTCATAAAACCGTCAAAAATCAGCTTTGATGCTGAGGCTGTGAATTTAAGCCCATTGGCATCGATCTTAAGAGAAGTGGTCTCATATCTTGCCGGCTCCATCCTGCTTGCAAGAAAACGCCTCCATATTAACTGGTAGAGACGGAACTGATCCCTGCTCAGGCTCTGCTTTAATTCCTCGGGTGTAAACTCCACATAGGTGGGACGGATGGCCTCATGGGCATCCTGTATCTTCTTGCCGGTACGGCCCTGGTTTTGTACCTGAGCAACAAATTCTCCGCCGTACTGCTCTTTAATATATTGCTTCGCAGACTGATCCGCCTCATCGCTGATACGAACAGAATCGGTACGAAGGTAGGTGATCAGACCGACGGTTCCGTGCCCCTTAATATCCACACCCTCATAAAGCTGCTGGGCTACCTGCATCGTCTTCTGGGTTGAGAAGTTCAGCGCCTTGGCAGCTTCCTGCTGGAGTGTACTTGTTGTAAAAGGAAGCGGAGCCTTGCGTATTCTCTCCGATTTCTTTATCTCGCTGACTGTGAATTCCGCATTCTGAAGCTGCTTCAGAATCTCATTCATCTCGGCTTCACTTCGGATCACCTTTTTGGAGCCGTTCAGCTTTGCGATCAGAGGTTTTTTCTTACCCTTAATCTCAAACTGCGCCTCCAGGTTCCAGTATTCCTCTGGAACAAAAGCGTTAATTTCATCCTCCCGGTCACAGATAATTCTAAGGGCCACCGACTGAACCCTGCCTGCACTCAGGCCTCGCTTTATCTTGGACCACAGCAGAGGGCTGATCCGGTAACCCACCATACGGTCAAGCATTCTCCTCGCCTGTTGCGCATTCACCAAATCCATATCAATGTCCCTGGCCTGCTTGATGGATGCCTTTACCGCATTCTTGGTAATCTCATTAAAGGTTATTCTGCTGGAATCCTTTTCTTCTAATTTCAATGTCTTTGATAAATGCCAGGAGATCGCTTCTCCCTCACGGTCAGGGTCAGTAGCGAGATATACTCTGTCGGCCTTTTTCACTTCCTTGCGGAGCTTGGCCAATAAATCCCCTTTTCCCCGAATGGTTATATACTTCGGTTCAAAATCATTATCTATATCGAAGCCTAACTGGCTCTTCGGCAAATCCCTGACATGGCCGTTCGATGCAAGAACTTCATAATTGGCTCCCAGAAACTTCTTAATCGTCTTGGCCTTAGCCGGCGATTCCACAATCACAAGATATTTTGGCATGTAAGTATTTCCCTCATTTCTATTTGTAGATAATTTGAAGAATCAAAGATTTTTCAAAATTGTTTCACAATCCCTTTGCAAATATTGTCTGCTATTTACTGGCTGCAACTACATAATAATTTTTTCTTGTTTGTCTGACAAACCCGTCCATTTCCAGAAGAAACAGCTGTTCCATCAGGACCTCCAGAGAGAGTCCGGTCATCTGAGCGATTTCCTCTATATGCTTTGGCTCCAAACAAAGAGAAGCATATACTATTTTTCCTACTTTTTCAAGAAGTTTATTATTTTTTTTCATTTCGTCCATGGTTTGTTCATAATTTGGAATAAAATCCTCCAAAATATCTTTCGGAGATGTAACTAATTTTGCCCCCATTTTTATTAAATTATTACAGCCTTCACTGAGCCGGTCCGTGGCTTTTCCAGGTATGGCATAGATTTCCTTTCCCTGCTCCAGCCCCAGGTCCACCGTAATCAGTGAACCGCTTTTTTTCTTTGCTTCAATGACCACAACTGCGTCACTGATACCGCTGATAATGCGGTTCCTCATGGGAAAATTGCCCGCTGCCGGCCGGGTGCCGGGGGCATATTCACTGATAACACCACCCTCTCTTTGCATCTCCATATAAAGCTTAAAATTCTCCCTCGGATAGCAGATATCGATACCGCAGCCCAAAACCCCGTAGGTTGCACCTCCTGCAGCCAGAGCTCCCTCATGAGCATATCCGTCAATCCCTCTTGCCAGGCCGCTGATGACTGCGATCCCTGCCCTTGCCGCAGCGTCTGACAGACAGGCTGCCATCTCTCTTCCATAGGGAGAACATTCCCGCGCTCCGATGATGGCCAGACACTTCTCCTTCCTACCGGGAAGTTTTCCCTTGACATACAAGCCGTAGGGCGCTCCGAAAATGTTTCGCAGCTGCTCCGGATATTCATTATCCTCCCTTGTGACAAAATATATGCCGCGAGAGATTAGTTTAGTATAGCTATCATGGATCTCATCCTTATCCCTGGTTCCAAGGATGGTTTCAATATCCCTGCTGCTAAACTGCTCCGGCAGAATCCCGTCCTTCTTAAGCGCATGAAGCTCCTTCTCTGTCGCTTCATAGACAGTTTTGGAATCCATGAAGATTTCCAGCAGCCTCTCTATTTTTCTAAGCCCGATACCCGGCAGATTTGCCAGCCAATACCCATATTCCGCCTTTTCCATACTTTCTGTTCTGCTCATAATATCCTCTTTTCCATGTAAATTTGCGTTACAATTCACATTTCTCCCCAATATTTCTGGTCAATGCTTCGGTAACAGATGGCCTCGCTGATATGTCGCACGGTGATCGCCTCACTTCCATCCAAATCCGCGATCGTGCGGGCCACCTTAAGAATCCGGTGGTAAACCCGAGCGCTGAGCTTCATTCTCACAAAGGCTTCTTCCAGCAGGGACTGCTCCCGCGCTTCCAGCTTACAGTATTTCTTAATCATTCCGGGTGCCAGCCGGGAATTAAAATAAATCTTTTGTCCCTGATACCTCTCCAGCTGAATATGCCGTGCCCTGGCAACTCTTTTTCTGATTTCCTCAGAGCTTTCCTGCTTTACCGGAGTCTGAAGTTCCTGATAATTCATGGGCAGAGTCTCAGTGCAGATATCAAAACGGTCCAGCAGCGGATTCGATATACGTCCCAGATAGTTTTTGACCTGATTTGATGTACAGTTGCAGCGGTTCCGATCCGGATAATAACCGCAAGGGCAGGGGTTCATCGCGGCGACCGCCATAAAACCCGAGGGATAACAATAGGAAGTATTCAGCCTGGCTATGGTTACCGTTCTGTCTTCCATGGGCTGGCGCAGCACCTCTATGGTATTTTTGTGAAATTCGGGAAGTTCGTCCAGAAACAGGACACCGAGATGGGCCAGGCTGATTTCGCCAGGTCTGGGTACCCTGCCTCCTCCCACCAGAGCAGAGGTGGTAATCGTGTGATGCGGACTGCGAAAGGGGCGCCTGGTAATTAAAGGCCGCTGCTCCATCAGCCCTGCAATGCTATAAATTTTAGAGATTTCCATACTTTCCTCAAAAGAAAGCTCGGGCATAATGGCAGGAATCCGTTTGGCCAGCATCGTTTTGCCCGAACCCGGAGGACCCACCATCAAAATATTGTGCATACCGGAGACTGCAATTTCAATAGCGCGCTTTGCCGCCAGCTGGCCTGCCACCTCCGAAAAATCAAGCTCTTCTTCTTTGCCGCCATCAGCGAAAAGTCCTTTTACATCCACCTGCTCCGGCTCTTTCTCTAATTTTCCTTTCAGCAAAAGGACAGCCTCCTCCAGGGTGGAGATACCATAGATATCCATCCCGCCTACCACTGCTCCTTCTCTGGCATTCTCCAGCGGAACGACGCACCTGACAAGGCCCTGCCCCCTTGCGGCATAAACAATGGGCAGGACACCGTTTACTCTATTCACATTACCGTTTAAGCTGAGTTCCCCGACGAACAGAGTATTCCTCAAACACTCCTGGGGAAGATGACCAAAGGCCACAAGAATTGCAATTGCAACAGACAAATCAAAGACGGTTCCTTCCTTGCGCACATCCGCAGGTGACAAATTGACGGTGATTCTTTTGGCCGGAAGCCGAAAACCCGAATTCTTAAGGGCTATGCGCACCCTTTCTCTGGCTTCCTTCACCTCCGAACCAAGATATCCCACCATATCAAAGACCGGCAGTCCGTCGCTGACATCCGCCTCAACCGATACGATCAGTGCATCAATCCCACAGATTGCCGCACTATAGGCTTTACTAAACATAGCTGCTCCTTCCCTGTCTCTCCACAACGAAGGAATCATTTGCTTAAAATCAGTATAACAAAATGCATTTCCCTTGACAAGAAGAATTTGGAAGAACCCTATTTTCATGTTCCAGTTCAGCCTGCGGCATGCGGAGTGTCCGCATGCCGCAGGCTGAACTGGAACATTTTTATAAATTAATCGACTTTCGCCGATTCTTTGCATATAATGAACCAAGTAATCGTATGTCATGCTGTTACAAAGCAACGGCAGAATGGAGATTCTTATGCGCATTTGTGAACTTCGTGAAAAGGAAGTCATTAATTGCAGAGACTGCATCCGACTGGGTTTCGTCTGCGATATTGAATTCGATGTTTGTACCGGAATGGTTACGCACATCATTATTCCGGGTCCCTGCAAGGTCTGGGGTATCCTTGGCAGAGATCATGAATACGTTATCAGCTGCAGCTGCATTAAACAAATTGGTATTGATATCATACTGGTGGATGTGGATATCGAAAAATGTCTTGTCAAAATAGGATGATTGACGGATTTTGCCCTGATTTGTAATAATCCCTTGACCGTTATTGAAATCTTCAATATAATCAAGTTAATGATTAATTAAGATATTGTTCCATATCTTAATTTTCTCAAAGATTAGGAGGATACTACTATGAAGTGCCCGTTTTGTGGTAAAGACAATACAAGGGTAATTGATTCCAGACCGGCGGATGACAACAACTCCATCCGCAGAAGACGTCAGTGTGACGAATGCCAGCGCCGGTTCACTACCTACGAAAAGGTAGAGACAATCCCGCTTGTTGTCATTAAAAAGGATAATAATCGTGAACCCTACGACCGTTCCAAGATTGAAGCCGGAGTGTTCCGTTCCTGCCATAAGCGGCCTATCTCCGTAGATCAGATCACGTCCCTCATTGATGAGGTTGAGACAATCATCTTTAACCGTGAAGATAAAGAGATACCAAGCTATGTGATCGGTGAGATTTTGATGGATAAGCTCAAGAGTCTGGACCCGGTGGCCTATGTACGCTTTGCATCCGTTTATCGTGAGTTCAAGGATGTAGGCACTTTTATGGACGAACTCAAGAAGATACTGGAAAACTAGTGCATCGTCCACCAAACAATTGGATTGAGTACGCAAGATAAGAGTGGCTCGCAAAGCGTGCCACTCATTGTTTTAGATAGCCCTTTAGCTGGGAAAGAGGTTTTTCAAATTCAGCGTGGTCTCCTGCATAGTTGGGAACACCGATACTGATCCCCAACCTGCCTGCCTCCTGATAGCTATAGATGCCCCATGGATTACCTGAGCCGATAAGATCGGCGGCGCGAAAACCCTGCAGCAGCTCTTCATCCGTAATGTTCCCAATATAATCATAAATTGCTTTATCAATTTCCTCACTATCCTCTATCGCAGAGCTGATCTTCCATGTACGAAATTCTTTTACAAAGGCATCGTCCAGACGGACAATATCTCCCAGTCTCAGCCTTTGATTCTTCTTTTTATCAATATTCGTTGTATACACCAGATTGCTGGGATGGGCAGAATAGCTGCTGTTATAATCAGCATGGTATAAGATGCTGAGCAGTTCTTTTGAATCCTCCTTCAGCTCATAGGATAGGTCCAAGAGCCTGGGCACGGTGCCGGAAGGCTGGGGTGTTGGTCCTGGAAATGGATGGAAGGAATATATCTGCAGGATTTTATCGAAATCCTTCTTAATTAATTGATTCCATTGCTTCACACTCTCCTCAGACTCCCCTGACAACACCCTCGGATAGGCAGCGGTAATCCCATCCTCCTGGTATTCTACCGTTTCAATCAGGCCTGTGCTGCTGTCCTTTGATGCACCGGCCTCCCGAAGCAGCGAGACCTCTTCCGCCCTGCCGGGAGGACCAAGAGTTTCCTGGTATAAAACTACCGCTTTCGAAAGCGCCAGATACACCAGAGCAATCGTAATAACCAATTGGAAGGTATGATCTAAGTAACGGAGTATCCTGCTTTTTTCCATAAAATATTCAACCACCGAATTCATAAGCTATTACAGTTTATTCAGGAAATAAGATCCCATTCCTTCATTAATTAATATTCCTCCGCCAGTTCCTTTCCATCCCCAATAATAGTATCCAGGCGCTTTACTGCTGAATACAATGGATTGATTGTTTTATTTCAGGGGGGACCCATGGGATATTATGTGAATGTAGAACCAAATGTTAACCTGTACCTTGAGGATTTGAATCCGGCAGGGGAAAATACTATTTTATTTCTCCACGGTTGGCCGGGAAGCCACGATTTGTTTGAATACCAATTTAATCAGCTGTCCAGGCAGGGCTTTCGATGCATCGGCCTGGACCAAAGGGGATTTGGACAGTCCGACCGGCCGCTGACAGGCTACGACTATGACCGCCTTGCGGATGATGTACGCTGTGTTATTGATACTCTTAATCTAAAGAACGCCACATTATTAGGACATTCTACCGGAGGCGCCATTGCAATCCGGTATGCTGCCCGCCACCGGGCCCACGGCATCAGGAAGCTGGTGTTATGCGCAGCTGCTGCTCCCAGCCTGATCATGCGCCCTAACTTTCCATATGGTATTCCCAAGGAAAATGTGACGGCCATGATTAAGGAAACCTATACCAACCGTCCAAGGATGCTGCAGGAATTCGGGGCAAATTTCTTTTTCCAAAATGTCGGTTCTCCGATGATGGACTGGTTCCTCAACCTGGGCTTCCAGGCAGCGGGCTGGGCAACCGCTGCCATCGAAAAGACCTGGATCATAGAGGATCTATCCTCCGATTTTGAGAAGCTGCTTCTCCCCACATTGATTATGCATGGAATTCATGATAATGTCGTACCCTTTGTTCTGAGCGAGATTCAGAACAGACTGCTGGCAAATTCCAGGTTAATCCCCTTTGAAAACAGCGGTCATGCCCTGTTTATCGAAGAACAGGATCGGTTTAATGAGGAATTGTCCTGCTTTATTCTTTCCTGATATGCTGCTTTTTAGAATTAATTGCTGCGGAGTTGCAGTTCAGTATGCGGCATTCTGAACTGTAACTCCGGATTTTATATTTTTCATTCTTGTACTATATTTTTTAGTCCTTATGGTTTACAATAGTAGAGATGAGAAATTTATTTTACAAATGCGTATTTTGGAGGTAAATGCAATGTTATTCGGAGCTTTAGAAGCAGGCGGCACAAAAATGGTGATGGCAATCGGTAATGAGAATGGAGAAATATTGGAGCAGCAATCCATTCCCACAGAAACGCCGGACACAACAATGGCAAAAATCGTAGATTATTTTCAGGACAAGAAGATTGAGGCTCTGGGTATTGGTTCCTTCGGCCCTATCGACCTGGATAGAAATTCTCCTACCTATGGCTATATTACATCAACCCCCAAGCTGGCATGGGCTAATTTTAATCTGGTCGGATATTTAAAGGATGCCTTGGATATCCCTATCGGCTTTGATACCGATGTTAATGCTTCCGTTCTTGGAGAAGCAACCTGGGGATGTATGAAGGGACTGTCCTCCGGAATCTATATTACTATCGGCACCGGCATCGGCGTCGGCGTATACATGAACGGCCAGCTGCTGCACGGAATGCTGCACCCGGAAGCCGGTCATGTATTATTGAGCAAGCATCCGGAAGATATCTTCGAGAGTATTTGTCCCTATCATCCCAATTGCCTGGAAGGTCTGGCTTCCGGTCCTGCAATCGAGAAACGTTGGCAGAAAAAAGCATATGAGCTGAGGGATGAGGAAAAGGTCTGGGAGCTTGAGGCATACTATATTGCTCATGGAATTGCCGATTATATCTTGACTCTTTCACCGCACAAAATAATTCTTGGCGGTGGAGTAATGCACCAGGAACAGCTCTTTCCCATGATTCGCAAGGAGGTTGCCCGTCTTCTGAACGGATATATCCGAACCAGTCAGATGGAGGATTTGGACCAATATATTGTGCCTGCTTCCCTGCAAGACAAACAGGGTATTATGGGCTGCATTCAGCTGGCTAAGCTGGAATTACAAAGTTCCAGATAGCTTTCTTCCCGAAGAAACTTGACTTGGGTTTTTGTACGAACAAAAGGTTTTGCATAATGCAGCTCTCACCTATGAGATAAAGTGCATTACGCAAAACCTTTTTATTGTCAAAGCTAAGCCATCTATGAATAGCAGCATCCGCCACAAACCGGCCATACAATGTTATTCCCGCCGCTATCTTCTATTCTTCCTTCTGCCCCTGGCGAAAATTCTCCAAATATAGGGCCGCGGAACGATTCATCTCCAGCGAAAAGTCAGACATATACTTACGATTGCAAAGTGCCGCGATTCCTTCCGATACATCCTTGTCAGGAAGTCCTGCCTTCTTATTCCTCACGATATGCATCTGTCTCTGCTCTTCTTTGGATAATCTGCGATACTGATTCTCATATACAAGATATTCTTTCTCAAAACGCACCGGTTTCTTTCTTTTAATCTGGCTTTCTGCCGGATAACCATATACCAGCATCGCCGCAGGCAATACATATTCGGGAAGTTGAAGAAGCTCTCTTACCGTTTCACAATTCTCCAATATATCTCCAATGTAGCAGGAGCCAATTCCAAGGGACTCAGCCGCCACCGCCGTGTTCTGTGCAGCAATGATAGCATCCGCACAGGCAAGCAGCAAATCACCCTCCCCCGGCTTACGCGGTTTACAGTCCGCCTGACAGAAGGCATCATACCATCTCTGATAATCTGCCAAAAATACCAGAACCACAGGAGCATTCATAATAAACGGCTGATTATCGCAGGCAATTGCCAGCTGCTTTTTCAACTGGGCATCGGTAACATCGATGATACTGTACAACATCATCGAACCGGCAGTCGGAGCTTCGAATGCAGCTTCCACTATTTCTCTTTTCAACTCCTCAGATATTGTCCGGTTCTCAAAAACCCGAACCGATTTCCTCTCCTTCAGCTGTCTGATTGTCTCATTCATGGCTCCCTCACATTCTGCCGCCGTCAGCGGCGTATCGTCCGATATTTAATTAATATAAGAGTGGCAGGTCAAACGTACCACTCGTTATTTGAATACGTTACTATTTTAACACATAAAAACAATATGGCATAGATTTGTATTGCTTGCCCAATACAAATCTATGTATACTGTTAATGTTGTATATTCCCCTATACAACTCGATATATGCTAAGAGTCGCCTCTCATGACGCAATTTAATTTAATACATAAATCCTTTCACTGCAGCTTTGCAGGAGATTATAGTCATCGGAACCAATTAAAACAATTCTTTCTCCCTTGGCATAGTTCTCCAAAAACACCATAATCTTCTTCATATCCTTCGGCTGAAAGTTCTCCAGGAAGGCATCCAGCAAAATTAAAGAATGTTCTTTAAGAAATAAACTAATTAATTTAACTTTCTTTCGATCCAATTCCTTAAGATAATTAATGCCGGTGTTGATATATCTAAGTAAACCAAATTCTCTGAGCAGCTTCTTCTTTCGCTCCTCATAACTATCATCAAGAGCATTGGATAAGGTACCATAGAAATCCAGGTAATCATTCACTGACAAATCGGTATTAACAACGGAATCCTTTGTTATCACCGCAACCTGCTCCAGATACTCATCATAACTTCCCTTCATGCTTATAGTATCCAGCACCACATCACCCTCGAAACTCTCCAAGCCAGATAATAACGACATAAAGGACTGCTTCTTCCTGCCGGTGATGCCTGCAACGGTGCAATTCTCAATATCCATCGAAAGAGAACCCATTTCCTCTGGCTGCTCCTCCTTGCTATTAACACGAATATTCAGCACTTTTGTTCTCCTATGTCCCATTAGCTGTTACATGCATTCTAACAAAAATCTGGATAGGCTTCAATAAAACATGATTAAGTGAATATTTTC
This sequence comes from Bacillota bacterium, assembly GCA_023423045.1. Taxonomy (GTDB): domain Bacteria; phylum Bacillota; class Clostridia; order Lachnospirales; family Lachnospiraceae; genus Mobilitalea. The sequence goes on along the minus strand of JAFAGA010000068.1, from coordinate 4,714 downwards.
ATTGATAATTCTGCAGATTTTACCCTGTTAACAACAGGCATTCCTTATTATTCTGCACTTTTTCCTAATTATTCTGTATGTTCCGATTATCAGCGAATAGTACATTCTTTCTTAAGAGTCGCTTACGCTTTTAGCCCCTTAGTAACAGGCTATGCAACCACTCTTACGTTAAAAAAGAATGGCTTATGTGGCATCTTCTCCACATAAGCCATTCTTTTTTGTACGGCCTTCCTTATCTAATACTATCCCTTATCTGTTTCAGCTCTACCTTACTCAGATTCTCCGGTTGCTTCGGCTCATACATGATTAAAATGCATTCTGTGTACACATTTACTAAGGAAGCCATAGATGCCGATAACACTTTTTTGCATAATTTTGTCGATAAACTGTTGTTCTTCATATAATTCTCCGTTTCTGCGTAATTTCTACGCCCTTTGCGTATGCGCCGATCTATCTAGGAGCATACTTTTGTCTCATAGTTAATTTATGTGGTACCAAAAATATACCCTCAAGGAAAACTGCAAGTGAGCCAATTAAAATATAGTTGCCAAAAGACTCCAGACAGGCCACTGTCAATATAATAAATAGACAATCCACTGCAAAAATCCATCTTGATTTCCTTCGATACTGCTTTTTTACCTCCTCCGATAATCTCCTGTTCTCAGAATCCACCGGTGCAAGCCAGAAAATCAGCAAACCCGCAATTAGCAAAAAAATAACCGCCAATAGCTTCCAATAACTCAGTAAAACTAACCCTTCTGCCAATTTAACAAGTGACAGCAGAATAAATATCGATAAAACCATACATTTGCTTCTGGTTTTTGCATGATAACCCCCGGCATATTTGCGAAGCGGTCCATAAAATATCCCAAAAACAACTGTCTCCACTGGTATACCACATATGGCTGCTACAATGGCAAAGACTATAAAATTAACAAAGCCCGAAATATATCTTTCCAGAGAATAAGCATAAATTTCGCGATGCCCCATATCAATGCTCGTATTCGTTGCCAGATGGTTCAATATTCTATCTGTCAGCATCTTATACAACATTCATCTCACTCCTGTTCTACACCTTTCGACTATATTTGTTAATTCTCTACTATTATAGCCTATATCTGGTGATTTTCCAAGTACCTTTTTTTAAATTCTTTTGAATATGTCCTGCCGATATTGAATCTCTCACCGGTTCTCATAACCACCTGATTTAGTTGAATCTGAACCACCTCCGACAAATTCACTACAACCCCTTGACTAATTCTTACAAAATTATCCTCAAGCCTCTCCGCCAGGGAGGTAATCGTCTCATATACAAGATGTTTGGACTGCCTGGTTACTATCATACTCTGCGTATCGCTCCGCTCTATGTATAGAATGATCCCCTGATTAATTTTTTTCTTTATATTATCTTCTGTGATAATCAACGGTGTACGCTGTTTGCGATAATTCAGGTCATTTACCTGTAATATGGCTTTCTTGAATATCCTCTCTAAGCGCTCCGGATCAATGGGTTTGACAATAAAGCTGAAGGCTTCCACCGTAAAGGCATCATATGCAAATTCCCTGTGCCCGGTAATGAATATAATAATAGCTTGCGGATGCTTCTTCATAACCCTGGCTGCTGTCTGTATTCCATTCATTCCCTTCATATCGATATCCATAAACAGGATATCGAGCTCTTCCTTCTGTGCATACTCAAGTACTGTTTCCCCGCTGTTAAAACCGTTAATTGATGCATCTACCCTGTACTTTTTCGCCAACTCCTTGATATAGGTACAGTTGATCTTAAGTGTGATATTTTCATCATCACAGATCGCAATATTAAGCCTCATACTTGATCCTCTCTTCATTCATTATCCTATGTACTCCTACAGAGGTATTACAATGCGGACACTGAAAACCTCATCATCAAAATCAAATTTGATTTCACCATGATACTTTGCCACAATATCCTGGATATTCTCCGTTCCGATTCCATGCAGATAGGCATTTTCTTTATTAGACATAAATTTTCCTTTTTTCATCTCAGGTTTTTTGCCCATGGAATTCTCACATTCAATGATACAACCGGAAGGTGTCTGTTGGATGGAGAGATCAATGAATTTCTTATTCACTGCCATCTCGGCAGCTTCTATCGCATTGTCCAGTAGATTTCCGAACAATACACAGATATCCTTATCCTGCATCTGAAGGTCAGAAACAGCTATTATACTCTGGAATTCAATATTTAATTCCTTTGCTCTGCTCTTCTTCGTATTCAATAATACTGCCAGAGCAGTATTCTCAGATACAATGTATTCATTAGCCACTGCTACATCCAGATACACTTCATCAATATACTCCTTCAACTCCTCGTACCTTTGTGCATAGACCAAATTCTTAATCAATCCAATATGGTTGTTCATATCATGTCTCAATTTGCGCAGATTCTCGGTAACATTAGCCATATCTTTACTCTGCTTTAATTCCATCTCTATTTGCTGCAGCTTAAGTTTGGTCTGTAATTCTTCTCTTGATTCTTTCTCTATCTTAAACACAAGCGAACTGATAACTAACGCAGTAATCAAAGCTATAATTAGAAAAGTCTGAATGATACTATTTACACGAAATCCTACATTATTAGCATTAAAAAACACAATAACACAACCAATAATCAATACAACATTTGATACCATCAATATCCCAAGACTTTTATATGTAGATTTCTTTATTTCTAGTCGCTCTCTCCTTCTATTTATGATAAACTCGAAGACTAACAGGGTTAAAATCTTTGTAATAATTGTAGCAGATGAATTTAATACTTTATTTGCTTGAAATTCCCCAAAAGGAATCTCAAGCACTACATTCATAAAAGATAATACAAGTAATTCCATAATCATCAATCCAGCATAAAACAATCCCCACCAAATTAGCTTCTCAAGGAATGAGTTTTTAAACAATATCATTCCTATAATTAAAGTATAAAGGATTATAACAAACGACCCATAACCCCGCAAATTTTCCATGAAAGATTGATCAAAAACCGCTTCTTTTATCAATACCAGAAGAAAAATAAACGCAGTAGCAATCATATATATCTTTTTACTATATTTTCTCTCCAGCATATTGGTCATCAACCGATACCACAAAAAAGCCTCAATAATTTGACTCATCCTATTAAATATTATCGATACTAAGTTCATTTGTATTCTCCCAGCTCTATGTAAAATTGTATTTATCTAATCAGCTATTCCAACTTTAATTTCTATAGTACATTCCTACTACAAAGTTATCATAATCTGTCGATTTTATCAACCCTACGTATAGTCTAATTTTGCTATAATGGTTGATTTTATGTCAACTAGCAATTATATAGGGGGACTATAAGCAAAAATGAGAAATACTTCCAGATAAATGTATTATATTTTCAATAGGAAAAGCGGTTAAAAACTAATAAAAAGAAAAATTCACCAATAAATAGCAATAAATTCAGAAATATGACGATTTGGAAAAACTGGAAATAAAGACAAGCATATGCTATAATATCTATCAGGAAAAGCTATCTCTCCTAATCTTTATAAATCACAGCCGCTTTAGCGGCCTCCGGCTATTCAGCCATAACATCGTCACATTACCAATCAACGGAATGGAAGCCTTCAGCACATTATTGCACTCATCGTCAGTATCTGCTATAATCAGGATAGTAATAACAGGCAGGGATAGCTATAATAGGCTATAATGGGCTATCCTTGTATGAAGTGTAAGCAACAGAGTATCGTTATGAAATATGACGCATACACAACAAAACATCTGTTGTTTCAGGCTTCCTTCCATTTAGACAAAGGAGATAATTACTATGCTATTGAAGGAAGAGCCAATACACTATACCGAAACCAAACACTGCAGCAATACTAGAAATAATATACAGACCGAACATGATGAAAGAGTCAGAAGCAGTGCTAAGCCCGAGAACATTGCAAAAACCAATTATACCATTACCCGTAGTCGGACCGGAAGACTGAATCCCCTGAATGATTATCTTTTCAAACAATACATGGGAACAGAGGAATGCAAGGTTTGTCTGATCTCTTTCCTGAATGCAGTACTGGAGTTAGAACTTACGGAAGTGGAGCTTATAAAAAATCTGGAACTGCCGAAGGAAAGCCCGGAAGGAAAGTTTGGCAGGCTAGATATTCGGGCGAAACTGCCGGATAAAACCCAGGTCAATATCGAAGTTCAGCTATTGAATGAGGACAACATCAAGGAACGCAGTCAATACTACAACGGTAGACTCTTTGTATCCGGAATCCGCGAAGGAGAAGATTACCGTCACCTGGGAAAGGTAATCTCCATCAACCTGCTTAACTTTAATTACCTGCCCTATGCGGAGTTCCATATCAGCAGTCACTTCAGGATTGACCAGCATCCGCAGGAGCTGCTGACGGATGACCAAGAAATACATTTTCTGGAGCTAAAGAAGTTTTATAAAGAGGGGATCTATGACATCAACAATTCCCTGCATCGCTGGCTAAAGTTTTTCGATCGAAACCTTGAGGAAACAGATCTAAAGGAGTTGATAAGAATGGATGAAGCAATTAGGATTGCTGAAGTGTAAATCGTCAAATTAAATCTGACATGAAAGGCACATTAAAACAGGTAAATTCTTGATGTATAGTAGCATTATTCTGGAGTCTATTCAGATTGTTATAGAAGAAAGTTAAATTAAAAAGGAGCC